>NZ_PJCT01000002.1:0-1020527 GCF_002837495.1 Bacillus sp. SN32 | reverse complement strand
TACTGGATGAATGTTGTTTCGAAATCTTGTAGCCGTACATACACCATTTACGACACTAGGTGTTGAATTGAGAATCCTTGCAAATTCCCTGCAAAGTTGAGATGGCTCCATGCCCATTTCTTCCACTTAATATCTCCTCCTGAATAAGTTGACTACTTACTTAAAGATATGTGGAGAAGGAAAAAATGTAACACGACATTTGTCCATATAAGGGGAATTAATCTTTTTAACAATGAAATTATGAATTACTCGATATCCACGTTACTTTTTTAGTCGGGAGTGGTAACTTTTTAAAAATAAAATATGTATTGCCACCAATGGCAAGTCGAATAACCGATGCTGACCAGAACCGGCTTGTTTTCGCGTTTTGCTTTTTCAAATGCTTCTTCTCCCCACGGGAACCAGTCCACAGGGTTGTGGGCGTGTTGGAGTAAATATGGAGACTTCTCAGCGATTAATCTATTGGGTTTACTTTTATTTGGCGTGGGATCACCTTCTTTATGTATAAAGTAAAGTTATTTTGTTAGCTTACCACAAAAAACAATATGTAAACTGGCACAAAAAATAATGAAACATTTGAATACTCAAGACGTAATTGATATATCTGTATTTCGGGAGGTAGATACTAAGAATGATTAAAAATATAATTGGAACGACACTTATACTCATTAGTCTTGTGGTATTCGGAACCAATTGGTTATACTTTGAGCCAAGAGGGTTAGAAGGAATTCCAAACTGGATTGGATTTGTAGGTGCTTTATTTGGAAGTTTTATTAAATACTCTCATTCAAATCAGAAAAACACTAGTGAAAATATGAGTAATAGTAATGGAATAATAAGAAAAATCGGTAAGGCCATTGATAATTTTATAGATGCTATTTCAGGTGGCATTGATAATGAAGATAGAGATCAAAGAAAGAATGAAAAACCTAAAAAATAGTTGAACGAAAAAAGCTTAGCTATTTTTAAAAGTCAGTTGTTTTTTTGTATTTGGGTGAAGTTGTTGAGTGATTTCATATGTAAAACAGCAAGAAAAGAAGAGGTCTTTTAACCTCTTCTTTTTTTAAACATTGGTATTTAACAATCAATTTACATTTTGCAGGATAAGAAGCGTCTTTTAACTAAAGGCATAAAAACGTGAAGGAGCATTCCTCCTAAACAGACGGTTAAAAGGGTTCCGATGCCGATAGGGCCTTTAAAGATAATGGCAAATACTAAGAAAAGAGCGTATACCAATGTTCTTGAAAACAAGATTGTTCTTTTGGAGAGATCTCGGATAATAAGTGTTAAATGATCGATGGGTGTTGATGCGAATTTCGTCTGAAGATAGATGGCTGTTCCAAGACCGATGAGCACCAAACCAATTCCGAAACAAATCAGTTTGCTTAACAACGCGTTTAGATAGAGGGTGTTTTTTACAACAAACAACCAAAGATCAATGCCTATTCCAGTAATGAATGCTGTAATCAAGCCCAGCAAAATAGGTTTTTTTCTCGTTAATATAGCGTTGCAGATTAAGAGGATCACAGAAATAAGGACCTCCCAGCTTCCTACGGTAAGTCCGACTTCTTTTGACAGACCCACCAAAAGGGCATCGAAGGGTGATGTGCCCAGTCCTGATTGTATGGTTAAGGAAATGCCCAAACTTAATATGAGTATGCCTAATCCGTAAAAAATATATTTCATGTTAAATCCGCGATATGTCTTTTGTCATCAGGACGTGAGGGATGCCGTCTTCCATAAATTCCTGTGAAGAAATCTGGTAGCCCAGTTTTTGATAAAAGCCTGCTGCTTGTGTTTGACCATGCAGCTTACATGCAGTCAGTCCTTTTTCTTTTATGATTTCTTCTAACCCGCTTACGATGACTTTTCCCAATCCATACTTACGGTAAGGTTTTAGGATGCAGATTCTTTCCAGCTTTGCTGTATGGTCAACGATGCGCACACGGCCCGTGCCGACAGGCTGATTCTCATGATATACCAAGACATGCTGGCATTGTTCCTGGAGCGTATCAAATTCATCGAACTCTTCGGATTCCGATACATGTTGCTCCTCAATGAAAACCGTCTTTCTAATATTCAAAGCTTCATGTAAATCAGCTTCAGTTGTTATTCTTTTTATATTCATTATGAATCAATCCTTTTCTGATATTAGTCTGGACTGTACAGCACGCATGTGGTCTTATAATAGTAAGGTTAAAACATTTTTGTTGTAATTGCAACAAAAATACGTGAGGGGTTTTAGGAATGAATGATATTTTGCGTGAGATCGGCATGATAGCAAGAGCGTTGGATTCCATAAGCAACATCGAATTTAAAGATTTGGACTTAACAAGAGGGCAGTATCTCTATCTCGTACGTATATACGAAAATCCGGGAATTATTCAAGAAAAATTGGCGGAAATGATAAAGGTGGACCGGACAACGGCCGCGCGGGCCATTAAGAAGCTGGAAATGCAGGGATTTATTCAAAAACTGCCAGATGAGCAAAATAAAAAAATAAAAAAACTGTTCCCGACTGAGAAAGGGAAAAAGGTATATCCATTGTTAAGAAGAGAAGGAGAACATTCCACGGAAGTGGCCTTGTCCGGTTTTACTTCAGAGGAAAAGGAAACAATTTCTGCACTCCTTCATAGAGTGAGGAAGAATATAGAACGTGATTGGGAATATGTGAAGAAGGGGAACAAAAGGGATTATTAATGGACAACGTTTACAAGTTGAGCTGATGCTGACGAAAATCGGCGTCTCCTTCTCAAGAATACCAGTCTGCTGGAGTGTGGGACCATTTTCAAGATAATCTGCCTGGAAAATGGTCCGTTCACTTCTGTTTTCTTTAAAACTATCAAAAAATTTCCAAAGGAGATGGTTTGCGTGAACTTGAGACAACTATCAGAACATGTCTATCAATGTGAATTTGAGCTTGATGTGCCTCTTCGTATTCCGGTTCATACTTGGTTTATCAAAGATGGTGATGATGTTTATATTGTTGATACGGGAATAGAACGTTTTGCTGATGCTCAAATTAGGGCAGCGTTAGCGATCGGCAATCCAAAAGCCATTTTGCTTACCCATGGCCACAGTGATCATATCGGGGGTGCATCAAAATGGTTAGAGAGATTTGATATTCCGATTTTTGCGCACCAGAAAGAACTTATATATATCAATGGAGAAGCGCCTTATCCGAACAAAAATGAAGTGGAGAACACAGGGGTAGCCCATATTGTCCAGCCGCTGACGGAGCAAACGCTTGCTCACCTGCCTCTGAAATACTATTTAACACCTGGCCATTCTCCTGGGCATGTCGTGTATTATCATAAAATCGATCGTACGTTATTAACGGGCGACCTTTTTATCACAAGTAAGGGGGATTTACACCCACCTATAAGAAGATTCAGTGTTGATATAAATGAGAACATCGATAGCGGCTCAATCATAGATCAAATCAAACCAACGCTCATTTGCTCTTCACATGGCGAAGAAATACTTTATAACGAAGAATTGTATAAAAACTATGTGGTAAGGTATAGGGATTAATGGAAGTGAAAAACATAAGCTGAAAAATCTCCAGCATGGTGAAGCCCTCGATCCGATTTACTCACACCCAAAAAGAAAAAATGGCAGCTGCCTGCCGCAGAGGCTTTTGCGGAGCTTGTTTTACATTCGATTCATGAGCAAAAGGAGTGAGTGTCAGGCTCACTCCTATTCTATTTAAATTGCGGCTGTGAGCTTTGGTTTTACAAATTTCATGAAAACTCCTCTGACTAATGGGCCCATAATCAGTAATTGCAACGGATAGGCCAGGATGAAATTTTTCAACACAATCATAAGATAAGCACTGAAGAGGCTGTCCCCGTTCAGCCCATTTGCTAGAACCGCTGTCACTAAACCGAACACAGACATACAAAGTACCATGCCAATCACCATACAAGTTGACATGGCAAGGATGACATAAATTTTTTTAGTCTTGTCGAACGGCATGCGGAATGCAATCTTCTTGGCGAGGGGGCCCACTAACAGTAAATCTAACAGGAGGGCGACCATAAAACCGATGACCATTTCAAAAACGGTCATCAGTGAAAAATCCTGAATGGCTTCGTTGATGATGGCATTGTAAATCGACATGACGCAGACCATTCCAAAACACATCATCACGCCAAATATAAGACTCTCTTTTTTATTTGCTGGCATACAATCATTCCTTCTCTTCATAATCGGTGATTAGTATACCAATGAACTGTTCATGCTCATAAGTGACAAATTTATGAACAATCTATAGCGCAGAATCGTCTTGTTTTGTCATCAGCACATGCGGAATGCCGTCCAGCATAAATTCTTCTGATGCAGTCTGATAGCCGAGCTTTTCATAAAAGCCTGCCGCCTGTGTCTGGCCGTGCAGTTTGAAGGCAGAAATGCCTTGTTCTTTTACAATACGTTCTAATGCACCGACGATCACTTTTCCCAAACCGAATTTGCGGTAAGACTTCAGAATGCAGATTCGTTCCAGTTTCCCCGTGTGGCCAACGATACGGACACGTGCAGTGCCAACAGGTACATTCTGATGATAAGCCAGGATGTGCTGGCAATCACCGTGGAGTGTATCAAACTCATCGAATTCATCCGAAATGGGACAGCCTTGTTCCTCTACAAATACTGCCTTTCTGATTTCAAAAGCTGTATGTAAATCCTGTTCTGACGTGATTTTTTTGACATTCATGCTTGAATCCTCCCTACTCAGAAAAATGGCTGATCACATATTGTTTAAAGGTCTCAGCAACCGGTGATAAAAACCTGCCTTTTATCCAGGCAATTCCTATGACACGCTGACATTCCGGCCAGCTGACGCGGATTTTGGTGATTTTGCTTTGGTCTAAGCCTTTCAGGTCTGGGAGAATAGATATGCCCAGTCCGGCTGCCACAAAACCTGCGGCAGTAGCTGCTTCTTCTCCTTCAAACATAATGTTCGGCTGTATATCAGCCTTCTCAAACAGCTCATCGACCGTCATCCGAAGCGCATAGCCCTTTTTCAATAAAATAAAACGCTCCCCGGCAATCTCATTCAGGGTAATGCTTTCGCGACTGGCTAATGGGTGATCATTTGGCACAAATACAAAGAGTTCTTCACTCCACAGCTTGATCCATTGGATCGGATTTTCAGGCTTAATCGAAGTGAGGAGACAGAGGTCCAGATCCCCGGATTTTAATCGTTCAAGCAGCCAATAAGAGTGGTTTTGCTTCAGCTGGAAGGAAATGTTGGAGTATTCCTGCTGAAAGGAGCCGATGAGATCGGGCACGAGCGTGGTGCCTAATGTATGTAAAAAACCGAGAGAGACTACGCCTTGGTCTGGCTTTAATAAGGCTTGGATTTCTTCTTTTCCTTCGGTGTACTCCTTCATCATCGCCTGAACCCGCCGCAAAAAAATGTGTCCGTATTGATTTAAGCTAATGGATCGTCCTTGCCTGTCAAATAGCGGCACGCCCAAATGATTTTCCAGCCTGGCGATAGAGCGTGAAAGCGCAGGCTGTGTGATGGAGAGGCTTTTTGCGGCTTTCGTGACGTGCTGCATCCGGGCCAGTGTTTGAAAATATTCAAGTTGTTCCCATTCCAATTATCATCCCTCCTTATTACATATAAGCATGAAAAGGATATTTTATATGCATTATACAACATATATCAACGGTGCTAAGATAGTAATATAAACAGACTCGAGGATGTTTGAATTCGGAAGAAATAAAGGATGATTGTTTATGAATGGCAGTACTCCACAACATGATGAGGGACCGATAAAGTCCCGATGACATACATTCAAAAAGGCACACCGGTTTTTCGAAAAATTACGTTTGCTTTCTTCGCTGCGGGTTTCAATACATTTGCGATTCTATATTGCGTACAGCCGCTCATGGAGGAATTCACGCGGGAATTTCATGTAACGCCTACTGCGGCGAGTCTTTCTTTATCTGTTACCACAATGCTGTTAGCTGTGAGCATGCTTGTCTTTGGTTCATTATCCGAGGTGTGGGGGCGCAAGCCGATTATGGGTATTTCCATGCTGGCCGCATCGGTTCTCTGTCTGGCATCGGCCTTTAGTCCGAACTTTCATACGCTGCTCGTATTGAGAACCATTCAAGGCGTTTCGCTCGCAGGCCTTCCGTCGATTGCGATGGCTTATCTCGGGGAAGAAATTGAACCCGGAAGTCTTGGGTCGGCGATGGGGCTGTATATCAGCGGAAATGCAATCGGCGCCGTTTTCGGAAGGATCGTTTCCGGGCTCCTGAGCGAGTACTTGAATTGGCATATGGCGATGGGATCAATTGGTGTCATTAGTTTGATTGCTAGTGTTATATTTTTTATAAATTTGCCGCAATCCAGGCATTTTACGCCAAGAAAATTGAAGCTCGGGAAATTGGGAATGTCTCTGATCGGCCACTTGAGGGACCGTAAACTATTCAGCTTGTTTCTCATTGGTTTTTTGCTGCTTGGAAGCAATGTTGCCTTGTTTAATTACATTGTGTATGTGCTGTTGGGCCCGCCGTATTCGCTTAATAAAGCATTTTCCAGCTGGATCTTTATTGTGATGATTGTAGGCATTTTCAGCTCGTCTTTCATTGGAAGAATGGTTGATCGGTATGGCTATCCGAAAATATTGGTGATGAATATTTTCATCGTCATTGCAGGTGCGTTATTTACGATAAACAATATGCTGGCAGTGAAAATTCTGGGGATTGCCCTCTTTACATTCGGTTTTTTCGGAGGGCATTCAGTTGCCAGCAGCTGGGTGGGCAGGAGAGCCCTTCACAACAAAGCACAGGCTTCATCGCTGTATTTGTTCTTTTATTACGCCGGTTCAAGTGTTTTCGGAACAATCGGAGGGCTATTCTGGTCTGGTTTTCACTGGCTGGGCGTTGTCGGTATGATCACCTTCATGCTGCTGGTTGCGTTATGGCTGTCGGGATACTTGGCAAGAAGTGCGAAAGTGCCGGATAAAAGGAACGAAAAAGGATTGAATTGATCAGTAAAAAAGGACCGTTAGCGGGTCCTTTTTTATTTCCAATGGGCAGGGATTCGTAAAGACAGCGGCAGCTTTGTGTTCGAATCGCCGTTGGCGGCGTTCACCTGTGCCTGTGTCAGAAAGATGCTCCCGGTCAGGTCGGCGCCGCTGAGATCGGCGTCTCTCATATCTGCACCGATAAAGTCTGTCATTCTCAAATCGGCATTTCTCAGATCGGCGGCTATGAGCAGCGCCCCTCTTAGATTTGCTCCTCGCAGATCAAGCCCTTTCAGTTTCGCGCCGATCAGGACACTTCCCCGGCTGACCTTTTTCGGGAGTTTTGGATGGCGGGCTTGGGCTCGCACCAGTTCACTTGTTTTTAACAGCCATTCATTGACCTCAGCTCGATGCTCGTCCACCTGCAGTGTCAGCAAGCGTTCTTTGCTGAGTCTGGTGAGCCTTTCTATTTTTTCGAAACTGGTTCTCAGTTCAGCATGAATCGGCTTGGCTATATCTATAGAAAGAGCTTCATGTAAATACCAGAGCATTTCGTGCAGCTGCTGCATGATAGGAAAAACATCAAACATCTGGTTGGCCGTTTCGGGGCTGTTTCGCCAATCCTTTCCCTCATAAGTGATTTGGGATACTTTTTGGCCGGCGCCAAAGCATTCATATGCAGAGCAGCCTCGAAATCCTTTTTCTCTGAGATCTTTATGTATAGAACATTGATAGTTTGATTGTAAGTTGCGGCAAGGCGTGCCCCCGTCTTTATCAAAAGCAAAATCTGCCGACTTCGCATAAGGCAAGGCGACACAGCACAGGCCAAAACAGTGCTGGCAATCCGCACTTAAATCATGATGTATATTGTCATGTAACGTTACTTCCGCAGACAATAATATTCACCCCTTCACTTGGGTACTTTGTTAAATATATCTATTTGATTATATAGGAAAAAAGGATACTTTTCATTTTGTTTTCACGGTTTCAGTGGTCTAGCGATGTATAATATATCCAATCATGATGATTGGGGGAATTCATTTGGAACAGCAATTGAAAGACATCATCTCTGCGTGTGATTTGGCAATCCAAAATGAAGATTTTGATACACTGATGATTTATTATTCGGAAGATGCCGTTTTAGTTGTGAAGCCGGGCATGATCGCACGAGGCAAGGAAGAAATCAAAAAAGCATTTATCACGATTGCGAACTATTTCAATCATCATATTGTCCCGACACAAGGGAAAATGATCCTGTTGGAAGCAGGTGACACGGTACTCGTTCTTTCTCAGACACTGCTTGATTCGGATAAAAAGGACTCCGAGTATGCGATGGAAAGAAGGGCGACCTATGTATTTAAGAAGAATGCGCAAGACGAGTGGCTTTGTGTAATTGATAATTCATATGGTACGGATTTAATTGGTGTGTAAGATATGTCTTTGATGTGCCATTCCTGCATATAATGATTCATTCAGCTGATTAGGGAAGGTGACACAATTGAATGTGTATGACATCAGAATGGCTCCTTATACTCCTTATTGGTTTTATGAAGGCAAAGGACTTGTTCAACATCCATACGTATTTCGGCAGCCTGTCTCCTCACGTGCAATCATTGCATCTACTCACGGCGATGTAACGGGAGACGGCGTTATTGACGAGGTCTTTCTAACTGGAAATCAAATGCCCGGCAGCCCGTTATGGAGAGATATCACATTGGTGATCCGTGATGGCAGAACCCATCAGGAGCAGCAGATTCAGCTTCAAAACAATATGGGATACAATCCGTCACTTTTTCTGGGGGATATGACAGGCGACAAGATTGAGGATGTGGCAGTGGTAATGGATACAGGGGGAAGTGGCGGTGCTATTTATGCATATGTGTTTGCCTATCTAAACAGGCAGTTCCGGCGAATTTTCAATTCAGATGTATTGAATGATGAATTAAAGTACAGTGTGAGGTATCAAAATCAATATAAAGCGAGCGTCATCAGTCATCAGCAAAACGAAACGTATATCCTCGACCTTACTTACAAGGGCAGGGAATATTTGAATGAGATTTATAACAGCCAAGGTGTGTTAAAAATGCCGATAGAAGGATGGGTGAATCCTTTATCGGGCTTGTATCCGGTTGATTTTGACAGAGACGGCGTATACGAATTATTGGCGTACCAGCGGATAGCGGGAAGGTATAACGCCGACTCATTGGGATATGTTCAAACCGTATTGAAATGGAACGGACGGCGTTTTGCCGTTGACCGGCAGAATGTTTCGATTGTTGGCGGTGCTGTCTCGTAATCCTGATGGCTGTCACCCTATAAAGGGTGACAAAACACTACAGGTGTTCTGCAACGACAACCAAATAATAAGATAAACCAGTTTGCTGCTCTTCTAACATTCCTCTATGGAAATCATCTTGCATAAAAAAACGTGTTTGTTTTACGTAGTCTTCTTTACTTGTCGGATGCCCGTTCTGATTTAGGAACTTAAGATGATTCATGACATGCTCTTGCACGGAAGGGTCATGATACGTTACACCATTTCTTAAAAAATCAGCCATCCTATCAAGAAAATGTTTAGCCTCTATTGCCATTTTGTTCATTTCATCGACATTGATTGTATGTGTATCCAATTCAAAATCGTAACGCTCTTTTAAATACCCATTTTGTTCTGCTAAAGATTGTTTCCATTCTTCAGCGCTTTCAAATCCTTTAAACATTACCTTATGATCCATGTTTTCACCTTTTCTCGTGTATTCTAAAGATGTGTTGACTGTTTGAATGAGACGCTGATACTTTTCAATTTTCTTTTCAAACAGCTTTTTTTGTTTTTCTAATGTACTTGTTCTTTCAGCATCCTCATTTAATAATGTTTTGATTTCTGACAAAGGAATATCTAATTCTTTGTAAAAAAGGATTTCCTGCAGTCTTTTTAGTTCGTCAGCACCATAGTACCGATATCCGGCTTCGCTTATTTCCTTTGGGGTTAGCAAGCCGATTTTGTGGTAATGATAAAGCGTTTTGATTGTGACATTCGCAATATTGGATAGTTCTTTTACTGTTAATTTCACCATCTGACTCCTCCTTTCTTCTTTCACTATGAGGCCTTACCTTTGGTTGGAGTCAAGGATAAAATGGTGGTGTTTTCGTCCGAGAACAGCCTAGTGAATGTTGGGAGAAAGAAAATAACACCAGGCGGATTCAAAGAAAAGAGTGCTTTTCAGCAAGCACTCTTCATTCCAGTTTAATTCGTTTTACATCCCCTAATACAAACACATAAAAAACCAATCCCAGCAACAGCACAAAACCAGCTACCAGAAAGCTGAGGGTAAAGGAGCCTGTCACATCAAACAAATACCCTGTCAGTGACGCAGCAATAATGCCTCCGAACAGGTTGTTTGCGAGATTCACCATGGAGCTCAGCATGGATACGGAACCGATCGGCGCGAGTTCTGCGGAGATGGACCAGCCGACCGGAGCGGTTGCTGAAATTCCGGCGAGTCCGATGGAAATGCAAATAATGGCTACGGTAATATTGTTCGTCAGAATGGAGCCTAAAAAGAAAAAGCCAAAGCTCATTCCGACTATGATTACGGTTCGGTACACCTTGGTGTTAGGATAGCCTTTCTTAATAAAATAATCGACGAGCCAGCCGCCGACCACAATTCCGGAAATGGTTGAGATCAGCCACGGCACTGCCGTAAATAAACCGGACGACATGAGATCCATACCGTATGTATGTTTAAAGAAAGTCGGAAGCCAGGTGAGCAGCAGGTTGAATGTATACCCGTACCCTGTAAATCCGATCATTAAGCCCCATACTTTCCGATTGGTGAAAAGCTTTTTTAAAAGCGGGCCCGTTTTGTAAGGGATTTGCTCTGTTGTAATGGCATTGTGTTTTTGAATATAGTTTAGTTCACTTTTAGAAATGCGTTTGTGCCGTTCAGGCTGTTCATAATACTGCCAGAAAAAAATCGTAAACAGCACATTGATGCATCCAATCGTCAAAAAAGCGACACGCCAGTCAAATGTTGTGACAAGAAACGCGACCAATGGCGCGCCGATCACGTTTGAAAATTTGGCGGCCGAATCGAACAGTGAGTTTGCCAATCCCCGCTCACTTGGAGGAAACCAGAGAGCGGTTGCTTTAGAGGCAGCAGGGAACGCAGAGGCGCTCGTCAGCCCAATGAGAAACCGGAACAGATACAACAGCAATTTTCCTTGCAAAAAAGCAAGAAGGATCGTTAAAAAGCTCCATATTGTCATTCCAACCCTCGTGACCCATGCGACCCCAAAACGGTCCAGCAAACTTCCGACAGGCAGCTGCATCAGTGTATAGGAATAGGTGTAAATGGAAAACACGATGCCGAGTTCAGTTGCAGTAAGGTGAAACGAATCTTGTATCGCAGGGGCCGCTACCGAGATGGCCACTCGGTCAAAATAATTAAGAATAATAATGCCGCTAAGTAACGAAGATATGTACCATCTGGTATGCCCAGGCCGTTTCACGCGCTCTTGACTCATGATGAAAACCTCCTCTGTCATAGCATGATCTCCTGATGGAAAAACCATTCAAATTTTAAATACCACAGCGCGCTTTTATATAAACGGCAGGAATTTGACTGGAACAGATTGGTGCTTTAAAATGAAAGTAATATAAATGAACACTCCAAAGGGGAGTAGCTTTCACAGTAAAGTCGTCATTACGGGACAAGGTGTCCTCGGCTTTGCTGGCAATCTCATTGTTAGCGAGACCTTTGCCAAATCTGATTTGGTGAAGGTCTTTTTGTTTCAGGAACTTCACCAAATTGGTGGAGTTTTTTCATTTTTATCAAAAAGGGAGAGGAGCATCAGAATGTCTAAGCTGAAAAAGTGGCTGAAGCGTGAATTGGTGAGGAAAGGGCTGCCGTTAGCGAAAGAGAAATTGATTCCGATCTTAAAAGAAAAAATGAAAAAGAAACGATGAGGGGGCTGAAGATGAAGATCATTTTGACAGTACTTGCCGGAGTGGGACTTTTGAGTGCAGGCGGATGCGGCATGCTTGATCAGGTGAACGACGGATTGAACTATACGAGTGAAGCAGCGGGGTATGTGGAGAAGGTGAAGACATTTGCAGAGGAAGCGCCTGAATTGGCTGAGAAAGCTGTAAATGACACCGAGGCGAAAGAAAAACTTGAAGCGCAGCTTGAGTCGATTCAGAAGGATGCCGCTGATTTTAATGAATTAACGCCGCCTGATGCCGCAGCGGAGATTCATCAAACCATTCAGGAGCATAACGAAACCTTGCAGAAAAGCGCTGAAGAGGTGTTAAAACAAGCCGAGGAAGGCAAGGTATCGCTTAAAGAATTGGAGCAGTCAGACCTG
The DNA here is from genome assembly GCF_002837495.1 of Bacillus sp. SN32. Taxonomy (NCBI): domain Bacteria; kingdom Bacillati; phylum Bacillota; class Bacilli; order Caryophanales; family Bacillaceae; genus Bacillus; species Bacillus sp. SN32. The sequence continues at coordinate 1,008,183 of NZ_PJCT01000002.1, read as the reverse complement.
GTCCAAAACGCAAAGCAAATTACTGATGTGATGGGACAAATTGAGAAGCTGGGTGAATAAGAAAAAGCATCCCGACGCGGGATGCTTTTTGCTTATTCAGCCATTGCGTCTGTTAAGACAGGAACGACTTGTTTTTTACGGGAAACAACGCCTTTTAAGAGGGCTGTGTTGTTTTCTAAAGTAACGTTGAACGCTTTTTCCACTTTCGCTGCTTCGTTACCGATTGCAAGAGCAAGTGAATCATTTTCTAAGATATCAGTGATAACGAGAAGGAACAGATCAAGATTCTTCTCAGCCACAACTTTTGAGATCACAGCTTCTAATTCAGCTTGGCGTTTTTTCACATCTTCAATGTCCACTGTGTTTACTTGTGCGATTTCGACTTTTTTGCTGCCGAGTGTAAATTCTTTCGCATCAAGAGAAATGAGCTCTTCCACTGTTTTTTTGCTTAGATCAGCGCCTGCTTTCAGCATGTTCAAGCCGTATTCTTCAGCATCTACGCCAGCGATCTCCGCAAGCTCTTTTGCTGCCGCTACGTCATGGTCTGTGCAAGTTGGAGATTTAAATAACAGGGAATCAGAAATGATCGCAGACAGCATAAGGCCGGCAATTTCTTTCTCGATTTTCACGTTATTCTCTTTGTACATTTTGTTTAAGATGGTAGCCGTACAGCCTACAGGCTCAGCACGATAGTAAAGCGGCTCAGCTGTTTCAAAGTTAGCGATGCGGTGATGGTCGATAACCTCTAAAACCTGAACCTCTTCAATGTCTTTGATGCTTTGCTGGCGTTCGTTATGGTCAACCAGGATAACGCCGTTTACTTCGTTTGCAGCTGTTTCAACAAGGCGCGGGCTTTCTTGTTTGAAATAGTCAAGCGCGTATTGTGTTTCGCCGTTGACTTGTCCGAGACGGACAGGCTCAGCATTGAAGCCGAGTTTGTTTTTCAAATCAGCATAAGCAATCGCAGAACAAATCGTATCTGTGTCTGGGTTTTGGTGTCCGAAAATAAGTATCTTTTCCATGATAGCTCCTATCCTTTTTTTAAGTAGTGTAATCTTTATATAGTTTAACACGTCTGGCTGCAGGTGTAATCATGCAAACCCTTAAAAATTGATGTGAATAAGAAGCATTTTCTTTGAGCTAAGGAGAAAAGGTGTGTAAAATACTGGGTAGCTTAGTTGCAAAATGTAATGTAGTATCAAAAAAGGTACTATTGGAGGGTCAAGAATGAGTGGAAAAAAGAATATATACCCGAACAAAGAAGGCTGTCCAGTTGAATTTACTCTAGATGTCATTGGCGGAAAGTGGAAAGGAATTCTTTTTTATCACATGATAGATGGCAAGAAACGATTTAATGAGTTTCGGCGAATCTGCCCGAGTATTACTCAAAGAATGCTTACTCTTCAGCTGAGGGAGCTGGAAGCGGACGGCATCGTGCATCGTGAGGTTTATCAACAGGTGCCGCCCAAGGTTGAGTACTCTCTGACGGAATTCGGGCGAACGCTTGAACCGATTGTTTTGCAAATGAAAGAATGGGGAGAATCCAACAGAGACGTGCTGGAATCTTATCGTTCGAACGGCTTACTGAAGGATCAGCAGAAATAGCAGCAAAGGGAAAACTCCTTTGCTGCTTGTTTTATTTCATTGAAATGGCTCTGTTGGCGTTTCTGACATCGTTTTTCAACAGTTCAGAAAGGTTGTAAGACGGATAATATCCATGCTGATACATGTATCGATAAACTTGGGCGTGCAGCTGGATGGCAGCATTCAGCTGTTTGACCAGTACGTTTCTTAATTGAGGTGTTGCTGTTTCTGTAATTGCGATGGCATAGCTGCGGACAGATGTTTTGGCAAAACCGAGCAGGTCACCGCTGTAAAATGGGTTATCTGCGCGTTCTTCTTCCTCATCCTCTCTGTGCGGAGCCTGTGGAAAGAACGGAAGAAGCTCTCTTAAATTTTGCTCAACACCCTGAATAGACACGTTATAAAGCTGTCTGAGCTGAGGGTCTTTTACTTCTCTTATCATTTTCTTCAGTTTAATGAGTCCGTTTGATTGAAAAGCAACCAGCTCGTGCATTTCTAATGTTTCATGCCAAGCCAATGTTCTGCGTTCATCCATGTGAAAATTCTCCTTTATCGATCAGATTCCATATCAGCATATGCCCAACGCTCAATGTTGTTCATGATGTTTTGAAGTTTTTAAAAAGGGAAATTCACCTTATATAGGATACGGGTTGAGAACATGCACAAAGAGGTGAAACACAATGTGGGACATGATAAAGAACTTTTTCTTGTTTAGCAGCGGCGTTCTGCAAGCAACAACCCTTTTACTGGTGATCTTAATTTTTATGTATGTCAGAAAAACGAAAAAGAAAAACAAGGAATCTTCTGGCTTTATGGATGATAAACATTAATTGTGATGGGCATTCTTTTCAAAGAATGTCTTTTCATTTTTCATGTTTCACATGAAACATTAGCGTCATTTTACTTGCGATTTGGACTTATGTTAAAATATAAAAGTAAAATTTAGAGATGATATAAAAACATTCGGTGCAACGTATGTTGCAGCGATGAAAAAGAGCAGTCGTTTATGCTGCTCTTTTCTATTCGTATGTTCAGGATGATACGAGGTGACTAAGTGAAACAAACGAGAGCTTTAATGGAAGGAGCTATTTTAATCAGTCTGTTTGCGATCATCACGCTTCTGGTCGTTTATGTTCCTGTGATTGGAACAATTCTGTTATTTGCACTGCCGCTGCCAATGATCTTGTATACGATCAGACATGGATTGAAGCTAGGGATATGGATGGGCGCTGTCAGTCTTCCGGTTGTTTTTATTGTCGGGTCCTTTAACGGGCTTATTGTAGCTTTTATGTCAGCTTGCGCCGGCATTGCCATGGGACATTTTTTCAAAAGAAAAGAGCCCGGGCACGCCATTATTTCGGGCGCTCTTATTTATATGCTTAGTATTGTCTTCTATTTTGTGATAAGCATTCAGTTTTTGGGTATCAATATCATTGATGAGGCGATGACACAATACCGGCAATCTCTTGATATGGTAGAAACTGTAGCGAAGCAGTCGGGCAATGCTGGACAGTTTGAGAAGCAATTAAAACTGATGGAAGAACAATTGGGTATCGTTCAATATCTTTTTCCAACAGCTATTGTGATGGTAGGAGTTATTTTTTCTTTCCTCAGTTACCTTATCGCTAAGCCGCTCTTAAGGCGATTCTCCCCCGATATTCCTAATCTAAAGCCTTTTAGAGAGTTGAAGTTTCCGCAAAGTGTTGTAGTACTGTATTTGATTATTGTCATGCTTTCATTTTTGCCTTTAGAAAAAGGCCAAATGCTGTACTCTATCGCTTTAAATGGGGAGTTTATACTCGGGTTTCTGATTTTCATCCAAGGTTTATCATTTATCTTTTTCTATTGCCATAAGAAACAATATCCAAAGGCTGCGGCTGTGATTGCTGTCATACTTGGGTTTGTGCATCCGGTCTTCATGGCAGCCATTCGCATTTTAGGCGTTTTAGATATGGGCTTTCATATAAGGAATAAGGTGAAGTGAACATGAGTTTTACTCACATGGTGGGGAGTGATAGAAATGCCAAGCTTTTATGAAAAACCGCTGTTTCGGTATCCCATCTATGCATTGATTGCTCTGTCAATTATTACAATCCTCATCAGCTTTTATTTTAACTGGATATTAGGAACCGTCGAAGTGCTGCTGCTGGCAGTTATTTTGTTTTTTATTAAGCGTGCTGATTCTCTTATTCGACAAGAGATTGATGCTTATATTTCTACGTTGTCCTACAGGTTGAAAAAAGTCGGTGAAGAGGCATTGATGGAAATGCCGATTGGAATCATGCTTTTTAATGACCAATATTATATAGAATGGGCAAATCCGTTTCTTTCCTCTTGCTTTAATGAAAGCACTTTAGTGGGGAGATCACTTTACGATACTTGTGAATCGGTAGTGCCGCTTATCAAACAAGAGGTGGAATCGGAAACGGTTACATTGAATGACCGCAAGTTTAGGGTTGTCATCAAACGGGATGAGCGTCTCTTATATTTCTTTGATGTAACAGAACAAATTCAGATTGAAAAGCTATATGAAAACGAAAGAACCGTCCTGGCATATATTTTCCTTGATAACTATGATGATGTGACACAAGGATTGGATGACCAGACGAGAAGCACGATGAACAGCCAGGTGACATCTTTGCTGAACGCTTGGGCGCAGGAGTACGGGATCTTCTTGAAAAGGACGTCTTCAGAGCGCTTTATCGCTGTACTTAATGAACACATCTTAACTGAACTCGAAAATTCGAAGTTTTCGATTCTTGATGAAGTGCGGGAAAAAACCTCGTTTGACGGTGTAGCGCTGACGTTAAGCGTCGGTGTCGGGGCTTCAGTCTCTTCCCTGAAAGAACTTGGCGATTTGGCGCAATCCAGCTTGGACTTAGCACTGGGACGCGGCGGAGACCAGGTAGCCATTAAGCTGCCAAACGGCAAGGTGAAGTTTTACGGCGGTAAAACAAACCCAATGGAGAAACGAACAAGGGTGCGGGCACGCGTGATTTCTCACGCCTTAAAGGAAATCGTCACCGAAAGCAGCAATGTGATTATCATGGGGCATAAATTCCCCGACATGGATTCTATCGGCGCAGCGATCGGGATTTTAAAGGTGGCTCAGGCAAATAACAAAGATGGCTTTATCGTGATTGACCCAAACCAAATCGGATCAAGTGTGCAGCGTTTGATTGGGGAAATCAAAAAATATGAAGAACTGTGGTCAAGATTTATTACGCCTGAAGAAGCAATGGAAATTTCCAATGATGACACACTGCTTGTGATCGTTGATACACATAAGCCGTCACTCGTCATGGAGGAACGGCTGGTCAATAAAATTGAACATATCGTGGTCATCGACCATCACCGAAGAGGTGAGGAGTTTATCAGAGATCCGCTGCTTGTTTATATGGAACCATACGCTTCTTCCACAGCGGAATTGGTGACAGAGCTGCTTGAATATCAGCCGAAGCGTTTAAAAATCAATATGATTGAAGCAACAGCCCTATTAGCTGGTATAATAGTGGATACAAAGAGCTTTTCTCTCCGCACGGGCTCGCGGACTTTTGATGCGGCTTCTTATTTAAGGGCAAAAGGAGCCGACACGGTGCTGGTGCAGAAGTTCCTGAAAGAAACCGTTGATTCCTATATTAAACGGGCGAAGCTGATCCAGCATACGGTCCTCTATAAAGATAACATTGCGATTGCTTCTCTTCCTGAAAATGAAGAGGAATACTTCGATCAAGTGCTGATTGCGCAGGCTGCCGATTCGCTGCTGTCGATGAGTGAGGTTGAGGCTTCATTTGCGGTGGCGAGACGGGATGAACAAACGGTTTGTATCAGTGCGCGGTCGCTTGGCGAGGTAAATGTTCAGATCATCATGGAGGCCCTGGAAGGCGGAGGGCATTTAACAAATGCGGCGACTCAGTTGTCCGGCATTTCAGTTTCTGAAGCGCTGGAACGGCTGAAGCACGCCATAGATGAGTATTTTGAGGGAGGCGTACAGAGATGAAGGTTATTTTCTTACAAGATGTAAAAGGAAAAGGAAAAAAAGGCGAAGTCAAAAACGTAGCAGACGGTTATGCGCATAACTTTCTAATTAAAAAAGGCCTCGCGGTTGAAGCGAACGCTTCAAACATCAGCGCGCTAAACGGACAAAAGCAGAAAGAGAAAAAAGAAGCCATTGCTGAGCTTGAGCAGGCTAAGAGCTTGAAAGAGACATTAGAAAAACTGACTGTTGAGCTTAGCGCAAAATCAGGTGAGGGCGGCCGTTTATTTGGTTCAGTGACAAGCAAGCAAATCACTGAACAGCTCCAAAAAGACCATAACATTAAAGTAGATAAGCGGAAGCTTGAACTGCCGGACGGCATTCGTGCATTAGGATATACGAACGTGCCTGTGAAGCTGCATCCGGAAGTGCAGGCTGTGTTAAAGGTACATGTAAAAGAAGAAGCTTAATAGAAAAGAGGCTTGGATTCATCCAAGCCTCTTTTTTTATTCCACGAGATAAAGAGTTTGCTGGCTTTCTCCGCCAGGTCCTCCTCGCATTCCCTGCACGCTGTTCGTGCTGCTGGAGGAACCGCTGTACTCGTCAGATGTTATTTCTTTTCCGTTTTTCTTAATCCAGGAAACAAGTTCGCTGTTGCCTGAGTTGTTTTCTGACAGAAGGAAGTATTTCACTTTGCCTTCTTTGATCAGTTTTTTCAGTTCCGACACAGTCAGAATGGGATCCGTGCCGTTAAATCCGCCCATTGCCATAACAGATTCATTTTCGTTAATGATGTATGGCGCAGCTGTTACGGTTGTCAAAGTAGCAAATAAATATTCTTCGCCGGTATTGTGTTTTCTCAGATAGGACAAGAGCCCGCTGTCGACCTCTGAAGAGAACATGTTCCCGCCGTTTGCTGAGCCTTTGAGCTGCGGGCCGGATTCAGGAAGGACGCTGTTGCCTCCGTATAGAAGCGGCGTTGCTGACCAGTAAACAGGTGTGAGAAGCAGAACGCACAAGCTGATGATGGTCAGCTGCTTACTGAACGTACGGCTGCGTTTAAGCATCAGAAGTGCAAGGGTGATGCCCAGTCCTAAGAGCCCCAGGACATACATCCATACACTGCCGATTTGGCTTGTATAATCACTCAGAATATACACCTGGAACGCGGCTGTGATCAGAACGGCTGCCGGCAGAAGATAGCTGGACCAGTCTTTATTATTTTTGTATAAGCGGTGCATCGTATACCATCCGATACCAGAAAGGGCGGCAATCGGCGGTGCCAGCATAATCAAATAATACTGGTGGAAGAATCCTGCGATGCTGAAGAAACCAGCCACGGGAACAAGCCAAGCCGCCCAGAATAGCGTTTCTTTCATTTCAGCAGCATGTCCGCGGCGATCACGGTACCAGCTGACGATTGCGCCCAGTAATCCGATCAATGAGAATGGAAGCATCCAGCTGATTTGGCCGGAGAGTGCTGATTGGAAAAGACGAAGCGGTCCAGGATCACCGGTGCCGAACATATTCACGCTTTTTCCGCCTCCACCGCCAGGCCCTCCATTTCCAGGTCCGTTGCCACCTGTGGGAGGTGTGCCTCCGCCTCCATTGAGAGCGCCGGTTTGTCCGTTAGGCGGCTGAGGCGCATGTGAATGGTTTCCGAATGATTGATTTCCGTTCTGAGAAAAAGATGAACCGTTGCCATTTGGCGCTTGCATGTTGTCTTGATTCTGCATCTTCCCTCCGCCAGCAGCATTCATATCACCCTTTGCCAGGCCCGTAGTTTGCCCAAGCAGACGCTCTGTGCCGTTGTAGCCAAAGGCCAGTTCTAGCACTGAGTTGGTCTGGCTGCTTCCTACATAAGGCCGGCTTGAGGAAGAGGCTGAATCCACTGCAATCGCCCATGAGAGTGAAAGGCCTGTCAGAAGGACAAGAGACAGAAGCAGAGAACCTATTTTTTTCTTGAGGGAAACCCGGGATGCAACCAGGTAGAATAACACAAATGCAGGCAATACCATAAACGCTTGCATCATCTTCATATTAAAGGCGAGCCCAATTAGGGCAAATGCCGTCAGCAGCCAAACCAGCTTGCCTTGTTTTACTGCCCGAAGCAGGCAAGCTGAACCGAGCAATATGGTAAAGACAAGCATGCTGTCAATATTGTTTGTCCGGCTGACAGCTACTGCGATAGGGGTCAGTGCCATAACAAGTGCGGAAATGCGGGCCGCTCCAATTCCAAAAGTCGGCTTGATCATTCTGTAGAGAAGGAAGACAGATCCAACTCCGGCAAGAGCCTGGGGAATGATGACACTCCACGTGTGAACACCGAAAATCAGTGCGAAAATCGTTTGAATCCATAACACGACAGGAGGCTTATCTACTGTCACAAATCCAGAAGGGTCAAATGACGCATAAAAGAAATTATGGAAGCTTTGCGTCATGCTTTTTACAGCCGCCAAATAGTACTGGTTCGCTGTATCCTCCTGCCAAATGTGATACGTATTCAAAAAAGCTGCTGCCAGCAAAATAAGAATAAGGGCTGCGTCGAATCGTTTGGTTTTCATCGTTTTTCACCTCTTTATGGTGTCTCATTGTAAAAAACAAATATGAAAAACTTATGAATAAACCATAAATATTCAAAGAAAAAAGCGGAGATATTTTCCCCGCTTTTATGCTGAATTTCTTTGTTTTTCTGACTGGAAAATGTATCGATCTCGTCCGGCTCCCTGTCCGGCTGCTCCCATTACGATCAGGGCAGCAATGAGAAGCACGATCGGCATCGTCCAAGAATGCGTCTGGTCAAAGAGATAGCCGACAAAGATTGGCCCGACTGCTGCCAGCAGGTAGCCGAATGACTGAGACATGCCTGACAGCGCAGCGGCCTGTTGGGCATTTTCACTGCGGAGACCAATCAAAGTGAGCGCCAGACTAATGCTGGAGCCTTGCCCGATACCGATAATGATCATCCAGATGGCAAGCAATGTATGGCTTCCGCCCGCTAATAATCCGCAGAGGCCGATCAGATAAACTGAGGCCAGCGCCGCAACGATACCGCGCTGCTGTTTCACACGGTCAGCTAAAACTGGTGTCAGAAAAGTGGAAGGCAGACTCGCAAATTGCATGAGTGATACCATCCATCCGGCTGTTGCCGTATCAATCCCATGTGAACGGAGAATTTCAGGAAACCAAGCGATGCTGCTGTAAAATAAAAACGATTGCAGGCCCATAAAGATGGTGACATACCATGCCATTTTGGAAGCCCAAATGGAACTGGATTGCAGCTTCATTGTCTGGTTTGCCGTATCCCGGTGGCGCAGCTGAGGTATCCAGATTAGCAATGCAAGTAAAGCCAGCCCGCCCCATAAGAGAAAGGCCTGTTTCCATCCGCCATCCATCTGGGTCGCTAAAGGCACGCTGACACCCGATGCTAAAGCTGCGAATATATTCATTGATGTCGTATACAGGCTGATCATGATCCCTGGCTTTTCAGGGTATTTATGTTTGATTAAGCTTGGCAAAAGTACGTTACCAATCGCAATCCCGACTCCGATAAGTGCCGTTCCGAAAAACAAAGCGGCAGTATAGCCGGTAGAACGAGTCAAAACACCGATCAGCAGTATCACGAGACCTAGCCATAAAGTTCGCTCATTTCCGAGGCGCTGTCCAAGCTTAGGTGCAAGCGGAGAAAGAACTGCAAACGAAAGCAGCGGCAGTGCGGTCAAAAAACCGGCTGCCCCATTGGACATGTGCAGCTCTGCCCGGATAGAGCTAATGACCGGACCGACTGAAGTGATCGCGGGCCGTAAGTTAAAGGCGATAAAGATAATGCCGGTGATCAGCCAAAATGATTGGATTTTTTTATTATGTGGATGTGGCAAAGCAGTTACTCCTCTTTTCTAACATATACATGATATTATCCCGAAACAGGTAAGCAAGTATGTGAATGAACGCTATGATTTGTCCTCTTTTTGCAGTTCAGCCATTTTGGCAAGCAGAATATGCTGAGGCATATGCATGATCTGTTCAAGCGGCAGATTCAAGGACTCTGCAAGCTTTTGTGCAGTTTCAGCAGAAATTTGCAAAGGTCTCACAAAAGATCCCTCCTCTCTTCTGTCCATTGTACAAGAATCAGATGTGAAATGTAAGAAGATGTCACAAAGGAATAGAGCAATCGGAAAATGACCGTTATAAAAGAGGTAAGGAGGGTTCTTATGCACGCACCGTTATCCTTATTAAAACAAATGCTGAAGGAACACCAAATAGACACTGAAAAAGCTGTCACTTTCGAAGAATATATAGCAGTGAGGCTAAAGCTTCAGGAGCTGATGGGGAAATTTGCTTCGATCGGGGAGTGGGATCTGTATCAAAAAGCGGCAGATTTGATGATGCACATAGGCATCCAATGGATGAAATAAACCGATAACCGCTAAAAAACCCTCGCTGCAGCGAAGGCTTTCATTCATTAAAATGAGTGTTCTTCTTCCACATTTTTAAACTGGTCATAAATTACAAGCTTAGACGGACTGTTTTCCTTAGCCACCTGTTTGGCTTTTTCAATAGCGGCGTCTTTAGACGTATACAAAGCTGTCGGCGCTACATTCTCCACCTCAATAAACCAGCCGTCCGCATCAACATTAGGTGTAATCGCATATTTCTTTATCATCTTTCATTCCTCCCTCATGTTTTATTGCATTTTTCCCGCCTTGTTACTGTCCGAAACGATCCAATCTGCTAACTGAAAAAAACAGGAAACAGACAATTTTTCTATTTTTTTTCTGTAGAAATGGTAGAATGGAGGTTGGAGATTTTTTAATGAGAGGACGGTGCTTAGCATGACAGACCTTCTGAATGACCGGCTTCCTCCGCAAAATATAGAAGCCGAACAAGCCGTGTTAGGCGCTATTTTTTTACAGCCGTCTGCTTTAACACTGGCTTCAGAAGTATTGATTCCAGATGATTTCTATAGAATGTCCCACCAAAAAATCTATAATGCGATGCTGGTGCTCGGTGACCGAGGTGAACCGGTTGATCTGGTGACAGTAACATCAGAGCTTGCGAACACAGACCTGCTGGAAGAAGTAGGCGGCATTTCATATTTGACAGATATCGCAAACTCGGTGCCGACAGCGGCTAACATAGAATATTACGCGAAAATCGTTGAGGAAAAATCGATTCTTCGCCGATTAATCAGAACTGCGACAACGATTGCTCAAGACGGGTATACCCGTGAGGATGAGGTCGAGGATTTACTCAGTGAAGCGGAAAAAACGATTATGGAAGTGGCACAGCGCAAAAACACGAGTGCCTTCCAAAATATTAAGGACGTCCTTGTCCAGACCTATGATAATATCGAACAGCTTCACAATCGAAAAGGTGATATCACGGGGATTCCAACAGGGTTTACGGAGCTTGACCGGATGACTGCGGGTTTCCAGCGCAACGACTTGATCATTGTGGCTGCCCGTCCGTCAGTAGGGAAAACAGCCTTTGCCCTGAACATCGCACAAAACGTGGCGACAAAGACCGATGAGAGCGTAGCAATTTTCAGTCTTGAGATGGGTGCAGAGCAGCTCGTTATGCGTATGCTCTGTGCCGAGGGAAATATCAATGCCCAGAATCTCCGTACAGGTAACCTGACCGAAGAGGATTGGGGCAAGCTGACGATGGCAATGGGAAGCCTATCGAACAGCGGGATTTACATCGACGATACACCGGGTATTCGAGTGAGTGAAATCCGTGCCAAGTGCCGCCGCTTGAAGCAGGAAAGCGGGCTGGGCATGATTTTGATCGATTACCTGCAATTGATTCAGGGAAGCGGTCGTTCAAAGGACAACCGTCAGCAGGAAGTATCTGAAATTTCCCGTGAACTGAAGTCGATTGCGAGGGAGCTGCAAGTCCCTGTTATCGCGCTTTCTCAGCTTTCCAGGGGTGTTGAGCAGCGTCAGGATAAACGTCCGATGATGTCTGATATCCGGGAATCAGGAAGTATCGAGCAGGACGCGGATATTGTCGCGTTCCTCTATCGTGATGACTACTATGACAAAGAAACCGAGAATAAAAATATTATCGAAATTATTATCGCCAAACAGCGTAACGGCCCGGTAGGAACCGTGTCTCTTGCGTTCGTAAAAGAATACAACAAATTCGTCAACCTGGAACGGCGTTTTGATGACGCAGGCGTTCCGCCCGGCGCATAAGCCCCAAGAGCTGCTCTTGGGGTTTTTTTTTCATTCGAAAGATGGAAGAAATACCGTTCGCTCAGCGGATGAAAATTTGAAAGCGTTTTAATAAAATGGTGCAAAAAGGAGATGGTAACAATATGGGAAAACGTTTTTCGTCTTTTCAAGCAGCACAAATCCGAATTGCGCGTCCTACGGGCCAGCTTGATGAGATTATTCGTTTTTACGAAGAGGGACTGTGTTTGAAACGAATAGGAGAATTTTCACAGCATAACGGGTATGACGGTGTCATGTTCGGCCTTCCTCATGCCGATTATCATTTGGAATTCACCCAGTATGAAGGTGGAAGCACTGCCCCCGTTCCCCATCCCGACAGCCTTCTTGTTTTTTATGTGCCGAATGCAGATGAACTGGCAGCGATCACTTCAAAGCTAAAGCACATGGGCTATCAAGAGGTCGAATCAGAGAACCCGTACTGGAGCAATGGGGGAGTGACGATAGAGGACCCGGACGGCTGGCGGGTCGTTTTTATGAATTCAAAAGGGATATCAGGCAAGTGATTCTTTCTTATGCTAAAGGATGAAAGTTTCGCAAGCTTTTTATGACAAAACCGTGAGAAAACGCTTATAAAACGAATGAAAGCGAACGAATATAGATTTACAATAATTTAATGTTCGGATTTACAATTGACTTTCTGTTTCTTCACTGATAAACTTGATTTGTTTGAATAGAATCGTTTTGAAAGGTTAACGGAGGTGCACGGACATGTCTTCAGTAGTTGTAGTAGGTACGCAATGGGGCGATGAAGGAAAAGGTAAAATTACAGATTTCCTATCAGAAAATGCAGAAGTGATCGCCCGTTATCAAGGCGGAAATAACGCAGGGCATACAATCAAGTTTGACGGAATCACATATAAGCTTCACTTAATCCCGTCTGGAATTTTCTATAAGGATAAAACGTGTGTAATCGGAAACGGAATGGTTGTAGATCCGAAAGCATTAGTCACAGAGCTTGCGTATCTTCATGAGCGCAACGTCAGTACAGATAACCTGAGAATCAGCAACAGAGCTCACGTCATTCTGCCGTATCATTTGAAATTGGATGAAGTGGAAGAAGAGCGTAAAGGGGCTAACAAGATCGGCACAACGAAAAAAGGAATCGGCCCTGCTTACATGGATAAAGCAGCCCGCATCGGAATTCGCATCGCGGATCTGTTAGACCGTGACGCGTTTGCGGAAAAGCTTGAGCGCAATCTTGAAGAAAAAAACCGTCTTCTCGAGAAAATGTACGAGACAGAAGGGTTTAAACTTGAGGATATCTTAGACGAATATTATGAGTACGGCCAGCAGATTAAAAAATATGTTTGCGATACATCTGTTGTCTTAAACGATGCTCTTGATGAAGGGCGCCGTGTATTATTTGAAGGCGCACAAGGGGTTATGCTCGATATCGACCAAGGAACATACCCGTTTGTTACGTCATCTAACCCGGTTGCCGGCGGTGTCACGATCGGTTCTGGTGTCGGCCCGACCAAAATCAAGCACGTTGTCGGTGTATCAAAAGCATATACGACTCGTGTCGGCGACGGTCCTTTCCCGACTGAGCTGAAAGATGAAATCGGCGATCAAATCCGTGAAGTCGGACGCGAATATGGAACAACAACAGGCCGCCCGCGCCGTGTCGGCTGGTTTGACAGCGTTGTTGTCCGCCACGCCCGCCGTGTGAGCGGAATTACAGATCTTTCTCTGAACTCAATTGACGTCCTAACAGGAATTGAAACGTTGAAAATCTGTGTGGCATACCGCTACAAAGGCGAAATCATTGAAGAATTCCCAGCAAGTCTTAAGGCACTTGCTGAATGTGAGCCGGTATATGAAGAAATGCCAGGCTGGACTGAGGATATTACAGGTGCGAAGAGCTTGAGCGAGCTTCCGGAAAATGCGCGCCATTATCTTGAGCGTGTGTCTCAGCTGACAGGCATTCCGCTTTCTATTTTCTCTGTCGGTCCAGACCGCTCACAAACAAATGTCCTTCGCAGTGTGTACCGTGCGAACTAAATAGAATATGCCAACAAGCCCCTATATCAGGGGCTTGTTTTTTGTTTGAAAGCCGCATATAAGTTGGTCTGAGAAAAAAATATGAAAAAAAACCAAAAAAGTTATTGCCACTTCTATTTGTTCGTGATATTATAAATCTCGTTGTTACGGAAACTGCTTCAATAGAGTACAAGATGAGAACTAGATTTAAGTCGTTTGCTCTATAGAAATTCCGACATCTTTAAGAGCCATTAGCTCAGTTGGTAGAGCATCTGACTTTTAATCAGAGGGTCGAAGGTTCGAGTCCTTCATGGCTCACCATTTCGTGAAGGCCCGTTGGTCAAGCGGTTAAGACACCGCCCTTTCACGGCGGTAACACGGGTTCGAATCCCGTACGGGTCATTGATTTACTTTAGCGTTATTGCTAAATTCCTTATTTGTCTGTGAGAGCTGACACGACAGCTCTCCGGGCAATTACTGTAAGGTCCGGTAGTTCAGTTGGTTAGAATGCCTGCCTGTCACGCAGGAGGTCGCGGGTTCGAGTCCCGTCCGGACCGCCATTTTACTTTACTTAGTAGAGAAAAATAAAACATTTGGCTCGGTAGCTCAGTTGGTAGAGCAACGGACTGAAAATCCGTGTGTCGGCGGTTCGATTCCGTCCCGAGCCACTTACCAAACGCATCTGCAATCGTAGGTGCGTTTTTTCTTTTAGGAAAAAGGCAAACATGAGGAGTGTTATAATAGAAGAAAAAGGGAGAACCGGCCCTGCGGCCGGTTCAAAGAAGAAGACGTCATTGATAAAGACGCACTCCGGTGAGGGGAGGTTTCAATAAAGTTATCTTTTTTAAAAAAAGTTGACCAGCATGACAATAGATAAACAACTGGCGATAAAGGTGAAACATGTGTTTTTTTTCTAAACCTTTATTTTTTTTATCTTTTGACCTTAAACCGTTATAATAGACAAGGACCCATTCTTTACATGGGCCATAAGTGATGAAACGAATGTTATATAGATGAAATGAAGTCATTCGGCAGGAGGAAAATCAAAATGATGGATAAAAAGATCCTTGTAGTAGATGATGAAAAACCGATTGCAGATATATTGGAATTTAACTTAAGAAAAGAAGGCTATGAAGTGCACTGTGCCCACGACGGAAACGAAGCCGTTGAAATGGTAGAAGAGCTTCAGCCTGATTTAATTCTTTTAGATATTATGCTCCCGAATAAAGACGGCGTTGAAGTATGCCGTGAAGTCAGAAAGAAATACGATATGCCAATCATTATGCTGACGGCTAAGGATTCAGAAATTGACAAGGTTATCGGGCTTGAAATCGGTGCTGATGATTATGTCACAAAACCATTCAGCACACGCGAGCTCTTGGCACGTGTAAAAGCGAACCTGCGCCGCCAGCTGACAACAGCGCCTGCGGAGGAAGAGCCTTCCTCTAACGAGATTCATATCGGCTCTCTCGTCATCTTCCCTGACGCGTACGTTGTATCAAAACGAGACGAAACAATCGAATTGACTCATCGTGAGTTCGAATTGCTTCATTATTTAGCAAAACATATCGGACAAGTGATGACCCGTGAACATTTGCTTCAAACCGTTTGGGGCTATGATTACTTCGGCGATGTCAGAACGGTTGACGTAACAGTCCGCCGGCTTCGTGAAAAAATCGAGGACAACCCGAGCCATCCAAATTGGATCGTCACACGCCGCGGTGTAGGTTATTACTTGAGAAACCCAGAACAGGACTAATGCCCATATGAATAAGGTTGGTTTTTTTCGGTCGATCCAATTTAAGATTACCTTGATTTATGTGCTTTTGATTATCATTGCCATGCAAATCATTGGTGTGTATTTTGTCAATCAGGTAGAGAAGTCGCTGATCAGCTCTTATGAACAATCGCTGAATCAGCGAATCGACAACCTTTCTTATTATATCGAACAAGAATATAAGAGCGATAACGACAGCACCGTCATAAAGGATGACGTCAGCCGTATTTTGAATGACTTCACGAAAAGTGATGAGGTTCGGGAAATTAGCTTTGTAGATAAAAGCTATGAAGTGGTCGGTTCTTCAAAGCCGTATGGTGAGGAAGTGGCAGGGAAACAAACGACCGATCTGATTTTCAAAAGAATTTTTTCTACCAAACAGTCGTATTTAAGAAAATATTATGACCCGAAAAGCAAAATCAGAGTTCTTATTTCCGCGAAGCCCGTCATGACTGAAAACCAAGAGGTTGTGGGCGCGATCTATGTTGTCGCGAGTATGGAAGATGTCTTTAATCAAATGAAGACGATCAACACGATACTGGCGTCCGGCACAGGTTTGGCACTTGTTTTGACGGCTCTTCTCGGTATTTTTCTGGCAAGAACCATTACCCACCCGCTTTCAGATATGCGAAAGCAGGCGATGGAGCTTGCGAAAGGGAATTTCTCGAGGAAGGTTAAAAAGTACGGGCATGATGAAATTGGGCAGCTAGCCACAACGTTTAACCACTTAACGAGAGAGCTTGAAGATGCCCAGGCGATGACTGAAGGAGAACGCAGAAAGCTAGCCTCTGTCATTGCCTATATGACAGACGGCGTTATCGCCACAAACCGAAACGGAGCGATTATTCTCTTAAACAGCCCGGCGCTGGAGCTGTTGAACGTTTCACGTGAAACAGCCTTAGAAATGCCGATTACGAGTTTGCTGGGGCTTCAAGAGAATTATACTTTTGAAGATTTAGTGGAGCAGCAGGATTCTATGCTGCTTGAAATTGAGCGCGATGATGAATTAACGGTGCTTCGCGTGAATTTCTCTGTGATTCAAAGGGAACACGGCAAAATTGATGGTTTAATCGCTGTCATTTACGATGTAACCGAACAAGAGAAAATGGATCAGGAACGCAGAGAATTCGTTGCGAATGTATCACATGAGCTGCGGACGCCGCTTACGACAATGCGCAGCTATTTAGAAGCGTTAGCTGAAGGCGCGTGGGAAAATAAAGACATTGCTCCGCGCTTCTTAATGGTGACGCAAAATGAAACAGAGCGTATGATCCGGCTTGTCAATGATCTGCTTCAGCTGTCGAAATTTGACAGCAAGGATTATCAATTTAACCGGGAATGGATTCAGATTGTCCGGTTTATGTCGCTTATTATTGACCGTTTTGAAATGACAAAAGAGCAGCATGTGGAGTTTATCCGCAATCTGCCGGACAGAGATCTGTACGTCGAGATCGACCAGGATAAAATTACGCAGGTGCTCGATAATATTATTTCTAACGCTTTAAAATATTCACCGGAAGGCGGACATGTCACGTTCTCGATTGATGTCAATGAAGAGGAAGAACTTCTCTATATCAGCGTGAAGGATGAAGGGATTGGCATTCCGAAAAAAGATGTCGAAAAAGTCTTTGACCGCTTCTACAGGGTGGATAAAGCGAGAACGAGAAAGCTTGGCGGCACCGGTCTGGGATTGGCGATTGCCAAGGAAATGGTACAGGCGCACGGCGGAGATATTTGGGCGGACAGCATAGAAGGAAAAGGCACGACGATTACATTTACTCTTCCATATAAAGAGGAACAAGAGGATGATTGGGATGAAGCGTGAAAATATAAAAACGATATTACTTACGGTACTCGTCGTCATCAGTCTTGTTTTTACATGGGGGATATGGACGTTCCAGCCAAACTTTTCTGAAGGCTCATCCTCAACAGAGTCTACTGTGCGTGAGAAACACAAAATCGAAAAAACCACCCAAAAGCTGTCTGAAACGGTAAGGCCGAGGGACATGTTTATCCATGATGACGGCGCTCATTACAAAGTGGATGACAATGCCCTCTATGAAGAAATCTGGTCTGACTTGCCGCATTGGGATGTAAAAGGAATTAAAGATATTTCGGATCAGTATGACAAGTCTGGATTCAAGAGCTGGTTTTATGGAATAGGCGGTTCTGAAGCCAAGCTTGACTTGCAATTCAGCGATACGATTCCGATTGATATTTTCCAAACGCTGTTTAAATGGTCTAATCAGTCGTTTGAATACAGTTCGTTTGACCATATTCTGATCCCGTTCAATGAAACAAAAGCGAACAAGAAAATCTATTTGGTGTCTTACAGCAAACAGCTCATTCTTGAAGTGACGGTTGAGTCGGCAAACTACCGGAACATTATGAACGACTTGAAAAACAGGCAATCAAATATGCCGGCGTTCAGTTTGTTCTCCATTGGCTCAAAGAAAGAGTTCTTGCTGCCGAACAAACCGCTTACGATGGACAAAAAAGAATTTGTCACAGAATCGATTAAAACAAATACCTTTAAGCAGGCTTTGTTTAGTGATCCGAGCATTGTAAGAGAAGATTCGAATTACAACAACAGAAATGTGCTGACAGATGGGATCAGCCGTTTAGATGTGAATCTAAGCCAGCGACAGGTGCAATTCCAGCAGCGCAATTTGGTGCAGAGCACATCCTATCAAACAGGTGAGTTAATCAAAAAGAGCCAAAAATACCTTGAGGATACCGGAAGCTGGACGGATCACTATCAATTTTTCAATATCAATGACAGCCAGCAGCTGAGCTTCTATATCTTTATGGATCAGATCCCGGTCATTAACAGCACCGCCAAACCTTTCGGAGCGACATCGGCGATTACGGTGCAATGGGCGAATGATGATATTCTCAGCTATAAGCGGCCGAATTACAGTCTCGGAACGAATCCGATTAAAACAAGTGAAACAGAGCTCATGAGCGGCAGCGAAGTGAAGATGCTGCTTTCGAAACAAACCGCTTATGATACGGACAAAATTGATCAGATCTTCCTTGCTTATCAATTGGTATCAACATCAACCAACGATGATCCTCTCGTTGAACTGGAACCGGTTTGGGCGATGAAAGTAAATGGAAAAATTGTGCCGATTACAAAGGACTTATTGAGGAAGGAGGGGGCTAACAGTGGAGTGGAATAAGACAAAATCAATCTTCATCGTTGCCTTCCTCATTTTAGATATTTTCTTAGGCTATCAGTTTTTTCAAAAATGGCAGGCTACCGGCAAAGAATATGAAGTCATTAAAAATGATGTCGAGCATGACATGAAAGCCGATCATATCACGTATGAAGGCTTGAATAAGGAAGCGACAGAAGGCTATCGGATCACGGCAAATCAAAAGTCTTTCTCCAAGGAGGAAATTGAGGCGCTGAAGGATCAAAAGCCTTTGATGGACATGCCTAGTGATGATCATAAAGTAACGAGCCTGAAAATGAAGTTTGCAAATCCAATCGCCCTATCAAAGAAGGATATCGAGGACGATGCTCAGGCACTTGTTTCTTCGAAAATTCAAGATGGCGAAAAATATAAGCTTTGGAAGGTTGATAAATCGAAGAAAGAAATTATTTTCTTCCAAACGTACGAAGGTCATTATATTTACCAAAAGACCGACAACCCCTCTAATATGATCGGGCAAGTGGTGCTGCACTTAAACGGTAAAAACGAGGTTGTGTCATACGACCAGACTACGCTTGAGACCTTCAAGCAAATTCAGAAAGAAAGCTTAATTACTGAAATGGATGCGGTTGAGCTATTGTACTATCAAAATCAATTAAAAGAATACAGCACTGTGAAGAGCTGTAAATTCGGCTATGTAGCACAATATCCGCTGACAAGTACGCAGGTGCTGGCGCCGGTATGGAGAATTACGGTCGAGTATGAGAAAAAAGTGAACGGTGAGAAAAAGACAGTACAAGAGTATTTTACTGTGAATGCTTTGGAGAGTACGATTTTAGATACAGATCAATGAAAATAATGGAGTGAGACAAACATGAGCTTGCAATTTAGCGTACTTGCGAGCGGGAGTACGGGAAATGCGTTTTACCTCGAAACAGAGGATCACGCATTTTTAGTGGACGCCGGTTTGAGCGGGAAAGCCATGGATGGGCTGATGGCGCAGATCGGGCGTAAGCTGGATGATGTAGACGGCATTTTTGTGACGCATGAGCATAGTGACCATATTAAGGGCCTTGGTGTCGTCGCCAGAAAGTACAAGCTTCCGATCTATGCGAACGAGAAGACTTGGAAAGCGATGGAGAATCAAATCGGCAAAATTGACACCGATCAAAAGTTTGTATTTCCGATGGAGACGGTAAAGTCGTTCGGCGGACTTGATGTTGAATCGTTTGGCGTCTCCCACGATGCGGCCGAACCGATGTTTTATGTGTTCCATTATAACGGCCGAAAGCTCGCGTTAATGACAGATACGGGATATGTCAGCGACCGAATGAAAGGCATTATCCGTTCAGCGAATGTGTTTGTGTTTGAAAGCAATCACGATGTCGGTATGCTGCAAATGGGAAGATACCCATGGAGCATTAAGCGGCGGATTTTAAGTGACGTCGGGCACGTTTCAAATGAAGATGCTGCCTTGGCGATGACGGATGTCATTGGCGATGAGACGTCTCGTATTTACCTGGCGCATTTGAGCCAGGACAACAACATGAAGGAGCTGGCAAGAATGTCCGTGCAGCAGACATTGGCTTCTAAAGGATTTGTGACGGGTGAGACATTTGACTTATACGACACTGATCCGAAGAAGGCCACTCCGCTTTGCGCTGTATAATTTTTCTATGTAAATCATGACTATTCTAGGAGCTTCTAACCCACAATATAACCATATTAACGTTCTTGGAAAGGATGGAATATGGTGGATTACGAACGTGAGGAAGAACATACTACTCCTGAACAGCCAAAGAGAAGCAAAAAAGGATATTTTCTTTCAAGCCTGATTGGTGTGATTGTCGGTGCCGTATTAATGGCGTTTATCATGCCGTACCTTTCAAATGAAGGGCTAGATACGGGCGCTTTAGATCAGCAGCAGAACAATAACGGCCGGGAATCAATCAGGACGGTGAATGTCAGTGTCAACAATACGGTCACCAAGATTGTCAGCAATGTGTCGCCCGCCGTTGTCGGTGTTGTGAACATCCAAAAATCAGATATACGGGGAGAGAGCGGCGAGGCTGGGAGCGGCTCTGGCGTCATCTATAAGAAAAATGACCATTCCGCTTATGTCGTGACCAACCATCATGTCATCGAAGGCGCTTCCCAAATTGAAATCAGCTTGAAAGACGGATCGCGTGTATCAGCTGATCTTGTCGGCAGCGACCAGCTGATGGATCTGGCCGTTTTACGGGTGAAAAGCGATAAAATTAAAGCAGTCGCCGATTTCGGAAATTCAGATAAAGTGAAGTCTGGGGAGCCGGTTATTGCGATCGGGAACCCGTTAGGCCTTGAGTTTGCTGGCTCTGTCACACAAGGCGTCATCTCGGGTACGGAGAGGGCGATCCCAGTAGATTCAAACGGTGATGGACAGCCTGACTGGAACGCAGAAGTCCTGCAAACAGATGCGGCCATTAACCCTGGGAACAGCGGCGGCGCTTTGTTAAATATGGATGGGAAGGTCATTGGCATCAATTCAATGAAAATTGCCGAGTCAGCGGTTGAAGGGATTGGCCTGTCCATTCCGTCTAAGCTCGTGATCCCTGTGATAGAGGATTTAGAGAGATACGGAAAGGTCAAACGCCCGTTCCTTGGCATTGAGATGAAATCCCTAAGCGACATTGCAAGCTATCATTGGGATGAAACATTAAAGCTTCCTAAGAACGTCACCAATGGAGCGGTTGTGATGGGTGTAGACGCCTTTTCACCTGCCGGAAAAGCGGGACTGAAGGAACTCGATGTCATCACGGAATTTGACGGATACAAAGTAAATGATATTGTTGACCTGCGAAAACGGCTTTATCAGAAAAAAGTCGGTGACCGGGTGAAGGTGAAGTTTTACCGCGGCGGAAAAGAAAAATCTGTTGACATCAAGCTGTCGTCCGCAGACCAATTAGGAAGTTAATCAAAACAGTCTGGCATCGTTTGCCAGGCTGTTTTGATATGCAAAAAAACTGAACGGGGGTCACGCCCGTTCAGTTGAAAAGGATATATCGAATATGAAGAAAAATACAAGATGGATGTTACACGTGAAACAGCAAATAGCAGTTAGCTGTAAATACTTCCGTTCTCTGCATGGACTTTAATGGTTTGTACCGTGTGATTGCTGGCTGTGATGGTGATGATGTACACATAGGTGCCATTTTCTTTCTTCAATGCAGAAGATGTGACGGTGCCTTTGCATTTGTTCAACGCAATGCTTTGTGCTTTTGCTTTTGTGATCGCGGCTTGTTTATGTTCAACGTGATGCTTGACGATTTTTCCGCTGCTGCAGTTAATGTTAAAGGTGTGAATTTTGCCATCCTCACCAAGCACTTTAATGACATAGACATAAACGCCATCTGCTTTCTTCATTTGTGCTGATTGAACTGCGCCTTTGCAGTTCTTTATAGCGACAGTTTTTGCTTTAGAGAGCGTAATAGAAGCCTGCTGTTGGGTTTGAACTTTAGCAGTGTCTTCTTTATGCAGAACAGCCGCGTGTGCGGATGATAAAGAACTGATTGAAATGACCGCGCCTAAAGCAGCTGCAGAACATATTTTCATATTCATTTGTAGGTCCTCCTTAGAAAAAGAACTGAACGCGGGTCACACACGTTCAGTTTAAAAGAGTATTTAGAAAAAGGTAGACATGAACTTAGAACTTTGTGTTAAAACAAGACTGGTGTTATACGTTGAATTTCAGTTATTTTACTGCTGGCAAGCAGTTATTTTATTTGCAAATGCTTCCGTTTTCAGCGTTCACTTTCACTGTATGTTCAGTGTGGTTTTGGGCAGTGATTTTAAACACGTAAACGAATGTGCCGTTCTCTTTCTTCAAATCAGTAGATTTCACTGTGCCTTTACATTTATTTAGTGCAATTTGATGTGCTTTTGTTTTTGTAACGGCTGCGTTTTTCTTTTGCACTTCTTGTTTTACGATTTTACCGCTGTCACAGTTGACATGAATTTTATGAGTTTTTCCATCTTCGCCAAGCACTTTGACAACGTAGATGTATGCGCCGTTTTCTTTCTTCAGTTCAGAAGATTGAACTGCGCCTTTGCATTTGTTGAGTGCGATTTGATGCGCTTTTGTTTTAGAAAGATGTGCTTGTTTCTTTTGCTCGTGTTTTGCGACTTTGCCGTTTTCTCCATTGATATGGAGCGTGTGAAGGCTTCCGTCTTCACCCACTACTTTCACGACGTAAGCGTAAACACCGTTTTCTTGCTTCAGCTCAGAAGATTGAACCGCACCTTTGCAGTTTTTCAAAGCGATCGATTGGGCTTTTGTTTTGCTGATATAGCTTTGTTTCTTTTGAACATCATGTTTCACAACTTTGCCGCTGTTGCAGTTGACGTTCATCGTATGCTGTTTGCCGTCCTCACCGAGAACTTTCACAACATATACGTATGTGCCATTCACTTTCTTCATTTGGGCCGTTTGAACAGTACCTTTGCATTTGTTCAAAGCAACCTGTTTTGCCTTTGCTATTGTGATGGAAGCCTGTTGCTTCGTCTCAACCTTCGTTGATGTATCATCCTTTTGAATGACAGCGGCGTGAGCAGAAGTGAAAGAACTGATTGAAATAATCGTTCCCAGTGCAGCTCCTGATAAAACTTTAGTGATATTCATGTGAGATTCCTCCTTTATTTCATTGTTGGCTGTACCAACTAAGGCAATTGTATAGGCCGAAGCTGAAAATCAAATGAGGGCTGGCTGAAAACTTGCTGAATTCAGCTGATTTTTAGGGAAGATTCAGTTTGTTTTCAGTTAAAAACGAATAATAGGAGGGGAAGGGAAAAAACTAATCAGAGGTTTATGCCAACTAAGGAGAGAGCACAGCATGAATAGGATGAAAGGCATCAAGATTTTGCTCGTGGACGATGAACCGGCGATATTAGATTTTTTGACAATGGGTCTTGAAAATGAAGGCTTTGAAGTGAAGACAGCAGCTGACGGAATGACAGCGATGAACACCGTAAAGACATTTCAGCCGCATGTGGCCATCTTGGATGTGATGATGCCCGGAATGGATGGACTGGAAGTATCGAGGATGATGAAAAAAACCGGCCATACCGCCGTTATTATGCTTACGGCCAAGGATGAGGTGGGGGTTCGGGTAAAAGCGCTGACAGAGGGCGCTGATGATTATATGATCAAACCCTTCAGCTTTGAAGAGCTGCTGGCGCGAATCTATGCGAGAATTCGGGATCACTTTCCCAACCTGTTTGAAGAATTCGCGCTCGGTCCGTTTCGAATTGATGATCGGCGCAGAGAAATCCGCTATCAGGAAGAGGTGCTCAAGCTTTCAGCAACAGAATACGAGCTTTTAAAGTTTTTGGTGCTGAATCACGGCCTTGTGCTCAGTAAAGCAAGGATTCTGGATAAAGTATGGGGGTATGATTTTTATGGAGAAGAGAATATTGTTGAAGTGTACATTCGTTCCTTGCGGGAAAAATTGAATGACAAAAAGCATGAAGTGATCCGAACGGTTCGGGGTGCGGGCTATCGGGTGGATATTGAATGAAAAAACGATTCAAAACACTGCGCTTTCAGCTTTTATTCCGCTCATTATGCATTCTCGTTCTTCTATTGGTGTTTGTCGGCGCTATGCAATATGTGTTTGGTAAACGCCTCTTATATGAAAACCGAGCTGTCAGCATTCAAAGTTATATCAACTCGACGGAGCCAACCATCTGGAATAACATTAAAACATACAAAAGCCATCCCGACAGTTCGGAAAAGTCAGATGGTGCTGTCCGTCCCGCCTTTATCTATCCGGGCGTGACCATTGTTTTTATCGATAAGAAAACAAAAGACAGTACGGTATTGTCGACCGATCCATATGCGGGAGCACCGCCAAAAGTGAAAAAAAGTGTATATGATGAGGCATTAAAAGATACGATGGCCTTGCATTACAAAATCACGAAAAATGAATCCGGCGAGGAAGTGCTGATTGTGTTTCAGGCTATTACTATTGATGGAAAAGAAGCAGGCGTGATCCAAATGAGTACTTTAACAGAACCACTGAAGGACGTACTGCTCCGGCAAATCAGCATTTATTCCACGCTCTCGCTGGTTGCGCTCCTGCTCGGGCTTTTCACGTTCTTGCCTGTGGTCAGACATACGCTTAAACCGTTATCACAAATGGTACATATGATGGGAGAAATCAATGCAGGAAATTTGAATAAAAGGCTTCCTGTATATCGAAAACAAATGGAAATCGACACGCTCGCTATTTCGTTTAATCGCATGCTGGAGCGGATTGAAACGTCATTTAAAGCAGAAAAAGAAGCGAAGGAGCGCATCCGGCAATTTGTATCAGACGCTTCACATGAATTGAGAACGCCTTTAACGTCCATACACGGCTTTATCGAAGTGCTGCTGCGTGGCGCCGCGCTTCAGCCGGAGCAGAGAGATAGGGCGCTGAATAGTATGTATGAAGAGTCGAAGAGAGCCACTCGGCTGATTGAGGATCTGTTGTTTTTAGCAAAAATTGATCGGGTGCCGAGCTTTGAAATGAAGAGAGGAAATCTCGATGCGCTCATAAGGGAGATGGAGCCGCAGCTCAGTCTGCTTGCGAAAGAAAGAAGGCTGCAGCTGCTGCTTGAGGATGACGCTAAAGCGGTGTTTGACCGGGATAAGATGAAACAGGTCATTCTGAATTTGGTTTATAACGCGGTGCAGTATACAAATGAGAGAACCGGTGCCATCACCATTTCTCTGCAAAAAGGCAGTTCCGGCGTGATGCTGATGATAGCAGACAATGGCACAGGCATCGCGCCGGAACATTTGCCGCATTTATTTGACCGGTTTTACAGGGCAGACCCATCCCGCTCCCGGAAATATGGAGGTTCGGGATTAGGCCTTGCCATAACGAAATCGATTATCGACAATCACAATGGGATGATTGAAGTGAAAAGTGAAATCGGCAGAGGCACTGTTTTTCTGATCAGGCTTCCTGCTCCGGATTATTCGTTAGACGAGTGAGAAAATTTCTTCAGCCGATATTGGAGGCTTTGTCTGCTGATGCCAAGCTCCTGAGCAGCTTTCGAGATGTTATGGCCGTGTTTTCTTAACACGTTCTCTATCACATATTTTTCGAAGCTTTCCATTTTTTCTTTTAAGTCTGCGGCCGGCTGGTGTCTTGGTGTTTCAGGCTCTGGGATGTCAGCCGGCTTGATTTTCATTCGGTATTGATAGGGCAGATGGGAAGCCGTAATCGTTTGCTCGTCCGTCATGAAATTCATTGCGCCTTCGATCATATGCTCAAGCTCGCGAATATTTCCCGGCCAGTCATAAGAAAGGAAAAATTGCTTCACGTCATCGCTGATGTGTTCAACATTCATTTGGAATAGATGGTTGTTTTTCTGGATGAACTCCGACGCGAGAAGCAAAATGTCTTCTTTTCGTTCCCGAAGCGGCGGGATGATCAGTGTGACGACACTCAGCCTGTAATACAAGTCCTTCCGCATTCGTTCGCCTGCAATTGCATCAATTGGGTCTTCATTCATCGTGGCAATAATACGTACGTCAATCGGTGTATCCTTTGTCGAACCGATGCGCCTGATTTTCCGTTCTTGAAGGGCGCGCAGCAGCTTCGCCTGAAGGCTGAGATTCAGCGAGTTGATTTCATCTAACAGCAGCGTGCCGCCGTGGGCTTGTTCAAACAGGCCGGGCTGGTCGACAGCGCCGGTAAACGCGCCTTTTTTCGTCCCAAACAAAATGCTTTCCACAAGGCTGTCTGGCAGTGCCGCACAGTTTTGCGAAATAAACGGGCCGCCAGAACGATCGCTTCCATTATGGATACTTTGCGCGAACAGTTCTTTTCCCGTGCCGGTTTCGCCTGCGAGAAGGACAGATGATGACGTACGGGTTGCCCGCTTGGCGTTTTCGATGACGTCTTGAATGGCCGGACTGGTGCCGAGAATACTGTCAAACGTATAGGTTGTGCTGCCTTTTTTGTTCATATTCTCCCTGATCAGCCGTTCAAGCTTTGTCACATCCTTGGCAATTTCAACGGCGCCCCTGATTTTGCCGTCTTGGACGATGGGATATGTATGATTGATCGTCGTGATTTCCTGGCCTTTATTATTGAAATAGCTCTGTTTGACGTTTTTAATCGTCTTGCCTTCCTGAAGAGCCTGTACCAGTGTGCTGTCCTGCTGTTTCGAAAACATAAACACATCCATCAGGTTTTTATTCAAGACGTCATGCTTCTCCATATCTTCAATCTGCATCATTTTATTGTTATATACGATTGTGTTTCCATGCTCGTCTACCACGTGCAGGCCAACATCGATTTCATCTAAAATGCTCTGAAAAACCAATGTGAGGAATTCGCTGTCTTTGACCACTGTATGAACCTCCCTCAGTTTTCTTAATATTGCTTCTATTTTATAAAAAAATGGAGAGGATATGCAAAAGAATTTTGCACTTGCTGAAATTTTTGCTCGAAATATCAGAATGTTTTTGCACCTTGTCCTCGAAAATTGTAGAAAACACACGAATTCTTGATTTGGCACAGAACTTGCATTTATATAAAGGGAAAGCAGGATAACATGTTGAAACAGAAAACAAGGGGGAATTCAAATATGCCAGCTTTATCTAAATCCAAAGAAATTATTGATCAGACGTCTCATTACGGAGCCAACAATTATCATCCGCTCCCGATTGTTATATCTGAAGCGCTGGGTGCTTGGGTAAAGGACCCGGAAGGCAATGAATATATGGATATGCTGAGTGCTTATTCTGCGGTAAACCAGGGGCACAGACACCCGAAAATCATTCAGGCATTAAAGGATCAGGCTGATAAAATCACCCTCACGTCACGCGCGTTTCATAACGATCAGCTTGGGCCGTTTTACGAAAAAACAGCTAAACTGACAGGCAAAGAGATGATTCTGCCGATGAATACAGGAGCCGAAGCGGTTGAATCCGCGGTGAAAGCGGCGAGACGCTGGGCGTATGAAGTGAAGGGAGTAGCTGACAATCAAGCGGAAATTATCGCATGTGTCGGGAACTTCCACGGCCGCACGATGCTGGCGGTATCTCTTTCTTCTGAAGAGGAATATAAACGAGGATTCGGCCCGATGCTTCCGGGAATCAAACTCATTCCTTACGGCGATGTGGAAGCGCTTCGACAGGCCATTACGCCGAATACAGCGGCATTCTTGTTTGAACCGATTCAAGGCGAAGCGGGCATTGTGATTCCGCCTGAAGGATTTTTACAGGAAGCGGCGGCGATTTGTAAGGAAGAGAATGTCTTGTTTATTGCGGATGAAATTCAAACGGGTCTCGGACGTACAGGCAAGACGTTTGCCTGTGACTGGGACGGCATTGTCCCTGATATGTATATTTTGGGCAAAGCGCTTGGCGGCGGTGTGTTCCCGATCTCATGCATTGCGGCGGACCGCGAGATCCTAGGCGTGTTTAACCCGGGCTCACACGGCTCAACATTTGGCGGAAACCCGCTTGCATGTGCAGTGTCTATCGCTTCATTAGAAGTGCTGGAGGATGAAAAACTGGCGGATCGTTCTCTTGAGCTTGGAGAATACTTTAAAAGCGAGCTTGAGAGCATTGACAACCCGGTTATTAAAGAAGTCCGCGGCAGAGGGCTGTTTATCGGTGTGGAATTGACAGAAGCGGCACGTCCGTATTGTGAGCGTTTAAAGGAAGAAGGGCTTTTATGCAAGGAAACGCATGATACAGTCATTCGTTTTGCACCGCCATTAATCATTTCCAAAGAGGATTTGGATTGGGCAATAGAGAAAATTAAGCACGTGCTGCAAAACGCATAAATCCGCACCATGGCGGGATATTCACTTCGTTTGTATAAATTTACAACAGAAAAATCAGCACTCCCTATTTGCTCAGCTACAGTATTTTAGTATAATGTATCTTTATGAGAAGAAGTGAATTTTATATTAAATAGATAGAGACTCTTTGGACAGCAAACTGGGATAGCACCATGCAGATGTTCCAGCTTAGATCCAATACAAGTTGCTGAAGGGGTGCAGAAAGTGAATACAAACCAAGATAACGGAAATCAGCTCCAGCGGACAATGAAATCACGCCATTTGTTCATGATTTCATTGGGCGGAGTGATCGGAACCGGTTTCTTCCTTGGAACCGGGTTTACCATTAACCAAGCGGGACCGCTCGGCGCGGTTCTGTCCTATTTAGTGGGCGGCTTTATCATGTTTTTGACCATGCTCTGCTTAGGAGAGCTGGCAGTCGCCTTTCCTGTGTCAGGGTCCTTCCAGACCTATGCGACAAAATTTATCAGCCCGGCCTTCGGGTTTGCGTTCGGCTGGCTGTACTGGCTCGGCTGGGCGGTTACATGCGCCATTGAATTCTTATCAGCGGGGCAGCTGATGCAACGCTGGTTTCCGCATATAGACGTGTGGATCTGGTGTCTGGTCTTTGCGGCACTGATGTTTATTTTAAATGCGATCACCACAAAAGCCTTTGCGGAATCTGAATTCTGGTTCTCAGGCATTAAAATTTTGATTATCCTCTTATTTATTATTCTCGGCGGAGCTGCCATGTTTGGCCTGATTGATCTGAAGGGCGGAGAGCAGGCGCCGTTTTTGACACATTTTTATGAAGACGGGTTATTTCCGAACGGCATAAAGGCCATATTGATAACGATGATTACCGTGAACTTTGCGTTCCAGGGGACTGAGCTGATCGGGGTTGCAGCCGGAGAAAGTGAAGACCCTGAAAAAACGATTCCACGGTCAATCAAACAGACAGTATGGAGAACGCTTGTCTTCTTTGTGCTTTCAATCATTGTCATTGCCGGCATGATTCCGTGGAAACAGGCGGGTGTCGTGGAAAGTCCGTTTGTAGCCGTATTTGAACAAATCGGAATCCCATATGCAGCTGATATCATGAACTTTGTTATTTTAATCGCGCTGTTATCTGTTGCGAATTCAGGTTTATACGCATCAACGCGTATCCTGTACGCGATGGCGAATGAAGGACAGGCCTTCAAAGCGCTCGGCAAAACAAATCAGCGCGGTGTGCCGCTAAACGCGTTAATTGTAACGATGGCTGTGGCTTGCCTGTCGCTTCTGTCAAAAGTAGCGGCGGCTGAAACCGTATATATGGTGCTGTTATCATTGGCGGGCATGAGTGCGCAGGTCGGCTGGATCGCGATTTCGCTTTCCCAAATCATGTTCAGACGCAAATATATCCGTGAGGGCGGGAAGATAGAAGATCTGAAATTTAAAACACCGCTGTACCCGGTGCTTCCGCTGATCGGCCTAACGTTAAATACGGTCGTGCTTATCAGTCTTGCATTTGATCCGGAGCAGCGTATCGCGCTGTATTGCGGCGTACCGTTTATGATCATTTGCTACATCATTTATCATGTCGTCATTAAAAAACGCCAGCAGGCGAATCGTCAGCTAGAGCTTTAAAAACGTTGTCCGTAAGTCATCTTTGTTAGAACCCGCATAGGACATTATCTTAAATGTTGAGGTGGAATCACAGATGGATAAAACGATTTCGGTTATTGGAATGCCAATGGATTTAGGACAAGCACGACGCGGAGTGGATATGGGCCCGAGTGCCATCCGGTACGCTCATCTGATCGAGAGGCTGTCAGACATGGGATATACGGTTGAAGATCTTGGAGATATTCCGATCAACCGTGAAAAAATCAAAAATGACGAGGAACTGAAAAACCTGAATTCCGTTTTGGCGGGAAATGAAAAACTCGCGCAAAAGGTCAACAAAGTCATTGAAGAGAAAAAATTCCCGCTTGTCCTGGGCGGTGACCACAGTATTGCGATCGGCACGCTTGCAGGCACAGCGAAGCATTACGATAATCTCGGCGTCATCTGGTATGACGCGCACGGAGATTTGAATACACTTGAAACTTCACCATCGGGCAATATTCACGGCATGCCGCTCGCGGTCAGCCTCGGCATTGGCCACGAGTCACTGGTTAACCTTGAAGGCTACGCGCCTAAAATCAAACCGGAAAACGTCGTCATCATTGGCGCCCGGTCACTTGATGAAGGGGAGCGCAAGTACATTAAGGAAAGCGGCATGAAGGTGTACACAATGCACGAAATCGACCGTCTTGGCATGACAAAGGTCATTGAAGAAACCCTTGATTATTTATCAGCATGTGATGGCGTCCATCTGAGCCTTGATCTGGACGGACTTGATCCGAACGACGCACCGGGTGTCGGAACCCCTGTCGTCGGCGGCATCAGCTACCGGGAGAGCCATTTGGCTATGGAAATGCTGTATGACGCAGGCATCATTACCTCAGCCGAATTCGTTGAGGTTAACCCGATCCTTGATCACAAAAACAAAACGGGTAAAACAGCAGTAGAGCTCGTAGAATCCCTGCTAGGGAAGAAGCTGCTATAATAAGAAAACCCCCGCACCCGCGGGGGTTTTTCATTTATCCAATCATTTTCTCAGCGACTTTCATTTCCTGTGAATGGGTTTGATGGTCTGCAATAAACCAACCTGATAAAATCACCGCTGCGACGCCTGCGCCAATCAGAAATCTTTTCATTTATATAACCTCCGTTCGTTTAATCAGTTCTTCAATCTGTAATGCTTCATAAAAAAAGTGGGCAGCTTCTTTGTAAAGCTCAAGTTCCCTATACCGTTCGCCAGCCAAAATGGAAAGTTCTCTTACACTGTCATACTCTTTCTCGGACAACAAGTCATCCATATGTTGTTTGCATAAGTGAAACGTTTCCGCATGACCCCCTTCTGCATAAATGGCATATAAAATGTCTATTTTTGCCTCACATATTCTATTCGGCTCAGCAGTCAATTTTTCCTTCACGTCTTGGTAATAAGATAAGGCCTGTTCTTTCTTTTTGATCTTAAACAGCTCTCGTATCAGCAAGTAGGCAGAATGATAATAATAGGCGGAGCGGGCATACTCATCGTTCCGTAGAGCCTCCTCTAATTTCGAAACCGCTTCTTCTGATTTGCCGCTTTGCGCATGAAGAAGGCCGAAGTTATGCAAAAGCTGGGCTTCAAAAAAATGATCCTCTAATTCACTTGTGATCCGAATTGCTTCGTCCAAGTAAGCCTCAGCTTCTTCAAACTGGCTCATCTCTGTAAAATTGCCTGACATGGTAATCAGGGCTGAAGCCAGCTTCTTTTTATAATCGGTCTCTTCCCTGAACGTTTTGACCGCTTGCCGTGTATGATTGAGGGATACAATATTTTGTCCCAGCTTATAATAGAGCTTTCCGACCTTCAGGTGAAATTCGGCTTTCTCAATCGGATCGGGAATGTTGTCGAGATATTGCTCTGCATCTTTATACAGCCCAATGGCAATGTCATAATTATTCTTATAGGCCTCATACATGCCTTCAAACAGAAAAAAGTAATATTTCAGCATGTCAGACGTAGCATTCATATGAGAAGGCTCCTCATGCTGAAAGCCCTGTCCTCTCGCCTCGTGAAGCAAAACCTTGTGGCGCAGTTCCAATAAGGAGAAGTAGGCCAGCACCTCCTGATCCTCTTCCATGTCATCCAATAAAGGCTTTACTTCTTCAAATAAACGGGAGGATTCTTCAACTTCATGTTTCTTGATGGCAAGGTACCAATCATTGAGCATGCTAGCGATTTCTGCGGGTGCGATCTTATTCATGTGAAACTCCTTTCTCTAGTGACTTATCAATCTCAGTTGCTTATTCTGATAGTAACACCTCTTTCTATTTTATGTAAAATCCTCTAGTCAATATATGAAGGAGAGATGATATGACAATTATGCTGACCTCTATGCAGACAGAAGAATTTCGGTCTTATCTCACATACACAACAAAGCATTACGCGAAAGAAAAGGTAAAAGCGGGAACATGGCTGCCTGAAGATGCACAGCTTTTGTCTAAGCAGGCGTTTACTGATCTGCTTCCGAGAGGGCTGGAAACACCCCATCACCATTTGTGGAGCCTCAAGCTGAATGAAAAGGATATCGTTGGCTGGCTCTGGATACATGCTGAACCGGAGCATCCGCAGCAGGAAGCGTTTATTTATGATTTCGGGTTATATGAACCGTATCGGGGAAAGGGCTACGCAAAGCAAGCATTGGCGGCATTAGATCAAACGGCACGCAGTATGGGAATCCGCAAGCTGTCCCTTCATGTCTTTGCCCATAATCAGACGGCGCGAAAGCTATATGAGCAAACCGGATTTCAAGAAACAGACGTAGTGATGAGCAAGAAGATTTAACGAAAAGGGCCTGATAAAGGCCTTTTTCTGTAAACGATTTCTAAAAATTCTGTAAATAACCTAGTTACTTTCCTTATTTTCCTAATATAATGTGGGTGAGGAAATTACCTTTCCTACACTCACAAGAAAAGAGGAGATGTAATGAAGTTGAAGAAACGGGTGTCGATGCTTTTGGTAGCGCTTACAATGTGCGGCGGCCTGTTTGTTTCTCCCGCCAAAGCCGTAAAGACCACAAATTATGCTGAAGAAATCGCCGCACTGCAGCCAGGCACGACACCGGAAGAAATCATGAAATCTGCCAGCCAGATTGCCAAACAGCAGCACGTAAAGCAGGACGTTATCCTAAAACAGTTCTATAAGGAAATCACGGCTGATAAAGCAGAAGGAGACCGGCTCGCCAAGGAAAGCGGCATGTCTATCATGGGCGGGTCGTCCGGCACGAAAAAACTCCCGACAAGCGCGAAAGGCAATATCTATTACACGAACTCCTACACAGCCTACTACAATCACGGCCACGTCGGCATGTACTCCGCTGCTGACAAAATTGTTGAATCTGTCCCGAGCGACGGCGTCAGGCAGATCGCTTATAATGCCAGAGACGTGGAAGACAACTCCATTGTGCAAACCGTCAGCGTATCCTCATCTCAAAAAACAGCTGCTGCCGACTGGGCGGTATCAAAAGTCGGCGACCCATACTCATTTAACTTCGTCAATAACAGAAATACGGGCCATGACGGCGCCAAAAACTGTTCAAAGCTCCTATGGTCTGCCTTTTTGCTAAAAGCAGGGATTGATATAGACAGCAACGGAGGCTTAGGCGTGTATCCGCGCGACATCACAAGTTCTTCGTATACGACAACCATCATGACCATTTACTAAGGAGAAGGATATGAAAAAGTGGATGATTACCATCGCCATGCTGATTCTCGCAGGAATCGCACTATTTGTCTTCATTTCTCCTCTCAAAAGCCATAAAACCGTAAGTCAGCAGGATCTCAGAAACCCCGATTTCCTGGATGACAAAGAAGTCCTGCTGTATTTCTCATCCTCTGCGGATCAAGATGCATTTGGCGGCGGGAAAAGCTACGCCCTGTTTATCAGCCAGGACGGGACGCTGTCTTCCTTTCAGATGAAGGGCCTTGAGCTGGGCTCAGCAAAGGTTCACGGTGACAGCGTGATGCTGGAGGACAAAAACACGATTTATACGATCAAAAACGGCCTGCGCTCCCATAAAAGAGCCTATCAGCACACAGGCGACAGCGCAGGCTTTCTGCAAAACACGGACGGCTTTTACACCTTATACAACTCCGGCTACGACAAAAAGAAAGACGGATACCGCTCAGAGCTGTACCGGCAGATGGACGGTGAGTGGAAAAAAGACGTCATCTCCTACTACATCCGAGCCTCCGGTTTCCATGACGGCGCCATTTACGCACTCGTCCCGACAGATGACGAAAAAGGCTATGAGCTCCTTCAGATTCAAGCAGATCAAAAGAAGCTCACTTACCACAAGATAACGGAATGGCAGTACCGGGAAGGAGCCTCAGTCGAATCCCAGCTTGCAGTGGACGACCAAGCTGTGTATGTCATGGTTCGCGGCCAAAAAGCCCACAATCTCTATCAAATGGTCAAGATCAACAAAAAAAGCGGCAAAGTAGAGCTGCATGACATCGCCGAATACAAAAACGACGAACAAACGATATACAGCTCCATGCCCTTCAGCTTTAAAAACAGCTTTTTCCCTTATGACGGGAACCTGTATTTCATTGACGGCTTCGGAAAGGTACACAAAATCGATGCCAAGACAGGAAAAACAAACATCGCCTTCACCCTTTCCCAGGACAAAATGAAAGCCGATTTCAAAGAAATCACCCAAAAAGGCAGCAGCCTCTATTTCTTCACATACACGTATAACAAGCCTGCCTACATTGAACAGTACAGTCTGAAAACCGGAAAGAAAATGAAAGAAAAAGAGATTAGGAAGGTAAAGGATGTCGTGACGCCGAAGAGTCATTTGAAGCTGTATGATGTTGAGGTGATGAAGAGGTTTTAAGGCAAGGAGGTTAGTATGGGAGCCATCGCCGTTTTATTTATCGTTTTTGGTTTTCCGCTCATCGCAGGTGTATTTGGTATAGCGGGTCATTTTTTATTTAAGAGGTTTTGGGTGGCACCGCTCATCGTCCTTATCGCGAGCTTGATATTGTTAGTTACGTTAGCTTCGGGCAATAGCTCATTCATGTTTTGGGTTGTTATGTATACGGCGATTGCGTTGGTAACCAGTATTGTCACATTATTTCTCAGGAAATTTTTTAATTGATCTCTAATTATGAAGAGACTGGTGTGAAGTCTCTTTTTTTGTTGAGCCGAAGTTTACAGAGGATTTTGGGTATGTTTTAGAAACGAATCTAAAGGAGGAATTACATGCGCACCAAACGGGTTATTCTTCTGGCAGTTATGATCTGCCTGGTTTCGGCCATTACTGTGTTCCTGTTAAATGGGTGTAAAGTCGACTTTTTAGACATAGCCGGAACCATTATTGGCTGCTTTCTTGGCATATTTGTTGTTGTAAGAATACAGAAAAAACAGTCGTGAGAAAGGGAAAGAGTCATGCCGAACCGAAGTCATGTTCAAGGACGAGAGTCCAAACACATGAATGGGAGGAATGGCGTTGACAGGAAATAAAGCGGTTGTGTACAAAGGCAAAGGGACTGTAGCGGTGGAGGATATCGGTTATCCGGAGTTAATCTTGAGGGACGGGCCCGGTGTTCCGAAGGCGAATGTGAATCGAAAATGTGAGCATGGGGTTATTCTCAAAGTCATTACAACCAACATTTGCGGAAGCGACCAGCATATGGTCAGAGGCCGCACAACGGCGCCAGAAGGCTTGGTGCTCGGGCATGAAATTACGGGAGAAGTCATTGAAACGGGGCGTGATGTTGAATTTATCAAAAAAGGCGATATCGTATCCGTTCCTTTCAATATTGCCTGCGGACGCTGTGTGATGTGCAAAACGCAGAAAACGCATGTGTGCCTGAATGTCAATCCGGACCGGCCCGGATCGGCTTACGGCTACGTCGATATGGGCGGATGGGTCGGCGGCCAGTCTGAATATGTCATGGTGCCATACGCTGATTTTCAGCTTTTGGTATTCCCTGATAAAGAACAGGCGTTAGAAAAGATTCTCGATTTGACCATGCTGTCCGACATTTTCCCGACCGGCTTCCACGGAGCTTACACAGCGGGCGTGCAAACAGGTTCAACCGTTTATATCGCGGGAGCGGGGCCTGTTGGCTTGGCAGCTGCACACTCCGCTCAGCTCCTAGGCGCCTCCACCGTCATTGTCGGCGATCTGAACGAAGACAGACTGGCACAGGCAAGAAGCTTCGGCTGTGAAACGGTCAACGTGCAAAAACACGACCGCCTTGGCGAACAAATTGAACAAATACTAGGTGAATCAACCGTTGATGCCGCAGTGGACTGTGTCGGCTTTGAAGCATCTGGGCACGGCAATCAAGGAGAAGCGCCAGCCGCCGTGCTGAACTCAATCATGGACGTCACCCAGGTCGGAGGCAGCCTTGGCATTCCAGGCTTATACGTGACCGAAGATCCCGGCGCAAAGGATGCGGACGCCAAAACAGGCTCACTAAAAATCCGCTTCGGTCTCGGCTGGGCCAAAGCCCACACCTTCGTCACCGGACAAACACCCGCCATGACATACAACCGCAATTTGATGAAAGCGATCCTGAGCGGCAGAGCGCAAATCGCAAAAGCCGTCAACGCCACCGTCATTTCTCTGGACGACACGCCAAAAGGCTACAGCGACTTTGACAAAGGCGCAGCCAAAAAATTCGTCATCGACCCGCATGGGACATTGAAGTAAAAGAAAAAGCCGGACGTTCTCAGAACGCCGGCTTTATTGCTGATAATCTGTTTCTTCAAAGCGGTTTCCCGTTTCATCCTGTACGATGAATTCCCCGATTTTGTCCAGTCCAATCAAAATATAAGGGTTTTTCTCATTTACCGTAAGAGCAGGTTTTCGTTTCACAGTTACAATCGTTTCTTTAGGTGAGAATTTGACGTCTGACACCTCAAGCTTCTTATCTTTCTCGCTGCTTCCGAGAGACACAATAACCATCTTTCTCCCTTCTGAAATGGTGAAGACTTGATATCCTTTCACGTCATCATGCATTTGGAGATAAGTAGCGTATATTTCTAAGTCTGGACTGCCTTCACCGATTCGATCCTTCTCCAACACCCAATAAGACGGCTGACACCCAGCAAGCAGCAACATGATCACAAAAAGCCAAACCCATTTGAGCTGCAAATGTAGACCTCCCCACACATCGGTTACATCCAGACTAACATACGGGCGAAATAGAGTCATCAACAGCTTGTTTGTCGAATTGTGGATAAAACTCAGCCCGAAGCACTACTAACATGTGAATAAATAGGTTATATTGAGAAGAGAACAATTGTAAAAATGGAAGAAAACATCGGAGGATTTGAACATGAAACAAACGTATTATTCCTGTGAAGAACACATCGAAACGGTGCTGGATATGTACATAGACGACCACGAGCTGCCGCCCGAAATCAGAAAAATCGAACATACTAACAGTTTATCCACAGCCTGTGAATTATGTGGAGACCCCGCAGTATATATAGTGGGGAACGAATGATCTTACACAAAATACAGAAAAGATATCCACAATTGTGGACAACATATATGAATAACTTGTTTTTAAAGTGGGGATGACCTGTGAATATCAATATTGTGACAATCGGAAAACTAAAAGAAAAATACCTCAAGCAAGGCATTGAAGAATACACCAAACGACTTTCGGCCTACGCAAAAATCGACATCATCGAACTCCCGGACGAAAAAGCGCCGGAAAACCTAAGCGACCAGGACATGAAAATCATAAAAGACAAAGAAGGCGACCGCATCCTATCAAAAATCAGCCCCGACGCCCACGTCATCGCCCTCGCCATCGAAGGAAAAATGAAAACATCCGAAGAACTAGCCGATACAATAGATAAGCTGGCTACATATGGAAAAAGCAAAATCACCTTCGTCATCGGCGGATCACTCGGATTGAGTGACGCAGTGATGAAGCGAGCGGACGAGAAGCTGTCGTTCTCGAAAATGACGTTTCCTCATCAGTTGATGCGTCTCATACTAGTCGAGCAGATTTATCGGGCTTTTCGGATTAATCGTGGGGAGCCTTATCATAAATAAAGCGACCATAAACATGGTACGCCTTTTTGTATCATCGTTACGCTTTGAAAACCTACACACCATTAATTAACAAATGGATTTGAAAGAATTTCTTTTATTTTGACACAAATATTAGAAAAAAAGGATGTCAAATAGCTCTAGGGCTATTCTATGCACCCTTCGAGAGTCAATTAAAATATTATTAATCATAAAGAGTAGGTATAAGTTCATAAAACAGATTAAAGGTTAAGATGATTTTTTCTTTTTACACAATAAAATATTGGTTATGAATTCCTATGTAACACTATATCCTCTCTCAATTTTAACTTTACATTATATATTTAATTATTTATCTGTTATAAGGTAAATAGATTTCATCCAAACAAAAAAGAGTCATTTGAAAATTTTTCGAAGGAGGATCTTACTTTGAATGAGTATGAGGAATTATATAATATAAAGAAAAATTTAGAATTAAACATTAACAAAAGTAAAGTTTTTGATTTATCAATTCATGACGCAGTCATTGTAATTTTTGAGAAGTTAGGTGTTTTTTACACACTTTTAAATACAGCCGAATATGAAAAGGTGCAGGAAGTTATTAAAAAGCTAGTTAAAACAAATGCTTCAGAGATAAATGAAATTTCTTTTATACAAGAATCATTAAAGTGGATTATACGATGGTGTTCAAGCAATTGTAGAGGTGAGTCTAAAATTAATAAAGAAGACATACTAGCAGATGATATATATAATCTTATGGGGAAGGCTTATTCATATGACAGGTTCGTTAATATGTGGGAGATGCATAGTCAGAAGAAGGTCAAATACAACAAAAGGGGAAACAAAATTACTTTTGATTATCACCAAGAAGAGACATATATAACTCATCTATTATATGAATCTTATTTTAAAGAAATCGAGCAAGCTAAAAATCTAGAGAAATTAGATATATTTGGGAAAATAAGTAATGAAAACTTGATACAAGCTATGAATTTTGCACATCAAATAGATTTTAATTGTTCTTTTAACATAGAATTTGATCAATTCAATCTAGAAGATTACAAAATGTTTTCTACAGCACTTACGGAAATTTTAACAAAGAAAAGGTTAGAAAATAGTATTGAAGGAAACTACATTATTGATCCGGGAAATGAAGGAATATTAATTTATAAAAAAGAGAAATGGATTTATGAAATATCTACTCAAACAAACCTTAATAATAAAAAAATAGGAAGGATCATAGATTTTTTTACATACGATTTTTCCAATCCAAAGAGTGATATTTCTTTATCATATTTTGTGTCACTGTCAAATGAATATTTACTTGTATCTGAGGCAGTACATAATCTTTCAAGACCGGGAGTTAATGCAATGCGCTTATTAGCAAAAAAAAGGTCCTCTAATTATGATTCTGCTCAAAATAATTTTGAGATGGAGGAAAGAGTAAGCATTATAGAGAGTATTGGAAATAAATATTTAACGAGTTATGGTATTGATAAATCGCAAAAAAACATTCCTGGAATTGACTTAGTGGTCTATGATCCTGAAGAAAAGCATCTACATATTATAGAATTAAAATATAAGATTCCTGTTGAATCTACACTTGATATTAACAACTTAGATAAAATGTTAAACAAGGCATATAAACAAGTAGAAATTGCTAAGGGGCTGACTAAAGATCGTATAGGTACATTATTAGAAGAATACTTTGGAGAACCATATATAGGGACAGAGCCTAAAAAAGTTGACTATTTTGTTTTGACAAACTACTCAATTGGGACAGGCATAAATAATATTACGCCAAGTCCAATTCTTCTTATAGATCACTATATTGAATTGATGAAACAAAGAAATGGTATGGAATTAGTAAGAACTGTATTAAATAGTAGTGATAAAAAGCTTCCTCTTGAAAAAAGCAAGAGATATAGTAGATTCTCTCTTTCAGGCTATAAAATATTGATACCCGAGTACAGCTTTATGTTAAAAAAAAATCATAACATAGAATTATTAGAAAATTAAGGATAAAGGAGAGGGGTATATTGTCGAGAAGTGCTGATTACACTATTCAGGGATTTATTTACCAATTTAATAAGACATTATTAGAAGTGTTAAATGATATGGAAGATTCCACTATATCTGTTGAAGGTATTATTGAAGATATTGAAGTGTCAACGGCAATGACCACAAAAGCAATACAATGTAAATATCATGAAGAACAAGAAAGCTTCACTCTAAGTAAGGTATATAAACCTATACTCCAGATGATGAATCATTATTTAGAAAATAATAATAAAAGTATTGAATATAGATTATATGCCTATTTCCCAAGTGAGCAATCAAGTCGAATATATGAAATGAAAGAGGAACACATTAATGAAATTCTGAAAACTGAGGATAAAAGGTTAAAAAAACTGGTTGAAAATATTAAGGATAAAATTAATATTCAAGATTTCCTTCAAAATTTCACCCTAGAATTTGGTGACTCTCTTTCTAATTTGATGGATAGCGTATTCCATGCTTTGGAGGAAAATGGGTTAGCTAGAGATGAGATTGATACATTGTTTTATCCAAATGCAATTCAGAAAATTGCTGATCTTAGCATACTTCATGATGCTGAACAAAGAGTAATAAAAAAGTCATCCTTACTACATGAACTACAACACAAAAGGAAAACAGCAGTAACAAGATGGACTAGATCATTACTAACATTAAAAGAGATATTAATGACGAGAAAAAGACAACTGAAGGTTAACCTTGATAAAAATTCAAGATCTCGTTACTTTTTTTTATCTGAATCTTCTATTAAGAATTTTAATGAGGAAATTGTTAATTTTATAACTGATTATATAAGCAAGTACCATTTTAAGGAAATCCATAATAAAACACCTCTATTTTGTTTTGAGTGTTCGTCAGAAGTTTTCAATGATATTCGTGTAAGGTTACATAAGAAAAATATTAAATATAATGATGGTTTAGTTACAGATAAATTCTTCGATAGTAAAAAATTCCTATCAGATCCGATAATAGCGAAAATAGGGAATTCTTTTCATAGAGAATATGATATTAAGCTTTTACACTTTAATGCTTCAACTATCAGTATTTTAAATGAAATTAAAGGTGATGACTTTTTCTTGTTTTCTTCTAAACTCCCAGAAATAGATTATCAAGATGTAAACGTAGAACATATAGATTTAAAGGAAATCAACCAAATAAAATTTGTGATGGGGATGATCGATACTTATGAGTAATATTATTGGAAAGGTAATGTCTAGTTCTCCAAACTCAATCGTGATTTCAATAGATAACCTTAAAATACTAGAAGATCACAAAGAAAAATTACAAATTGGACAATATTTGAAAATTGCTGATGGAAATAATAATTTTATAGTTACTGTTATAAATAATATTAAAGTATTGGACTATAACATTCTTGATAACCTAAATTTAGTTATTGATAGCCAACCAATTGGAACTATAGTTGATGATTACTTTCAAAGAGGAACAAAAAATCTACCTGTTCCAACTGAACCTGTATATATATTGAGTGCTGAAATGTTGGATATGATTTTTACTATCAATACAGAATATAACTTCCCCATTGGTGCACTTGCACAAAATAATCAAATTGAGGTTAAAGTTAATGGGGATAAGTTTTTTGGAAAACATGTTGCTATTGTTGGATCTACTGGCGCTGGAAAATCTTGTACCGTAGCAAAAATATTACAAGATACAGTTGGTATTAAAAATAACGAAAACATCAATATTGAAGAGCAAAAGAATTCTCATATTATTATATTTGACATTCATTCAGAATACTCGTCTGCATTTACATTACCTAATGAACAAAACTTTACTTTGAATAATTTATCAGTTGACAAAATGAAACTTCCATATTGGCTAATGAATTCAGAAGAGCTTGAGTCATTGTTCATCGAAAGTAATGAAAATAATTCATATAATCAAATTGCAATGTTTAAATCAGCAGTTATTTTAAATAAGGAGAAACATAACCCTACTATTAATGAAATAACCTATGATACACCTGTTTATTTTGATATAAAGGAAGTCTATAATTACATCGAAAATATGAATAGAGAAGTTATAAGTAAACTAACTAATGAAAATTGTCCCAAATTATCAGATAGTACTTTAATTAGAGATCGTAAACAATTCTATTTTGATTCAGTACTGGAATTTGTATCACAATCCAATGCTGCTGCAAATAAAGCTTCGAACGGTCCTTTTTATGGAGAATTTAATAGATTTTTATCCAGATTAGAAGCAAAACTTTCAGATAAAAGATTAAACTTCTTATTAAAACCCAAAAAAGAAGATGGCAGTACTTACTTGACGGATGACTTTGAAGAAATTATGAAACAATTTCTAGGATATTTAAATAAATCGAATATTACTATTGTTGACTTGAGTGGAGTACCCTTTGAAGTACTTAGTATAACAGTAAGTCTTATTTCTAGATTAGTATTTGATTTTAGTTTTCACTATTCTAAAATACAACATGAAAAACAATTATTGAATAATATTCCAGTCATGATTGTGTGCGAAGAAGCTCATAATTATATCCCGCGCACAGGCGGTGCTGAATATAATTCATCTAAAAAGTCAATTGAAAGGATTTCTAAAGAAGGAAGAAAATATGGGATAAGTTTAATGGTCGTTAGTCAAAGACCTTCTGAAGTTTCAGAGACAGTTTTCGCACAATGTAATAACTTTGTAGCATTAAGGCTCACTAATCAAAATGACCAAAAATACATAAAAAGTTTATTGCCAGATAGCACTAAAGGAATTGGAGAAATATTACCTAATTTAGGGATAGGTGAAAGTATAATTGTTGGTGATTCTGTTGTTATGCCAACAATAGTAAAAATGGAAAAACCAAACCCTGAGCCAAAATCACAAAGTGTAAATTTTAAAAAGGAATGGGATTTATCATGGAAAGAAGTAACCTTTAGTGAAATTATAAGGAGGTGGCGAAAAGAAGAGGAAGTTTAGTAACATAAGAAATGAAAAATTTAAAAAACATATCATTAACAAGTAAGTGTAAAAAATGTCCTTCTAAAAAAGAAGGAAACGGGTCTGGTAAGGTGGTTACTTCGTTTGTCCTTTCTTGAAATAACTCCCCAAAGACAAACAGATTTCTCTTCCATCTGTCTACCTTTAGGGGAGCATATCTTCAACTCTGAACTCTATACTTCCTCACTTCATATACCGATACTCCCGCAAACTCTCCAAAATAGCCACTTCCTGCAGTAGTTCCTCACCAACATTCGTTTCCTTCACTTTCTTCCGCTCAAGCTCTTTGTCCACTAATCGCTTCACCGTTAAGACGTCGGTTCCGGTGCTTAGGACTTCTGCCTTGGAATTGAAGTGTTTATGGGCGACGAGCTGCATGCCGTAGGAGTTGTATAGCAGCGTGTAGCCTGCGATGCCTGTTGTGGATTGGTAAGCCTTGGAGAAGCCGCCGTCGATGACGATCATTTTTCCGTTTGCTTTGATTGGGTCTTCTCCTTCGATTTCTTTTACAGGTGTATGGCCGTTGATGATATGGCCATGATCTGGATTGAGGCCGAATTCTGCCAAGATGTTTCGGCAGGTTGCCTCGTCCTCGCGTAAATAGTAATACGGGTTTTTCTTCTCTTTATGTGTTTCCTTTTCTTTAATGAAATAGCGCTCAAATGTCGTCATGGCGCGTTTTCCGAAGAGGGAGGAGTACTCGCCTGTCCATAAATACCAAGCCATATCTGTCGCCAGGTCATCGGTTTCTTCCGAGTGGGCAAAGGCTTCCCGCAAGAATCGTTCAAATACATCGAGCAGCTCACGGCCTGCATACGGTTTATCCTCAATCATCATCGTTTCCATATTGCCGTTTTCATCGACAGGAATACAGCCGTGAATCAACAGGTTGCCGTTATATTTTAAATAAAGGCTGCCTTTTTTCATCATAAAATTCAT
Source organism: Bacillus sp. SN32 (assembly GCF_002837495.1). Taxonomy (NCBI): domain Bacteria; kingdom Bacillati; phylum Bacillota; class Bacilli; order Caryophanales; family Bacillaceae; genus Bacillus; species Bacillus sp. SN32. The sequence continues at coordinate 964,042 of NZ_PJCT01000002.1, read as the reverse complement.
ATGGCGGCCCAGCTTTTCGGAATGCTGGACAGAGAATAGCAGCTTGTCTATGACTTCTGCTTCTTCTTCTAATAGCTGATCGGGCTGCTCCGGATTAACCGTCGCAAAGCAGGTGTTTTCCAGCTGATATGTTTTTCCGTTCAGCGTAATTTCGTTTTTGTCATAATCTATTTTTTCTAATAACAGCCGCTCTTCCATATTAAAGTTCGGCCGTCTCTTGATAATCGGGCTCTCGAGCTTGAATTGGATCATCGCAATCGCTTGATGGATTTTTGTGATTTGCTTAATCTCATCCTCTGGCCTGTTGTCGTCAGCTTTTGGACGGAATGCTGGATTATCGTCATAATATTTTTCGGCCAGGTTCAGCAGCGGTCTCAGGTTGATGCCGTACACGTCCTCAATAATATCCAGGTTGTCGTAGCGGGCACAGATGCGGATAATATTGGCCAGGCACACTTTGGAACCGGAATAGGCGCCGATCCAAAGGACATCGTGATTTCCCCACTGAATATCGACAGAATGATAGTTGATCAGTTCTTCCATAATTCTATCCGGCTGCGGTCCGCGGTCGTAAATATCGCCGACAACATGCAGATGGTCGACCACCAGCCGCTGAACGCTGTAAGCAAGGCCGGTGATCAGCTTATCGGCTTGGCCAAGTTCAATGATCTGATCAATGATTTCGGAGTAATATTGCTCCTTGTTGCCAGCTTGTTCTGTTTTGTATAACAGCTCCTCCGTAATATAAGCAAATTGGGCAGGCAGTGCTTTGCGCAGTTTGGAGCGGGTATACTTGGAGGAGCAATATAAAACGAGCTTAATCATTCGATGAATCGTTTCTTTATACCACTCGTTTAACGCTTCTTTCGCATCAAAGTCATGTTTGATTAACTTCAGTTTGTCTTCCGGATAGTAGACCAATGCTGCTAATTCATCGATTTCTCTATCGTAAATGACACCGCTGAAGATGTCTCGTATCTTCTCTTTGACTCGTCCTGAACCATTACGCAGCACGTGCTGGAATGCCTGATACTCCCCGTGCAAATCACTGACAAAATGCTCAGTGCCCTTTGGCAGGTTCAGTATCGCTTTCAAATTGATGATTTCTGTTACCACTTTTTCTTCACAATCGTATTTTTGTGCGAGTAGATCTAGGTACTTGCTTTCCAAAACCGTCCATCCCCTTTTTAGAATAAACCCCTCTTTATGAGCATGTGCATGATAAGGTGAATTTAAAAGTATGACATTATTTTTAAACATTGGACCTTTATATGATAGTACCGCATAACTGCTTTTAGAGACAATTGAAACGGATGAATAAAGTGAAACACAAAAAACCAGATGTCAAATCTGGTTTCCTATGTCCGTTCAAAGCAAACTATTGTTGTTTTTCTTTCACCATCTTTATAAAAAGGAAAAAGATAATAAATACGATAAAGTAGTTCATTGGATTTTTAACGATGCTCATCTCTAGTGAAATCTGTAAGAGTATCCAGAGCGCAAAGATGGCTAGTATGGCAGGAATGATAATTTTGTACATGTCGATCACCTTCCATAGTGAAGCAGCCCTATAATAAAAAACTATTAGCCTGCACCACAAACTGCGACTGCTTATAATTATACGAAATCTTCGAGTAATCAAACGGCTGCCCATTTGTCAGGTGAAAAATACTTTCTATATACAGCTTCGGCAGTCCAGCCTCTAATCCCAAATATTCCGCTTCTTCCTCATTAAGCTGGCCCACGTGCAGAAACAAATCAGAAAAACCAATCTTCAACCCCAGTCCTTCCCGGATGTAATGGAAGATGGAGTGGGAGACGATTTCGTTGTTTAAATACGTCACGATCGATTTGTTGTAGTAAGACTCTTCGTAGCAAAGAATCTGGCCGTTGATGTAGCGGACCCTTTTGACATAGTAGATGTCTTCGTTTATTTCGATGTTCAGATTTTCCGCCGCTTCCGGTGTTGGCTTTCTCACGTCCAGTTCGATGACTTTTGAGGTGACGTTGAAATCCTCGAGGTCTTTTTTAAATCCCTGATTCGACAAAAGGCTGATATAGCCTTTTCGTTTATGTTTTCTGACGAAAATGCCGCTTCCTCTGACCTGAAAGATCGCGCCTTTTTGCTCTAATAGCTCGAGGGACTTTGTGATTGTGCTTTTGCTGACTTCAAACTGGGCCATGAGGGTTTCTAGGACTGGCAGTTTGTCTCCCTGCTGAAGCTGGTGTTCTTCTATATATGTTTCAATTTCCGCTGCGATTTGCTGGTATTTTAACATACGCATTCCTCATTTATTCGTTTAGTTTCACTGCCAAAATTATAGCATAAACCGCTTACAATGTTAGTTAGTGCGTAAATATTTTGTTTCGGTATTGATATATTATACCGGTACAATTATAATGAAAGCGCAACCAAAACAAAGGGGTGGGTGAAATGTCGGGGAAAGTGAGAGATTATACGAGACTAGCAAAAGACATTTTAGAGGCCGTAGGCGGGGAAGAGAATGTGATTGGGGCTTCTCGCTGCGCTACCAGACTTCGATTGGTGCTGAAGCGGTCTACCCCTAAAGCGAAGGATATCGTGAAATCGATGCTACCATCCCGGCGTCATTACGGTTGTCATGGTTACGCCTACAAAGCATGCGATTGGCCTGCGTTCAGCGTCCGGCGTCGAATTGCTTGCGCACATCGGGCTGGATACGGTGACATTAGGCGGCACTCCTTTTTCCTTGAAGGTAAAAGAAGGCGATACCGTTAAAAAAGGCGAAGTGCTTGTTGAGTTTGATAAAGCTTTCATTAAAGAGAAAGGGTTAACAACGATTACCCCTGTCATCATCACGAATTCACATGCGTACCAGGAAATTCTGATTGAAGAGATTAAGGAAAGTGCATTACATCAAAAAATATTTACAGTCGTAAGCTGAGGAGGAATTAAACATGGGAAACATGCCAAAGGATTTTTTATGGGGCGGTGCTTTAGCTGCCCACCAATTTGAAGGCGGATGGAATCAAGGCGGTAAAGGGCCGAGTGTCGTCGATGTGATGACAGCGGGTGCGCACGGCGTGCCGAGAAAAATCACTGACACGATTGAAGAAAACGAATTTTATCCAAACCATGAAGCCATTGATTTCTATCACAGATACAAGGAAGATATCGCTTTGTTTGCGGAAATGGGATTAAAATGTCTGCGGACGTCCATCGGCTGGAGCCGGATTTTTCCGAAAGGCGATGAGGCTGAACCGAACGAAGCTGGTTTGCAGTTTTATGATGATGTGTTTGATGAATTGCTGAAGCATGGGATCGAGCCGGTCATTACCCTGTCTCACTTTGAAATGCCGCTGCACCTGGCAAGAGAATATGGCGGCTTCAGAAACCGGAAAGTCGTGGACTTCTTCGTCAACTTTGCAGATGCTTGCTTTAGCCGTTACAAAGATAAAGTGAAGTACTGGATGACATTTAACGAGATTAACAACCAAATGGATGTGAACAATCCGTTGTTCCTATGGACGAATTCAGGTGTTGTGGTTGGCGAAAACGAAAACGCCAAGGAGGTCATGTATCAAACGGCACACCACGAACTAGTGGCGAGCGCATTAGCAGTGGCAAAAGGAAAAGACATCAATCCAGAGTTCCAGATCGGGGCCATGGTATCACACGTGCCGATTTATCCTTTCTCCTCCAATCCTGAAGATGTGATGCTGGCTGAAGAAGAAATGAGGCAGCGCTATTTCTTCCCGGATGTGCAGGTTCGCGGGTACTATCCAAGCTACGCGTTGAAGGAATTTGAACGCGAAGGCTACAACATCACATTCGAAGACGGCGATGATGAGATTTTAAGAAACGGAACCGTCGATTACTTAGGCTTCAGCTATTACATGTCAACAACTGTGAAAAGCGATGTGAAAAATGATAACACTGGCGATATTGTCAATGGCGGCTTGCCGAATGGTGTCGAAAATCCGTACATCACTTCGAGTGACTGGGGATGGGCGATTGATCCAACCGGGCTGAGATATACGTTAAATCGTTTTTATGACCGATACCAAATCCCGTTATTCATCGTTGAAAATGGCTTTGGCGCAGTGGATACGCTGGAGGAGGACGGCAAGGTTCATGATCCGGAACGCATTCAATATTTAAAATCGCATATTGAAGCATTGGAAAAAGCGGTCACGTACGATGGTGTTGATTTAATTGGCTACACGCCGTGGGGCATTATTGATATTGTCTCCTTCACAACTGGCGAAATGAAAAAACGCTACGGCATGATCTATGTTGATCGTGACAATGAAGGAAACGGATCCATGAAACGGTATAAGAAGAACTCCTTTGAGTGGTACAAAAATGTCATTCAAACGAACGGAGAGGAACTATAAGAAGCTGGCCCGAATCGAGCACTTTTACCGGAGTGCCTGGTTCGGGTTTTTGATATGATCCGACCCGATATCCAATAATGGGAATAGATTACTAGCGCTGATTGTATGTTATGATTTCACCTGTAAGATCCTTTTTTGTATAATTTAATATTAGAATGGAAGAAAGGGAGAGAGTTTGTGAGTAAAAAGGGATGAAAGCGGGTGTCCGGCTGAAGTTTTAAGATCATGATAGAGTTCCCTAAGCAAATCTCCTGAAAAAAATTTGGCGAGGAAGGGGCAACATCACATTGAAAAACATTTTAATAAGAGCTGGCATATCACCATTTGATACATTTAATGCAGCTGAAATGATTGTTCGCAACTCCATTGGCGGCAACGTAGGAAACCTAGTATATGCCTACAGTGTGTTTCGCACGCTGATGTCAGAAGGAACGACGATTACTCCTGATTATTATCGGATTAATCCAGCGGATGCTGAACAAATTAATAAAAATTATGATATGTATATTATTCCGCTGGCAGATGCATTCCGCGAGGATTTCGTGCCTTCTTTACGGAAATATACCCAATTAATTAAGAAACTAACCATTCCGGTTGTTGTGATTGGTGTTGGTTTGCGTGCTCCGTTTGAACCAAAATTAAATGAAGGTTTTCCTTTTGATGAGGATGTAAAAGCGTTTGTAAGTGCTGTGCTGGAGAGATCAAATATGATCGGTGTCCGCGGTGAAATTACAGCGAAATACCTTTCCAGATTAGGCTTCCGTGAAGGCATTGACCATACGGTGATTGGGTGTCCTTCTATGTATGCGTTTGGCAGAGAACTGAAGATAAGAGAAACTAATATCACAACAGAATCTATGGTGACGGTTAACTCATCAAGACTGTCTCCAAAGCATGTGCTGGACTTCATTACGAGAAGCATGAAAGAGTTCCCGAATCATTACTTTATCCCGCAATGGCGAAAAGAAATGATTCTGACGTATGCGGGTGCGCCTGCGCTAGCGAAGCCTGCTGATAATTATCCGGTCAGCATGGAAGACCCGGCTTATCAGAATGATAGAGTCCGATTCTTTTTAAATGTGCCGACTTGGCTGGATTTCCTGAGAAAAGCCGATTTGAGCTTTGGCGCAAGGCTGCATGGAAATATCGCAGCGACGATTGCCGGTACACCGAGCCTGTTGCTTCCGAAAGATGCCAGAATGCGTGAATTAGCTGAGTACCATCAATTAACGCATGTCATGGCAAATGAGATAACCGATCAGACAAAACTGTCAGAATTAATTGAAACACTTGATTTTCATCAGCCTGAGAAACGGCAAGCGCAAAACTTTGACCATTTCATCAGCTTCTTGAATCAAAATGAATTAGACCATATTTATAAAGAGAAAGCGATTCCTGATACCGTTCCTTTTGACGAAAAACTATCTAAGACGAAGCTTCTTCCGGCTGTGACTACAGTTAGCGGCTGCAGTTCCACAGAAACAGCGAAACGCTGGGAAACGCTAGTGGCATTAGAAAATGCCAAAAAGGAAAAAACCATTAAAGATCTGAAAAAAAAGGTCAAAAAGTATCAGGGCACGTTAAATAGAAAATCAGTGCGTATCGCTTTAAAAACAGCAAATATGCTGAGTGTGAAGTGACCATTCACTAACATTACAACTATATTACAGTTGTATAAAACATGCAATATTTTTGGAATAAAAAAGAAAGCCGCAATGCTGCCAATCTGGCAATATTGCGGCTTTCTTATATTAGTTACGGATTAGGTAATCAAACGCGCCGAGGGCGGCAGTTGCACCTGATCCCATAGAAATAATAATTTGGTTGTACGCACTGTCTGTGCAGTCGCCGGCAGCAAATAAGCCTGGTACGCTTGTTGCGCCATGTTTGTCGACGATGATTTCGCCCATGCGGTTGCGTTCAACCGTTCCTTCTAACCATTCTGTGTTTGGCACGAGACCGATTTGGACGAATACACCTTGAAGTTCAACGTGTTTTTCTTCGCCTGTTTCGCGGTCTACATATGTGATGCCGTTAACACTCTGATCACCTGTGATTTCTTTTGTTTGTGCGTTTTTCACGACTGTGACGTTAGGCAGGCTGTAGAGACGTTTTTGCAGGACTTCGTCTGCTTTCAGTTCCGGCGCAAATTCTAGCACGGTAACGTGATTGACAATACCTGCAAGGTCAATTGCTGCTTCGATACCAGAGTTTCCTCCGCCGATAACCGCTACGTCTTTGCCTTCAAACAATGGCCCATCACAGTGCGGGCAGTATGCGACACCTTTGTTTTTGAACTCTTGTTCACCAGGTACGTTGACATTGCGCCAGCGTGCACCTGTTGAAAGGATCACTGTTTTACTTTTCAGAACAGCGCCGTTTTCGAGTTCAAGTTCGAACAGATCTTTCTTCTCAAGGCGTTTCGCACGCTGAAGGTTCATAACATCAATATCATATTCCTTCACATGCTCTTCAAGACTTGCCGCAAGCTTCGGTCCTTCCGTCGCTTTGACGCTGATGAAGTTTTCGATGCTCATGGTGTCGAGAACCTGTCCGCCGAAGCGTTCAGCGACAACCCCAGTGCGGATGCCTTTACGTGCAGTGTAGATCGCTGCACTTGCACCAGCAGGTCCGCCTCCGACAACAAGAACGTCAAACGGCTCTTTGTCAGCAAACTCAGATGCATCTGCGCCGCTGCCCATTTTCGCAAGGATTTCTTCAAGCGTCATACGGCCGCTTCCGAAGGACTCGCCATTCAGGTAAACGGTCGGCACTGCCATGATGTTTTTGCTTTCAACTTCTGCTTTGTATGCTGCACCGTCAATCATCGTGTGCGTAATGTTCGGATTCAGCACGCTCATCATGTTTAAAGCCTGTACAACATCAGGACAGTTGTGGCATGTCAGGCTGATATAAGATTCAAAGTGGTATTCACCGCTGATCTTCTTCACCTGATCAATGACTTTTTGGTCTACCTTAGGCGGTCTGCCGCTCACTTGGAGCAACGCCAGCACTAATGATGTGAATTCGTGGCCCAGAGGGATACCAGCGAAAGTTACGCCAGTGTCTTCTCCGACACGATTGACACTGAAGCTTGGCGTTCTGTTTAATTCAGTTTTTTCAACTGAAATTTTCGATGACATGGAAGCCAGCTCATCAACGAGAGCCAGCATGTCCTTTGAAATGTCATCTTCGCCTGCGCTAACTTTGAGAACAATGTCATTCTCAATTAGCTGCATATATTGATTTAATTGTGCTTTGATATTTGCATCAAGTACCAATTGAATGCACTCCTTAGATTTTACCTACTAGATCAAGGCTAGGTGTAAGAGTTTCGCCGCCTTCTTCCCATTTAGCCGGGCAAACTTCACCTGGGTTTTGACGAACGTATTGAGCTGCTTTTACTTTGTTTACAAGGTTGCTTGCATCACGGCCGATACCGCCTGCATTGATTTCAACAGTTTGGATAACGCCGTCTGGATCGATGATGAATGTTCCGCGGTCAGCAAGACCAGTTTCTTCGTCAAGAACATCGAAGTTGCGAGAAATTGTTTGAGATGGGTCACCGATCATTGCGTAAGTGATTTTGCCGATTTTTTCAGAGCTGTCATGCCAGCCTTTGTGTACGAAGTGAGTATCTGTAGAAACAGAGTATACTTCAACACCTAATTCTTTAAGAGCAGCATATTGTTCTTGAAGATCTTCAAGCTCAGTTGGGCATACGAAAGAGAAATCTGCTGGGTAGAAGCAGAATACGCTCCATTGGCCTTTCAAATCTTCGTTTGTTACATCGATGAATTCACCGTTTTTGAATGCTTTTGCTTCGAATGGAAGTACTTCTTTACCGATTAAAGACATAATGTATATTCCTCCTAAAAATGTATTAGAAAGCATATTCGCTTTCAATAATAATTCTAATTATATATGAATTATTAATTAATATATATTTTTTGTCAAGCCATAACCTACTTTTTTTCATCTTACTAAAGGTGTGACAGGTAGGATTTATGCATTTCTTTTATAACAAATGAGAGGCTGATTCTCAATTAGACAAGGTTTTCAGGGACTTTTGTAAATCAGAATGACAGGCCGTTTTGGCATTTGAACATTTTATGACACCATGGGCAAGGGCAAAGGACAATGGCCAAGAGCAGAATAGAACGGAACAGCAAGCTGCTGTCACATGATGATGGGGATTGTTTCTAGCTATTATTGTATCACTGTTTATGATATTTAAAACATAACTTATGTCTTCTGTTGTTTGGGATAGAAGAAAAAAACACGGTTCAGTTGAAAACTGACCGTGTTTTTGATGACAGGTTATTCAGACCAATTCGTATGGAAAACGCCGTCCATATCAGTCCGTTCGTACGTGTGAGCGCCAAAGTAATCGCGCTGTGCCTGCAAGAGGTTCGCATTGGAACGCCCTGTGCGGTAGCCGTCGTAATAAGAGAGCGCGGTAGTTAAGCATGGGAAAGAGATTCCGGTGCTGATACCCTCGCAAACGACTTTTCGCAGGCCTGTTTGATAGGCATGGAGCTTATCTGTGAAATAAGGCGCGATCAGCAGGTTAGCCAGATTTGGCTGCTCACTGAATGCTTCGCTGATCACGTTTAGGAAATCAGCGCGGATGATGCAGCCGCCTCGGAAAATCAAGGCGATGTCTTTGAGCGGCAGATTCCAGCCGTAAAGCTCAGATGACATCTTATATTGGGCAAAGCCTTGTGCATAGGCGCATACTTTCCCCATGTAAAGAGCCTGTCTGACGTATTCAATCCAGGTGTCTTTATCCAAGTGTTTTTCTTCGGCTTCCGGGCCTGCTAATACATCTTGAGCTGCCATCCGTTCTTCTTTTAAGGATGACAAGTAGCGGGCGAACAAGGACTCTGTGATGATCGTGGACGGGATGCCGTTATCAATCGCCTGCATGCTCGTCCATTTTCCAGTGCCTTTTTGGCCGGTTTTATCAAGGATGACATCGATCAGAGGCTGTCCTGTTTTTTCGTCTTTTTTGCGTAAAATCTCAGCTGTAATCTCTATTAAATAGCTTTTCAGCTCACCTTGATTCCATGTTTCAAAAATAGATGCAATTTCATCTAGCGGCAGATGAAGCGTTTCTCTTAGAAACGTATACGCTTCTGCAATCAGCTGCATGTCGGCATATTCAATGCCATTGTGCACCATTTTTGTAAAGTGCCCTGCCCCTTTTGGTCCGATATAGACACAGCAAGGGTCATCTCCGACTTGAGCTGCGATTTTCGTCAGGATAGGAGCGGCTTTCTCATAGACGTCGCGATCTCCGCCCGGCATGATGGAAGGCCCTGTTAATGCACCGACTTCACCGCCGGAAATGCCGACTCCCAGGTAACCGATCCCTTTTTCCTTCAGTTCGTCATATCTTCTTTCTGTGTCTTCATAATGGGAGTTTCCTCCATCCATGATGACGTCGCCTTCTTCAAGCAAAGGCTTTAATGATTGGATGACGGAATCTACGGGTTTTCCCGCTGTGACCATCAAAAAGATTTTTCTTGGTTTTTCTAACGATTGAACAAAGTCCTCAAGCTCGTAATACGGGCTGAGGGATTGTCCATCCAGCTTTTGGACAAGCTGGTCCGTTAAATCTCTGGTGTAATTATAGACAGCGACGTTTTCACCTTTATTTGCCATGTTTAAGGCGATGTTGCTTCCCATTACGCCTAAGCCTATGACACCAATCGTATTGAACATGTGTTACAGCTCCTTCTTAATTTCATACAACTAAACTTAACAATAAAATGAATCCCAGTCCAGCAACGGAAATAATGGTTTCCAGCAATGTCCATGTGGCAAATGTTTCTTTCATGCTTAATCCGAAGTATTCCTTGAACATCCAGAAGCCGGCGTCATTGACGTGTGAAGCGATGACACTTCCGGCGCCTGTTGCGAGCACGACTAACGCCAGGTTAACATCAGAATGGCCCAATAACGGAATGACCAGACCTGTTGTGCTTAGTGCGGCAACAGTCGCTGATCCTAGAGAAATGCGCAGGATCGCCGCGATGAGCCATGCCAGAATGATTGGCGATAATGCCGTTTCTTTGAATAAGTCTGCTACGTAATCGCCGACACCGCCGTTGATCAGCACTTGTTTGAAGGCGCCGCCTCCTCCGATGATCAAAAGCATCATGCCGATTTGTGAAATGGCAGTTGAACAAGAATCCATCACGGTTTTGACTGGAATGTTGCGCTTGATACCCATTGTATAGACTGCGACCAATAACGAAATAATCATAGCAGTCGATGCGTTTCCAATCAATCTGATAAAAGCTAAAACTCCGTTATCTGCAAACCCGATTGTTTCTTGAAGCAGGTCGATAATGGTCGCGACCGACATGATGATAATCGGGAGCATTGCGGTAAAGACACTGATTCCAAAGCCGGGTGTTTCTTCAAGGTTAAACGTTTTTTGTGTGCCGAGTGATGCAATATTGCCGTTTTTCGCAAATGATGCAGGAACGATTTTTTTCGCGAACTTTGTAAATAACGGCCCTGCGATGAGCACTGTCGGAACAGCAACGATAAAGCCATACAGCAGCACTTCTCCAATGTTTGCGCCATACTCACCGGCGATCGCCGTAGGTCCCGGGTGCGGCGGCAGGAAACCGTGTGTGACGGATAGTGCCGCGACCATCGGGATTCCGAGAAATAAAATAGAAATCTTCAATTCTCTTGAAATCGCAAAGACAATCGGAATTAATAGAACCAGTCCTACTTCAAAAAATAACGCAATCCCAATAATAAATGAGGCAATGACAACGGCCCATTGAATATTTTTCTCACCGAATTTGTTGACGAGCGTCATCGCAATGCGCTGTGCGCCTCCTGAATCCGCGATCAGCTTGCCCAGCATCGCACCGAGTCCGAAGATGAGCGCGATGTGGCCAAGAGTCCCCCCTATTCCTGCTTCGATGGAGCTGACAACTTTATCGAACGGCATCCCGAGTGCCAGTGCCACGCCGAACGATACGACCAGCAGGGAAATAAATGTGTTTAATTTTAAGCCCATAATCAGAAATAGTAATGCTAAGATCCCAAGTGCAACGATGATTAACGGCATGGTAATGCCCTCCCCTTCATGTCATGTACTATTTGTGTGTGATTAAGCCCCTCTGATAATCTGCAATTTGTGTATATTGATTTTCTAATAATCTTGATAGATTGATGAAAATCGGCATTAATGTTCTGTATTCCTTGGCTGAGTCTTCGATCGGCGTATGTCTGTATGTGCTGCCGATCATGTCGGACACGGCGTCGAATGAGTCAATTTTTCCTGTTGCATACAGGCCTAAAATACAGGCGCCGAGACATGAGCTTTCGTAGCTTTCCGGAACGACAACCTCTGATTCGAAGATATCCGACATCATTTGGCGCCAAACCTCTGACCTTGCAAATCCCCCTGTCGCTTGGATGCGGGTTACCGGGCCATCCATGCATTCAGTTAACGCCAAGAACACCGTGTACAGGTTGTAAATGACGCCTTCCAATGCCGCGCGTATCATATGCTCTTTCTTATGCGACATGGTCAGGCCGAAAAATGAGCCCCGTACATCCGGATTCCACAACGGAGCGCGTTCTCCGGCGAGATATGGGTGGAACAGCAGACCGTCAGAACCGGGTCTGACGCGTTGGGCAATTTTCGTCAGCACGTCATATGGATCAATGCCCAGCCGTGTCGCTGTTTCGATTTCGGAGGAGGCAAACTCGTCTCTGATCCAGCGAAGGACGATGCCCCCATTGTTCACAGGTCCCCCAATAACCCAATGCTTGTCCGTCAAGGCATAGCAAAAAATTCTCCCTTTTTCATCGGTTTGCGGCTTGTCAATAATCGTCCGGATGGCACCGCTTGTACCGATGGTAACGGCGATTTCGCCCTTTTTAATGGCGTTAACGCCGAGGTTGGACAGCACGCCGTCGCTGGCCCCGATGACAAAAGGCGTTTCCGAATCGATTCCCATTTGGATCGCTATTTCAGGGCTGCAGTGCTGAAAGATCTGGGTTGTCGGCACGAGTTTGGATAAGTGATCCGGCGTGATGCCTGCGATGCGCAGTGCCTCTTCGTCCCAATCCAAGCCTTTCAGGTTCATCATGCCTGTCGCTGATGCCAATGAGTAATCGATGACATACTCATTGAACAGCTGTTTAAAAATGTATTCTTTGATGCCGATATATTTTTTTGCCTTGGAAGCGATTTCTTTCCTTTCATTCGTGATCCAGGCAATTTTACTTAACGGTGCCATCGGATGAATCGGTGTTCCCGTCCGTTTGTACACCTCATGTCCGTTCAATTCCTCTTTGATCTTATGCGCCCAGCCTTCACTTCGGTTGTCGGCCCATGTGATGCATGGCGTCAGCGGCTTGTCATTTTCGTCGATTGCAATGACGCTGTGCATGGCGCTGCTGAACGAAATGAATGAGATTTGTTTTTCGGGATGCTGTTTTGTAATTTTCGCTGTTGTATGGATGACTGCCTGAAATATCTCTTCCGGATTTTGTTCAGCTGTTGAGATGTCCGGTGTATAGAGCGGGTAGCCGATGCTTTCTTTCTGTACCACATCGCCGTTTTCACTGAACAGCACAGCTTTTGTGCTTGTCGTGCCGATATCGATTCCTAACATATAACTAGTCATTGTTGTATTCAGCTCCTTTTGCCAGCATTTGTTGTGAGAGCCATAGGTCTTCTACCTTATCCTGCACATCATCAAAGTTTTGGTGAAGAGACTGAATCATCAGCGCCCTATCCTTTGTTTTGATGGCTTGAATATAAAGCTCGTGGTTATCTAAAATCCTTGTGAAGTCTTCATACTTTTCCTTTAACCGTACCCGCATCGATAAAAGAATAAAGCTTTCCATGACGGGTTTTAGATTGTTCCAGATCATCTGAATGTATGAATGATCAATCGCTCGGATAATCGTTTCATGGAACAGCACATCTTGAAATGAAAATTCGTCAGCGTCCTCATATTTGATTGAGACTTTCATCATTTCAAGAATTTTGCTGAGATCCTTAACTAAAGGCTCAATGTCTATTTTGACAAGCCGTTCAAAGACAAATGTTTCTAATAGTAAACGCACATCATAAATTTCCGCGATTTTCTTCTCAGTTAAACCAATTACGACCGCTCCCATTCGTTCTAAGCGGATGATTTTTTCGGATGCGAGTATTTTTAGCGCTTCGCGAACCGGCGAACGGCTTACTGAAAACTCGGCGGCGATTGTATTTTCTGATAAAATGGTACCGCTTTCAATCAGGCCTGAAACGATCCGCATTCTCAGCTCGTATGCGACACGAACCCCGGTTGACGCTTTTGAGAGCCATTTTGCGGGATATAACAGGTCTTTGGAGTCTAGCATACACTCACCTTCCTCACTCAAGAAGTATACTTGTATACAAGTATGATAACGTGAATACTTCTTTTATGCAAACACTTTCATTTCTAATTTTTAATAAAATTTTTCCCAATCATTATGGTATTTATTTCTAAATGGAATATGGTACATTGGAGATAACTAGCATAAGTGAATCATGTTTTGAAAGAGGCGATTTGGATGAAAATCATCATTGCACCTGATTCTTTTAAGGAAAGCTTATCAGCTCTGGAGGCCGCAGACGCGATAGAAAGAGGTTTCAAGTCGGTCTTTCCGGGTGCTGATTACAGAAAATTGCCGATGGCGGATGGCGGCGAGGGAACTGTTCAATCTCTGGTCGATGCGACCAACGGAAGGATCATAGAGCAAGTTGTCACAGGGCCGCTGGGGGAACCGGTGAGAGCTTTCTTTGGCATGATGGGAGATGGGAGAACAGCTGTGATTGAAATGGCTGCTGCTTCAGGATTGCATCTGGTGCCTGTAGATAAGCGAAATCCGCTCATCACTACAACAAGGGGAACGGGAGAATTAATCGGAGCAGCTCTTGATGCGGGAGCGGAGCGATTGATCATCGGAATCGGCGGAAGCGCCACGAACGACGGGGGAGCCGGGATGATTCAGGCATTGGGCGGAAGGCTTCTTGATAACTCAGGCAGCGAGATTGGCCCAGGGGGCGGCGCGTTATCTCAGCTTGCATCAATAGATGTTAGCGGGCTTGATTCCAGATTGCGGAATGTCAAACTGGAAGTTGCCTGTGACGTGGACAATCCGTTAACAGGACCAAAGGGTGCTACGGCTGTTTTCGGGCCGCAAAAAGGCGCGACGGCCGACATGCTGGATGTACTAGACCAGAACGTAAGCCATTTCGCTGATATGGCAGAAAAAGAGCTCGGATCAACCTTCCGAGATACAGAGGGCGCCGGTGCAGCGGGCGGTCTTGGATGGAGCCTGCTGACTTATCTTCAGGCTGACCTGAAAAGAGGCATTGATATTGTCCTTAATGCGGTTGATTTTGAAAGTATCGTTCAGGATGCAGATCTTGTGATTACCGGCGAGGGACGGATCGACAGCCAAACGGTTCATGGAAAAACGCCGATCGGCGTAGCCAAAGCGGCTAAATCATATGATGTGCCCGTCATCGGTATTGCGGGATCAGTATCACGAGACAGTGATGCCGTCTATCAACACGGGATCGATGCGCTTTTCAGCATCGTTCCCGGAGCCGTGCCGCTAGAAGATGCGTTTGAACATGCCGCGGAATATATGGAAAGAACGGCGCGGGACATTGCAGCGTCTATCCAATTGGCGAAAACGATGTTTCTGATATAGCCGATGCACACGCCAATGCATAGCCATCCTTCTTTTTGGGTAGAGACAGTTAACACACAATGAGGAATTCATCCCAGAAGGAGGACGCAGATATGACTGTACAAGAAATCAAAGGAAAAAAACTAGTAAAAGGCATTGCGCCAAATGTGGAGCCGGAAGCTCTGTTAAATGATAAACGAAAAGTATTTTTGTTTGGTTCCCCTAGTTACACAAACATTGGCGACCAAGCGATTGCGTATGCGGAAGAGAAATTTATCAAAAATCATTTTCCGTATTATGAATACATTGAGATTATGGATTATGCGACGGATGAGGGCATTGAACTGGTGAAGGAGATCATTCGTGAAGACGATATTGTCTGCTTTACAGGCGGAGGGAATTTAGGAAACCTTTATCTCGATATTGAGGAAGACAGAAGAAAGGTCTTTTCGGCATTTAAAGACTACAAATCAATTTCTCTGCCACAATCCGTTTATTTTGAGGATACAGAGGAAGGACAGAAGGAAAAGAAAAAAACACAGGATGCGTACCATCAAAATACAAATTTAACGATTGCTGCGCGTGAGACGCAAACACTGGATGTTGTGAAGGAGACCTTCAACTCCAATGTGATCTTTACACCGGACATGGTGCTTTCCTTGGATATTGTGCCGCGAGAGCTCGAGCGGGACGGCGTTCTCTTTATTTTAAGAGCGGATAAGGAGAAAGTAACTGACGAAGATTTTATTTCACAGATGAAGCAATGGGCAGAAAAAACAACTTACACAGAGCGTACCGATACGGTGCTGGATACGGTCGACACCATCGACTACGCCGATCGTGAAAAGCATTTTATGGAGATGCTAGACCGAATCGGTTCCAGTAAATTGGTGATTACCGACCGCCTTCACGCGATGATTTTCTCGATTATCACCAAAACACCTTGCCTTGTCTTTGGAAACAGCTATGGCAAAGCCAAACATTCATATCGGGATTGGCTTGAAAGCTTAAACTTCATTGAATATACAGATCAACATCATATTGAGGAACTGGAGCACATGATTGACCGCCTGCTTCAAGCAGAACCGAATGACGTTGATTTATCTAAGGACTTTCAGCCGCTGATTGATTTTTTTGCTTCTTAAACGAAAAAGACTGCCCTCCCCCGGGGCAGTCTTTCTTTGTTAAATATGAAACATCCAGACGACGAGCGGGCCGAAGAATGAGCCGAGCACCGCACAAAGCGTCATGGAGACGGAACTCATGGATACGGCCAGTTCCCCATATTCCAATGCTTTGGAGGTGCCCAGTGCATGGGAGGCGCTGCCTAATGCAATGCCTTGTCCTAGGGAACTGCGTATGCGAAGCCATTTTAGGAAAAGCGGCCCGAGGATGACGCCTGAAAAGCCCGCAATCATGACAAATACGACTGTCATGGAAGGGACGCCGCCAAGACCGGCGGCGATCTGAATAGCGACAGGGGTTGTGATCGACTTTGGCAGAATGGATAATAAGAGATCATGATCAATCCCGAATGCTTCTGCGAAGATCAGCCCGCTGATCATTCCCATGCATAATCCGACCAGGACGCCGCCTAAAATGGGAACACAATGTTTGACAATGATATGCCATTGTTTATAAAGCGGATAGGCCAGTGCCACAACAGCCGGCCCAAGCAAAGAATTGATCCATTTCCCCCCGATCATATAGCCTTCATAGGAAACATGAAACATCATCAAAACCGCTACAATCAAAATGGTCGTTGTGAGAACGGGGATCAAAAATGGAAGCGGGAATCGCTTATAGAGTTTGACCATCGCTAAATAAGCGGCAACTGTTAAAAGAATTATAATGATCGCGATACATGCTTGCTGCATTTCTCTTTCTCCTCCCGTTTTTTTGCTTTTTTCTCTAATAGCTGGCTGGCGAATCCAGCCGCAATGATCGTGACGATGGTGCTCAGAACGACTGTAATCAGCAGCATCAGGCCATTGAATGAAATGAGAGACGGATAGTTTATCACTCCTGTCATTGCCGGGATGAACAACAATGGAAGGAAGGATAATAAAAACCCTGCTCCGTCTTCAATGATGGAGACGGGAACAATACGGAGGCCCAAGCAGATCAGAAGCAATACCAATCCAACGATGCTTCCTGACACGGGTAAATGAAACAGATGCTGAATGGCTTCCCCGATCATAAAAAATACATATAATATCAACACTTGCAAAATAATTCGTATGACTTTCACATCAAGTGCTGCTCTCCAATCAGAACAGCTTCCTCCTTTCTGGTGCTTGCTTCTAGGATGGTTCTGAGGAATCGCTTTACTTTCTTTTTATATGATTGTACTATACAAGTATAATAATTGATTTAGTCATATAACGACTTGTATTTATTCAGTTAATGTACATTTGTATTATACAAGTATATATGATGTTGTCAATGCCGGAGATTGGAATAGGGAGCGAGAGCGATTGCAAAATCAAAATCCAGTTGAATTAATTGAATATGAGCTGACGACTTTTATCAGGAGAGCTGTTTATCTGGATCAATCGGAGAAAAGAACAGGGAATTTGGAGAGATCTTCGTACTTATTACTGAGACAATTGGATGAGTTTGGGCCTGCTCGTGTTAAGGAATTGGCTGAATCGTTTAAGCTTGATATTTCTACTCTTTCAAGACAAGCAGCTGCATTAGAGGCAAAGGAGCTCATCTATCGTTTCTCAGACCCATCTGATGGGAGAGTAAGCCTGTTTACCATTACAAAACTCGGCAAACAACTATTAAAAGCCGATCAGCAAAAGCGCCTTGAACGTTATGAACAGATGCTGAAAGAATGGTCAACACAGGAAAAAGAGATGTTCGGCGAGCTGCTGCAGCGTATGAACAAGGCTTTTATCGATTAACAGCTGAAAAACCCATGGTTCGCTGGAACAGCATGGGTTTTTCTTATGGTCAGAGATTACCTGCATCGTTTGGCGGCAGCCCAAGCCACTAGTCCGGCAACAACAGCCGCCGATACAATGGGGCGCTTCGTCGCTTTTGTGTAGTAGCTTCTTGACCTCATCCATCCTTTATTTGTGCCTCTGTGATGCATACCGCAGCCCGCATCATAAAGAGCGCTTTCTTCTCGCGGTTTGGACGGTCTTTCGGCATGCTGGCTGTGATACATGATTTTTTCCATCAGTCTGTCGGTCAGACGAGGAAAAAGCGCGCCCAGCATGGCGATGGCTTTGGCCTGTGAGCCGATGTACATGTCGCGCTTAGGGTGTTCGGCGGCAAACAGGATCGCTTCGGCGACCGCTTCCGGCGGATAGATCATGGAGCGGTAATGAGCCGGCTGTTTGTCGAGGTAGCTGTGCGCATGCTCGTTATATGGTGTGTCAATTCTGCCCGGGTGGATGAGCGTTACCGAGACGGGCGCCTGTTCCTTTTCAAGCTCCATTCGGATGCTTTCCGTCCAGCCGTGAAGCGCAAATTTGGCAGACGCATATGTGGATTGAATGACTGTTCCCCTGTCTCCGAACAGGCTTCCTACATTAATGAGTGCGCCCGGCACACCTCTGCCGGTGTAGTGTTTGACAGCCGCTCTTGTTCCGTAAACAGGTCCCCAGAAATTTGTGTCGAACATGCGCTTCATGTCTTCGACGGTGACGTCCATGGCATGTCCGAAAGTCGAGACGGCCGCATTGTTGACCCATGTGTCAAAGCGGCCGAATGTGCTGATCGCGGTTTCTGCGATGCGGTTGACGTCCTCTTCTTTTCCGACATCCGCCTTTACCCATATGGCGTCGTGCCCTTTTTTCTTTAGTTCATCAGTGAGCTCCTTCAGCGCGTCTTCATTTCGCGCTGCTGCCACGACCTTTGCGCCTTTTTCAGCTGCCATTCGCGCCGTGACAAGTCCGATTCCGCTTGAAGCGCCGGTAATGACGATCACCTGATCCTTAAGCTTTTTCAGTTTGAGCTTTGTTTTTACGGCTGGGTTTTGTCGTTCAAGCTGTTCTGTATTCGTGACTGAATGATCGATTGTCATTGAGAGATCCCTCCTAGACGCTGTTTTTGTACATTACCCCATCCGGAAGGGTCTTACCCCTTTTGACAATCACAGGGTTCTTTTTTATATTATATAAGTCGCTCTACCATACCTAGGAGGGAATGTTTTAATGACTAGCAGAGGAGATTCACGTGAAAAAATCCTTCACACGGCGTCACGTCTGTTCCAGCTGCAAGGATATCACGCGACAGGTTTGAACCAGATTGTAAAGGAAAGCGGTGCTCCTAAGGGATCGCTTTATCACTTTTTTCCGAATGGCAAAGAAGAATTAGCAATTGAAGCGGTTACATATACAGGGAAATTGATTGAACATCTGATACAGCAAAGCATGGATGAGTCCTCTGATCCAACAGAAGCGATTCAGCTTTTTATCAAAAAAACAGCCAGCCAATTTGATAACACAGAAAGCATTAAAGGTATTCCAGTCGGTTTGCTGGCGAGTGAGACAGCGTTAATCAGTGAACCGCTGCGGACGGTTTGCATGAAGGTGTTTAAAAGCTGGGAAGCGGTTTTTGCCAGAAAATTAATGGAAAACGGATTTGCAGAAGAAGAAGCAAATCAGCTTGGAACGCTGATTAATTCGATGATTGAGGGCGGCATCATGCTTTCGTTAACGAATAAAGACAAAACGCCCCTTCTTCTCATTGCCGAACAAATACCAGTGCTGGTGAGAAAAAAAGGGTAGCATTTTGTTATCCTTTCTCCTACAATTATATAGAACGGTCTAGACAAATAATGATAATATATAGACTGGTCTAAATTGGAGGAAGCGATAATATGAAAACATTATGTACACATTCATTGCCTAAAGAAAAAATGCCTTATTTGCTCCGGAGCGGAGAAGGCGAGCGCTATCTGTTCGGCAGACAGGTTGCCACGGTGATGGCGAATGGGAGAAGCACAGGTGATTTGTTTGAGATCGTGCTTCTTTCCGGGGGAAAAGGAGATGCCTTTCCGCTTCACGTCCACAAGGACACACATGAAGGAATTCTCGTTTTGGACGGGAAACTGGAACTGACACTTGATGGTGAACGCTATTTATTAATATCAGGTGATTATGCGAACATTCCGGCGGGAACACCGCACAGCTACCGGATGCAGAGCCACAGAACAAGACTGGTATCTTACACGATGAAAGGAAACGTAGCGCACTTGTATTCCGTTATTGGGAATCCGTATGATCACGCTGAACATCCGCCGTACGCAAGCGAAGAAGTCTCAAACGAGCGATTTGCAGAAGCAGCCGCTGTAGCGGACATTGTATTTCTAGATGAAGAAAAGCCTGCATGTTCGGCCAAATTAGCGGAACTTACAGAGCTGCCAGATGGAGCCGTTCCATACGTTCTTGAATCTGGAGAAGGAGATCGCCTGTTGACTGGAGATCAGCTTCACCGCATTGTGGCTGCACAAAAAAATACAGATGGCCAGTTTATCGTCGTATCCTCTGAAGGCCCTAAAGGTGACCGAATCGTTGATCACTACCATGAACATCATACAGAAACATTTTATTGCCTTGAAGGCCAGATGACGATGTGGGCAGATGGCCAGGAAATTCAGCTGAATCCGGGAGATTTCCTGCATGTCCCTGCAAATACCGTTCACTCCTATCGCCTTGATTCTCACTATACTAAGATGGTGGGCGTATTGGTTCCTGGTTTATTTGAACCGTTTTTCCGGACGTTGGGCGACCCGTATGAAGGCCACATCGTCCCATGTGAGCCTCAGGCTTTGCGTTTTGATCGCGTTTTGCAGAATATCGAAGCATTAGATTTAAAGGTGATGAAACCATAAAGATGACAAGATTGTAAGGTTTTCATGCCGGCCTGACACCTAAATCGATGTTTCCGCGCTTCATTTTTTCATACCCTTAAGGTACAGAAAAAAGGAGCGTGATGGCCATGTCTTCATTACAGCCGACTTTGGCAAATGAGCGGATCGGTGTGCTTGATGTGCTGAGAGGAATGGCGATTTTCGGCATCTTATTTGTCAATCTGGCACATTTCAGTTATCCGGATATGTATTTGTCTATGCTTGGAAAAGAGAATTTTTTCATGGATAAGTGGTCTGAAGCTGATTTTGCCGCCGCAGACATACTGAAATTCTTCATTCAAACAAAATGTATTTTATTGTTTTCCTTTTTATTTGGATTTGGCATGGTTGTCATGATGGAGAGAGCAGAAAACAAAGGGAAACGGTTTGTTCCGTTATATGTGAGAAGGTTAATGGCGCTTCTCTTGTTTGGAACGATTCATGCCTTTTTGATATGGGACGGGGATATTTTAACAGAATATGCCCTGCTCGGATTTGTCCTGCTCTTGTTTCGAAAAGCAAAGCCGAAAACACTGCTGATATGGGCGGTCTCTTTGTATCTTCTGTTTTCCATTCCGTTCATGTTGACAAGTTTTGATCAATCAAACGGACAGGAATGGGTACAAGTGGTAACACAGCAGGCAAAACAAGCGATTCATGTTTATGGAAGCGGCAGCCTGAAGGATATTGCAGAACAGCGGATCCACGACCGTCTTGTTTACATGTCTTCGAATGGCATGCTTACGTATAATCCGCTCAACTTCTTCTTTGCATCCATTCCATACTTCAGCATGTTTTTGCTGGGAGCTGCGGCAGCGAAATCTCGGTACTTGCATGAACCAGAAAAGCATCGCAAAGGATTAAAACGATTATGGATGGCTGGGCTTGTCATCGGCATCGGCGCCCAGGTGCTGTACAGTGTAACGGATAAAGAAATATGTTTGCTGATTGGCGCGCCTTTCCTCATGTTTTTCTATGTTACAACGGTTGTCTATCTTTATCATAAAACAAGAGTGAGAACAGTGCTGCAATCATTCTCCGCTGTTGGGAGGATGGCATTTACCAATTATCTGATGCAGTCTATTGTATGTACTTGGATTTTTTATCATTACGGCTTGGGCCTGTATGGAAAAGTGTACCCTGCTGCCGGTGTGCTCATTACAATTGCTGTTTGTGCCGTTCAAATGGTCTTCAGCCACCTTTGGCTTCGTGTCTTTCGGATGGGGCCGTTTGAGTGGTTGTGGAGAAGCGCTACGTATCTGTCGTGGCAGCCTATTGTAAAGAAAACAAAAGTCTAGATGCCTATTGGCGTCTAGACTTTTTTCTATTATTTATACACGACACGTGTTTTGCAAATGATGTCATGCAGGCCTTTTTTCTCTCCAAAGGCGATCATGATAAACCCGATATAAAAGATGATTCCAGATAAGATATAGGCAAAGTAACGGCCAATTCCCTGTCCGACAGAAACCCGTTCACCTTGTTCATTGACCACTTTCAGGCCAAGAATTTTTTTGCCAAGTGTGCCTTGCATTTTAGAAGCTGTGAGCAGCCCGTAATATAACACGCTGATGACGATCATGATCAGCATAGTAGGCAAAAATGCAAGCGTCATGTATTTCACTAAATACTCTTCTTCCGTCATGTAAGGGTTTGTTGCCACAGCCCCAGCTACAAAAACAGAATTGATCACAAATAGAATAATATAACTAGGAACAGATACAATAATGCCATCAATAAAATAAGCTAAAAAACGAATCCAAAATCCTGCTGGTTTTTCCATGTATTTTTCTCTCTCCTCTGAATTAATCTGGAATAGTATACTTTGAAAAACAAGTACATGCAATATGGTATGGTGATAAAATCCTGATATTACAGAAAAATGAGTCTTTTATCCTTTGTTTTTTACTATATAAATATACTAGAAATAATCATATCATTTCTGTATGTTCTGGATTTTTTAAAAAATATAATGAATATAACTTTCAACTTACTTATAATAAAAAAGGTTAATATTTCTATTAAAGGAGGAGTTTGATGTCTAAAAAAAATAGCGTGGCGATCATGACAACCATTTCTGCGTTTCTTTTTTGCGCCGTGATTGTGGCGGCTTCACTTTCGCCGCTGGCCGGAACGGGAGCGGCGGCCAATCAGTTTAATTCGGTTGGCATGTGGTCAGCTGTCGGTATGATCCTTGTATTGTATTTCATTCCATTTCTCGTTTATATGCTCGGAGTCGATGCAATGAGGTATGTCATGGCGGTGCTTTGCGGCTTCGGGCTTTTGATTCATTTGTCTTCGGCCGGTTTTATCTTGATGTTTAGTTTCTTTAGTGACCATCTGCTTTCTGAGGTGATCTTTGTTTTCGGAATTAGTCTCGCTGCGGCTGCTGTCAACGTCATTTGGTTCGTGGCTGCATTTCGGCCGGGTGCTGAAAAAACGTCCGTGAATACTCTTACATAGTTTTCTAGTTTGTGATGTTTTTGTGAAATAGATTTATAAAATGGATGAATATGTTATGATGATCACAAATTAGAAGTTACATATAATGGGGGTCTCAATGATGGTCAAGTCATTTCGTATGAAAGCTTTGATTGCGGGAGCTGCGGTGGCGGCGGCTGTTTTGGCCGGCGCTGTTTCTGATGTGCCCGCTGCCAAAGTGCTTCAGCCGACAGCTGCTTATGCGGCGGAAACGGTATTTTCTCAAAATAATGGAGCATCTGGCTTTTTGACAGGAAGATATGATGTACAAGCGATGGCGCCTGCCATGTTTAACTGGTCACGCGAAAGCCGGTTCGCCGGAAATACAGACGGGACGCTGAAATGGCAAAACGACATCAGAACGACTCCGCAAAATGGAGCGGGGGCTGTGATTGACGGAGACGGCACAGTATATCTTCATTCCAGAGACGGGGAAATGAAAGCCTTTAATCCAGACGGCTCAGTCAAATGGGTGACGGGCAATCTTGGAAAAACATATACGCAATCTCCTGTACTTGGGACCAACGGCGTTATCTATTTGGCATCCTATGACAAAAAGATTTATTTTATTGACAAAGAAACGGGAGAAATTTTAACAACGGTTCCGTTAAGCGGCGGGCCAAGCTCTGAAACGGTGATCGGTTCAGACGGGACGTTGTATTTCTCAACACTTGATAATTATGTTCACGCGATCAAACCGACGTCAAAATCAACTTGGACAGAGCGCTGGAAGTTGAAAACAAATGGTGTCGTCAGCTCTGTGCCGGTGCTTGCCAAAAACGGCACCGTGTATGTCGGCACATATAATTACGTGTTTTATGCGATCAACTCCGGAACCGGACAGGTGAAATGGTCCAGAACGACGTCAAATGCGTTTAAAGGATATCCGGTGATTGATAAGGACGGAAACATTTATGCCGGCAACCAAGATGGACAGCTGTATGCTTATACATCAACAGGCAGTTTGAAATGGACATTCCCGCTAAACGGGTTCTCCAGCTCATCTCCTGCGATTGATCATAATGGCAATATCTACATCGGCTCAGGAAGCGGCGAGCTGTTTTCCATCAGCAAAAACGGGGATATGAACTGGTCATTCTATACAGACGGCCCTGTCAGAACGGCGCCGCTGATTGACGCGAAGGGAACGGTGTATTTCGGGTCAGATGATATGAAGGTTTATGCGGCAGACGCAAACGGCAATGAATTATGGAACTATCAAACCGACAGCAACGTCGTGTCTTCTCCTCAGCTCGCTGAGGACGGAACGCTTTATATTGGAAGTTATACGAAGCTGATGGCTTTTGGGAAATAGTAAAACAGGCTGGCGAGGTTAACCTCGCCAGCCTGTTTTTTTTTGATCAATCAAGATATTTATTTTTATAGAGAACCTTTGTCCCGCAAATATAATCATGTAATGCCAGTTTAGAGGGAAAGGCCGCCATGATAAAACCGATATATAAGATCTTAGATAATGTGTAAGCGAAGAAACGGCAGAAGCTGTGCCAAAAAGAAATACGCTCGCCATACTGATTGACAACGATGATGCCCCTGAGTTTTTTTCCCAATGTTGCTTGCATGTTTGAGGAAGTCAGCAAGCTATAGTAAAGAATAGCGAAAATAAATATGATGGCCAAAACAGGGATTGTGCCAATGATCAACATGAAAAACTCATATTGGGCTTCTGACATGTGTGTACCTGCTGCATCAATGAGTGGCAACACAATGAAGGTGTTAATGAAAATCATAATGAAAGAGAATATAGCTATAATGAATACATCAATAATAGAGGCTGCTGCCCGATTCAAAAAACCCTGCGGTTTTTCCATGTATCATTTTACTCCTTTGAAGTTTTCTGGGATATTATACGTTAGAGGCTGCAGGGTTTCAATGAGATAGACTAGAGGAATTTGGTCTCGTAATAAAAATGGTATTTTATCACTTTTAATCACTTTATTTAGGTGTTATAAAGATAAAAAAAGAACCTGCAAGATGATGCAGATTCTCTTCATTACGATTATTTAAAGGCTTGAATAAATACACCCTTCTCATGAGAAAACTCTTTGAATCCGTATACCCCATGATAGGAGCCGATTCCGCTTGTGTTGACGCCGCCGAATGGCAGGTTGACGTCACTGAAATGGACGACGACATCATTGATGGCGGCATTTCCTGATGTCGTGTGCTGAAGGACGTTGTCAATCAGGTCTTGGTTTTTGCTGAACACATAAAGTGCAAGCGGTTTATCGCGGTCATTTACGTAATCGATGACCTCGTCGATGTCTTCATAGTTCATCATTGGCAGAATCGGTGCGAAGATTTCCTCCTGCATGATTTTCATGTCAGGCGTGACGTTTTTCAAAACGGTTGGCGAGATCGTGCGGTCGCTGGCATCAAATACGCCGCCGAACACCACTTCCGCCCCTTTTTTGATGGCATCGTCGAACAGATCTTTGACGCGGTTGAAGTTGCGGTCATTGACGATCTGCGTAAATTTGCTGCGGTCTGGGGTATGATCATCCTCCATAAATCCAGCGTTGACGACTGTTTGTAAAATCCCCGCGAACCTGTCCTGAACGTCTTTTTTAATGAACAGGTAATCAGGTGCGATGCAGGTTTGGCCGGCGTTTACGAATTTCCCGATGGCGATCTTTTTCGCTGCGTCCATCAGATCGTATTCACTGTCAATAATCGTCGGGCTCTTGCCGCCAAGCTCAAGTGTGACAGATGCCAAGTGTTTGGCAGCCGCTGTCATGACGATTTTCCCGACATTTGTGCTTCCAGTGAAGAAAATATGGTCGAACGGCTGATCAAGTAGTTCGGTTGCCACCTCAACCTCTCCTTCAAAAATCGCGACTTCTTTTTCATCAAAAGCGTCTCTTATCACTTTAGCGGCAATGTTGCTCGTGTTCATCGTGAAATCGGACAGCTTCACAATCGCGCTGTTTCCGGCTGCGAGAGAAGCGGCAAGCGGCGCCATCGTCAGCATAAACGGATAGTTCCACGGGCCGAGGATGAGTGTGACGCCTTTAGGCTCGTACATAAGAATTCCGTTTGCGTCAGGGCTTAACGATGAACCGACTTCTTTAGGCGCCATCCATTGTTCCAGGTTATTCATATTATCTCTAATCGCTTTTTTTGTTCCTTCGATTTCCGCTTTTTTGACTTCGTGATATGGTTTGCGGACGTCTTTGCGGATCGCTTCGATGATTTCTTCTTCATGGGCGATGACGGAATCTAAAAAGCGTTGAAGCTTTTCTCTCCGCTGTTCCGCTGTTGAAGCGCGCAAGGCTTTTTGCTGTTTTTTCTGAAGCTGAAAGACACGCTGGATGTCGTCCTTTACTTGCTGTTCCATTGTAAAATCCCCCTCATTTGCTTTCTTCTTTTCTCGGACCTATTATAAGGTGGTACCTTTTCTGTAAGAAAGACAACGGTGAACCATCTATACGTTACCGTACATATATCTAAGATCTGTCTAATGATTGGAGGTGTCTTTTGTGCCGGAATCTGCCGAAGCTCAAGTGAAAGAGGCGCTGCTGGCTTTATTGAAAGAAAGAGATATTCAACACATCACAATGAAAGAAATCGCTGAGAAGGCCAAAGTTAGCCGCGGATCGCTCTACCTTTATTATGAGGATAAGTTTTCAATCATTGAGGATGTGATCGAAGACATGAGGGAAGGACTGGGCAAAGCGCTTTTTGACGCCTTCAGTCATATGGATACCCTTCATTTGAACAAAAAACGGCAAACGGTGCATCCGACGCTGTCCTTTGTTCATGAGCATCGTTCCTTTTTTTCTGTGATGATGAACAGAGGACATTTTCATCGTTTTTTTAAGGATGTGTTTCAGCAGGATGTGCTGCTGGCTCCGATCCATGTGAATTTAACGCCGATTGAACGGGACATTTATGGACATTATCGGGCCTTGTACACGTACGCGATTATCCTGTATTGGCTGAATGAGGATGCGGCCGCGTCTCCTGAAGCCATCAGCCAGAAGGTATGGGAGCTTGTTTCTCAAAAGCGGTTTTATTGGCTGTTTGGAAAAGCTGTGCCAGGAGAGCGAGAGAAGGAGAAGCAAATCGACAGGCGGGTGGTTCGAACGAGAGAGGCGCTGCAGAAGGCTTTGCTGGACGTGTTGGAGGAGAAAAAAGACTACACGGCCATCACGATTTCTGACATTACCCGGAAAAGCAATATCCGCCGTGCAACCTTTTATGATCACTATGCCAGTAAAGAGGAACTGCTGCAAACCATGATTCAGCAGTCGTGTACAGAGATCATTGAACACCTGACGATTGCATCCAATCCGAATGAGCTTTCCTTAGAGGAAGCAGAGACAGCGCTCACCAGTCTGCTTTCTGCTTTATCGGAACGCATGCCCATTGTCCATTTTCTCAATCGGGAATGGGGTGTTCCTCATGTGATACCTGATATGTTCAAAGCGCTGGAATCGTTTTATCTGCATCAGCAAACTGATATTCACGCAGAGAAAAAGCTTTATGCCCATTATGTATCCGCAATGATTATCGGGTTGCTTTTGTATCGGCTGGATGAAGGAAAGACGCATCCGCCTGAAGTGCTGGCGAGGGAATTTTTGCAGTTTTTGGATGTGAAAAAGTATAAGGTTGTATTGCTTTGAAAGACAAAAAGAGAGGGACATCCCCTCTCTTATTTCGTTTCTTTCTTCCATTTCTCATCAATCAGCATTTTCCCTGGCCATGTGTATGCCATGATGCCGCCGTCTGCGGTGATGTCCTCTCCTGTGACGTATGAGCTGTCGTCTGACGCGAGGAACAGGGCCACTGTTGCCATTTCCTTCGGCTGGCCGAGACGGCCGAGCGGCGTGACCCATTTGTTGGCTTCGCGGAATTTTTCACCCATTTCTTGTTCTTTGGTGCCTGCTAGTTTGTCAATCAGCGGGGTTTCGATCGTACCCGGTGAAATGGAATTGACGCGGATGCCGTTTCGTGCGTAGTCGATTGCCATTGCCTTTGTCAGGTTGGTGATGCCGCCTTTTGCTGCGTTGTAGCCGGAGCGGTCAAGGTCCGCGGCACGGCCTGACATGGAGGAGGTGTTGATGATGGAGCCTCCATTTTCGAGCATGAGCGGAATCAGATATTTGCTGCAAAGGAACGTACCGCGCAGGTCGACGGCGATAATGCGGTCAAACAGGTCAACCGGATATTCATGCACCTTTCCGCCCTCCTGATCAACGCCGGCATTATTAAACAGTATATCAATCGTTCCGCATGCATCCTTGATTTGATCAGCAAAAGCTTTCACACTGTTTTCATTTGACACATCGAGGTGAAAGGATTCGGCCTGTCCTCCGTTTTTTCTGATTGCGTCCACTGTTTCTTCCATTTGATCTGTATTGATATCTCCGATGATCACGCGCGCGCCTTCATTGGCAAAAACCTCTGCCGTCGCTTGACCAATGCCGGTCGCGGCGCCTGTGATCACTGCTGTTTTGTTTTCAAGTCTTCCCATGATACGAGACCTCCTTTTTCTATTTGTCTTCCCGCTATGTGCAGTGATAAACATGCGAGAAAAGAAAGGCCAGCATATGTTAAGATGAATTAGAAATTGTTGGGAGGTTTGTATGTTTGAAGGTACAGCATAAGAAGGAGCTCAAGTTTTATTGCTTCATTACCATTCCATCTGCATTTGTTGTGCTGACTGTCATCTCTTTTTTATTGCAAGAGATTACGTTTCCGGTGACTGCAAGCGCATTTCTGAATGCTTCATGGCATAATCTATTGTTTTTAATACCGTTCGGTTTGTTTTTCTACCCGGTGCATATATGGATGAAGCGGGAGTTTGGCCGCTGGAATGACACAGAAAAAAAGAGAGGATGATGAAGCCTCTCTTTTTTATGAGAATGAGTGAGAAAAAGAGTGAAAACAAATCCAACTAATGTTAAATTTACATATATATGCATCTATCAATCTAATTGACAATTGTCATCTTATGTGATAAATAGATGCTGAAAAGGGTTTACATAATGGTAAAGGAGCGATCAAGAGTGGCGAAAAAAGAGTTTAAAGCAGAGTCTAAACGCTTGCTGGATATGATGATTAACTCCATTTATACCCAAAAAGAAATTTTCCTGCGCGAGTTAATCTCCAATTCGAGTGATGCGATTGACAAAATCTATTACAAAGCGCTTACGGACGATGCGCTTACGTTTGATAAAGACAGTTACTACATAAAGGTCGCAGCTGACAAAGATGCGAGAACATTAACCATCTCTGATACGGGGATCGGAATGACAAAGGATGAGCTTGAACAGCATCTTGGAACAATTGCAAAAAGCGGTTCCCTCGCGTTTAAAAAGGAAAACGAGCTGAAAGACGGACATGACATTATCGGGCAGTTCGGTGTCGGTTTTTACGCGGCATTTATGGTTGCCGATGTCGTGACAGTCATCAGTAAAGCGCTTGGCAGCGAAGAGGCTTATAAATGGGAGTCTGCGGGTGCAGACGGCTATACGATTGAGCCGTGTGAAAAGGATTCTGTCGGTACAGACATTATCCTGAAAATCAAAGAGAACACAGAAGATGACAGCTATGACGAGTTTTTAGAGGAATATCGTTTAAAAGCGATCATCAAGAAGTACTCCGACTTCATTCGCTACCCGATCAAAATGGATACCACCATTAATAAGCCGAAGGAAGGCAGCGAAAATGAATTTGAAGAGGTGCAGGAAGAGCAGACGGTCAACAGCATGGTGCCAATCTGGAGAAAAAACAAAAGCGAGCTGACAGATGAGGATTATGAAAAATTCTATGCTGAAAAGCATTACGGGTTTGATAAACCGCTCACACACGTTCATATCAGTGTGGATGGAGCCGTTCGCTACAACGCGATTCTATTCATCCCTGAAAACATGCCGTTTGACTACTATTCCAAGGAATATGAGAAAGGCTTGGAGCTGTATTCCAATGGCGTGCTGATCATGAATAAGTGCGCAGACCTGCTACCGGACCACTTCAGCTTTGTGAAGGGCATGGTCGATTCTGAGGATCTATCGCTGAATATTTCCAGAGAAATGCTGCAGCATGACCGCCAGCTGAAGCTGATCGCGAAAAACATCAGCAAGAAAATCAAAAGCGAGCTGCAAAGCCTGTTGAAAAAAGACCGCGAGAAATACGAGACGTTCTACAAGTCGTTCGGCAGACAGCTGAAATTCGGCGTGTACAATGATTTTGGCGCGAATAAGGATCAATTGAAGGATCTCCTATTATTCTACTCTTCAAAAGAGAAAAAACTGGTCAGCTTAGACGAGTATGTTTCCAGAATGCCAGAGGAGCAGAAATACATTTATTACGCGACCGGTGATTCTTACGACCGCATTGAGAAACTGCCGCAAACGGAAATGGTGGCGGACAAAGGCTATGAAATCCTCTACTTTACTGAGGACATCGATGAGTTTGCAATTAAAATGCTGGCTTCTTATCAGGAAAAAGAATTCAAGTCCGTATCAAGCGGAGACCTTGGCATAGACACGGATGAGGATCAAAAGCAGTCCGAGGAAGAGGAAAACAAGTATAAGGATCTGTTTGAGGAAATGAAAAACATTCTGTCAGACAAAGTGAAAAACGTCAGAATCTCAAAACGGCTTAAATCACATCCAGTCTGCCTTGCTGCTGACGGCGAAGTGACAATTGAGATGGAAAAAATCTTAAACGCGATGCCTGACAGCCAAAATGTGAAGGCGGAAAAAGTGCTGGAAATCAACCCGAATCACGAGGTATTCCAAACGCTGCAGGACGCGTTTGAACAAGATAAAGAGAAGCTGAGCCTGTACACAAACCTTCTGTACAATCAGGCGCTTCTCATCGAAGGCCTGCCGATTCAGGACCCTGTGGAATTTACGAACAATATTTGCAAGGTCATGGTGTAAACAGAAAAAGGAATCGTCCCATAAGGAGACGATTCCTTTTTTTATAATGTACGCTCATTCAGCATTTGGTTTTGTGTGCTTTTCTTCTTTTTAAACCGGTTTTTCAGGCTTGCTTCAATTTCCTCCAAGCTTCGCCCTTTGGTTTCCGGCACCATGTAGAAAGCGAAGAAAAATGAGAGAAGACAAATGACTGAGAAAACAATAAAGACCCATGCGATGCCCATTGCGCTTAGCATCAGCGGGAAGACAAGCGAAACGATCAGGTTAGCCGCCGATAACACCAAAGTCGTGAACCCTGTCGCGGCTCCGCGTGCTTTGGATGGGAAGAGCTCAGGCATGAGCACCCACACTACCGGACCCCATGTCGCCTGGTAAAAGACGATATAGACACCTAGAAAGACTACTGTCATCCACGCTGTTGATGCGGAAAGTCCGAGCGTTAGGAGCACGCCTGATAAAGCAGCAAGGCTCAGTGTGATGCCGACACTTCCCCAAATCAGAAGTTTTTTGCGGCCGACACGGTCAATTAAGATCATGGCAGTGATACACATGATGACGTTGAGGATGCCGATTCCCATTGTGCCGAGCGCCGAAGCTGATGTGCCAAGACCGGCCTTCGTAAAAATGGTTGGCGCGTAGTAGATGACCGTGTTAATGCCGACCGCCTGCTGGAAAATGGCAAGGCCGACGCCAATCAGAAGCATGGGGCGAATCCATTTGGCTTTCAGCACGCCGAGTGTCGTTTCTTTTTTCTCCGCTTCCCCTTGCTTCATCTCTGCCAATTCCATTTCGATGTCTTTGGGGTCATGAGTGATGTTCATGATGCGTCTCGCTTCTTCTTCACGGCCGCGCTTCACGAGCCATCTTGGCGATTCCGGCATGAACGCGATGCCGATTAATAGAAGCACGGCAGGCACTGCGGCCAGACCGACCATCCAGCGCCACGCTTCAAACGGTGTGAACAGGTAGTTAACGATATAGGCGAGCAAAATCCCGGTGACAATCATTAAGTTGTTCATTGTGCCGAGTGTCCCGCGAATTTTCGTCGGTGCCATTTCGGAAAGATACACGGGCACAAGTGCCGTTGAACCGCCGACGGCCAACCCGAGTATCACCCTAGATGCAATCAGCATGCCGATTGTTTGAGAAAATGCACAAGCGAGCGCACCGATAATAAAAATGATGGAAAGGACAAATACAACCTTTCTCCTGCCCCAGCGGTCTGAGCATGTGCCGCTCAAGGCAGAACCGAAAATCGCGCCAAGGAGCAGCATGCTGACAACCAATCCTTCTGTCAATGTCGTTAAAGGAATATCGTTATTGATAAACAGGAGTGCTCCTGAGATAACGCCTGTATCGTAACCATATAGCAGTCCCCCTAAAGCGCCGAAAAAGTAGATCATATATTTCCTTGTGTCTTTCTTCACAAATGTCTCCTCCTCAGTTGTTGAGCCAATGAGTATCTAAAATGTGTAACAAAGTTAATAGATTAGTACCCATTTCCTATCTCATTTGAAACATTTGTTTTGAAAAAACGGAAACATTAAAGCCAAAAGAGATGATCACAGATCCGCTGAGTTTGGGAAAAACGAAATAACTTTATGCTCAGAGAAACCATTATAAAAAACCTTACCCGCGCGGAGTAAGGTTTTGATTAAGACATTTTTATTCTTCTGCTTCGTTGACGAAAACCAAGGCGGAGAAGCCTTTTTTCTTATCAAATTGCAATTCAACGACGGTAACGTCCGGATTGAAGTTGTGGTATTCCTCTAAGAACTGAATAATGCCTTCTGAAATGTCATCTGACATAAGCTGCTTGTGGTGCAGGCCAAATGTGGCTTCAGCGAAGAACCCTGTACGCTTGTTGTACGATAGTTCTTTTACTTCAACGTCTTCAGGGTAGATATCTTCTTCATTGGAAATATACACGCAAATTCCGTCTACAATTTCTTGCTCATTTAATATTAATCTCATTGCCTAAAATCTCCTTCTGTACGTCTTCGGTGCTTTAAATGCGCGAATCAACGCGATGACAATGATTAAAATAATGATCAAAGCAATGATATCAACGATCCAGGCAATGGGTGAAGCGCCATACGAAACATAGCCTGGGCCTCCGACTGGATGATAGGTGTAACCCCATGGGTGCATCATGCTGATCATGAACATACCCATTGTAAATCCGCTATAATATCCAAACCATCCTGATGGCGCGAAACCTGCGTGATAGTAATGATTGACTGAAACATAACGTCCGCCAACATAAGCTTTAGACGTTTTTCCGCTGTATGTCTTTCCGGTTACTTTTGATGTAGCGCCGGAAAAGGTCCCTGACGATTTTTTAGAGCTTGATGAGCTTGCCTTTTCCGAAGGCTTCTTTTTAAGCGAAATCGATGATGATGAATCGTCAGACGTCTTGGATTTCTTGCTAGAAGAGCTTGATCCTGAGCTGTAGCTTGATTTCGGGCTTGATTTATAGCTTCCGCTGTATGACGAGCTTGAACTTCGGCTGCTGTAACTAGATGATGAGCGGCCGCTAAAGCTCTTTGCATGAGAAATCGTTGATGGCAGCAGTACACCTAAAGCAACAATTACTGCGACTAAGGCTTTTACATATTTAAGTTTCATTCTGTTTCCTCCATAGACCGCCGAAACGGCCCGCTATTCTGAGTTGCGAATCAAAGAAGTTGGATCAGCTTTTTTGATTGATATGAGTCTATATTTCTAGGTGAGATTAACATTGCATGCTTTTGCTTTTTCATCACTTTCTTTCTGAGATTCAACTACCTTTATTTTATCGGATGTATGGCTCTTTTTGTAAGATTTTGCTTCTAGGAATTTATCGCACAAAAAAACAGCCTTCTCCATTGGAGAAGGCTGTTTTCTTCTTATGCGAACAGCTTATCAATAAATGAAATATCCTCTTGAGAAAGCGTCACGTCAGCTGTTTTGATGTTATCAATCAGCTGATCGGCACGTTTTGCTCCCGGGATTAAAATATCAATTTCCGGTCTTGCTAAATACCAGGCCAATACGATGTGAGGGATATCCACGTTGTGTTTTTCGGCAATCGGCGCAAGCTTGTTGACCTTTCTGATATTTTCTTTGAAACGCTCGCCCTTGAAGTGTTCCTGTTCGTTTCGCAGGTCGCCTTCTGGGAACGTTGTATCTTCTGTATACTTTCCTGCCAATAAACCTGATACGAGCGGGAAGTAAGGGATAAATGAAATATTATGCTCCTTCGTATACGGGAAGAATGTTTTTTCCGCTTCACGGTTTAACAGGTTGTATTCGCCTTGCAATACATCTACCAAACCGTCTTTGTTTGCTTCTTTCAATTGCTCTAAAGAGAAGTTGGATACACCGATGGAGCGGATTTTTCCGGCTTTCTTCATCTCATTCAGCGCGTTAACAGCTTCATCCTTAGGCGTATGTTCGTCAGGGAAGTGAATGTAGAACAAATCGATATAATCGGTATTCAAGCGCTTCAGGCTTTCATCAACTGATTTTTTAAGAAATTCTGGTGAATTATCAAAGACAAAGTCATTGCCTTGTTTTCTGTGAGCGGCTTTTGTCGCGATGACAACATCTTCACGGTTGAATTCACGCAGCACTTCACCAATTAATTCTTCGGAACGGCCGATCCCGTAAATATAAGCGGTGTCTAACATTGTCACGCCATTACGGATCGCCTCGCGCACCAATTCTTTTCCGGTTTCTTCATTTAGGTTCGGGTAGAGGTTATGTCCTCCGACAGCATTTGTTCCTAATCCGATAGGGAATACCTGCAAGTCTGATTTTCCGAGCTTCGCTTTTTTCATGATCTGCCTCCTAGAATAAAATGGATGATAGACTCTCAACACTATTGTAAACGTTAGGCCAGATGAATGCCGATTTGATGCTCATTGCAGTACTGCGTGTACTCGTCGTCTAATGGCTGAGAGGTCACAATGCAATGCAGCCTGTCAAACGGTGCATACGTCAGAAGCGTTGATTTTCCGAATTTAGAATGGTCAGCCAATAGATACACTTCTTTTGCTTTTTCCGAAATCCTCTTTTTAATTTCATACTCCAGCAGATCCGAGTTGGTCAATCCGTGAGTCAGCGTCGTTCCGGTAGCGGACATAAAGGCTTTGTTGATATTGTACTTATCAAGCATAGCCGGGTCGTCCATGCCGACAAAGGAGCGGGTTTTTCTCTTATAGTTGTTTCCGATAATGATTAAGTTGATATTCTTCAAAGCTGACGCCGCATTGATAATGTCTAAACTGTTGGTTAAGATGGTGACATTTTTGGCTGGATCAAGCGTATCAAGAATAGACTTTGTCGTCGTTCCTGAATCAATGAAGACCAAATCGTGATCTTCAATAAATCGGGAAGCATAATGGGCGATTTTTGTTTTTTCATCCTGGTGCTGAATGGTGCGATTTTCAAAAGGAACTAATGCGGTTTTTTCAATAGATGTTACGCCGCCGTATACTTTTTCAATCGCACCCTTTTCTGTTAGCTTGTTGATATCACGTCTGACTGTGTTTTTGGAGACATTGAACACCTGGCACAGCTCATCTAAGGAAACAGTGCCATGCGATAAAATGTACTCCTCCATTTCCTGAATCCGCATCAGTTTCATATAAAAAACTCCTTCTTGAATCTTTACGTAACATAAATATATAATAAAAACCAAAAGTTAATCAATAGTTGCTTAAAAAATGATAACATCGGTGTATATCTTTTGCAAGATTGGACGGCCTTCTCTTACCTCTCTTACTTGATTAAAAGATTAATATAATAAAAATAATGAAAAAATTTAGTGTTTATGATTGACTTATGGGTATTATGCGATTAGAATATAACCAAGAAATGACCAAAAAGTAACCTGTTGTGCATGAAATGGTTGCTTGTATGTAAATATGCATCCGCCATTTATTTTTTTGGTTTTTTTGAAAGCGTTTAATTCTTGGCTTACTGAAAAGTGGATATTGATATGAATCTATCCTGAACCATCCATACAAGTGTATGTGTTTACTAATGAAGGAGGCAATAAGAATGGCAGAAATCAGAAAATTAAAAAACTATATCAACGGTGAATGGGTTGAAAGCAAAACAGATCAATATGAAGATGTCGTCAATCCGGCGACGAAAGAAGTGCTATGCCAAGTGCCGATTTCTACAAAAGAGGATATTGATTACGCAGCGCAAACGGCGGCTGAAGCATTTAAAACATGGTCAAAGGTGGCGGTTCCGCGCCGAGCCAGAATTCTATTTAACTTCCAGCAGCTGCTGTCTCAGCATAAAGAAGAACTGGCTCATCTGATTACCATTGAAAACGGAAAAAACACAAAAGAAGCTTTAGGTGAAGTGGGACGCGGGATTGAAAACGTAGAGTTCGCCGCTGGAGCTCCTTCCCTGATGATGGGTGACTCACTTGCTTCCATCGCAACGGACGTTGAAGCGGCGAACTACCGTTACCCAATCGGAGTTGTCGGCGGAATCGCGCCATTCAACTTCCCGATGATGGTTCCCTGCTGGATGTTCCCGATGGCGATCGCGCTCGGCAACACATTTATTTTAAAGCCATCTGAGCGGACTCCGCTGTTAACAGAGAAATTGGTTGAGCTTTTTGAAAAAGCGGGCCTTCCGAAAGGGGTATTCAACGTCGTATACGGTGCGCATGACGTTGTGAACGGCATCCTCGAGCATCCCGAAATTAAAGCGATTTCATTTGTAGGCTCCAAGCCAGTCGGCGAATACGTCTACAAAAAAGGAAGCGAAAACTTAAAACGCGTTCAATCTCTGACTGGTGCGAAAAACCATACGATTGTCTTGAACGATGCGAATCTTGAAGACACGGTCACAAACATCGTCGGAGCTGCCTTCGGTTCTGCCGGTGAACGCTGCATGGCTTGTGCGGTTGTGACGGTTGAAGAAGGAATCGCCGATGAATTTATGGCGAAGCTGCAGGAAAAAGTGGCGGACATTAAAATCGGTAACGGCCTTGATGACGGCGTGTTCTTAGGACCGGTGATTCGCGAAGACAACAAGAAGCGCACGCTCAGCTATATCGAAAAAGGTCTTGAAGAAGGTGCCAGACTCGTATGTGACGGACGTGAAAATGTGTCTGACGACGGCTACTTTGTCGGCCCGACGATCTTTGACAATGTCACAACAGAAATGACGATCTGGAAAGATGAAATTTTCGCTCCGGTCTTATCTGTCATCCGTGTGAAAAACCTGAAAGAAGCGATTGAAATCGCCAATAAGTCTGAGTTTGCGAACGGCGCCTGCTTGTTCACATCCAACTCAAACGCAATCCGCTATTTCCGTGAAAACATTGATGCGGGAATGCTAGGCATCAACCTTGGTGTGCCGGCTCCAATGGCGTTCTTCCCATTCTCAGGCTGGAAATCTTCATTCTTTGGAACGCTGCATGCGAACGGAAAAGACAGCGTCGACTTCTATACACGTAAAAAAGTGGTGACGGCAAGATATCCGGCACCTGATTTCAACTAAACGACGAACAGCCGAACGGCGTCCATGTGCGCTGTTCGGACTCATTCTGCCAATAGAAAGAGGAGGGCTTCTCTATGAGTTATTTGTTGCGTAAGCCGCAGTCGCATGAAGTGTCTAATGGGGTCAAACTGGTGCACGAAGTAACGAAATCCAACTCTGATCTCAATTATATAGAGTTTAAGGTGTTAGATCTAGCTTCCGGTTCCAGCTATGCAGAAGAATTGAATAAACAAGAAATCTGTATTGTGGCGGTAACGGGAAAAATTACAGTGACGGACCATGAGTCGACTTTTGAGAATATCGGTACGCGTGAAAGCGTATTTGAACGAAAACCGACAGACAGCGTCTATATGTCAAATGACCGTGCATTTGAGATTACAGCGGTCAGCGACGCAAGAGTGGCGCTTTGCTATTCTCCATCGGAAAAACAGCTGCCGACAAAGCTAATCAAAGCGGAAGACAACGGAATTGAGCATCGCGGGAAGTTTTCAAACAAACGTACTGTTCATAACATTCTTCCGGATTCAGACCCTTCAGCTAACAGCCTATTAGTAGTTGAAGTCTATACAGACAGCGGCAACTGGTCCAGCTACCCGCCTCACAAACATGATCAAGACAACTTGCCGGAAGAATCTTTCTTAGAAGAAACGTACTACCATGAGTTAGACCCGGGGCAGGGCTTTGTGTTTCAGCGCGTATACACAGATGACCGTTCTATTGATGAGACAATGACTGTAGAAAATGAAAACGTTGTCATCGTTCCTGCGGGATACCACCCGGTAGGCGTTCCGGACGGATACACATCCTACTATTTAAATGTCATGGCAGGGCCGACGCGAAAATGGAAGTTTCATAACGACCCGGCGCATGAGTGGATTTTAGAACGCTAACAAGTGAGGAGTGGCTGTTTACGATGAAGTATACATTCAATGAAGAGAAGGCTTTTGACATTGTTGCCATCGGCCGGGCATGTATTGACCTGAACGCAGTCGAATACAACCGCCCAATGGAAGAGACGATGACATTTTCCAAATACGTTGGGGGTTCACCTGCGAATATCGCGATCGGCAGCGCGAAGCTTGGCTTAAAAGCGGGCTTCATCGGCAAAATTCCGGATGACCAGCATGGAAGATTCATAGAGTCCTATATGAGAAAGACCGGCGTTGATACAACACAGATGGTTGTTGATCAAGATGGACACAAAGCAGGCCTTGCATTTACAGAAATCCTCAGCCCTGAAGAATGCAGCATTTTAATGTATCGCGATGATGTGGCGGATCTTTATCTTGCGCCTTCAGAGGTAAGCGAGGACTACATCGCAAATGCGAAAATGCTGCTTGTTTCCGGGACAGCGCTCGCCAAAAGCCCGTCACGGGAAGCGGTATTAAAAGCTGTTCAATACGCGAAGAAGCATCAGGTTAAAGTGGTGTTCGAACTGGATTACCGCCCGTATACGTGGCAGTCATCAGATGAAACAGCCGTTTATTATTCTTTGGTTGCCGAGCAGTCTGATATCGTCATCGGCACACGCGATGAATTTGATGTGATGGAAAACCGCACAGGCGGAAGCAATGAGGAATCCGTCAATCATTTATTTGGCCATTCAGCCGACCTCGTTGTCATCAAACACGGCGTCGAAGGCTCTTACGCATACAGCAAATCCGGCGAGGTATTCCGCGCTCAAGCGTACAAGACAAAAGTGCTGAAAACTTTTGGAGCCGGTGACTCCTATGCGTCAGCCTTTATCTATGGCCTTGTCACCGGAAAAGACATCGAAACGGCATTGAAATACGGCAGTGCTTCAGCTTCCATTGTGGTGAGCAAGCACAGTTCGTCAGAAGCGATGCCGACTGCGGATGAAATCGTACAGCTTATTGAAGCACAGTCATAATTGAAAAAGATCGAGTAAAGGTGGGATCGTTTGTGGGTAAGAAAATTCGCTTAACAACTGCGCAGGCGCTGATTAAATTCTTAAACCAGCAGTACATCCATGTAGATGGAAAGGAAGAGCCTTTTGTCGAAGGGATCTTCACGATTTTCGGTCATGGAAACGTATTAGGGATCGGGCAGGCGCTTGAGCAGGATGCAGGCCATTTGAAAGTCTATCAAGGGAAAAATGAACAAGGAATGGCGCATGCGGCCATGGCGTACAGCAAGCAAATGCTGAGAAGAAAAATATATGCGGTGTCTACATCCGTCGGACCGGGAGCGGCTAACTTAGTGGCGGCAGCCGGCACTGCATTGGCAAACAATATCCCAGTTCTTTTGATTCCGGCAGACACATTTGCGACAAGACAGCCAGACCCTGTACTGCAGCAAATGGAGCAAGAATACAGTGCGGCGATTACAACAAACGATGCATTGAAACCTGTATCGAGATATTGG
This sequence comes from Bacillus sp. SN32, assembly GCF_002837495.1. Taxonomy (NCBI): domain Bacteria; kingdom Bacillati; phylum Bacillota; class Bacilli; order Caryophanales; family Bacillaceae; genus Bacillus; species Bacillus sp. SN32. Next base: position 923,800 of record NZ_PJCT01000002.1, on the reverse strand, counting down.
GACCGCATTACGCGCCCTGAACAGCTGATGAGCAGTTTGCTGCGCGCGTTTGAAGTCATGACTGACCCGGCAAAAGCAGGTCCGGCAACGATTTGTATTTCTCAGGATGTTGAAGGGGAAGCATACGATTTTGATGAAAGTTTCTTCGTCAAACGGGTTCACTATATTGATCGCATGCAGCCGAGCGAGCGCGAGCTTCAAGGTGCGGCGGAGCTGATTAAATCCAGCAAAAAACCTGTGATTCTCGTCGGCGGAGGCGCAAAATATTCCGGTGCGCGCGATGAATTGGTTGCCATTTCTGAAGCCTATAACATTCCGTTAGTTGAAACGCAGGCAGGAAAGTCTACTGTTGAGGCAGATTTTGCAAACAACCTTGGCGGAATGGGCATCACAGGTACACTTGCGGCAAACAAAGCGGCCCGCCAAGCTGATTTGATTATCGGCATCGGCACAAGGTATACGGATTTTGCGACATCCTCTAAGACCGCTTTTGATTTTGATAAAGCGAAGTTTTTGAACATTAACGTCAGCCGAATGCAGGCGTATAAACTTGATGCATTCCAAGTGGTAGCGGATGCGAAAGTGACGCTTGGCAAACTGCATGGCTTGCTTGAAGGCTATGAGAGCGAGTTCGGCACAACGATTCGGGAGCTGAAGGACGAATGGCTAGCTGAACGCGAGCGTCTCAGCAAAGTGACGTTTAAGCGGGAAGCATTTGATCCGGAAATCAAAAATCATTTTTCTCAAGAGGTCCTGAATGAATATGCTGACGCGTTGAATACGGAGCTTCCGCAAACAACGGCATTGCTGACAATCAACGAGACGATTCCTGAAGACAGTGTCATCATCTGTTCAGCAGGCTCACTCCCAGGAGATTTGCAGCGTCTGTGGCATTCTAATGTTCCGAATACGTATCACCTGGAGTATGGGTATTCTTGCATGGGCTATGAAGTGTCCGGGACACTCGGTCTTAAACTGGCCCACCCTGACAGAGAAGTGTATTCAATCGTCGGAGACGGCAGCTTCCTGATGCTTCATTCTGAATTGATCACGGCGATTCAATACAACAAGAAAATCAATGTGCTGCTCTTTGACAACTCAGGATTCGGATGCATCAACAACCTGCAAATGGATCACGGCAGCGGCAGCTACTATTGCGAGTTCCGCACAGATGACAACCAAATCCTGAATGTCGATTACGCGAAAGTCGCTGAGGGATACGGCGCGAAAACCTACCGTGCAAACACAGTAGAAGAATTAAAAGCGGCGTTAGAGGATGCGAAGAAACAGAATGTATCAACATTAATTGAAATGAAAGTTCTGCCAAAAACAATGACGGACGGCTATGACAGCTGGTGGCATGTCGGGGTGGCAGAGGTATCTGAACAAGAAAGCGTTCAGAAAGCATACGAAGCAAAAGAGAAAAAGCTGGAATCTGCGAAGCAGTATTAGAGGGGAGGCACCATAGATGGGCAAAAATGAAATCCTGTGGGGAATCGCTCCCATTGGGTGGCGGAATGATGACATGCCTGAAATTGGAGCGGGAAATACACTTCAGCATTTGTTAAGTGATATCGTTGTCGCACGTTTTCAAGGCACGGAGGTCGGGGGCTTTTTCCCCGAACCTGCCATCCTGAACAAAGAGCTGAAGCTTCGGAACTTACGCATTGCAGGAAAATGGTTCAGCAGTTTTATTTTGCGTGACGGACTTGGTGAAGCGGCAAAGACATTTACCCTGCATTGTGAGTATTTGCAGCAAGTAAACGCGGATGTCGCAGTTGTCTCTGAACAAACGTACAGCGTGCAAGGCTTGGAGAAAAATGTGTTCACAGAGAAGCCGCACTTTACGGATGATGAATGGGAGCGGCTTTGCGAAGGGCTGAATCACCTTGGCGAAATTGCCGCTCAGCATGGCTTGAAGCTTGTCTATCATCATCATCTCGGCACTGGTGTCCAAACAGCGGAAGAAGTGGACCGCCTGATGGCAGGAACAGACCCTGCGCATGTACACCTCCTCTATGATACAGGCCATGCGTATATTTCTGACGGCGATTACATGGGGATGCTTGAGAAGCATATCGGCCGCATTAAGCATGTGCACTTTAAGGATGCCCGCCTGAATGTCATGGAACAATGCAGGCTCGAAGGACAATCGTTCCGGCAATCATTTTTAAAAGGCATGTTTACGGTTCCCGGTGACGGCTGCATTGACTTTAGAGAAGTATATCAGCTGCTGTTGAGGCACAGTTATTCCGGATGGATTGTCATTGAAGCTGAACAGGACCCCGATGTTGCAAACCCGCTGGAGTATGCATTGATTGCGAGAAACTATATTGATCAGCAGTTGTTGGATCTGGCTTAATGGGGAATGAACATATGGGCAATACCAATGGAGATTCAGCCTTCAATAAACGGACAATCGCGGCAGCATTGGCCAACTATATTGATGCCGGTTCAATTGTGGCAGGCTCCGCCGGTTTATCATTATGGGTCAGTTACCTTAAGCTATCCGATACGCAAATCGGGCTGCTCGGCGCGCTGAGCGCAAATGCGATTTCTGCCGCTGTCGGCGCGCTGCTTGGCGGGTTTCTGGCTGATAAAGTCGGACGGAAGGCTGTTTATACCAATAGTATGCTGGTTTATGCACTAGGGATTTGTTTGGTTTTGTTCGGGGTTAATTTCCCCATGTTGTTAAGCGGTTACATCATTATCGGTTTATCAGTAGGGGCTGACATAACCGCGTCATGGACCATTATTGCGGAAAATGCGCCAAAGAAGAATCGGGCCAGGCATTGCGGCGTAGCACAAGTCGCTTGGGCCGCGGGCGCTGTCGTTGTACTGCTCCTCTCCGTACTGGCCGGTGACTTGGGACTCTTGGGGAATAAAATCGTATTTGCCCATCTGCTTGTGATTGCGCTGATTACGTACATCCTGAGAATCAGGCTTCCGGAATCAGACGCCTGGCAGACAAAAAATCAGCCGGAGGAAGCTCAGGCAGAGAAGCCGGCTGTATTGAATAAGACATCGTATTTTGATTTGCTCAAGCCTATGTATCTAAAAAGCATACTGTTTTTGATGGGTGTGTACTTGGTTTGGAACCTAGCCGCCGGGGTCATGGGCTTCTTTATGCCATACATTTATCAGCAGGTCGGCGGTGTATCTGCCAACATGGCCAACCTTTTGCAAATGGGGCTGTTTATCTTCACAGGATTGGGGGTCGCCTTGATCTTCATGCCCTTTGCCGACAAATATAGAAAAACCGTATTTGGAATCGCCGCTTTCATGGCGGTGATCGGGTGGACACTGTTTCTGCTGCCAGTTGAAGGCCTGCCGATTCTGCTCCTGTTTATTGTCGTGATCGGCATCAATAACGGAGCCGGGCAGCAAGCGAACTATCAGTTATGGGCCAGCGAAATCTTTCCTACGCAATATCGTGCTTCCGCACAAGGACTGATGTTTTTCCTTGTCCGTATTTCAATAGGGATTTGGAGTCTGTTTGTCCCAATGATTATCACCAATTTCGGCATTGGAACGATGGCTGCAATTCTTCTCGGATGTGTGACGGCCAGTATGATCATCGGGCTGCTCTTTGCGCCGAATACGTCTGGCAAGTCGCTTGAACAAATTCAAGAGGAACTCTACGGATCTCCTCAGAGCCAAGTAAAGCAAGAAACAGAAAGCAAAATTATGTAATCAACAGAAGGAGTGGCTGTCAATGAGTTTACGTATTGGCGTAATTGGAACTGGAGCAATCGGAAAAGAACATATTAACCGCATCACGAACAAGCTGTCCGGCGCAGAAATTGTAGCTGTAACGGATGTCAATCAAGAAGCTGCACAAAAGGTCGTTGAGCAATACCAATTAAACGCGACGGTTTATCCGAATGATGACAGCCTGCTTGCAGACGAAAATGTAGATGCTGTCTTAGTGACAAGCTGGGGGCCTGCGCATGAGTCAAGCGTGCTGAAAGCGATTAAAGCCCAGAAATATGTGTTCTGTGAAAAACCGCTCGCGACAACGGCTGAAGGATGCATGCGCATCGTCGAAGAAGAAATCAAAGTGGGCAAACGCCTTGTTCAAGTCGGCTTCATGCGCCGTTATGACAGCGGTTACGTACAGCTGAAGGAAGCACTCGATAACCATGTGATTGGCGAACCGCTTATGATTCACTGCGCGCACCGCAACCCGACTGTGGGAGATAACTACACAACCGATATGGCTGTAGTCGACACGCTTGTTCATGAAATTGACGTGCTCCACTGGCTCGTCAATGATGACTACGAGTCCGTTCAAGTCATCTATCCGAAAAAATCAAAAAACGCGCTTCCGCATTTAAAAGATCCGCAAATCGTGGTGATTGAAACAAATGGCGGCATCGTCATCAATGCTGAAATCTATGTGAACTGTAAATACGGCTATGACATTCAATGCGAAATCGTCGGAGAAGACGGCATCATCAAGCTTCCCGAGCCATCAAGCATCAGCTTGAGAAAAGAAGGCAAATTCAGCACTGATATTTTGATGGATTGGCAGAGACGCTTTGTCGCTGCGTATGATGTGGAAATCCAAGACTTTATTGATTCGATTCAAAAGAAAGGCGAGGTCAGCGGACCGACGGCATGGGACGGCTATATTGCTGCTGTCACGACTGACGCGTGTGTAAAAGCCCAGGAATCTGGACAAAAAGAAAAGGTTGAATTGAAGGAAAAACCGGAATTCTATCAATCTTTTACAACAGTTCAAAACTAGAAAACAGAGGAGTGAAAATATGAAGTTAGCATTGGATCCATCCATGTATCGTGATGATTTAACTTTAGAGGAAATGGTCTATAAAACGGCGGAGCTTGGCTATGAATATATCGAATTGTCTCCGCGCGAGGATTTTTGCCCGTTTTATAAATATCCGAAAGTCGATTCAGCAAAGATCAAACAATTAAAGCGCCTTTTAAGAGATACAGGTGTTAAGCTTTCATCGCTTCTTCCTCTTTACCACTGGGCGGGACCCGATGAAGACCGCCGCCAGGCAGCAGTGCGCAACTGGAAACGGGCAATCGAAATTGCGGTTGAACTTGAAGTGGATTTGATGAACAGCGAATTCAGCGGTTCAAAATATGATCCTTTAACAAGTGAAGAAAAATTTATCAAATCCATGGATGAGCTTCTGCCAGTCTTTGAAAAAGAAGGCATGAAACTCAATCTTCAAGCCCATCCATATGATTTTATCGAAACGCACAAAGGTGCGATGGATATGATCCGCGCGCTTGACAAGGATTGGATCAATCTTGTCTACTCGACTGCGCATACGTTCTTCTATGATGACGGCAAAGGCGACATCGAGACCATGTTTGACGAAGCCGGTGACCGCCTCACACATGTTTTATTTGCAGATACCTATAATCATAAAGCGGCTCATGGCCTTCGCTACATCGTAAATCCGCCTGACGCGAAAGTAACGGTTCACCAGCATTTGGACATTGGCCAAGGCGAGGTTGATTTTGATACGATTTTCAGAAAACTGAGAGAGATGAAGTTCGACGGAATTGCGACGAATGCCGTATTTGCTTGGGTCGATGAAAGAGCGGATGAATCAAGCCGATTTATGCTTAAGAAAATGAAAGAAGAATTAGGTCTGGCATAAGCTGAGCATGGAGTTCGGCGGGATATGGCGACAGCCTTCCTGCCGAACTCCCTTCATATCTAAAACGCAGATGGGGGAGTCTGGCATGAAACTTTGTTTTAATGAAGCGACAACATTGGAAAACTCAAACCTTAAACAGGATTTAGAACTATGCGAAAAGCATGGCTATGATTATATTGAAATCCGTACAATGGATAAGCTGCCGGAGTACTTAAAAGATCATTCATTGGATGACCTTGCGGAATATTTTCAAACCCACCACATCAAACCGCTTGCCTTAAACGCACTCGTTTTCTTCAACAACCGTGATGAAAAGGGTCACAACGAGATCATCACTGAATTTAAAGGCATGATGGAAACATGCAAAACCCTCGGTGTGAAATATGTGGTGGCCGTTCCGCTTGTGACAGAGCAGAAGATTGTAAAAGAAGAGATCAAAAAGAGCAGTGTAGACGTGCTGACTGAGCTGTCAGATATCGCGGAGCCGTACGGCGTAAAAATCGCGCTTGAATTTGTCGGCCATCCGCAATGTACGGTCAATACGTTTGAACAGGCGTATGAGATCGTAAACACAGTTAACCGTGACAATGTCGGGCTTGTCCTTGACAGTTTTCACTTCCATGCAATGGGTTCAAATATTGAGAGCTTAAAGCAGGCGGACGGAAAGAAAATCTTCATCTATCATATCGATGATACAGAAGATTTCCCAATTGGCTTTTTAACAGATGAGGATCGTGTATGGCCGGGACAAGGGGCAATTGACTTAGATGCCCACTTATCAGCACTGAAGGAAATCGGCTTCTCTGATGTTGTATCGGTTGAGCTCTTCCGGCCTGAATACTATAAGCTGACTGCTGAGGAAGCCATTCAAACAGCGAAAAAAACAACAGTGGACGTCGTATCAAAATACTTCAACATGTAATGGATAAAGGAGGGGTGAATATGGCTTTTGTATCGATGAAAGAGCTTCTTGAAGATGCAAAGCAGGAGCAATACGCAGTCGGCCAGTTTAATATCAACGGCCTGCAGTGGACGAAGGCGATTTTGCAGGCGGCGCAAAAGGAGCAATCACCGGTCATCGCCGCGGCTTCCGATCGCCTGGTCGACTATTTAGGCGGATTTAAAACGATTGCCGCCATGGTCGGCGCGTTAATGGAGGACATGGCGATTACCGTTCCCGTGGTGCTTCATCTCGATCACGGAAGCAGTGCGGAACGCTGCAGACAGGCCATTGATGCCGGATTCAGCTCAGTGATGATTGACGGCTCCCATCAGCCGATTGACGAGAATATCGCGATGACAAAAGAAGTCACCGATTATGCCGCAAAACACGGCGTGTCAGTAGAAGCCGAAGTCGGCACGGTCGGCGGAATGGAAGACGGACTTGTCGGCGGGGTCTGTTATGCCGATATCATGGAATGTGAGCGGATCGTTAAAGAAACCAATATCGACGCGCTGGCCGCCGCCCTCGGCTCTGTACACGGCAAATATCAGGGTGAGCCGAATCTCGGATTTAAGGAAATGGAGGCTATCTCCCGCATGACTGATATTCCCCTCGTTCTTCATGGGGCATCCGGGATTCCGCAGGATCAGATCAAAAAAGCCATCACACTCGGCCATGCGAAGATCAATATCAATACGGAATGTATGGTAGCGTGGACAGACGAAACACGCCGCATGTTTCAGGAAAACAGCGATCTGTACGAACCGCGCGGCTATTTGACACCCGGCATTGAAGCCGTGGAAGAGACAGTGCGAAGCAAAATGAGAGAGTTCGGATCAGCCGGTAAAGCAGCTAAGCAGCAGGTCGGCTAAAGAGACCAGAAACCGCCGAGATGGCGGTTTTTTTGTGCGGTGTTGCGTCCATACGCCCAAAACGATTATGATGATGGCAGCAGTGTAAGAAACGGGAGTGGTTCAGTTTGAATAAAATTATGATTGTGGAAGACAGTGAAGACATTCGCGGACTATTGCAGAATTACCTTGAAAAATACGGATATCAAACAGTGGTCGCCGCGGATTTTACAGCTGTTCTTGATGTCTTTTTGCGGGAAAAGCCCGATGTGGTGCTGCTTGATATCAATTTGCCGGCATATGACGGATATTATTGGTGCCGGCAGATCCGCCAGCACTCCACAAGCCCGATCATCTTTATTTCTGCCAGAAGCGGGGAAATGGATCAGGTGATGGCGATTGAAAACGGGGGAGACGATTATATCGAAAAACCGTTTTCTTATGATATTGTGCTGGCGAAAATCAAAAGCCAGATCCGGAGGGCGTACGGGGAGTACGCCGCAAAGCAGGGAGAGAAAGTGGTTGAATATGCCGGCGTCCAGCTCTTTGTGGAACGGTTTGAACTGCGTTTTCAGGATGAAAAAAGCGAGCTTTCTAAAAAAGAAAGCAAGCTTTTGGAAGTGCTGCTTGAGCGGGGAGAAAAGGTGACGAGTCGGGACCGTCTCATGGAAAAGACGTGGGACACCGACATATTCATCGATGATAATACACTTAACGTGTATATCACGCGGCTCAGAAAAAAACTGCGGGAGCTGAATGCGCCTGTTTCTATTGAAGCGGTGCGGGGCGAAGGCTACCAGCTGAGGGCGCAGTCATGAAGCTGTTTCTCCGGTCTCATGCAGTGCTGATTCTGCTTTTTCTCCTTCAAGGGCTGTTTGTCTTCTTTTATTACTGGTTTGCGGGTCTTCATTCTTTTTCTCACTTGTTTTACATATTGGGCGTGCAGCTTCTTATTTTGGCGGGCTATCTTGCCTATCGCTGGTACAAAGACCGCGGAGTGTATCATTGGCTCAGCTCGGGGCAGGAAGGGACGGATATCCCGTATCTCGGTTCTTCAGTGTTCTGTTCAGAGCTGTATGAAAAGCAGATGGAGCTGGTCCGGCTGCAGCACCAGAAGCTCCATGAGACCGAAGCCAAGCTTGACGCGCGGGTGACGTATATGAATCAATGGGTGCACCAAGTAAAGACGCCGCTGTCGGTCATTAATTTAATCATTCAAGAAGAGGACGAGCCCGTTTTTGAACAAATCAAAAAAGAAGTCCGGCAGATTGAATTCGGGCTGGAGACGCTTCTTTATTCTTCAAGGCTCGACCTGTTTGAACGGGATTTTAAAATCGAAGCGGTTTCCCTGTCCGAGCTTCTCCAATCAGTCATTCAAAGCTATAAACGATTTTTTATTCAATATCGCGTTTATCCGAAAATGAACGTTTGCGATGATCATCAAATTTACACCGATGCCAAATGGCTCAAATTTGCGATCGGCCAAGTGGTCACAAATGCGGTCAAGTATTCAGCGGGCAAGAGTGACAGACTTGAGCTGAATGTCTTCCGCGATGAAGACAGGACGGTGCTTGAAGTCAAAGATTACGGTGTCGGGATTCCCTCGCAAGACATCAAGCGGGTGTTTGACCCTTATTACACCGGTGAAAACGGGCGGCGTTTCCAAGAATCTACGGGAATTGGCCTCCATCTCGTCAAAGAAATTACAGATAAGCTCAATCATACGGTGGACATCAGCTCGTCTCCCGGTGAAGGGACATCAGTTCGATTTTCATTTCTTACAAAAATGTAAGGCTGCGTTAAGAAAACAACATAGCCCGCTTTGTTTCCCCTTGATAACATGGATTTATGTCAAGGGGATTTTTATGTTGAACGTCCCGGCACTACATGAAAGCAGCCCAGATCAACAAGAATAAAACCATAAGGAGGATTTTCATGGCGAATATGCTTGAAGTCAAACATATAAATAAAACCTATAAAGGACAAGTGTCCTATCAGGCCTTAAAGCAAATTTCATTTTCAATAGAAGAAGGCGAGTTCACGGCGGTAATGGGGCCGTCCGGGTCCGGAAAAACAACGCTTTTGAATATCATTTCAACGATCGACCGTCCGGATTCAGGCGATATCCTGATTCACGGAGAAAACCCGCATCGCCTGAAGCGGACAAAGCTCGCTCATTTCCGCCGCAAGCAGCTCGGATTTGTGTTTCAGGATTTCAACCTTCTGGACACGCTGACAATCGGTGAAAATATCATGCTGCCGTTAACGCTTGAAAAAGAAGCACCGTCTGTAATGGAAGAAAAACTGCAAGGCATCGCGGCAAAGCTCGGAATCGAAAACCTGCTCAACAAACGGACGTTTGAAGTATCCGGAGGACAGCGCCAGCGTGCCGCCATCGCAAGAGCGGTCATTCATAAGCCGTCACTCATCCTGGCCGATGAACCGACGGGCAACCTTGATTCCAAAGCGTCAAAAGACGTCATGGAAACGATGCAGAGCCTGAATCAGGATGATCAAGTCACGGCTTTGATGGTGACCCACGATCCTGTTGCGGCAAGCTACTGCCGCCGCGTCATCTTTATAAAAGACGGTGAACTGTTTAATGAGATTTACCGCGGGGAAAACCGCCAAGTATTTTATGAACAAATTCTCGATGTGCTGTCTATGCTGGGGGGAAACGCAAATGACCTTTCTTCAGTTCGCTTATAAAAACGTCACGAGAAACAAAAGGGCCTATCTTGCATTCTTTTTAAGCAGCGCCTTTTCCGTTTTGATTTTCTTTACCTTTGCGATGTTCCTGTTTCATCCGGCATTAAAGGAAGGCTACCTGAATAATATCGCCAAAAAAGGCTTAACCGCTGCGGAATGGATGATCTTTGTTTTTTCTTTCTTATTTGTTCTGTATTCGGTTAACGCATTTTTGAAATCGAGAAATAAAGAATTCGGCATCCTGCTCATGCAGGGCATCACGCCGGGGCAGCTGAGAAAGCTCATTACTGCGGAAAATATGATCATCGGCGTCATGTCAATTGCAGCCGGCATTATCGGAGGATTCATTTTTTCAAAGACGTTCTTTACGGTCGGCGCTTATATTTTAGAAATGGACGCGCTGCCTTTGTATATGCCTTGGAAAGCGCTCGGTATTACGGCCTGCGGATTTCTGCTCTTATTTTTCTTTTTATCGCAGTTTACGATCCTTTTTGTCAGATCAAATACGGTTATCAAATTAATAAAGGGCACTGACAAGGTTAAGCCGGAGCCTAAGCCGTCCGTGCTTCTGTCCTTATTCGGCATCGCCTGTCTGTGCGGCGGGTACGGCATGGTTCTTAAAGGCAATGTCCACGGGGCCGAACCGTTTATCATTTTACTGCTCACCGTCATCGGAACATATTTCTTTTTCAGCCAAAGCAGCATATGGATTCTGCGCGCGCTGAAGAAGTGGAAAACCTTTTATCTGCGCGGGAAAAACGTCATCTGGGTTTCTGACCTTGTCTATCGTTTAAAAGACAACGCCCGCCTGTTCTTTATTGTCAGCATTATTTCCGCGGTTGCGTTTACTGCGACAGGCGTGCTCGCGATGTACAAATCGACCGTCGGGGCGGAAGAGTCCGCTTATGAAATGGAGTATTTATCTTACAGCAACAATCCAAAAGAACAGACTCATTTGAAAGATATTGACCATGAATTGAAAACACACGGCTTTACGTATACGAAAGACAAAATAGATGTTTCCTATGTTCGCTATCAGGAAGGAGAAACTGTTCCCCCTGTTTACATGATCAGTGAATCGGATGCGGCAAAATACTTCCATGTCAAAGTGAACGGCCTGAAAGAAGACGAGGCTGTCTATTTCCCGGGAACGTATGACCGCAATTTCAAAAACAAAGCTCCGGATCAGCTGAAGCTGCTGAACCAAAAAGGGGAGATGTCTGATCAAAAACTGTCGGTAAAAGAAGTCAAAAAACCGCTGATCTCATTGAATGCCATCATCGCGGTGAATGATCAAACCTTTGATCAGCTGAAATCACTCGGTGATAAAGCGTCATTATACGGCTACAGCTATGATCATTGGAAAGACAGTCTTGAGATCAGCCAATCCTTGCAAAATGAGATTTACGGCAATTATATCGACGTGCATTCTGATTTTGCTTCAAAAGCCGGGACTTACTATGATACGGTGCAGCTGCCGAGCCTGAGTTTATTTATCGGCCTGTTTATCGCAATTGTATTCTTTGTCGCGGCAGCAAGTTTCTTATATTTCAGGCTGTTCACTGATTTAGATGAAGACCGGGAGCGCTACCGTTCACTGGCCAAAATCGGCCTGAGCGAGCGTGAAATGGCACAAAGCGTGACAATACAATTGGCCATTCTTTTCTTCTTTCCATTTGTCATTGCCGTCATGCATACACTGTTTGCCTTGAGAACATTGGCTGTGGAAGGATATTCCGATGTAGCGGGACCGCTCAGTCTTACCATCGGAGGGTTTTTCATTTTTCAGCTTCTATTCTTCCTCGCGGTGCGGTCAAGCTATTTGAAAAAAATGAACAAGTAAGGGGAGTGCAAAGATGAAAAAAGCAATGGCAATCCTGGCCGTCTTGGCGGCTGCTGCCGTAATATGCGGGCTTCTCTTTTTTCATAACGATGTTACAGACAGATTTAATCCGTTTATTCACCAGCAAGATGTCTATGTGCAGATTGATCGAGATGGCAAACATCTTAGCCCAGGCGGTACTGAGTATACATTAGACGGATACAATGCATCCGGAAAAAAAGAAGAAGTGACCTTTTTCGCCGGCAAAGAGCTTCGGAAGAACGCGTATTTGAAGGTGAAGGCGAAAGGAAAGTATGTCGAGACTTGGGAAGAAGTCAAGTTTGAAGATATGCCGGACTTTGTACAGTCAAAATTAAAGTGAATCATAAAAAACGGCACAGCGTCATGACTGTGCCGTTTTTTTATTTTTTATTTTCTTCGGCCCGTTTGATCAGCATGTCGGTGATGATATCCACCTGTTTGCTGACAGAAATCGGGTCGTACGGGTAGAACGTGTCAAAGTCATTGATAAACACGCGATTATGTTTAACAGCGTCAAGGTTCTTCCAAATAGAGGAATTCTCCAGCTTGTCGAGTGTTTTGCTTTCGCCTTTCGGGTTGTAATCCGTAATGAACATATAATCTGCGGCATACTCAGGAATAACCTCTTGAGAGAGCTGTTTCATCTCTCCTTTTTTGATGACATCTTGCTCAATTTTTTCAGGCGCTTTTAACCCAAGTGCATTGTATACAGCTTGGCCGCCGCGTCCGCCATTGTCATTGAACACCCAGAATTCGCCCTTGTCTGTGTTTTCATAAATGCCGAAGGTCGCATCTTTGTCGATGACGCCGGCAATTTTCTTTTTAGCTGTTTCCGCTTTTTTGTTAAAGTCAGCCATAAATGATTTTGCTTTGTCTTTCGCTCCGGCGATATCTCCGAACATGCTGACTGTGTCCTCTACGTTTTTCGCTGTGTTATAAGGTATGACAACAGTCGGAGCGATTTTCTTTAATTTATCAACATTCTCTTCATTCATGACAACAATTAAGTCAGGCTGAAGCTCCATCACTTTTTCAACGCTGATTGGATCACCGACATCCTTCACATTTTTCAGCTTTGATTTTAAAAACGGATTATCAAATGACCATGAGCCTGAGCCGACCACATTGGCCCCGACAGACAGCAATTCACCGGCATAAAAATCAGTGACGATGCGTTTCGGATGTGCAGGAATGTTGACGTTCCCTTTTGGTGATTTGTATGTTCTCATTTCTGTTTTTTCGGAAGCAGAATCGCTTGAGCTCCCTTTAGAAGCCGTGCCGCTGCAAGCGCTGACAAACATGAGAAGCAGCACAAGCATGCCCACGAGCAATATGTTCTTTTTCATCAAGAACCCTCCCACTATGTATCTCAATAGATTAGTAATGATTATCATTATCAATTAATAATATAGCAAGAAACCTGTTCTCCGTCTATCACTATTTTTAAGGGAGAAAGTTTTTCCCGTTTATGGGTGACGCGGTATGCCTAATCGATTATTATAGGTAAATAGGAGGAGAAAAATATGGGAATTACAAAAAGAGGTGCCGCTTGGGAATGGCTGCATAGCTGGTGGATGCTGTTTATTTTCATGCCTTTTGCCATTACCAGTTTTTTTGCCTTTTTATTTATTGGCATCAAGGTTAGAAATAGAAAGTGGATCATGTACGGCATCATTTATTTTTTCATTTTTGCGTTTGGTTTTGTTTTGCCTGATCTGCCCGGTGTTTTTATTGTGGTCCCGTTATGGGCGGTAACCATTATTCATGGATTTAAAGTGCGCCCGCTGTATTTGATTCAGCTGGATGTCTACAAAGATCATGTGGAGGCGCGGGCTTTTGCCGAGGCAAGAAGTGAAGCCGAGAGCAGATTTCATGCACCGAAACAGTCTATTCAGGATATACATATTCGCAAAGAACAGTAAGAAAAAAAGCTCAACACTCGCATTGTGTTGAGCTTTTTATATGTTACTGCTGGTAGGATTGCTGCTGAAATGGCGTGTTTTGGCCGAATGGAAGTGTAGACACATTCGTATTCATGACGCTGGATTGTCCAGTAAGTTCCTGTTGCATTTGATTGCACATGTTGACAACCTGCTGGCACTTTTGAATCGCCATGTCATGCCCGTGCAGTGCTTGCTGAATGGTATGTGCAGCTTGTTGTTCGTGGTTTAGAATCTGCTGCAGCATTTGGATGTTTTGCTGTTCCTGATGAAGCATTTGGCGATATTGCTGGCTGCTTTGCTGTGTTTGCTGAATGAGCTGCTGAGCAGTTTGGCGGCATTGGTTCAGCTGCTGCAAGCCGTGTTGTGTATTATGCATGAATGATCCCTCCATGTATCGATTGACGTGAGTCGGTATTATCATGCAACTTGAATGAAAAGAAATTCCGTCAAAGAGGAACTACAATTATTTTCCTCAGCCCCTCTATCTTTGAATGAAAACGGTAAAGATTGTATACTGGGTACAAACCCTTTTTATGTAAATGTTCCGTTTTAACATATAAGAATTGCGGAAAACGAAACCCTGAAATGGGAGAATCGTATTCCGCTTTTTTTCTTTGTTTGCTCAGAAACCGCCTTCCCCTGCAGTAAATGGGATATTCAGCCTGTTTTCTACTGTGCGGAGGCGCTGATTGAGCCGATTTAGGCGGCGTGTATGGCGTTCAACAGCCTGGCTTAGCTGATTGACCTGTTCGGCAATCCGTGCAATTTCCCGATTTTGACGGCGGTCTTCGTTTGTCAGACGGGTTAATTCTCTTGACTGCTGTTCATTTTGCCGTTCAAGTGCTGCGATTCTTCTTTCCAATGCCGGCTGTCTGTCCATTTGGTATGGATCGTATACATCCTGCTGCGGATAAGAATTGTACTCATAGTGGCTATAGTAAGGTTCCTGCTGAGGCAGCTGAGGGCTGTAATATTGATAAGGGTTCATGTGATCAGTCTCCTTGTGGGTGAATTCCTTATAACTTATGTAGTCATTGGCACAGTGGCACGGCATTCGCCCAAAAAAGGAGGAAAGAATGGTGAGCCCCTTGAGAAACAAATATGGCATTTTGTTTTTAATTGCTGTATGCATCATGGTATCGGGCTGCCAGCAGCAAAAAGAAGAGACGCCGTTTTATTACGGAACGTGGGATGAGGGGCGTGCCCCCGGGCCAACGGACGGTGTGAAATCAGCAACAGTCACATTTACCGAAGACGAGGTTGTGGAAACGGAAGTGATGGAAGGAAGAGGAGAGGTACAGCTGCCTTTTATGGCATACAAGGTGATTTCCCAAAGCACTGACGGGTCTATCGAGATTCAGTACCTCGGCCCCTATTATCCGCTCAAAAGCACGCTGATAAGAGGAGAAAACGGGACGTTGATATGGAAGCAAAATGGCCAGACAAAAACGATGACAAGAATCGAGTCAAAGGCCGGCAGGGAGGAGAAAGATGAGAAATCAAAAAGCTGAAAGACTGGTGGCAGCGGGGCTTGTTTTACATATTATTCAGTGGATATTTATATTAGGGGCTTTTCTCAAAGTCAAACAGTTATTTAGTGACTATACGATCTATAACCCTAATGTCATCAGCGGATCGATGCAGTCCTTATCGTTTATACAAATGATGCGCGCTATGATGTACTCAGGGGCAATCGTGAATTATGTTTTGTTTTTTGCCCTTGTATTGCTGATTTATGGCATAGCGCTTCATGCCATCCTGATCGTTCTGGAAATGGCGGCTTACGTCATGATCAGGCGGAATCCATCATCTTCATGGGGGTTCTTTTTAATCGCTGCGGGTGTGAAGCTTGCCATCTTGAATATAACCGGCATTCCATTTTTAGCTGCCGGCTTTCTGCTGATGAAACAGAAAAAAGCAGAAAACGGCGTCAAGGCAGAAAGAAAGCGGAAACCGCGCTTGCGTATCCGAAGACAAGGGCGGCGTCTAAATAGAATTCGGAGAAAACCATCTCTTCCGGTTGAATATCAAAAAGAAAAAACGATATGATGGGACTATAGCCTGAAAACGACATGAAGGAGATGCAGGATGTACAAACTAATTGCAATTGATATGGATGGAACACTTTTAAATGATCATCATGAAGTAACAGAGGAGGTCCGCGACGCCCTTCACGCGGCAAAAGCGGAAGGTGTCAAAATTGTGCTTTGCACCGGCCGGCCTATCGGGGGTGTGCAGAGATATTTAGATGAACTGAATTTAATTGAAGAAGGCGACTATGTTATTGCGTATAATGGAGCGCTTGTTCAAAATACGCATACAAATGAAGTGGTCTCGGAGCTGTCTCTCGGTTATGATGATTTGGCTTCATTATATGACCTGAGCTTAGAGCTGAAGACGCCGATGCATTTCTTTGACTCATCTAATCTGTATACGCCTAACCGGGATATTAGCGAATTTACCGTATACGAATCCTATGTGACACAGGTGCCGCTTCATTTCCGCAAGATTGACGAGGTGCCAAAAGATATCCTCATCCCGAAAGTGATGTTTATTGATAAACCGGAGAACTTAAGCCGCGTCATTACATCGATTTCAAAAGACGTGAGAGAAAAATATACAATGGTCAGAAGTGCGCCTTTCTTTTATGAAATTCTGCACCCGGAAGCCAGCAAAGGAAATGCTGTACGCCAGCTGGCTCAGCTGCTTGGAATTGAACAGGCGGAAGTCATGTGCATAGGCGACAATGGGAACGACCTGACAATGATCGAATGGGCGGGCTGCGGGGTTGCCATGGCAAACGCCATCCCAGAAGTATTGGAAGCCGCAAACTTTCAAACACGCTCCAATAATGAACATGGTGTTGCGCATGCGATTCACGAGCTTGTTTTGGCTAAATAATAAAAAATCCAGCCTTCTAAAGGCTGGATTTTTTCGTTTTATTTGATGTAATGTCAATTCTTTGACGAACCGATTTGACTTTCGTTATGCTGATAAAACCAATTCGTTCACAATATGTATGATATTAATCTGAATTGAAAAGGGGACTGATCAAATGTGCACAAGTCTTACATTGGAAACTGCTGACCGTAAACATGTATTAGCGAGAACAATGGATTTTGCATTTCAGCTGGGGACAGAGGTGATTCTCTATCCGCGCCGTTACAGTTGGAATAGTGAAGCTGACGGAAAGGCCCATCAGACACAGTACGCATTTATCGGTATGGGAAGAAAACTTGGTAATATTTTATTTGCAGACGGCGTTAATGAAAACGGTTTATCGTGTGCTGCACTTTATTTTCCGGGCTATGCGGAGTACGAAAAAACGATACGGGAAGATACCGTTCACATTGCCCCGCATGAGTTTGTGACATGGGTGCTGTCAGTCTGTAAGTCTTTGGAAGACGTAAAAGAAAAGATTCGATCTTTAACGATTGTAGAGAAAAAATTAGATCTATTGGATACAGTTTTACCGCTTCACTGGATATTGTCAGACCGGACGGGCCGAAGCCTGACGATAGAACCGAGAGCAGACGGCCTCAAAGTCTATGATAATCAACCTGGTGTCATGACGAACAGCCCCGACTTTATATGGCATGTAACCAATCTGCAGCAATATACAGGAATCAGACCGAAGCAATTAGAGAGCAAAGAGATGGGCGGATTAGCCCTTTCTGCTTTTGGCCAAGGCTTAGGAACTGTTGGTCTGCCGGGGGATTATACACCGCCTTCCCGGTTTGTCAGAGCTGTTTATTTGAAAGAACATCTAGAGCCGGCGGCCGATGAAACGAAAGGTGTAACAGCCGCTTTTCAAATTTTGGCAAATATGACGATACCAAAGGGCGCAGTGATAACGGAAGAAGACGAAATTCATTATACGCAATATACTTCCGTGATGTGCAACGAAACTGGAAACTACTATTTCCACCACTATGACAATCGGCAAATCCAAAAAGTAAATTTATTTCATGAAGACCTTGACTGTTTGGAGCCTAAAGTGTTTTCCGCTAAAGCAGAAGAGAGTATTCATGAGCTTAATTAATTCACATCAATCAGCTGATTCCGGTTTGAATATCTGGAGTCAGCTGTTTTTTTATACAATCGTTACGGCGTCTGAATGGATAGGCGGTTTGCAAAAGCGAAGAAAAGGCAAAGGAAATGGCGAAATCTTATATGAAATTCTTGGATGAAAACTGAGTCTTTGCTTCATTAGACTCAGTTTTCTTGCCGATATAGAGGTTGCACTAGTTGAATGAATCAATGCCGTTCCATCATGGTCACGCAAGGGTCTTTTCGCTTGAATAGAAAAAATTAATCTTAACTCATTGACAAACGTCCAAGACAAAGGTACATTTTGATTTATTCATATTAAACGACTAGGAATATAGGAGTTTATTTTTCGGATTATTCAGCCTAAAAACATGATAAAAGGAGTATCGTCATGACAAGCAAAAAGAAACAAATCAAATTAGGGGTATTTTTAGCAGGTACAGGCCATCACGTCGCGTCTTGGCGGCACCCGGACGCGCCGTCAGATGCGAGCATGAATTTGGATTATTTTAAAGAGCTTGCGAAAACAGCGGAGCGAGGCAAGCTTGATATGCTGTTTTTAGCGGACAGCCTTTCGATTGACAGCAAATCACACCCAAATGTATTAACAAGGTTTGAGCCATTCACCCTGCTCTCTGCTTTGGCGCAGGTCACATCAAAAATCGGACTGACAGCAACAGCCTCCACTACATACAGCGAGCCATTCCATATTGCCAGACAGTTTGCGTCATTGGATCATTTGTCCAACGGCCGTGCCGGATGGAACGTCGTCACTTCATCTATTGAATCAACAGCGCTGAATTTCAGCGGTGAAAAGCACCTTGAACACCATTTGCGCTATCAGCGGGCAGAGGAATTTGTCGAGGTTGTAAAGGGGCTTTGGGATTCATGGGAAGAGGACGCCTTTATCCGTAATAAAGAAACGGGTGAATTCTTTGACAAAGAAAAAATGCACGAGCTGAACCACAAAGGAGAATATTTCTCGGTTCGCGGACCTCTGAACGTTTCAAGAACGCCGCAGGGCCAGCCGGTCATTATCCAGGCAGGATCATCAGGAGACGGAAAAGCGTTGGCTGCCAGAACAGCAGAAGTGATCTTCACAGCACAAAACCACCTGGAATCAGCTCAGGAATTTTATCAATCCATTAAAGAACAGGCAGCGGAATTCGGACGTGATCCAGAAAAAATTGCCATCATGCCGGGTATTTTCCCAATCATTGCCGATACAGAAGAAGCAGCGCAAGCCAAATACAAGGAGCTTCAAGGTCTGATTATCCCATCTGTCGGTCTGCAAATTCTCCAAAATTACTTAGGCGGAATTGATTTGTCGGCATATCCGCTTGATGGGCCGCTGCCGAAGCTTGACGCAGAAGCTTCTAATGCGGTGAAGAGCCGCTTCAAGCTTGTTCAGGAAATGGCTGAACGGGACAATATGACGATACGAGAGCTTTACAAATACGTTGCAGGCTCCAGAGGCCACCATATCTTCGTCGGCACGCCGGAGCAGCTCGCCGACAAGATGCAGGAATGGATGGATAAGAAAGCGTGTGACGGGTTTAACATCATGCCTCCGCTTCTTCCAGAAGGAATTGAAGTGTTTGTTGATCAAGTAGTTCCGATTTTACAGGAGCGCGGCGTGTTCAGAAAAGAATATGAAGGCACAACATTACGAGAGCACTTCGGTTTGGAAAAGCCGGTAAACCGCTATGCAAAGTAAGGAGGAACGCTAGATGAAGCCACAATATCGCCTTGCAGTTGAACGTGATGCTGAACAGCTCCTCGCGCTGACATTGCGGGCTTATGAACCGATTCGAAAGCTTGGCATTCGTTTTGCTGCTGCTCATGCGGATTTAGATTTGGTGCTGCAAAATATTCGGAAAAACGCTTGCTACGTCATGGAAGAAGACGGGCGGATCATCGCGACCATCACCTTGAGAATGCCTTGGGGAAAACAGCCGGGACCGTATGGCGTTCCGCATATCTGGTGGTTCGCTGTGGACCCCGACACCGGTAAAAAAGGAATCGGAACAAAGCTGCTTCAATGGCTGGAGGAAACAATCCTTCGCGATACGTTAAAGGTTCCGTTTGTCTCACTCGGAACAGCGGATAAGCATCCGTGGCTGATAGAGATGTACGAACGAAAAGGGTATGTCCGCTCAGGTGAACAAGACCTTGGAAAAGGGCATATCACAGTCTATATGAAAAAACAATTGCGACATGATCTATAAAAAAAGAAAAGGCGGGAAAATCAAATGAAAATGAAAAAATGGATTGTGCTGGTCGTTGCTGCATTATTAGCGGTGCTCTCAGCTTGCGGCAATGGAAACAGCAGCAGTAAAGAGGATGACAATGTGCTTCATGTCGGTGCGACAGGACAAAGTTACCCATTTGCTTATAAAGAAAACGGAAAGCTGACAGGTTTTGACGTGGAAGTGATGGAAGCGGTCGCTAAGAAAATTGACATGAAACTGGACTGGAAGCTGCTTGAATTCAGCGGGCTGATGGGGGAGCTTCAAACAGGCAAGCTTGATACCATTTCAAACCAGGTAGCTGTGACAGACGAACGTAAGGAAACGTATAACTTTACGAAACCATACGCTTATGCGGGAACACAGATTGTCGTCAAAAAAGACAATACAGACATCAAATCAGTAGACGATTTGAAAGGCAAGACAGTCGCAGCCGTTCTCGGTTCAAACCACGCGAAAAACCTTGAAAGCAAAGATCCTGATAAAAAAATCAATATCAAAACGTATGAAACACAAGAGGGTACGCTGAAGGATGTTGCGTACGGCCGTGTAGACGCTTATGTCAACAGCCGAACTGTATTGATCGCGCAAATCAAGAAGACCGGTTTGCCATTAAAGCTTGCAGGAGATCCGATTGTTTACGAACAGGTTGCATTCCCATTTGCCAAGGACGATGCGCACGACAAGCTCCGCAAAAAAGTCAATAAGGCGCTAGATGAATTGCGTAAAGACGGAACACTGAAAAAACTCTCTGAAAAATACTTTAATGAAGATATCACAGTAGAACAGAAGCATTAAGAAACGGCGGTGACTCACCAGAATGAACACGATTGATTGGGAATTCATGATATCAGCGTTCCCGACTTTAATTCAGGCCCTTCCGATCACGTTGTTTATGGCCATAGCGGCTATGATTTTTGCCATTATCGGAGGACTTATTCTCGCACTCATTACAAAGAACAAAATTCCAGTGCTTCATCAGCTGTCAAAGCTGTATATATCCTTTTTCCGAGGCGTGCCGACACTGGTGCAGCTGTTCTTAATCTATTACGGGCTGCCGCAGCTGTTTCCAGAGATGAGCAAAATGACAGCTCTCACAGCTGCCATCATCGGGTTAAGCTTAAAAAATGCAGCATATTTGGCAGAAATCTTCCGGGCCGCCCTCAATTCTGTTGATGACGGGCAGCTGGAGGCGTGCCTGTCTGTCGGTATGACAAAATTTCAGGCATACAGACGGATTATTTTGCCGCAAGCGATCCGAAATGCGATTCCGGCAACGGGCAATACATTTATCGGGCTCCTGAAAGAAACGTCACTGGCCTTTACATTAGGGGTCATGGAGATGTTCGCCCAAGGGAAGATGTACGCTTCAGGAAACCTCAAATATTTTGAGACGTACTTGGCGGTTGCGATCGTCTATTGGGTTCTTACCATTATCTACAGCATTTTGCAGGACTTGTTTGAACGTGCCATGAGCAAGCCATACCGGACTTAGAGGTGAAATCAGTTGATAACAGTAAAAAATATTCGCAAAGCGTTTAAAGATCTCGTCGTGCTCGACGGAATCGATCTAGAAGTGAAACGCGGAGAAGTGGTGGCAATCATCGGTCCGTCCGGTTCCGGAAAATCAACGCTTCTCCGGTGCTTAAATCTATTAGAGCGTCCGGATCAAGGACTTATTGAAATCGGAGAAGCCAAACTGAATGCGGAAAAGTTTACACGCAAGGAAGCACATCGGCTTCGCCAGCAAACGGCCATGGTCTTTCAAAACTACAATCTGTTTAAAAATAAAACGGCTCTGCAAAACATTACAGAAGCTTTAATCGTGGCTCAACATAAACCACGCGACGAAGCGAAACGTATTGGAATGGAGATTCTGAAACAAGTCGGTCTGGAGCATAAGGCTGACAGCTATCCGATCACAATGTCCGGCGGCCAGCAGCAACGAATCGGCATCGCCCGGGCGCTTGCGGTCAATCCGCATGCGATTTTGCTGGATGAACCAACTTCAGCGCTTGACCCTGAGCTCGTCACAGGGGTGCTTCAGGTCATCAAGTCCATTGCGGAAAAGCAAACAACGATGATCATTGTTACACACGAAATGGCGTTTGCAAAAGAGGTCGCTGATAAAGTGATTTTTATGGCAGACGGCCATATTATCGAGCAGGGAACGCCAGAAGAACTGTTTGACCATCCGAAAAACGAACGGACGAAACGATTTATCAAGCAGGTGGGAGAGCCTGCAGAGCTTATATAAGAAGGGGAGAAGAACAATGGCCGACACAGCGTTTCATACCCGTTTAATCAATATGCGGCGTGATCTTCATGAACATCCTGAGCTGTCATTTCAAGAGGTTGAAACGACGAAAAAAATCCGCCGCTGGCTTGAGGAGGAGCAAATCGAAATACTTGATGTTCCTCAATTGGAGACTGGCGTGATTGCAGAAATCAAAGGACGGGAAGACGGCCCCGTGATAGCAATACGAGCGGATATTGACGCGCTCCCGATCCAAGAACAGACGAATCTCCCGTTTGCATCTAAGGTTGATGGCACAATGCATGCGTGCGGACACGATTTTCATATTGCTTCTATTATTGGCACAGCGATGTTGCTGAATCAAAGAAGGGCCGAGCTGAAAGGTACAGTCCGCTTTATCTTTCAGCCGGCAGAAGAAATCGCCGCAGGAGCAAGAAAGGTCATAGAAGCTGGCGTACTTGATGGCGTTTCCGCGATTTTCGGCATGCACAATAAGCCGGATCTGCCTGTCGGGACCATTGGTGTAAAGGAAGGTCCGCTCATGGCAAGTGTTGACCGGTTTGAGATCGTCATCAAAGGGAAAGGCGGACACGCCGGCATCCCGAATAACAGTATTGATCCAATCGCTGCAGCCGGGCAAATCATCAGCGGGCTGCAATCTGTGGTCAGCCGCAATATCAGCTCACTGCAAAACGCAGTCGTCAGTATCACAAGAGTACAGGCGGGCACGTCGTGGAACGTGATTCCAGACCAAGCTGAAATGGAGGGGACGGTTCGAACCTTTCAAAAAGAAGCGAGGCAGGCTGTTCCGGAGCATATGAGACGAGTGGCTGAAGGAATTGCAGCGGGCTATGGGGCACAAGCAGAATTCAAGTGGTTTCCTTATTTGCCTTCCGTTCAGAATGACGGCACATTTTTGAATGCGGCATCCGAAGCTGCGGCACGGCTTGGCTATCAAACCGTTCACGCTGAGCAGTCTCCGGGCGGAGAAGACTTCGCTCTGTATCAAGAGAAGATTCCGGGATTTTTTGTCTGGATGGGAACGAACGGGACGGAGGAGTGGCATCATCCGGCCTTTACACTGGATGAAGAAGCCCTTACGGTTGCCTCTCAATACTTTGCGGAGCTGGCGGTTATTGTATTGGAGACCATCAAATGAGCAAACAAGGGCTGACAGCAGGTCTTGCAGAGGCTGTGAGAGCGTCACAACCTGAGCATTCAGTTGACGCGATTCACGAAGCAAAAAAAGGATTACTTGATTTTACTGCCGCTTCATTCGCAGGAAGAGAAGATAAAGGAATTCAAAAGCTCCTCCGTCTGATAGAGGATGAAGGAGGCCGGCCCCTTGTTCCTGTTATCGGACAGGGCAAAAAGGCCGCGCCATTACAATCCGCGATGCTCAATGGATTTATCGCCCATGCATTGGATTTTGATGATGTCCACTCCGATGTAAGAGGACACCCCAGTGCAGTCATCGTACCGGCCCTTATTGCTTCTGCCGCTCGCGGACATGACGAGCGGCTTCTTGGCGCTTATGTTGTTGGTGTTGAAGTGATGGCACGGCTGGGAGAATCAATTGGCAGCCGCCACTATGAGAAGGGCTGGCATAATACAGGAACGCTTGGTGCCATCGCTGCTGCCTGCGCCGTAGGTTATGCTGAGGAGCTGACTCAGGAAAAGCTGGAAAAAGCAATTGGTTTTGCGGCTACGCAATCTGCTGGGATGAGGGTGCAATTTGGAACAGAAATGAAACCGCTGCACGCCGGTCTGGCGGCTCAGGCTGGCTTGCTGGCCGTTAAGCTGGCCCAATCAGAATTTGGCGGGTCCCGCACGGCACTTGATGGAGAAACTGGTTTCTTCAGTCTGTACGGTGACGTTGAAAAAGCACAACATACTTTGCTAAACGATTGGGGGGCACCGTGGAGAATTGTGCAGCCGGGTCTATGGTTTAAAATCTATCCATTTTGTTCCGCGGCACACCATGCTGCAGATGCGGTACGACAGCTTATCTCCGAAGAAACCATTTCTGCTGCCAATACCGAACGTATTGAAGTGATTTTTCCGCCAGGCGGAGATGCTGCATTGACGGAAAGATCTCCGAAAACTGGAGAGGAAGGCCGTTTCAGCGTTGAATATGTGATTGCTCTTGCTTTGCATGGACACGACCTGACCGTTGAACATTTCAACAGCCAGCCGATCCCAAACGGCATTCAAACGACAATAGGGCATATTCAGCGCGTATATGACAATGCTACTCAGCCGGCTCCCCATGCCGTTCCAAAAGGCCGTTTCACGATTGTCCGGGCCTATTTATCAGACGGCCGGATTTGCGAAGCGCGTGTGGACTGCCCAAAAGGGGCGCCAGGAAATAAGCTGTCTGAAGAAGACATAATAGAAAAATTGACATTAACGGTCCCGCAAGAAAAAGCGCGGAGCATCATAACAGCCGTTGAAAAAGCCGATATAAAAGAATTTTTAGCTCATATTGAATAAGATCAACTCTATTCGGTGATTTCAGATGATATGATCAAACCAATCATACGTTTGAAAAAGGAGAAAACCATGACGGTGAATGACGCGGTTGTATTCATTTTGGCTGCCTTTTTACTATGGGGAGCGGCGGATTATTGTTTGGGAAACAGATGGGGGCTAGGCGAGCGGTTTGCGGACGGCTTTAAGGCTATGGGGCCGCTGGCGCTGTCCATGATCGGAATTGTGTCGCTGGCGCCCGTGCTGGCAGCAATCCTGATTCCCATTGTTGCTCCGTTTTATACAGCGATTGGCGCGGACCCTTCTTCTTTTGCGAACACCATTTTGGCGATTGATATGGGAGGATATGCGCTGGCTGGAGAAATGGCGAAAGATCCGGAGGCCGGGCTGTTTTCATGGGTGTTTTTAGGAACAATGATGGGGCCGACAATCGTCTTCACGATTCCCGTCGCTCTTGGCATCATCGAAATAGAGGATCATCCGTATTTTGCGAAAGGCATATTAATCGGGCTATGCACAGTGCCGATCGGTTGTTTCATCGGCGGATTATGCGCGGGCTTTGACATCGGCATGATAGGTAAAAACCTTCTGATCCCGAGTCTGTTATCTGCTGTGATCGCTTTTGGGTTATGGCGGTATACCGACAGTATGATTCGGTTGTTTCATCTCTTCGGGAAAGCGGTCAGTGTGGTTGCGATTATCGGGCTTGCGGCTGTCTCCGTTGAAACGCTGACAGGCATTGTGCTGATTCCGGGAATGGAGAATGTCGAGACAGGGATACAAACGACAGGGACCATTGCCATTGCTCTGGCAGGGGCGTTTCCGATGACGGCTTTTATTACAAAAACCTTTAAAAAACCGCTACAGGCCCTGGGGAAATGCCTTCATTTAGATGAGACAGCAACAGCAGGCTTGGTGACCTCTTTGGCGCACCATATCCCAATGCTGGCTTCATTAAAGGATATGACGCCGAGAGGAAAGGTCATCAATGTCGCGTTTGCGGTCAGCGGCGCTTTTGTACTCGGCAGCCACCTCGGTTTTGTGGCTGGAATGAAAAAAGAAATGGCGGCGGCCATGATCATTGGAAAATTAGCAGGCGGAGTCACAGCTGCCGCAGCGGCTGCTTGGATGACACCTGCACAATCAGCTAATCAGCAAAAACGTATCTCAGCCGGCCATAGCTGAGGCAGAAGCTGTTTCAACTTTGTCCAATCGGGAATGTTACAGTAAAGATTTCTGTGAAAGAGGGTTGGACACATGGCGGTGAAAGACCGGTACATGTCAAAAATAAAACAGGAAACCAAGCCTTGGATCAAACGATTCGGGAGGCTTGGTTATTTTGCATTCGGCGGCGTTTTTATTCTGCTTGGGGTTTTGGCCTTTATGACGGCTGCCGGGGCAGGCCGCGCGAAAGATTCGAGCGGAGCGCTCCAAACGCTATCACGCATGCCGTATGGGTCACTATTGCTTTTTTTAATAGGTATTGGCCTTATCGGCTATGTGATCTGGATGGTGTTAAGCGCGATCAAGGACACGGAGGGGCACGGAAATAGCAGGCGAGGCTTGTCACGGAGAATAGGAAACTTTTTCAGTGCCGCCGTTTACACATCCATCGCTTGGAATGCCTTGCGATTTGTGTTTGGCCAAGGGGACGGCGGCACTTCAGAACAGACGTGGTCCGCTTATGTATTGGCGCAGCCATTCGGCCAATGGCTCACAGGGCTTACGGGTGCGGGTTTTATCGTATTTGCGATTGTTCAATTTATGAAAGGTGTTCGGGCTGCTTTTATGAAAGAATTTGATACGTCAAAAATGAACAAACAAATGATATGCATCACGAAAAACACCGGACGCGCAGGCAATATCGCCCGGGCCATTATTTTCTCTGCTATCGGCTATTTTCTCATCAAGACAGCCATGACCGCTGATCCCGACGACACAAGAGGCTTTGACGGTGCGCTCGCCGAACTCGCGCAGCAGCCGCATGGCAAATTGATTCTGTCTATATTGGCATTAGGCCTGATCCTATATGGAATGTACGCCATTATGAAAGGCATTTATCAGCATATGACCTGGGAGAAGTAAGCTCTGGGCAGGTCCGCGCCCAGAGCGTTTTTCAGTTTCTTAGAAATCAGGTGGATGAAAGCCGGCGCCAGCCTGTATAATAAAAGCAAATCAAAAGCAGTTTTATCAGGACTGATCCACAGGGAGGTGCAGAATGGATCGGGAAAAACAACAATTAAGCATAGAAGCGGCAAGGCTTTACTATCAGTCTGACTACAGTCAGCAGCAAATTGCTGAGCAGCTCAACATTTCAAGGCCAACCGTTTCCCGGCTGCTGCAATATGCAAAGGAAAAAGGGTATGTCCAGATTCGCGTCATGGACCCTTTTGAGGATTTGGATGCGCTCGGTTCCATACTTGAAGAGAAATACGGGCTCCTTGAGGCGCATGTTGTGTTTTCCCCGACACCCGATTATGCAGGAATTACACATGACCTAAGCCGCTATGGTGCAGAATATATGCATGAAACGGTAAAAGACGGCGACATTGTCGGCGTCAGCTGGGGAACCACCATGTATCAAATCGCGCAAAACATGCAGCCGAAGCAGGTAAAAGGCGTCGAGGTCGTCCAGCTGAAAGGCGGTATCAGCCATTCCCGGGTAAACACGTATTCGGCTGAAACGATTCAGCTGTTTGCGGAGGCTTTTCAAACGATGCCGCGCTATCTCCCGCTTCCCGTCGTGTTTGATAATGCGGATGTGAAGCGAATGGTGGAGAAAGACCGTCATATTGAGCGGATTATTGAGATGGGCAAGCAGGCGAATATCGCTCTCTTTACGGTCGGGACTGTCCGTGATGAAGCGCTGTTGTTTCGGCTCGGATATTTTAACGAAGAAGAGAAAGCCCTGCTGAAAAAACAGGCCGTCGGGGATATTTGTTCACGCTTTTTTGATGCGAAAGGGAATATTTGCAGCAGTGCCATCAATGACCGGACCATCGGTGTTGAGCTTGAAGACCTCAGGCTGAAGGAACGCTCCATTTTAGTTGCCGGCGGAAGCAGAAAAGTATCTTCCATTCACGGAGCATTAACCGGAAAATATGCCAACGTTTTAATCATTGACCAGCATACCGCGAGGGCGCTTGTTAATGATTTGTGACACGTTCAAACCTTTCGTTGAACAAAATTTCAATTACCAATTTACATATGTTCAAAAGTCGGTTATGCTAAAAAATATCTTAACAAAAAAGGAAGTGTGCGAAGGATGTCATTAGCCAACATAATTGATCATACAGCTTTGAAACCGCATACACAAAAAGCGGAAATTCTAAAACTAATTGAAGAAGCGAAAACATACAAATTTGCTTCAGTATGTGTCAATCCGACATGGGTGGAGCTTGCTGCAAAAGAGCTTAAGGGAACTGGAGTCGACGTTTGTACGGTCATCGGCTTCCCGCTCGGTGCCAATACAACTGAAACAAAAGCGTTCGAAACAAAAGACGCCATTTCAAAAGGCGCCACTGAAGTGGATATGGTCATTAATATTGCCGCTTTAAAAGACAAGGAAGACGATGTGGTGGAAGCTGATATCCGCGGTGTAGTGGAAGCTGCAGCCGGAAAAGCGCTTGTCAAAGTCATTATCGAAACGTGCCTTCTGACTGATGAAGAAAAAGAACGTGCATGCCGTTTAGCGGTGTCTGCGGGAGCCGATTTCGTAAAAACATCAACAGGCTTTTCTACAGGCGGCGCAACGAAGGAAGATATCGCCTTAATGCGCAAAACAGTAGGACCTGATATCGGCGTGAAAGCATCTGGCGGCGTCAGAACGAAAGAAGATGTAGACACAATGGTAGAGGCCGGAGCAAGCCGAATTGGCGCCAGCGCAGGCGTTTCTATCGTAAAAGGAGAAAATGCATCAGGCGGAGACAACTATTAAGAGCTGACGGAAGGCAGACTGCTTTCCGTTTTCTGAGGAAACAGTGATTGTAAGCGAATACAAATAAAGGAGAAACACATATGAAGTATTTGATTGGGATTATCGGTTTAATCGTGTTTTTAGGCCTCGCGTGGATCGCGAGCAGCGGCAAAAAAAGAATTAAGATCCGCCCAATTGTTGTTATGCTCATTTTGCAATTTATTCTTGGCTACATTCTCCTCAATACCGGGATAGGGAATTTCCTCGTGGGAGGATTTGCAAAAGGATTCGGTTACCTGCTTGAATACGCGGCAGAGGGAATTAATTTTGTGTTTGGCGGCTTGGTGAATGCGGACCAAACGACATTCTTTATGAATGTTCTCTTGCCGATTGTGTTTATTTCTGCTCTGATTGGGATTCTGCAAAAGTGGAAAGTTCTCCCATTTATTATTAGATATATCGGCCTTGCCCTCAGCAAGGTAAACGGTATGGGAAGATTGGAATCGTATAACGCAGTGGCTTCTGCGATTTTAGGGCAGTCAGAAGTATTTATCTCCTTGAAGAAAGAACTCGGTCTTTTAAATCAGCAGCGCTTGTACACGCTTTGTGCATCTGCGATGTCAACTGTATCAATGTCCATTGTCGGCGCGTATATGACAATGCTGAAACCGGAATATGTTGTAACAGCGCTTGTTTTGAACTTATTTGGCGGTTTCATAATTGCTTCTATTATTAATCCGTACGAGGTTGCAAAAGAAGAGGATATGCTTCGTGTTGAGGAAGAGGAAAAACAATCCTTCTTCGAAGTGCTCGGAGAATACATTCTTGACGGTTTCAAAGTAGCGGTTGTCGTCGCTGCGATGCTGATTGGATTTGTCGCGATTATTGCCTTGATCAATGGCATTTTTAATGCAGTATTCGGTATTTCGTTCCAAGGCATTCTTGGATATGTGTTTGCTCCATTCGCTTTTCTTGTGGGTATCCCATGGAATGAAGCTGTTAATGCGGGAAGCATTATGGCAACAAAAATGGTATCGAATGAATTTGTCGCCATGACGTCGCTTACGCAAAACGGTTTCCATTTCAGCGGCCGTACAACAGCGATCGTATCGGTATTCCTTGTGTCCTTTGCGAACTTCTCCTCAATCGGAATCATTGCCGGTGCCGTAAAAGGACTGAATGAAAAGCAAGGAAATGTCGTCGCTCGTTTCGGCTTGAAATTATTATACGGTGCTACGCTTGTCAGCTTTTTATCAGCAGCAATTGTGGGCTTGATTTACTGAACTTAATCGAAAAGGATCGGTGACCAAACATGAGAATGGTAGATATCATCATCAAAAAACAAAACGGAAAAGAACTCACCACTGAAGAAATTCAATTTTTCGTGAACGGCTATACAGACGGAAGCATTCCTGATTATCAGGCAAGCGCGCTTGCTATGGCGATTTTCTTCCGGGATATGAGTGACCGTGAACGCGCGGACTTGACGATGGCTATGGTGAACTCCGGTGAAACGATTGATCTTTCTGCCATTGAAGGAATTAAAGTGGATAAACACTCCACCGGCGGCGTCGGCGACACGACAACACTCGTTCTCGCTCCGCTTGTTGCGGCTCTTGACGTGCCGGTTGCCAAAATGTCCGGCCGCGGCCTCGGCCATACGGGCGGCACGATTGATAAGTTAGAGGCAATCGACGGCTTCCACGTGGAACTGACGAAGGATGAATTTATTAAACTTGTGAACCGCGACAAGGTTGCGGTCATCGGCCAAAGCGGCAATTTAACGCCGGCTGATAAAAAACTGTACGCGCTTCGTGATGTAACGGGAACGGTCAATTCCATTCCGCTCATTGCAAGCTCGATTATGAGCAAAAAAATCGCTGCCGGGGCGGACGCCATCGTGCTTGACGTAAAAACGGGAGCGGGCGCCTTCATGAAAACAGAAGAAGACGCAGCTGAACTTGCCAAAGCGATGGTACGCATCGGAAATAACGTCGGCCGTCAAACAATGGCTGTCATTTCAGACATGTCCCAGCCACTCGGCTTTGCGATCGGAAATGCGCTTGAAGTCAAAGAAGCGATCGACACGCTCAAAGGCGAGGGGCCTGAGGATCTTCATGAACTTGTCTTAACGCTCGGCAGCCAGATGGTTGTGCTTGCGAAAAAAGCCGATACATTGGACGAAGCGAGAGCGAAGCTGGAAGAAGTCATGAAAAACGGCAAAGCACTTGAGAAATTCAAGGATTTCCTGAAAAACCAAGGCGGCGACAGCTCAATTGTTGACGATCCGTCTAAGCTTCCGCAAGCCGCATATCAAATTGATGTGCCTGCCAAAGAAGCGGGTGTCGTCTCTGAAATCGTTGCGGACGAAATCGGCGTCGCGGCGATGCTGTTAGGTGCCGGTCGCGCCACAAAAGAAGATGAGATCGATTTAGCCGTCGGCATCATGCTCCGCAAAAAGGTCGGCGACAAAGTAGAAAAAGGCGAACCGCTTGTGACGCTTTACGCCAACCGCGAAAATGTTGATGAAGTCATCGCAAAAGTCTATGACAACATCCGCATCGCCGCGGAAGCGAAGGCGCCGAAGCTGATTCATACGTTGATTACTGAATAAAAATAAAGCACATCCCATCCTGAGTGGGGTGTGCTTTTTTGATTACAGGATGTGATCAGCCTGATATTCCTCTTGGCTGATTTTTTTCGCTTTTGTAACATTTCTTTTGAAATGGTAGATCAGATAGCAAAGGATGATACAAGGAACTCCGCAGAAAAGTGCGATTCTTTGATTGGGATCAAAAGCAAGACCGATACAAGAAGCAGAACATAATAAGAGAGCGGCTATAGGCATAAGAGGATAAAGCGGCGTGCGAAATGTCAGATCTTTTACATCCCCCCCTTTTTTCAAAAATCTCTTTCGAAACAAGAGTTGGGACAAGGCAATGCTCATCCAGACCACGACTCCTGCAAATCCAGCAATTGCTACCATCACCACATAGACAGTTCCAGGGGCCACGATACTGGAAACGAGAGATAAACAAGATACAGCCATACTGATCATTAAGGCATTTAAAGGAATGCCTTTAGATGTCACTTTCTTAAAACGGGAGCTGATCATGTTTTCATTTGCTAAAGACCACATCATACGGGTCGAAGCATATAAGCCTGAGTTGGCGACAGACAGCAAGGCTGTTAATATCACGAAATTCATAATATCAGCAGCGTAAGGGATTCCGATCTCCGCAAATACGGCTACAAACGGGCTTTCAATCACGCCTGCGTCCTTCCATGAAATCAACCCGGATAATATGAAGACAGCGCCAATGAAAAAAATCACGGTTCTCCATGCGACATTACGGATGGATCGCGGTATATCCTTTTGAGGATTTGCTGATTCTCCTGCTGTAACGCCGATTAACTCTGTACCAGAAAAGGCAAAACTCACAGATATCATCGCGATAAAAACGGCGAGAAAGCCATTCGGAAACAGCCCGCCATGGTCCGTGAAGTTTGACAACATAGGAGCATCCGCCGTTCCGTTTAAAGAGATCAGGCCAAACATGGCGGCTCCTCCTAAAATGATAAATAAAATAATGGTGACAATCTTTACGCTGGAAAACCAAAATTCAGTTTCCGCAAATAACTTAACTGAAAATGCGTTGCATATAAAAAGAAGGGCTGCAAAAATCGCACTCCACATCCATACACTGCTGTCAGGGAACCAGCGCTGCATGAGAATACCGGATGCGGTAAACTCAGAGCCTACCGTCACCACCCAATTGATCCAGTACATGATGCCGACCATAAAACCGGTAGATGGACCGATAAATGTTGTAGCATATTTTTGAAAAGAGCCGGTCACCGGCATGGCAACCGACAATTCGCCGAGACATTGCATGACGAGGTACATCATCAACCCGCCGATTACATAAGCGAGTATCGTACCGCCGGGTCCGGCTTGATGTAGCGTATAGCCGGTACTGAGGAAAAGTCCTGTGCCTATGACGCCTCCCAATGAGATCATAAATAGGTGCCTGCTTTTCATTGTGCGTTTTAGCTGTTGGCTGCTGTTCTCCTGAAGATTCACTGTCTCGCCCTCCTTTTAGCTGCCATTCTTTAGGCAGATGAGTTTCTTATACCCAAAATACAACCTGCCAGAAGATCACTTGAATGGGGAGAGTTTCATTCCTTTTAATGCGTGTAACAGAACATGAGCTGCAGCTCTGCTTGTCATATCTCGAAAATCGAGGGTAGGATCGACTTCAACAATTTCAATCCCGGCAATATTGGGCTGTTGTGCGATGTACTTGACTGCTTCAAGCAATTCGTCTGTATAGAGGCCGCCCGGGCCAATCGCTGGACAGCCGGGTGCATGGGACTGGTCTAAGACATCCATGTCAACAGATATAAAAATGAAATCTGTTCTATTTTGAACGGCTGGCAAAACCTCTTTTATCGTGGAGATGAGTCCTTTTTCCCGGATCATGTCCATCGTGTGAATGTTCACGCTATGTTTTTTTGCATATGCTTCATAGGCCTGGCTGTTGCTGAATTCTCTGATACCCAGCTGGATCAAATGTTGACCTTTAATAATCTCTTCATCCAAAAGGCGGCGGAAGGGGGTGCCGTTTGTCGGCCCCCCGTCCTCCGTATTGCGAACATCGTGATGGGCATCAAATTGAATCACCGCTGTCGTTCCTTTTGTTTGTGCTATCGCTTTTATTGTGGAGTAGCTGATAGAGTTATCTCCCCCAAGTATGAGCGGCACCCAATCCGGATGATCCGAAAGCAGAGCGTGCATGGTTTGGAAAATGTGATGATGTGACTTTACGATATCAGTGACATGAATATCGATATCCCCCAGATCATATAGAAGCTCTGATACGACGTGCTCTCCAAGCTCAGCAGAATAGGCTGATGAATGTTTCAGAGCCTGGCGTATTGTTCCGGGTGCAAAGGAAGCGCCTGAATGACTGATGGAGGATTTTGATAGGGGGACACCTATCAACGCCGGTCCCTTAATGTCCTGGCCGTCCCATGTTGCGATCAGGTCGCTCATTTTTGTGACATCCCGGTCTTTAAACGAAGATCCGGCCTCTCTGAGAAAAGGGTACTTATCCAAGAATGGCTCCCTCCTTGTTGACAACAATTGTTCCGTTTTTCATGACTTGATGTACATGATTGACCCCGTAGTGATACGGAATATACATATAGTTCGAGGCTTGCCAAATGACTAGATCAGCTGAGCGGCCGACTTTGAGCTGACCGGCTTCCTCTCCTTTCCCTATGGCGTATGCGGCATTGACTGTGACCGCATGCCAAATTTCTTCTGCAGTCATTTTCAGATGAAGCGCGGCAATGGACATAATCAGCTGGATATTTTCAGTCGGCGAGCTGCCAGGATTAAAATCCGTTGCCAAGCTGACACATACACCTTCATCAATCATAGCTCTAGCCCTGGCGTATGTGCTTTTGCCAAGATAAAATGTCGTGCCCGGCAAGAGGACGGCGATCGTTCTTGCCTCAGCCAATTTCTTTATGCCTTCGTCCGATGCACCTACCAAATGGTCGGCTGAGACGGCCTTTAGCTCACCTGCTAATTCAGCACCTCCAAGCGGATCGATTTCATCTGCGTGTATTTTTAATCCGAAGCCTGCCTCAGCTGCTTTTTGTAAATAACGGCGGGATTGGCTGACTGTAAAAACGCCTGTTTCTGTAAAAATATCAGCAAAGCTGGCGAGCTCCTGCTCTTTGATTTCCGGCAAAAGGGAAAGCATTTGATCCAGAAATTCATCTGGATCGTTTTGATATTCGGGAGGAATCGCATGGGCTCCCATAAATGTGGAAACAAGGTCAACAGGCTGGCTTTCATGCAGTTTCTTTGCGACACGCAACTGTTTGAGCTCTGTCTCTTTTTCCAAGCCGTAGCCGCTTTTCACTTCTGCTGTGGTTGTGCCGTAGGACAGCATTCTTTGCAGATGAAAATGGGCTTTTTGCAGCAGCTCTTCTTCTGAAGCCGCCCTGGTATCCTTGACTGTAGACAGAATCCCGCCGCCCTGCGCCAGAATATCCAAATATGAAATGCCCTGAAGCTTAAGGTTCATCTCCTTTTCACGAGATCCGCCAAATACAAGATGGGTGTGCGGATCAACGAGGCCGGGCGTTACAAGGCGTCCCGAACAGTCAATGATTTCGTCTGCCTCGTAACCGGCTTCAGCCCCTTTTTGTCCGGCGAACACAATTTTCTGTTCATGGATGCCGACAACAGCGTCTTCGATCACATGAAGATCCTGCATGCTTTTGCCTGCCCGCGGACCGCTGCTTTCCATCGTCAAAAGCTGACCGATGTTGATGAGAATCGTATCAATTTGCTTTGGCATGTCATCACTCCTTTATTTTTGCATCGGCACGATAATGTCCTGTTCCTTCGCTACTTCAACGGCACGTTCATAACCCGCATCCGCATGACGGATAATGCCCATTCCTGGGTCGCTCGTTAAGACCCGCGCGAGCCGCTCGTCAGCCAGCTCACTTCCATCGGCCACTGCAACCATGCCGGCATGCAGGGAATAGCCCATTCCGACGCCGCCGCCATGGTGGAAGGAAACCCAGCTTGCACCCGCCGCCGTGTTGACAAGCGCATTTAGCACAGCCCAGTCACCAACAGCGTCACTTCCGTCCTTCATCGCTTCTGTCTCCCGGTTTGGAGAGGCGACAGACCCGCAGTCCAAATGATCTCTCCCAATAACGACAGGCGCTTTTAGCTCCCCGCTTCTAACCAGCTCGTTAATGGCGAGACCCATCTTTTTTCGTTCTCCATATCCAAGCCAGCAGATACGGGACGGCAAGCCTTGGAAGGTGACTTTTTCCTGTGCCATATCAATCCAGCGGTGAAGGGCTTTATTTGTCGGGAACAGCTCTTTTAATAACGCATCCGTACGGTAAATATCTGCCGGATCTCCGGAAAGCGCCGCCCAGCGGAACGGCCCTTTTCCTTCACAGAATAAGGGGCGGATGTAGGCAGGGACAAAACCCGGAAAATCGAAGGCATTCTCCAGCCCTTCATCCTTTGCGACTTGCCGGATATTGTTGCCGTAGTCAAATACAATAGAGCCCTTTTGCTGAAAGGCCAGCATGGCTTCGACATGTTTTTTCATGCTTTGCTTCGCAAGGCGCACGTAAAGCTCTGGATTGTCTTGACGCAAACGGTCAGCTTCATCAAGGGAGTAGCCCTCGGGAACATAACCGATTAAAGGGTCATGGGCAGATGTCTGATCTGTCACAATATCAATTTTGACGCCTCGGTTCAAAAGTGTGTGATGCACCTCAGCCGCGTTTCCGAGAAGTGCAATGGACAAAGGTTTTCCTGCCAGCTTTGCCTCTTCAGCCCAAGCTAAGGCTTCCTCAATCGATGCTGTTTTTCGATCGCAGTATTTTGTTTCGATCCGCTTGTCGATGCGTTTCTCGTCAACCTCGACAGCAATGACGACGCCTTCATTCATCGTGACAGACAGCGGCTGTGCGCCTCCCATTCCGCCGAGACCCGCTGTCAGCGTCAACGTTCCTTTTAAGCTGCCCCCAAAGTGCTGTCGCGCCAGCTCAGCGAAGGTTTCATAGGTTCCTTGCAATATGCCTTGTGAGCCAATGTAAATCCAGCTGCCAGCCGTCATCTGTCCGTACATCATTAACCCTTTTTTCTCAAGTTCGTGGAAATGCTCCCAGTCTGCCCACTTCGGAACAAGAACAGAATTAGCCAGGAGCACGCGCGGGGCCTGCGGGTGTGTACGGAACATGCCAACGGGCTTCCCGGATTGCACGAGCAATGTTTCATCATTTTTTAATGTTTTCAAGGAATGCTCAATGGCGTGAAAAGCGTCCCAATCCCGTGCGGCTTTGCCGATCCCGCCATATACGATGAGGTCTTCCGGCTTCTCGGCGACCTCTGGATCAATGTTGTTTCGAAGCATCCGAAGCACTGCCTCTTGCTCCCATCCTAAGCATTCAAGCTCTGTTCCTCTGTTGGCACGGATTGATTTTTTTACATCAGTCATATGTTCATCCCCCTTAGTTCTTTATTCTGATGGTCAGGTATTAAAGATTCTTTCTTCAGCCAGTCAGTCAAGCGTTCAATGTCATAGGAAAAAACACGGTCCTGCTGAATGGACGGCACGACTTTTCTCATTTCCTGAAAAAGCTGTTTCGTATAGGACGCTGCATGTTCTATGCCTCTGTATTCAACAGCCTGTAATGCGCAAATCGCTTCGATCGCAATGACTCTCCTTGTATTTGCGATCACCTGATAAGCATGCCGAGCGGCGATGGTTCCCATGCTGACATGGTCCTCTTGGTTGGCGGATGACGGAATGGAATCCACACTTGCAGGATGGGCCAGTGTTTTATTTTCAGAAACGAGTGATGCCGCGGCGTACTGCATGATCATTGCACCGGATTGCAGACCGGGATGAGGGCTCAGGAACGGCGGCAGGTCATTCAGCTGCGGATTCACAAGTCGTTCGATCCTGCGCTCTGCGATATTCGCAAGCTCTGATATTGCGATTTTCAGAAAATCCATGGCAAAGGCGATTGGCTGTCCGTGAAAGTTTCCGCCGGAAATCACTTTGTCACCGTCATTGAAAATGAGTGGATTGTCTGTAGCTGCGTTCATTTCAATCTCTAATTTTTCTTTGACATAGCCTAGTGTCTGCCAAGTCGCACCGTGTACTTGCGGAATACAGCGCAATGAATAGGCATCCTGAACCCGCAGTTCTC
The DNA here is from genome assembly GCF_002837495.1 of Bacillus sp. SN32. Lineage (NCBI taxonomy): Bacteria > Bacillati > Bacillota > Bacilli > Caryophanales > Bacillaceae > Bacillus > Bacillus sp. SN32. The sequence goes on along the minus strand of NZ_PJCT01000002.1, from coordinate 886,123 downwards.
CCTGGGAGGTTGTCAGGCCGCTGTCAGATAGATAAAAGCGAATTCGTTCTGCGACATCGATCTGCTCCTGATAGCCGCGGGCTGAGTGAATATCCTCGTCAAATGCATCGATAATTCCCCGCAAACCTTCAATCGTTAAGCTGGCAATGCGTTCTGTTTGATAGGCTAGTTTCTCAGCTTCAATGTAGGCGACCACTCCCATTGCAGTCATGGCCTGAGTCCCGTTAATCAAGGCAAGCCCTTCCTTGGATGTCAGCGTTACCGGCTGAATACCGGCTTTTTTCAAGCCTGTCATTGCAGGCATTCTTTCCCCCTCAAAAAAGACTTCTCCTTGCCCGATCAGCGCAAGCGCCAGGTGGGAAAGCGGCGCCAGATCTCCGCTTGCGCCAAGTGATCCCTGCTGAGGGATGACAGGATGGACGCGTTGATTTAAAAAAGCAAGCAACTGTTCGATCAGCTCAGCGCGTACACCGGAAAAGCCTTTTAACAGCGCATTGGCGCGCAAAAGCAGCATTGCCCTGGAAACACACTCAGGAAAAGGGTCGCCGACTCCGCAGGCATGAGAAAGGATTAAATTCAGCTGCAGCGCCGCCGAGTCTTCTTTCTGAATCAGGACATCGCTGAATTTGCCAAATCCGGTGTTGATGCCGTAGATTGTCTTTTCGTCGCGTACAATCCGTTCCACTGCTGCTCTGCTTTTTTTCACGCGCTCCATACTTTCCTCGGAAGCCGCTGCCTCCTCAAAATCAAACAGCACACGAGCGACGTCGGCTGTTGTCAATGAAGAACCGTCTAAAGTCACCATAAGCCCAACTCCTTTTTCTTTACTTTGGTAAAGCGCCCATACAAAAAGGAGCTATGCTGTGAACATCTGTTTTCACGCATAGCCCCCTATCGTCTAAGATCTATGGGCTGTTTCATATGTGATTAATTCCAACACCGAATGTCTCGTGCTCAAGACCTTTAATCGGCGCCCCGATTGTTCCGTAAAGCGAGACAGCAATCCAATCGCCTTCCGCTTCACTTTCATAAGGATTTCCCCTCAAAACGGCAAACCTCAAGCCCACCGTCCGAAGCAGCGATCCTAGCAGCATTTCACCTCTGGTCACGCCATGCAAAGCCTCCATCGTCGCATGATAAAGCGCATGTGACTCCCGATAACCCTCAGATTGAATGACACCGCTCTTTTTGGAAGCGGTTTCAATTGCAGCTACTACTTTATGCGCGTCCATTGATCCTACCTTGCCAAGACAGACCTTCCATCCGTCTCGCTCCAGCTCCTCAACCTGCGTACTCTCTTCCGCCTCATTCAGCAGCAGGAGAACAGACAGCCGGCCGATCCGACGCTCTTTATGCAGTGTCATATGAATCACTCAATTCCTAAAAATTCTGATAACTATTAACTGAGTATTATATTAATTGGTTCAGCAGCAGAAGTCAAAAGGTTTTTTACAGTCTTTAACAAGTTAGATTGCTATTGTAATAGCGTGACGCAGAAAGCAGAACAGGTTTTTTCAGCGATTGCACACGATATCCAGACAAGGAGGCAAGCGCCGCTGTCTAACTCTCAATATGCGTTTACAAAGTCGCATTTTTCGTAAGGCGTTTTATAAAGAGCCAGCCGAATGACTCCGGTGTTGACGGGCAATCAGGCATCATCTTAAAAACCGCCGACAACGAAATGGCTGTATCACAGTCGATGCAAAACCTGACAAAGCAGTTATTACATGTACGCGAATGAAAAACAGAGTGATGAAAGAAGGAGAAACAGCAAAAGAGTTGAACTATGAAGGAGAGGATATGCAAGCAGCAGTTCCGCGCAAAACAGACAGACATCAGTCTGACTATGTAAGAGAACAGTGAGAAATCACCTATCTGTTTGAATATGAAAACATTCGGCTGTTTTAATAGGCCGGGGTATCTTCATAGAGAAATGTAAGCGTTTAAAATTCAATAAAAAAGAGAGGCGAATTGTTTAGATGTTCAACCGATTGTTCTGTGTATGTTTTCTTGCAGCTCTTATCATGGCCTTCACCCTCCCAAACTCCGTCTATGCACAAAAACCTATATTTAAAGAAGTCAGCGTCCATGACCCTTCCATCATTGAAACAAACGGCACTTTTTATGTTTTTGGATCTCATCTCGCTTCAGCTAAATCGAATGACCTCATGCAATGGCAGCAGCTGACCACCAGCGTAAGCAATGACAACCCACTTATCCCGAATGTCTATAAAGAATTAAAAGAAACCTTCGAATGGGCGCAATCCGATACTCTTTGGGCGGCTGACGTCACGCAGCTGGCGGACGGCAAATACTACATGTACTACAACGCCTGCCGCGGCGATTCGCCAAGATCCGCCATGGGTGTTGCCGTTGCTGACAACATCGAAGGCCCATACAAAAACAAAGGCATCTTTTTGAAATCAGGAATGGAAGGCACAAGCAACGATGGAACACCGTATGACGCAACCAAACATCCGAATGTCGTCGACCCGCATACCTTCTTTGATAAAGACGGCAAGCTGTGGATGGTGTACGGATCATACTCAGGCGGCATTTTCATACTTGAAATGAATCCGAAAACGGGCTTCCCGCTTCCTGGACAGGGATACGGGAAAAAACTGCTTGGCGGCAACCATAGCAGAATCGAAGGCCCGTATGTTCTCTACAATCCAGACACCCAATACTACTACTTATACCTATCATATGGCGGTCTTGATGCAACAGGCGGCTATAACATCCGTGTGGCCCGCTCCAAGAAACCAGACGGCCCTTATTATGATGCAGAAGGCAATCCAATGCTTGATGTCCGCGGCAAAGAAGGCACATTCTTCGACGACCGTTCCATCGAACCATACGGCGTCAAACTCATGGGCAGCTACACTTTTGAAACAGAAAATGAAAAAGGCACCGGGTACGTTTCACCAGGCCACAACTCCGCATACTATGACGAAAAAACCGGGCGTTCCTATTTAATCTTCCACACCCGCTTCCCGGGCAGGGGTGAAGAACACGAAGTCAGAGTCCACCAATTGTTCATGAACAAAGACGGCTGGCCGGTAGCAACGCCATATCGTTATGCGGGCGAAACACTGAAAGAAGTAAAACAAAAAGATATCACAGGAACATACAAACTCATCCAGCACGGAAAAGACATCTCAGCCGACATCAAACAAACCATCAACATCCAGCTCAACAAAAACCACACCATTTCCGGGGAAATGACCGGAACATGGAAGAAAACCGGAAAAAATACAGCCGACATCACGTTAGCGGGCAAGACGTATAACGGGGTATTTTTACGCCAGTGGGATTCGGTGAGAGAGAAGAACGTCATGACGTTTAGTGTGTTGAATGGCAACGGTGAGGCTGTTTGGGGATCTAAATAAGATGGAGAAGCGCCTTCTAGAGAAGGCGCTTTTTTATGAGTTTTATTGACTATAAGAAATGGTTGAGCGAGAGAAAAAACAGAAGTGATAGTGGGGTTCAAGACCTAAACGAAAAGTCCCCATTATGATGATTCTCCCTCTTACAAAGTTATGAAATTGAATTTTTAGCTATTTAGAACCGGGATAAAGTTCCTCAAGACAATCCTTTTACCTATTTATCCAATATGACCCATCATGTAATATGAAAATAGTCTGTATTGTAAAGAATTGACACAGTTTGATAGAAACACGAGGTGTTGCGGCATGCATAGTGAAATGTTGTTACATTCGGTAAAAGCCGACTTACATGAAAAGCAGGAACAGATCCATCAATTAAAACGAGTGCTGCACGAAATTAGGCAAATCAAACACGAATTCTCCGAGGCCCAGCATCTCATTCACCGGCCTCATCTTAACCGGGAGGCATGGAGAGGAACACATGCTCAGCGGTTTGAAGATATTCGTGAAGGAATGAACAAAGCATATCAGCAAATCAAAAGCGATCAAGTCAGCGGAATCATCGAAAGCATAGAAGGAAAAATCCACTCATTAGAGGGCGATGTCTATTCCATAAGACGCCAAATTACGAGGATAGAGCATGAAATAGAGAAGGAAAAACATAAAAAGTGAGGTGAGCACAAATGGCACAGGAAATTAAAATGGTGTATGGCACAGTGAAGCAAGGGCTTTCTCAGCTCAAGAATTCAGCTGAACTCAAGTCCTCCTTGCCCGGCCATCTCTCAGGCAGAAACCATTTGAATGTTGTGAAGTCCATCGAGCAATTAAATAAGGACATCAAAGAGCTCACTGAAGCATATGCGTCTGTTCTGGCCAAGCATATCGCACAAACGGAAAGCGCGGTAAACGCCATGAAGGAAACGGACGAAAACATATCATCTTCCATGAAATGAAGCGCGGGAGGACAAGGGATTGAAAACATTAGATGTCCACGCTCTTCACGAGGGCATTCAGCATACGATTGAGAAACTGGACAAGCAAAAACAACAGCTGGAGAAGCTGGAAAAAAGCGTTGAGCATCTGGCAGGCATGAAGGATGCGCTGAAAGGAAAAGGCGGAGATGCCATCCGGACCTTTTACGAGGAGTGCCACAAGCCTTTTCTCCTTTTCTTTGGCATGTTTATCGACGAATACAAAAAAGTGCTGAAACAAACACAGCATGCGATTTCCTCTGTAGAATCTGACTCCCACGGCATGATCGCAGAGGCTTTTCTCTCACACGATGCGAGACATGGGGTCAAGCATGCACGAGAAGTGACAGAGCAGCTCACTGACGCAGTCAATCGCCAGACATCAGCCATCGGCCACATCGTCAGCTTGCCGGCAGTCAATGATACCTTTTTCCGAATGGAAACAGAACAGGCTGAGCGACTGATTTCAGACACCCTGAATAAGCTCTTTCAATTTGACGGCCAGCAAACCCAAGCACTAGAAACCGCAAAATCAGATTTTCAAACGATGAAAAAATACATGGATCAGCTCGAAACGATGTACACAGGGCCGAAAATTGAAATCACAGGCTACAAAACCGGCTCTATTTTGAAATCACAGGAAGAAGAAAACATCAACCAAACCTTCGGCGGCATTAACTCTCAAATGAAGCAGCCGGATGATTCACCGATGGAGATGATGCTGAAGAAATTAGCCGAGAATGAAAAGTCTAAAGTGGATTCAGTTGTCAAAACGGGTCATTCTAAAAAGGTAAGTAAAAATATCATCGTTATCAATGGTAAAGTGTATAATACGAGTGAACATAGAGAACATATAAAAACTGATTTCTCAAATGCAGAGGTTAAGCAAGTCGTTTATAATGATACACTTTACAATGTATACATATCTGGTAATGACATGAAGCTTGAACCTGTCGTCTCGCTTTCGGACATTAAAGTGGATGAGAATGGATATGTGAAAATTTTAGAGACAGCTGTAGAACTTACCGGCGTGTATGATCTTTTTAAGGCAGCCACGGGCAGAGATCCGGTATCAGGCGAAAAAGTCACAGGGAAAGACCGTGTTGTTGCCTCCATAAACTCAGTACCATTTGCCAAAATAGCTAAGTTAGAAAAGTTAATAGATATTAATAAACTTATTAATGATGGGAAAAAGGCTAAGAAGGCTGCGGAAGTTAAAAACGTTGCTAAGGATACGGGTAATGGTGTACCTTCTTATGGAAAGAAGTCAGTACCTAAAGGACCTTACAGAGAAGTACATGGATTCCCAGTTAAAGTAAAGCCAGGTGCTCAAGAGAAACATATTCCTAATACGCCAAATTACAAACAAGAAATAGCAAATGGTAAAAACAAGAGTATTTTCTATGGTGATAATAAAACAGCACAGGAATTGCTTGATAAGTTTGCAGGAAAAGGTCAACTACTACCAAACGGTAAAAAAGAAAGAGTAGACTTTGGTAAACCAATTGGAAAATACTATGATCGTGATACTGGTGAATACATTGAAACTACTAGAGGAATGATTCATTACGGAAAAGACGGAGCGCATATAGTGCCTTCAGAACCATTAAAGAAGTAATAAGAGGAGGATATACATGGAATATGATCCTTTAATAAAAGCGTTAAAAGAGTATAAAGATAGTGACTTGATAATAGAGTGGGATAGTGGATTAAAGATTATTGGTGAACCAGACACACTCTTTGAAACAGACAATGGGTTGGATGACGATGATGTGAATTTTATCGAATATTATGCAGTTACATTTCAAGTAAATGATATTTTAGCTCATCCTACTAGTGAAGAAAGTAGTTTATATAATTGGTTAATACAAAAGAAAGGTTCATTAGTTGAAATTTCACTTTATGATGATCCGCCAAGTGCAGTTTTTTTAACTGACGGAGAAAGTATATGGAAAAGGGATAGTCAAAAATAAAACATATACCTTGATGGGCTAAATAGCCTTTCAAGGTTTTTTACTTTTATATTAAGTCAGCTGATATATTTGATAGTATTTTCGGAAAAATAAAACAAAATATACAAAATGGCTTCCCTCTATAACAAAACAGTCCTCAATAAGTATTCCCTTTAGTCAACACCAAAAATGAAAGCGTTGACATCCCGCAAATCTAGTGCTAAAGTATACCTACAACAAATAAAACGACCCGTCAGGATTGTTACTGCGAAAGCAGGCAAAACCTAAATGGTGCAGGTGCAGGAGGAGACTCTCGCAATCTGTGACATTTAGGTTTTTTTTATTCTCTTTTAGGAGGTGATGCAGCATTTGATACAAAAAAAGCTGGTGAAAGGCGGCCACCTTTCTTCCAGCAGTCCCCCCATAAAAAGGAGGTATACACATGGATTATGATAAATTATCGAAGGACATATTACAACTCGTAGGCGGTGAAGACAATGTTCAGCGCGTGATTCACTGCATGACGAGGCTGCGTTTTAATCTTCATGACAATTCGAAGGCGGATCGCAGTCAGCTGGAGCAGCTGCCTGGAGTGATGGGCACCAATATCAGCGGCGAGCAGTTTCAAATCATTATCGGAAACGATGTGCCGAAGGTGTATCAGGCGATTGTGCGGCAGAGCAATCTCAGTGATGAGAGGAGCGCTGGTTCATCCTCTAAGAAAAAGAATGTGCTGAGTGCGGTCTTTGATGTGATTTCTGGTGTGTTTACCCCGATTCTGCCTGCGATTGCGGGGGCGGGAATGATCAAAGGGCTTGTTGCGCTGGCAGTTACGTTTGGCTGGATGGCGGAGAAGAGCCAGGTTCATGTCATTTTGACGGCTGTCGGTGACGGCGCGTTCTACTTCCTGCCGCTCCTGCTAGCGATGAGTGCGGCGAGAAAATTCGGAAGCAATCCGTATGTAGCGGCAGCCATTGCGGCGGCGATTCTGCATCCGGATTTGACAGCCCTGCTCGGTGCGGGGAAACCGATTTCCTTTATCGGGCTTCCTGTAACCGCTGCCACTTATTCGTCAACGGTCATCCCGATTTTGCTGGCGATTTGGATTGCTTCATACGTAGAAAAATGGATTGACCGTTTCACACACGCGTCTCTCAAATTGATTGTGGTTCCGACATTCACACTATTGATTGTCGTCCCGCTGACATTGATTACAGTCGGTCCGCTTGGCGCTATTTTAGGAGAATACTTGTCTACTGGGGTCAATTATTTGTTTGATCATGCAGGGCTTTTGGCGATGATTTTGCTGGCGGGTACATTCTCTTTAATCATTATGACTGGCATGCACTATGCCTTTGTGCCGATCATGATCAACAACATCGCTCAAAACGGCCACGATTATTTACTGCCGGCTATGTTTTTGGCGAATATGGGGCAGGCGGGAGCATCATTTGCCGTCTTCCTTCGCTCCAGAAACAAAAAATTTAAATCACTCGCGCTTACCACAAGCATCACGGCGCTAATGGGGATTACAGAACCTGCGATGTACGGCGTGAATATGCGATTGAAAAAGCCGTTTGCGGCCGCTTTGATTGGCGGTGCAGCCGGTGGCGCGTTTTACGGCATGACGGGTGTTGCTTCCTATATCGTCGGGGGGAATGCAGGTCTCCCGAGCATCCCTGTCTTTATCGGCCCAACGTTTATTTACGCGATGATCGGCCTTGTGATTGCGTTTGCGGCGGGAACAGCAGCTGCGTATTTGCTTGGATTCGAGGATGTGCCTTCTGACGGCAGCCAGCAGCCGGCAGTGCATGAAGGCAGCAGAGAGATCATTCACAGCCCGATTAAGGGAGAAGTGAAAGCATTAAGTGAAGTCAAAGACGGAGTGTTTTCTGCCGGGATCATGGGAAAAGGATTCGCCATTGAGCCTGAAGAAGGAGAAGTTGTGTCGCCTGTTCGTGGAAGCGTTACCACCATTTTTAAAACAAAACACGCAATTGGCATTACGAGTGATCAGGGAGCTGAAATACTCATACACATTGGATTGGACACGGTGAAGCTGGAGGGACAATGGTTCACGGCTCACGTCAAAGAAGGCGACAAGGTCGCACCGGGAGATCCGCTCGTGTCCTTTGATCTGGAGCAAATCAAAGCCGCGGGATATGACGTCATTACCCCGGTGATCGTGACCAATACAGACCAATATTCATTTTCGCCGGTAAAAGAGATCGGTAAAGTGCAGACAAAAGAAGCGCTGCTTGCTTTATCTTGAAAAAACTAATGGGGTGATCTATATGAGTTCAAACGCAAAACGATTTCCAGAAGGATTTTTATGGGGCGGCGCAGTTGCTGCCAACCAAGTGGAGGGTGCTTATAACGAGGGTGGTAAGGGGCTTTCGACAGCTGACGTATCGCCGAACGGGATCATGTCTCCATTTGATGAATCAATGACTTCCTTGAATCTGTATCACAACGGGATTGACTTTTATCATCGTTATAAAGAGGATATCGCCTTATTTGCAGAAATGGGATTTAAGGCGTTCCGCACATCGATTGCGTGGACGAGAATTTTTCCGAATGGCGATGAAGAGGAGCCCAATGAAGACGGCCTCAGATTTTATGATGATCTGTTTGATGAGCTGTTAAAGCATCATATTGAGCCTGTCGTAACCATTTCTCATTATGAAATGCCGCTCGGTTTAGTGAAAAAGTATGGCGGCTGGAAGAATCGTAAAGTCATAGAGTTTTATGAACGCTATGCCAAAACGGTTTTCAAACGCTATCAACACAAAGTGAAGTATTGGATGACGTTTAATGAAATTAACGTGGTGCTCCATGCGCCATTTACCGGGGGCGGTCTTGTTTTTGAAGAAGGAGAAAACAAATTAAACGTGATGTACCAGGCGGCACACCACCAATTTGTGGCCAGTGCTCTTGCTGTCAAAGCGGGCCACGACATCATTCCTGATTCGAAAATCGGCTGTATGATAGCGGCAACGACAACCTATCCGATGACTTCTAAGCCGGAGGATGTCTTCGCGGCAATGGAGAATGAGCGCAAAACACTTTTCTTCTCAGATGTTCAGGCAAGAGGCGCATACCCGGGATATATGAAACGCTATCTGGCAGAAAACAATATTGAAATTGAAATGGCTGAAGGCGATGAAGAGCTCTTGAAAGAACATACGGTGGATTATATTGGATTCAGCTACTACATGTCGATGGCGGCGAGCACAGATCCGGAAGAGCTTGCAAAATCAGGGGGCAACCTGCTGGGCGGAGTCAAAAACCCTTACCTCAAATCATCAGAATGGGGCTGGCAGATTGATCCGAAAGGCTTGCGCATCACGCTCAACACCTTATACGACCGTTATCAGAAGCCGCTGTTCATCGTTGAAAACGGCCTTGGCGCTGTAGACAAGGTTGAAGAGGACGGCACGATTCAGGACGATTACAGAATCAACTATCTGCGTGATCATTTAATTGAAGCGCGCGAAGCCATTGCGGACGGCGTTGAATTAATCGGATACACATCATGGGGGCCAATTGACCTTGTCAGCGCATCTACTGCGGAAATGAAAAAACGCTACGGCTTCATTTATGTGGACCGGGACAATGAAGGACATGGAACATTTAACCGTATCAAGAAAAAAAGCTTCAACTGGTATCAGCAGGTTATCGCCACAAACGGAGAGAGTCTCTGACAATTTTTTGAAAACTCATGCGCTTCAATTGACAATAACGAAATGCAGGCGGACAATAAAAGAGAAAGATGAACCACCCACAGTCCGAAAGGCGGGAAGAGCATGTTTAACAAAATGTTAGTAGCGATTGACGGATCAGACATGAGTGCAAAAGCGCTTGATGCCGCAGTGCATTTGGCAAAAGAGCAACAAGCGGAACTAAGCATTCTTCATGTGGGGAGAGAAGCCGTCGTCACGACTTCTTCTCTGACGGGAATTGTCTATGTGCCTGAACACTTTATTGATGAAATCAGGAACGAGGTTAAAAAAGAGGGCCTGAAAATCCTTGAGAATGCAAAAGAAAAAGCAGCCGAAAAAGGCGTTCAAGCTGAAACCATTTACGCGAATGGCGAGCCGGCGTATGAGATACTAAATCACGCAAAAGAGAAAGGCGTCAGCCTGATTGTAGTTGGCAGCCGGGGGATCAGCGGCCTGAAAGAAATGATGCTTGGAAGCGTCAGCCATAAAGTGTCTCAATTATCAACATGCCCGGTTTTGATTGTTCGATAGATTTGTAAAAAAAGCGCCCTTGGGCGCTTTTTTTTATTTAGAATAGAAGTGTTATAATATCTACATGTAAAAAAGAGGAATTCTATGTGTAGATTTCTGAATTCATAAAAAACAGTTTATGCTATGCAGTACTGGAGGTAGAATACGTTTGATGCAACAGGATCTTTCCATATCGTCAAAACAAAAATCAACAGCCGTAATCAAAATGGTCATCTCCATGGTGATTTTCGGTTCTATCGGCTTTTTCTCAGAGCATACCAATCTGCCGTCATTTGAATTGGTCTTTGTCCGCTGCCTTTGCGCGACGCTGTTTTTAGGCCTTTGCTGGCTGGCGTCCGGCCAGTATAAAACTGAAAAATGGAGCAAGAGAGACGTGCTGCAAACATTGGCGTGCGGTTTCTTTCTTGTATTCAACTGGGTGTTCTTATTTAAGTCTTTTGAAGAAACGTCCGTTACAATTGCCATCTCCGTTTATCATCTAGCGCCGGTGCTTGTTCTTCTTCTGGGGAGCTTCTTCTACAGAGAGAAATTAAATGTGATCTCCGTCAGCTCCATTATCATCTGCTTTCTGGGAACTGCGCTGATTTCCGGGATTAACGGCAGCACTTCATTGACACAGCTGATGGGATCAGGGATCATATGGGCAGTTCTCGCCGCACTGTTTTATGCGTTCACCACTTTATTGGGAAAAGGCATTCACAATCTCAGTCCTTACACGACCACCTTCTTGCAGACGGGTTTAGGGGTTATCATCCTGATTCCGTTTATTCACTTTGGCGCTTTTGCTGACCTATCTCAGGGAAACTGGATTATGGTGGTATCTACCGGCATCATCCATACGGGTATTGTATATTTGTTGTTTTTTGACAGTTTGCGATTTTTATCAACGAAATTTATTTCAATCATTGTATTTCTCGACCCCGCTGTCGCGATCGTGCTCGATACCGTCTTCACAGGCTTCCGCCCTGACCTCTATCAAACGCTTGGCATCGTAATGATCTTTGCGGGCATGGCCTTGACGCTTGTCAGGAGGCAGGGGAAGGCGAATGTGACAGCTGAGGGTACGGAGATTGAACAAATACAATAAAAAATGTAAAAAGGCCTATGCGGCCTTTTTTTTGTTTTAGGTCAATTGACTCTCGCTAATCCTTAAAATAAGATAAATTTTCTAGAAAAATATTGTAATAATATTTCAGTCTAGTTAAGATTATTGAGTAAATATTACTTTTATTACAAAAGGAGAGAGAAAATGAAAAAAAGAAAGAGGCGAAACTTTAAAAGGTTCATAGCAGCATTTTTAGTGTTGGCTTTAATAATTTCATTAGTGCCAGCCGATGTACTGGCAAAATCCACAGAAGAAGAGAATGGAAATCGTATTGCTGCCGATGATCCAGAAGAAACTCTTCAGAAAGAACAAACTGAGAAAGCTGTACCTTTTGATCCAAAAGATATAAACAAAGAGGGTGAGATCACCTCTGAAAGAACAGAAAATACAAAACTCTATTATGAAGGTGACGGTGTCTATAAACAGGAAGTATACCTTGATCCTATTCATACAAAGGAAACACCTGATGCCGACTGGGAAGACATTTCTCCTGAGTTAAAAGAGTCGACAAGCAAACAAGTCGAGACAGCGAACGCTATTTTGAATTCAGATTTTCAAAAGCAAATGAAGAACGGGCTTTATGCGACTTTTGAGCATAATGACCATAAGGTTACATATTCACTTGTAGAAGCGAAAGGCCTGAATAAAACTTCACTTACTCCGAAAGATACCTCAGCAGATTATAAGACTGACAGTAATGAGATTGTGTATCCGGATGTTTTTCCGAATATTGATCTTCAGACTTTCACATTCAATGAAAACATAAAAGAAGATTTAGTCCTTCATCAGTATGATGGATACAACACATTTACATTTCAGTTAAAAACCGATTTGCAGGCTAAAGAACAAGAGGATGGATCCATTGATTTTTCTGATGAAAAAGGCAAAGTTGTTTTTTCTGTGCCTAAGCCTTTTATGACGGATTCAAAACTAGATGAGCTTTCCGGCGAGGTTGAACGGTCAGACAAAGTCAGCTATAAGCTGGAAAAGAATGAAGAAGGGTATTTGCTTCATCTTACGGCAGACGAGAACTGGCTGAAAGACCCAGAACGCGTATATCCAGTATCTATCGACCCGTCAACTTCTTTATCTGTTTCATCGGACACGTTTGTCATGAGTGCCTACCCGACGACGAACTATTCGGCCTCCTCACAAAAATGGGATGCTAATTTAAAGGCCTATGTACTGAAAACGGGCTATTATGACAAAACAACAGGCACAAACTATGCGTTCATGAAATTTAACAACCTAAAGCCAATTCAAAATATGACTGTCACTAAAGCTACATTAAAAACATACGTAGCCCATTCCTATTATGGAACAAAGGCAACCGGTCTTTGGCTGGATACGGTCAACAGCAATTATGATAATGCAAAAGTGACATGGAACACCAAACCGGCATCTAAAAATATCGGAAAAGCAGACGTCCATAAAGGACAGTGGGCGAGTTATGATGTGACCGCTGCTGTAAAGTCATGGAACTCCGGCGGGGCCAACTATGGATTTAAGCTTCATACAAACGGAAACGGCAAGGAATATTGGAAAAAACTAATTTCTTCAGCGAACTCCGCCAATAAACCGTATATTGAAGTGACGTATACCATACCAAAGGGAAACACCCCTACAATTAAAGCTTATCACAACGGCGATTCCACAGGTTATTTCGATATCAGCTGGAAAAAGGTTGAAGGCGCAAAAGGATATAAGGTATGGATCTACAATGGTAAGGAATATCAAGCGATTTCTGCAGGCAACGTCACGTCGTGGAGCACAAAAGGGAAAAAAATCTGGCCTACGAGCGCAGAAATTGCCTCCAAGAGATATAAACTGCATCTGGACGGCAAGGGTGGAGCTGAATTGGCATTAGATCCATCCCCGGTCTATAAGAATTCCGGCGGAAGCTATGCTACAAGCAAAAACTACTGGATTGGCGTCAGTGCAGTATTTGACCAAGGTGAAGGAGCGATGTCCGCACCGGCAAAGCCCGTTATCCCTAATGTAGGAAAAGCACAAGCACCATCAGCAAAGGGCTACAATAATGGGAATGCCACAGGTTATTTCGATCTTTCTTGGAAAGCTGTATCTGGTGCAACCGGCTATAAGATTCAGGTGTTCAATGGGAAAGGCTTTGAGACACTTGATCTGGGAAATCAGACGTCTTGGACCACCAAAGGGAAAAAGATTTGGCCGACAAGTGCTGAAATTAAGGCTGGGAAATATGCTCTTCATCTGAAAGACGGCAATGGTGCAGAGCTGCCGATCAATCCCGGCCCAACTTATAAAAACGCCGGGGGAGATGGAGCCAAAAGAAATTACTCGTTTAAAATTATCGCATACAACAAAGACGGCGAATCCATTGCATCACCGGCTGCTAACCCGGCACTTCCTGATATCGCTAAGCCAAAGAATTTAACTGGCTATTTGTATACAAATACAAAATCGAGTCAAACGGGCTATGTGAATTTGATATGGGAAAAGGTTCAAAATGCGAAAGGCTATAAAGTTAACATTTACAACGGTAAAGAATATCAATCCTTTGATGTGGGTGACGCGGATCATTGGACAACCCAAAATAAAAACATCTGGCCGACTTCTGAGGAAATCAAAGCTGGAAGCTATAAGCTTCATACAGATGGAAAAGGCGGGGAATTAGCCCTCGATCCATCACCTGTCTATAACAATGCAAATGGGAATTACAAAGGGAAGAAGAATTATTCTTTCACGCTTGTCGCTTATGATGCGAATGGTGAAACAATTCCAACGGCGCCCTTTAACCCAACGTTCCATGAAGGAGCAGAATTCCTTGGGACAGAAGAATACTGGTCTATCATTGATATCCCAAGCGGCCAGTTAAATGGTGCGACAGGCAATGTCATTGTGAATGAAGAAGATTTGTCAATTGACGGACGCGGTCCGGGACTTGGCTTATCGAGAACCTACAACAGTCTTGACAGCTCTGATCACTTATTTGGACAAGGCTGGTATGCTGATGCAGAAACATCTGTCATCTCAACGGATGGCGGGGCAATGTATATCGATGAAGACGCTACGACACATCGATTCACGAAAAAAGCCGATGGCACGTTTCAGCCGCCGACCGGTGTATATCTTGAATTAACAGAAACAGCTGATCAGTTCATATTAAAAACAAAGGATCAAACCAACGCTTATTTCAATAAAAAAGGCGGCAAACTCCAAAAGGTAGTGGATGGCCATAACAATGCAACTGTCTATACTTACAATGACAAAAATCAACTGACCGCCATTACAGATGCATCAGGCCGCAAGCTTACATTTACCTATGATGAAAACGGCCATGTGACGTCCATCACAGGACCTAAGAATAAGAAAGTCACCTACTCATATGAGAATGATTTGCTGAAGAAGGTTACAGATACAGACGGGACTGTCACAAGCTATGACTACGATAGTGAAGGGCGCCTTGTCAAACAGTATTCAGCCAACAGTACCGAAGCAAAGCCTGTCTTTACCGAATATCAGTATAGCGGACACCGTCTCGAAAAAGCGATCAACGCTAAAAAAGAAACATATGTCTACAGCTATGATGCTGATAAAAAGACACTTCTCATGACACAGCCAAATGGCCGGAAGGTACAGTATGGCTATAATGAAGCGGGAAATCCGATTCAGGTCATTGATGATGCTGAAGGGCTAAAAATTACAACGAATACAAAATATGAAGGCAACAATGTCGTAGAAGATGTCGATCCAAACGACGTGGGCACCGGAAAAGCAACGGAAAGCTATCAATATGACAAAGATGGCAACGTTACGTCGGTTAAAGACGCATATGGAACTGAGACATACGAATATAACAAAAACAACGATGTCACAAAAATGAAGGATACCGAGGGCAATGTCACGGATATTGCTTATGACGGACTGGATGCTGTATCCGAAACCGATCAGAGCGGAAAATCATCGTCAGCAGCCGTTTATGATAAATACGGAAATCAGATTCAATCCAGCAAAGATTTATCAGCTTCAACTAATATTTTGAAAGATGGAAGCTTTGAAGCGCAAAAATCTGGCTGGAATCTGACTGCCTCTAAAGACAGCGGCAAAATTTCAGTCATCGCCGATAAAAGCGGAGTTCTTTCCGGATCAAAGGCATTGGAAGTCTTGAGCCAATCAACGTCTGCAGGAACCGATCACGGGTATTCCTCAGCGACTCAAACAGTTGAACTGGAGCCGAATACAACCTATACATTAAGCGGGAAAATCAAAACGGATCTAGCGAAATCAAGAGCCTACTTTAACATTGATCTGCGAGACAAAGATCAAAAACGAATTCAATGGATTCACAATGAATACAGTGCATTAGCCGGAAAAAATGACTGGACAAAACGGCAAATCACTTTTACGACTCCAGCGAATGCAGGAAAAGCCGTTGTGTATATGGAAGTCGATCATAAAGATAAAGATGGCAAAGGAAAAGCATGGTTTGATGAAGTCCAGCTGGAAAAAGGCGAAGTATCATCGAGCTATAACCCAGTTCAAAACAGTAGCTTCACATCAGCAACGGAAAACTGGAATGTAAGCGGGGCATCCGTTGATTCTGAAGAAGGCTTTAATGATGAAGTATCATTAAAAGTTGCCCGGACCAGTGCGTCCCAAGCCGGATCAGTATCAAAACAAACCGTTGTCTTAGGGCAAAGCGCAAATGACAAACCGGTTTATCTCACACTGACAGGC
The DNA here is from genome assembly GCF_002837495.1 of Bacillus sp. SN32. Taxonomy (NCBI): domain Bacteria; kingdom Bacillati; phylum Bacillota; class Bacilli; order Caryophanales; family Bacillaceae; genus Bacillus; species Bacillus sp. SN32. Next base: position 869,740 of record NZ_PJCT01000002.1, on the reverse strand, counting down.
ATGTCGAAAGCAAGCAGTGTCAAGTTCACAGATGAAAAAGACTATTCTCTGCAGGCTAATGTCACTTACGCGGACGGCAGCACAGGCGTATACAATGCGAAATTCCCTTCTGGAACACAGGAATGGAACCGCGCAGCTGTTGTTATACCAAAAACAAAGCCGATCAATAAAGTCGATATTAGCATACTGTTCCAAAAGAGCGCAACAGGAACCGCGTGGTTTGATGATATCCGTTTGATTGAAGGAAGCCTTCTGACAAAAAGCACGTATGACAGTAATGGTAACTATGTGACCAAGGAAGAAGATGAACTAGGATACTCTACTTCAACTGATTACGATGAAACTGGTAAGAAAACGTCTGAAACGGATGCAAAAGGTGAAAAAACATCCTATACGTATGATCAGGCAGACCAACTGACAAACATGACGCTCTCCAACGGCACTTCTATCCTTCACAGCTATGATAAGGAAGGCAATGAGGTAAGCAAAACCATCCGGGCGGGAGCAGATCAAACCTATAAATACGAATATGATGTGATGGGCAAGCTTGTCAAAACAACTGACCCTCTGGGCAATGTGCTAGCAAGCGAATATGATGCCAACAGCAATCTGACCAAAACCATTTCACCGAATGGCAACGAAGTATCTCTTTCTTATGATGGAACAGACCGGGTGAAATCAAAGTCGTATAACGGTACAGAAAAGTACAATTTCACGTATGACAAAAATGGAAATGAAACGTCGGTCGTTAATAAAGAGCAGAACACCACAAAGAAACGGACATTTGACAATAAAAACCGTTTAACCGAATTGACTGACCGCGGCGGCAGTCAAACTTGGACATACCCTAGTGACTCCGATAAGCTGAAAACCTTCTCGTGGACTCATGGGGACCAAAAAGGAACGAATCAATTTACGTATAACAAGCTGGATCAAATGATTGAGATGAAAGACAGTACATCTTCCTATTCATTTGATTATGATGAAAATGGCAACGTCCAAACCTTTATTACGGGCAACGGCGGTGGAACAAGTTTTTCATATGACGAAAGAAACCTTGTAAGCTCGCTGCATATCGGTGACAAAAACGGCGGAAACATTCTGACGGAAAGCTATGAATATGATGCCAACGGCAATCGCACAACGATAAACAGCTCAGCAAGCGGCAAGGTGCAATATGAGTATGGGAAGCTGAATCAGCTTGTCAAAGAAACCCATGAAGACGGTACTGTTATTGAATACACATATGATGGATTCGGGAACCGGAAAACCGTTACAACTGTAAAAGACGGCTCAAGCAAAACAGTGAACGCTTCCTTCAACATCATGAACCAGCTGACAAAAGTCAATGATGAAAGCATCTCTTACGATAAAAACGGCAACCGCACATCCGACGGCAAATTCACATATACGTGGGATGCAGAAGATAACCTGACCGCCGTTACCAAAAAAGGCGAAGACAAGCCATTCGCAACATATAAGTATGACGAAAAAGGAAACAGAATCCAAAAAACCGTCAACGGAAAAGTCACGAACTACTTCTACGACGGAGACAGCTTGAACGTCTTGTATGAAACAGACGCGGACAACAACGTCACAAAATCGTACACGTACGGGGACAGCGGCCAGCTGTTATCCTACACAGAAAATGGCAAGAAATATTTCTATCACTACAACGCACACGGCGACGTCATCGCGATCTCAGACAGCACCGGAAAAACGGTTGCCAAATATCAGTACGACGCATGGGGAAATCCAACAAAAACCGAAGCAAGCGACGAAGTGAAAGACAACCGCTACCGCTACGCAGGCTACCAATACGACGAAGAAACCGGCCTGTACTATCTCATGGCCCGCTACTACGAGCCAAGAAACGGCGTGTTCCTATCGCTCGACCCAGACCCGGGCAGTGACGGAGATTCACTGGATCAGAATGGGTATGCTTATGGAAATAATAACCCGGTGATGAATGTTGATCCGGATGGGCATTGGGTTTGGCTTGTGGTAAATGCCGGATTTGCAGCCTATGATGGGTACAAGGCATATAAATCAGGTAAAGGGTGGAAAGGTGCTGCTTGGGCAGCTGCTTCTAACTTTGGGCCTGGGAAGATATTTAAGGGTGCTAAAAGGGTTTATAGGTTTGCGAAATCAGGTAAAAATTTCAACTGGAAACATATCAAAAAAGATCATGGTCCTAAGTCGAAGGCACGAATGCCAAATGGGCAACCAAAAAGCAAGTTTAGAAGTGCTAAAACTTTAAGAAGAACAACTAAGGCAACAGCAAGAACTAGACCGGCATACGTCCAGAAAGATGGTAGAACAGTTCACTTTAAGAAGTTTAAAAAGCCTATTGGAAGAAAAACGAATGGTCGGCATACTTATACTGTAAAGGTTGTTAAGTCTGGAAGGTATGTTGTAACGAGTTACCCTTATTAAAAAGTGAATAAAAGGAAGAGGGATGATTCTTTCTTCCTTTTAAAAATAGAAAGGATGTCATCTATGCATGAACTAAAATTTAGAGATTTGAATGTCGAAGTAAATGAGGAAGATACAGTATTACTATCGATGACTGAATCAGAAATAATTGTATTGACTAAAAAGGAAATCGATTATGGTGCTAAATATATAAATCATATTGTTCTCTACTGTAACACTGATGGACGATTCTTAAATAGCTTTAGCATACAAACAAACGAACAAGTCATAAATGTACAAAAAGTTGATGATTCATTCTTGTTTTTGATTGATAAAGAGTACGAGGATAGTGTTAGAGACGTTGAACCCAATATATATTTGTGGAATCCGATTGAAGGATTCCATCAATCTTTTTATGCGGGGCGGTACATTAATTCAATGATGATAGATCAAAATAAGAATTTATGGGTCGGCTATGATGAAATGGGTATATTTTCATGCGTTGATCAGGAAATAAGTACGAGAGGGATTAATAAATTCGTTTTTAAAAATGGGAAATATGAATTGTATTCCCACGGTGTTAGTTCTTATGTGATTGACCAATATTATTCTACTTTTGTAAGTGAGGATGCCATCTATTTGTATTACAGATCGATGGGTGAAGATTATTTACAAAAATTGAATTTACTTGGAGAAACATTAGAAAGAGTTGAGGTTGGAATAGAGTGTAGTTCATGCATCAAAAATGGATCATCTATTTATCTTTTCAGTCGTCGTGATGATGACTCTTACAATATTGAAAAAGCATTCAAGACGAATGACATGCAAAATTATGTAGAACAAGAAATTTCAAATGAAAACAATGGAGAAAGTCTATGTTTTACACAAGTAGCTTCCTATAAAGATAAGGTTGCAGGAATTGATCATAATAATAAGCTTTTTCTGTTAAATAATCAAAGCTTATAAAAGGGGATGCTTAACAAGTAGACTCATCAAATTTAGTAAGCAGTGAAAGTGAGAAATCTAGATGAAACATAAAAATACGGGGAATTCATTTGAATATCACACAATACGAGAAATTGAAAAAACATCTTTCTGATGAGGATACAGGTCCATTTACATTAAACGAGTTTTCTTTCTATATGAAAGAAGAAGATCGTTATATCCATATTCCTGTGTTTGAATGAAAACTATCTGCTCAAACCTGTGACATCCATTTGTGGTTTGAAGACATTAGTGCATCGAGGCTGGATGACCTTGAATCCATCGATGCAGTTGAGTTGGAGATTGAACCGACTGACGATCAATGGGAAAGACTCCGTTATTATGTGTATGATCAAGAAGATCAGATGAGTTTCTATTGCGGAGGTTGGGATGTGATCAAGTGTGACAAGAAGTCACACTGATTTTCCCCTTTTTTGCTTGAGACCCCCTTTTTAAATATGGCACATCAATTTTATTTTTCAACGCCATTTTTTTCTGCATTCAGTCATCATAAAGAAACAATCATCGAGTATGCATTAATGTATGCGTTTTCATAGAGGGGGAGTCTTGATGAAAAAATGGATGGCAACGGTTTTTGTGATGATGTTGATGATGTGTTTTGGCGGGATTGAGAGTGTGAAGGCAGCTGAGCAGATGGTGTATCAGTTTGACTTTGGAAGCGGTTCGGTGGAGCCTGGTTATATTGGCGTCAGGGCGTCTGATCGGTATGACCGCTCAAAGGGCTACGGTTTTCAAACACCGGAGAATATGAGGGATGTGGCGGCATCCGGGACTGGTGTGAAAAGGGATGCGGTTCAGTTTTTAGCGTATGGGACGAAAAGCAATAACACGTTTAATGTGGATCTCCCGAATGGCCTTTATGAGGTGAAGGTGACGCTTGGCAATACGGCAAGGGCCAGTGTTGCGGCGGAGGGCGTGTTTCAGGTCATTAATATGACAGGGGATGGCGCGGAGGATACGTTCCAAATTCCTGTCACCGACGGGCAGCTGAATCTGCTGGTGACAGAGGGGAAAGCTGGCACCGCTTTTACGCTTAGCGCCTTGAAAATAAAGAAATTGTCTGATCAGCCGGTGACGAACCGAACCATTTATGTCGGCGGCGACTCGACGGTGTGCAATTATTATCCGCTCAACAGCAGCAAGCAGGCGGGCTGGGGGCAGATGCTGCCTCACTATATCGATAAACACACCTTTCAAGTGAGAAACATGGCGTCTGGCGGGCAGATCGCGAGAGGGTTCAGAAATGATGGACAGCTTGAGGCGATCTTGAAGTACATCAAGCCGGGGGATTATTTTATATTGCAGCTCGGCATTAATGACACAAATCCGAAGCATAATGAATCTGAAGCGGAGTTTAAAGAGGTGATGCGTGATATGATTCGTCAGGTGAAAGCGAAAGGAGCGGACGTCATCCTATCAACGCCCCAGGGCCGGGCGACCGATTTTACTTCTGAAGGCATCCATTCGTCTGTAAACAGATGGTACAGGGGCTCTATTTTAGCTTTGGCCGAAGAGGAAAAAACACATCTCATTGACTTAAATGTCCTCAGCTCGGCATACTTTACATCGATCGGTCCGGAAAAAACACTCGCGCTTTATATGGACGGAGATACGCTGCATCCGAACCGCGCTGGGGCCGACGCACTGGCGCGATTGGCTGTTCAGGAGCTAAAACGCCAGGGAATCGATGGCTTTTAATACATCATTTTTCGTCAAAACACATATGCCTTCGTCAATTAGAGTATAATGAGAACATCTGCAAGAGACAGGAGTTTATACATGAGTCATTTTAAAAACTATCAAATCAGTCATGACATTTTACGAGCATTGGAAGGACTGGGATATACAGAACCGACCAAGGTGCAGCAGAGCGTGATCCCCGCTGCCCTTGAACGAAAGGATCTTGTCGTCAAATCACAGACGGGAAGCGGGAAAACGGCTTCGTTCGGGATTCCTCTCTGTGAGCTGGCGGATTGGGATGAAAACAAGCCGCAGGCGCTTATTTTAACTCCAACCCGTGAGCTTGCGGTGCAAGTAAAGGAAGATATCACGAACATCGGACGATTTAAACGGATCAAAGCGACAGCCGTATTTGGAAAATCCTCCTTTGATAAACAAAAAGCTGAGCTTAAGCAAAAAAGCCACATTGTTGTCGGCACGCCGGGCCGTGTTCTGGATCATATCGAAAAAGGCACGCTGCCGTTGGATCGTCTCTCTTATTTGGTCATTGATGAAGCGGATGAGATGCTGAATATGGGCTTCATTGAGCAGGTGGAGGCGATTATCAAGCATCTTCCGACTGAGCGCACAACGATGCTGTTTTCGGCGACGCTGCCAGAGGACATTGAGAAATTAAGCCGTCAATATATGCAAAACCCGGAGCATATCGAAATCAAAGCGGCCGGGCTTACCACAAGAAATATTGAACATGCGGTGATTCAAGTAAGAGAAGAGAATAAATTTTCATTGCTGAAAGATGTGCTGATGACGGAGAATCCCGACAGCTGCATCATTTTCTGCCGAACGAAAGAGCACGTCAATCAGCTGACCGATGAATTGGATGACTTAGGATATCCATGCGATAAAATTCACGGCGGAATGATTCAGGAAGACCGATTCGACGTCATGAATGAATTTAAACGTGGCGAGTACCGTTACTTAGTGGCGACGGATGTCGCCGCGCGCGGGATTGATATTGAAAATATCTCCCTTGTCATCAACTATGATCTGCCGCTTGAAAAGGAAAGCTATGTCCACCGCACGGGCCGAACGGGACGCGCAGGGAACAAAGGAAAGGCCATTTCGTTTGTCACGGCCTTCGAAAAACGGTTTTTAGCCGACATTGAAGAATATATCGGATTTGAAATTCAAAAAATAGATGCCCCTTCTCAAGAGGAAGTGGCAAGGAAGAAACCAGAATTTCTAGCTAAACTGAATGACCGTCCGGAAAGCAAAAAGGACAAAAGCGAAGAGCTGAATAAAGACATTATGAAGCTGTATTTTAACGGCGGAAAGAAAAAGAAAATCAGAGCCGTTGATTTTGTAGGAACGATTGCCAAAATTGACGGTGTGTCAGCTGACGACATCGGCATCATCACGATCATGGATAACGCCTCATACGTTGAGATTTTAAATGGTAAAGGCCCTCATGTTCTCAAAGTGATGAAGAACACAACCGTCAAAGGGAAAAAGCTGAAGGTGAATAAAGCGAATAAATGATGAATGACCTGCTCCCAGTTAAAGGGGCAGGTCATTTTGCTGCTGGCTGACATCGGCGCTGGTCTCCTCCGGAACAAAGGCAAGAATCACAATACCAATTACAAACAAAATGATCAGACTGAACACCGCAGTCGAGGATTTCCCGGTCAGCTGGGCGGTCACGGCAATGAGCAGCGGCCCCATAATTGAGGCGAATTTCCCGAAAATGTTGTAAAAACCGAAGAATTCATTAGCGTGGCGCTTTGGCACAAGCTTGGCGAAATAGGAACGGCTTAGGGCTTGAATACCGCCTTGCGAGGTGGCGACAAGCATAGCCAGTATCCAGAAATCAAGCGTTGTCTCCATAAAATAGGCATACACGCAGACGATCATATAAATGACGATCCCGACGTACAGCATGGTCTTCCCCGTGAAGCGTTCTGCCAGTTTTCCGTATACAATCGAAAACGGCGCGGCGACTACCTGGGTGACAAATAGGATGATCAGAAGGCTTGAGGAGCCGATCCCTAAATCTGATCCATAGGATGTCGACATCGTAATAATCGTGCCGACTCCGTCGATATAAAAGAAATAAGCGAGCAAGAAGAGGAAAAGTGCCCGGTATTGTCTGATCCGTTTCATCGTTTGGCCGAGCCGCTTAAAGCTGTTGATGACAATATGAGGTTCTTTTTTGATGTAATAGCGTTGATGGACATGTTTAATCATTGGGATGGTGAACAGCCCCCACCAGGCAGCCGTTATGAAGAAGGACAGCTGGCTTGCGGCCGATACAGACACTGGAATAGTCTCTGCTTGTGCGAGCAGGATGACAGCAATGCTGATGATAAATGGAATCGTGCTTCCAATGTATCCTAAGCCAAAACCCCGTGCCGAGACGAGATTCATCCGCTTCTCAGGCGTGACGTCCACGAGAAAGGCATCATAAAACACATTGGCGCCGGAAAAACCGATAGCCGATATCGTATAAAACAGCAACAATAGCAGCCAATGTTCACTAGGGATAAAGGCGAGCATCGCGGTGCTGGCGACACCGGCTGACACAAAGAAACCGAAGAACTTTTTCTTGCACCCTTCATAGTCGGCGATTGTGCCTAAAATAGGGCCGAGCATCGCAAGAATAAACGTTGAAATCGCAATAGTATAGCCCAGATAGGCAGTCGATTGAGCGGCGCTGACACCGCTTTCCGCAGCTGCTGATTTATAAAATAACGGAAATACCGCGGTGGTCACGACAATTGAGTAAGCAGAATTTGCCCAGTCATATAACACCCAGCTGTTTTCTTGTTTCGTAAAACGTTTCATCATCAGAGCCCCTCTCCGGTAACGATACTTCTATTGTACGAGAAATAGGCCTGAAAAGAATGGAATGCACGTCAATTTTTACAAAATATTTATGTTTTTTCGCTTCAAATCATACTTTTGATTTATTGCTGGGGTTAGGTGTATCTGGTACCATTTAACTATATTTCGTGGTATTTTCCAGAAGGGATTCAGCAGAGAGGAGACAGAGCATGAGGCGAATAGGCTTGTGTATAAGCCTGCTGGTCACAGTTCTTGTGATGAGCGCATGCGAAAGTGAAGGTGAGGCTCAGATGTTCGCAGACTGTGATCAAAAGACAGTAAAACAAACCGCAGCCAAACCGATGAGCAGCAAGAAAAAGCAGGATTTCCAAGCCCTCGCAAGCGACAGGCAGCTGGCCATTGTGTTCAGTTCCATGATACAAGTGAGCGAAGCATTTGATTATGGAATCGGCAATCCAGAATACTTCGTGCGAAGCAGCATGACTGAAGAAGAAGCAGACATTGCGAAGGAGAATCTCGAATCGATTAAGCTTGAGAACAAATCGCTCAAAAAACAAAACAGCGAGGCGGTCGCCTTGCTTCAAAAAACGCGTAATCAAGACATGAGCCGCATCGAAATTCAGCAGCTGACAGAAAATAGAGCCGCTTTTTTTGAGACCGCAGACAATATGATCAAACTCATCGGCCATGTCACACCGAAAAACGCGAAGAAGACAAGACAGCAGCTGGATCAGCTGAAAAAACAATATACACAATACAGCGCCGAAAGCGTCAAAATCATGAACAGCATTGTCAAAAAGCAGAAAGCTGACAAGGCATCATTTGAACGCCATCTGGAGGCGCTGCTTCAAAAACAGCCCGGGCAGCAGGTACGGAGTGAATTGTACTGACCAGCTTCCGTCTTTCCCTGATGATATTGACCTAGTACAAAAAGAATGTACAATCAAGATATAGTCTGTTCTTAGTTGATTGGAGGGACATGTCATGAAAATTGCGAAGGTGATCAACAATAATGTGATCAGCGTGGTCAATGAACAAGGGAAAGAATTGGTCGTCATGGGCAGGGGGCTCGCGTTTCAGAAAAAGTCCGGCGATGATGTCGATGAAGCCCGCATTGAGAAAGTGTTCACGCTCGATAACAAGGATGTATCAGAAAAGTTCAAAACCCTTTTGTATGATATACCGATCGAGTGTATGGAAGTATCCGAAGAGATTATCAGCTACGCAAAATTACAGCTCGGCAAAAAGCTCAACGACAGCATCTATGTGTCGCTGACCGACCATATTAACTTTGCCATCCAGCGCAACCAGAAAGGGCTTGATATCAAAAACGCCTTGCTGTGGGAAACAAAACGGCTGTACAAAGACGAATTTGCGATCGGCAAAGAAGCGTTGGTCATGGTAAAAAACAAGACAGGTGTTTCTCTGCCAGAGGATGAAGCAGGCTTTATTGCTCTGCATATTGTAAATGCCGAGCTGAATGAAGAGATGCCCAATATCATCAACATTACAAAAGTCATGCAAGAGATTTTGAGTATTGTAAAATACCATTTTAAGATTGAATTCAACGAAGAATCGCTTCACTATTATCGGTTCGTCACCCACTTAAAATTTTTCGCGCAGCGTCTTTTTAACGGCACTCACATGGAAAGCCAGGACGATTTTTTGCTGGATACAGTGAAAGAAAAGTATCATCGCGCGTATGAATGCACGAAGAAAATCCAAACCTACATTGAGCGGGAGTATGAGCACAAGCTCACAAGTGACGAGCTGCTGTATTTAACCATTCACATAGAAAGGGTAGTTAAACAAGCATAATGAGAGCGCTGATATTTTTATTTTCGTGTGTTCGTTTTTTTCTTACATTTCCATATGATAATGTTAGGATTGTTACTGATAAAGCAGGCAAAACCTAAATTACAATGAGTGCGGATCATCTCTGTCTGTGCTGATGGTAATTTAGGTTTTTATTTTTTTCAGAGGGAAGATGATGATAGTTACAGGATTCAAGTAAGTAAGATTCGGTATTATCATTATTTTGACCGATGTTCCCTTTTAAAAGAATCATGTAAGATCAACATAGAAAACGCTTTCAATGAAAGGGGAATGCCAATATGCCTTATCTGAAACGAGTGTTGCTGCTTCTTGTCACTGGATTGTTTATGAGTTTGTTTGCAGTCACTTCTACTGCCTCGGCTCAAACAGGTGGATCGTTTTTTGACCCTTTTAACGGCTATAACTCCGGTTTTTGGCAAAAAGCAGATGGTTATTCGAATGGAAATATGTTCAACTGCACGTGGCGGGCTAATAACGTATCAATGACGTCATTGGGTGAAATGCGTTTAGCGCTAACAAGCCCAGCTTATAACAAGTTTGACTGCGGGGAAAACCGTTCTGTTCAAACATATGGCTATGGACTTTATGAAGTCAGAATGAAACCAGCTAAAAACACAGGGATCGTTTCATCGTTCTTCACTTACACAGGTCCAACAGATGGAACTCCTTGGGATGAGATTGATATCGAATTTTTAGGAAAAGACACAACGAAGGTTCAATTTAACTATTATACAAATGGTGCAGGAAACCATGAGAAGATTGTTGATCTCGGGTTTGATGCAGCCAATGCCTATCATACGTATGCATTCGATTGGCAGCCAAACTCTATTAAATGGTATGTCGACGGGCAATTAAAACATACTGCAACAAACCAAATTCCGACAACACCTGGAAAGATCATGATGAACTTATGGAATGGCACGGGTGTCGATGAATGGCTTGGCTCCTACAATGGTGTAAATCCGCTATACGCTCATTATGACTGGGTGCGCTATACAAAAAAATAATGCCAAATGTGAAAGAGCCTGCTGCAATATAGCAGGCTCTTATGATTGTAATGAGGAGTTGTTGGCATGAATCTTCTATTCACTCATAATATCCTATTTGATCTTCTCCCCTCTGTACTCAATGCTACGATCAAGCTCATACATTTAGAAAGAAATAATCCCAGTCAAAAGCGCCGCAATGGTCATCACAATCGTTGTTCCCACGGCCCATTTAATAGTGAATTTTTGATGGTCGCCAAAGCTGACGCCTGCCATTCCTACCAATAGATAGGTGGAAGGCACAAGCGGGCTGAGCAGATGCACAGGCTGCCCCAGCAAGGAGGCCCTTCCGATTTCAGCGGCGTCTATTCCGTAAGCGGAAGCGGCTTCGGCGATGATGGGAAGGACACCGAAGTAAAAGGCGTCATTCGACATGAAAAAGGTGAAGGGCATGCTGACGATCGCAGTGATTAACGGCAGGTGCGGGCCCATGGCATCAGGGATGAGTGAAACGAGAGAATGCGCCATGGCATCCACCATTTTTGTGCCGGAGAGAATGCCTGTGAATATGCCCGCAGCAAACACCATTGAGACAACGTTTAACGCATTACCCGCATGCGCCGAGATTCGTTTCTGCTGCTCTTTGACATTTGGATAGTTAACCATCAAGGCAACGGCGAACGCAGTCATAAAAAGAACAGGAAGCGGCAGCAGGCTGGTGATCAGTGCGGCCATCAGAGCGACAGTCAGCAGCAGGTTAAACCATTGAAGAGCGGGACGCTTGAGCGGTGCGGCCTCCGGATCGGAAGACGGTGCGTGATCAATCGAAATGACGCCGAGCCGCTTCCGCTCTTTCTTTCCGAGGATATAAGCAACGGCGATCACCCAGAGAATGCCGGCGATCATAGCGGGAATCAGCGGCGTAAAGACCTCTGACGTGTCCAATTTTAAGGAGGCCAAAACCCTCGCAGTCGGCCCGCCCCACGGGATAATATTCATAACCCCCGAACCGAGCATCGCTATTCCCGCTAACACCAAACGGTTCATGCCGAGCCGTTTGTAAAGAGGCAGCATCGCTGCAATGGTAATCATATAGGTTGTTGTCCCATCTCCGTCCAGCGAAATGGTCATGGTCAGAACCGCTGTGCCTACGGCGATTTTTAACGGATCTCCTTTGACAAACGATAAGATTTTGGCAATGAGAGGATCAAACAGACCTGAGTCAATCATAATGCCGAAATACAGGATGGCGAATAACAGCATGATACCGGTAGGGGCGAGGTCTGTAACGCCCTGAATCATCATCTCGCCGAGATCTTTGCCAAATCCGCTGATCAGGGCAAACACAATAGGAACGACAATCAAAGCAATAAGAGCGGAAAGCCGGTTAGACATAATAAGGTACATAAAGACAATCATCATCACAAAACCGAGTATGGCAAGCATGATATGACCTCCCCTATTCAACAGCTTTTTTTAGTAAGCGCTTCCATCCTTTCTTTCTGTGAAGAAGGCTTATTTCAAATGTGTATGACCGCATATTTATATGTAGACCAAAAATCCTAATGAGCGGATTAGCAGTTTATATGAAGAACGCCACGGGTAAATGTGCTGTAGAATGTTTCGTTTTAAAAAGGGGGAGCAGACATGAGTGATGACCAAAACAAACGTGTAAATGAACACTCAAAGGACGAGCAGCTTGAGCAGTACAGGACCGATAACAGCGGGAAGAAAATGACGACAAACCAAGGCTTGCGAGTGTCAGAGGATGAGCATTCGTTAAAAGCCGGGGTTCGCGGTCCGACGCTGATGGAGGATTTTCACTTTCGGGAGAAAATGACGCACTTTGACCATGAGAGGATTCCGGAGCGCGTTGTGCATGCGCGCGGGTATGGCGTGCATGGCTTTTTTCAGGTTTACGAACCAATGACGGAATATACACGGGCCAAATTTCTTCAGGACCCTTCGGTGAAGACACCGGTATTTGTCCGTTTTTCTACGGTCGCGGGTTCTAAAGGCTCCGCAGACACGGTGCGGGATGCCAGAGGCTTTGCGACAAAATTTTATACTGAAGAAGGAAACTATGACCTTGTGGGAAATAACATTCCGGTGTTTTTCATTCAGGATGCGATCAAATTTCCGGATTTGGTTCATGCGTTTAAGCCTGAGCCACACAATGAAATGCCTCAGGCCGCGACTGCTCACGATACGTTTTGGGATTTTGTCGCCAATAACCCTGAGTCGGCTCACATGGTGATGTGGACGATGTCAGACAGAGGCATCCCGCGCAGCTACAGAATGATGGAAGGCTTCGGCGTTCACACGTTCCGTTTTGTCAATGAACAAGGAAAGGCACGTTTCGTGAAATTTCACTGGAAGCCGGTGCTCGGCGTGCATTCTCTCGTATGGGATGAAGCGCAGAAAATTGCCGGGAAAGATCCGGATTTCCATCGCCGTGACCTGTGGGAAACAATTGAAAACGGCGGCAAGGTTGAATACGAGCTCGGCGTGCAGATGATTGATGAGGAAGATGAATTCAAGTTTGATTTTGATATTCTTGATCCGACTAAGCTGTGGCCGGAAGAGCTTGTGCCGGTGAAGATCATTGGGAAAATGACGCTGAACCGCAACCAGGATAATGTGTTTGCGGAAACAGAACAAGTCGCATTCCACCCGGGAAATGTCGTGCCGGGCATCGACTTTACAAATGACCCGCTCCTGCAGGGACGGCTTTTCTCTTATACAGACACACAGCTCATCCGTCTTGGCGGTCCGAACTTCCATGAACTTCCGATTAACCGGCCGGTATGTCCATTCCATAACAATCAATACGACGGCTATCACCGGATGACGATCAATAAGGGACCTGTCGCTTATCATAAAAACTCACTGCAAAACAATGATCCGTCGCCTGCGACAGCTGAAGAAGGCGGCTACGTCCACTATCAGGAAAAAGTCGAGGGCAAAAAAATCCGCCAGCGAAGCGACAGCTTCAACGATTATTACTCACAGGCGAAGCTTTTCTGGAACAGCATGTCTCCTGTGGAGAAAAAGCATATCATTTCTGCTTTCTGCTTCGAGGTCGGGAAGGTCAAAAGCAAAGACGTACAGCGGCAGGTCGTTGATGTCTTCAGCAATGTCGATGCAGATTTAGCAGAAGAAATCGCCAAAGGAGTAGGCGTGGCGGCGCCCGCGAAGCGTAAAGCATCTAAAGAAATTCTTACTTCGCCTGCGTTAAGCCAAGCCCGTACAGTGAAAACCGCGTCAACAAGAAAAGTCGCTGTACTCGCCGGAAACGGATTTCATGAAAAAGAGCTGCAAACAGTGCTGGAAGCCTTAAAGCAAGAAGGAATCACAGTAGATATCATCAGTCAAAATCTGGGGTATATGACAAGCGGCAGCGGACAGCAGCTTGAGGCCAACGGCACGTTCCTGACGGTTGATTCTGTTCTGTATGATGCCGTCTATGCCGCAGGAGGGCCGGAGTTAAAAGACAACAAACAAGCGATGGCGTTTATCAGAGAAGCTTACAATCACTACAAGGCGATCGGTGCGGCAAATGAAGGAATTGACCTTCTTCAATCCTCTGTCGGGACAACAGAGGGGCCAGGCATCGTAACGGCTAAAGATGAACCTGACTACACCGCTTTCAGCAAGGCATTTATCGATGCGGTTGCTGCTCATCGCCATTGGGATAGACGAATTTGATCGGCTCCTGTATCTTTAAGGAAGATACTTTTCATAAGGAGCATGACAAATGAACGAAAAACAGCTCGCTGAAGCTTACGAACGCGATGAAAATATGATGATTTTGGTGTTTGCCCAGTGGTGCGTGAACCATGATCTTGATCCGATGGAGCTGTACGCCAAAGCGTATCCGCAGCAAAAGCTGAATGAAAGCTTGAAAAAAACCATGGACGATCTGGTCGTGCCAAAACACGAAGCAGAGCACATTCCGGACCAGACTGTCATTGCGGTATTAGAGATGTTCGGAAATACAGATTTGGCACAGGCCGTTCATGAAGCGATTTCTGGGCGCAAACAGTAAAAAAAGAGACATCCTGTGTCTCTTTTTTTATTGGAAAAATCATGCTGTTAGACCTAGAAACTTCTTTCGATTTAATCAGTCTATAAAAGTGTGTATTGCTTAAATAAGGGAATGATAAACAACGACATCAAAGGAGGAGATTGTATGAAATGGAATAAAATGCTGAAAGCCGCGGGGATTGCAGTCTTGCTTTTTTCCGTATTTGCATATGCGGCCCCATCTTTAAAAGCAGTTCAAGCGAAAACACCGACTGTCAGCACCCATACGTACAAAAAGATCAAGGAGTTAACGTATCCACAAGTGCATCACGTCGGGAATGCCGCGTTTGAAAAGAAAATCAATCAAGAGCTGAAAGCCTACATTGAACAATCGTATCAGGAATATCTGAAAAACAAAAAAGCAGGCGAACAGCAGGGCTTTAAAACGGAATATCAAACATCCTTCAGCGTCAAATACAATGCGGCAGACAAGCTCAGCATTCAAACACTCAATTATATCTATTCAGGCGGCGCCCACGGTTTAACGTCTGTCCAGTCCTTCAACTATGACTTGAAAACACAAAAGCGGGTGACGCTGGATCAGATTCTGAACACCAAAACAAAAGTCAGCAAAACGAGAGATTACCTATATAGCTATATCAAAAAACACGATGAGCTGTTTTTCCCTGATGTTAAGAAAGAGGATATAACCCTAAACAAAGACACAATGTTTTACTTTACGGCAAACGGGATCGCCATCGTCTTTGGCCAGTATGACTTGGGGCCTTATGCAGTGGGAATCCGGGATGTGCAGGTGCCAGCCTCTATTTATCAATAATGAAAAGAGCCATATCCGAAAAGGGATATGGCTCAATGTTTCTACCACACAAACAGGCCGACAATCGCAGCACTTAATAAAGATACCGCAATTCCGCTGACGAGCAGTTTCCACACGTTTCTCCCGATGACCGTTGACTTTTCTCCGTCAAGGATCGAATTGTACGTGCCGTAAATCATGCCGACAGTACTGAAGTTTGCAAAGGACGTCAGGAATGTCGTCGCCACCGCAACGGTGTGAGGCGGAAGGGATTTAAGATTGTTTTTCAAGTCAAGCATCGCAACAAACTCGTTTGTTGCTAATTTCATGCCCATCAGCTGAGCAACATACATCGCATCGTGCACTGGCAGTCCAAGCAGGAATGCGAACGGACTGAACAGATAAGCAAAAATCGTCTGGATGGTCAGGCCGTGTACGAAAACGCCAAGAATGCCATTAACTGCTGACGTTAATGCGACATATCCGATCACCATTGCCAAAATAACGATCACCATGTTCATGCCGACAAGCATACTGTTAGAAATCGTAGAGAAAAAGTCTTTCTTCTCTTCTTTAGGCGGTGTATAGATGATATCTTCATCCTCCGGCACGTGAACAGGATTCAGCAGGTTTGCGATAATCAGCGCGTTTAAGCAGTTCAAAGGAATGGCTGTAAACACGTATGTCGCAGGCACCATTGAAAGATAAGATCCGATAATGGAGCCGCTGATGCTGCTCATGCTCATTAAGCCGAATGTGAGCAGGCGGTTGTTGCTTAAAACCGTTAGCTGCTGGCGGATAACCGCAAGTGCTTCGGTATTTCCAAGAAACATCATTTGAATAGAGAAAAAGCTTTCTAATTTCGGCAAGCGGGAAGCCTTTGAAATCACCCATCCGATTTTATCAATCAGCCAAGGCAAAATGCCGAAATACGTTAAAATATCAAAGAATGTGACGATAAAGATAATTGGAAGAAGCGCACTAAAGAAAAAGTCTACTGTTTCATTCGCCATCACTGACGGAAAGGCAAACGCGATACCGTCACTGGCGCAAGCAATCAGCCAAGTGAAGAAATCACCGATTTTACCGATAGCCCAGCTTCCGACTTTTGTTCCCAGCATAAACCAAGTAATCAGCAATTCCAGAACAATTAACGTAATGATCGGGCGCCACTTGATTTTCTTTTTCTGCGGAGAACATAGGAATACAACTGCCATAATCACAATGAGACCGACAAGGTTTAGTAAAAAGTACATGATAGCAACTCCTATGAGGGTTATTATGGAAACAAAAAAAGCTCTTATCCTTCACAAATTCTGGAAGTGCAGAAAGTGTGAAAAATAAGAGCAAACAGAAAAGAACTTGTCCTTTTCAACTCGTTCAAATTTATTCAAACTTTCTTGTAGTCTAGTTTTTTACGGTTACTAGGTAGAAACAATCAGACCATATTACTGATCATATACAAGAATGTCTTTTTCTAAGATGATAGCAGTATTTTATCCTTTCACTTTTTGAAAATCAACCTTTTTAACTATTTTCACAATAATAAAATTTATATTCTAAAATGAGAAAATAAAGGAAAAACATGCTGGATTGCTATGCTGATATGATGTTGGCGGGATACCAGCATGTCAGTACTGATTTTTCTTCACTATAAGGTTCCAGCTCCTGGATATTTGTTGTATGATGGAAACGGGGAAACCCATACAGCAGAAAGGGAGTTTTTTTCATGATTATCCAATTCATTCGTTATAGATAATGACAGGTGTAGACAAACTGCCAGACCTGGCCAATTTTTGAGATAGGACTAGGTTTATTTGTCTATGCCTTTTTCATTTATCTAAAAATGAATGAATGAGGTGTTTTTATCATGAAGCGAACAGTTGATTTCAGCATGTTTCGATGCCCGCTCTGCGTTTCTTCTATGGATGCGGCATCAGGGAAAAGCTTGATTTGTACAGAACGAGGACATACATTTGATCTATCTCGGCACGGCTACGTGAACTTTCTGACGAAGCCGGTCAAAACCAGTTACGGTGCTGAGCTTTTTGAAGCGAGGAGCAGGCTGATTGGAGAATGTGGTTTTTTTGACCCGCTCCATGATGCGATTGCAGAACTCATCAGTCATCCCAAATCTGGTCATGAGGCATTCACCATCCTGGACAGCGGTTCCGGTGAGGGTTCTCATTTGAATGCGCTTTGCGGGTTTGATTATGCAGGGAAAGCAGTGATAGGAACCGGCATAGATCTTTCGAAGGATGGGATCTTAAAAGCTTCTAAGGCATTCAAAGATCAGATGTGGGCGGTTGCCGATGTGGCGCGTGCTCCTTTTCATGATCGCCAATTTGATGTTGTTCTGTCTATTTTTTCGCCGTCCAATTATGCAGAGTTTCATAGACTGCTGAAGAATGATGGCATGCTCGTAAAAGTAGTGCCGCGAAGCGACTATTTAATAGAATTAAGGCAATTTTTATATACTGATTCACCAAGGCGCACATATTCCAATATGGCAGCTGTTGAGCGTTTTGCAGCAAATGCTGCACACAGCCGTCCTGTCAGGCTGCGCTATGTTAAAACGCTTGACCAGCAGGCGATCCACTGGCTTCTCAAGATGACGCCGCTTGCCTGGTCGGCGCCGAAAGATCGAATAAGCCTGCTGAAAGAGATGAAAACAGCCGATATTACGGTTGATGTTGATATCCTAATAGGAATGAAATGAATGGCAGAGGAAAGCTCCGAAAAAAGGAGCTTTCCTTTTTTAATCGGAATAGTTGGCCCACGCTTCTCGTACATATATGGAAAGGGGACGGAAACAGCCGATGCGGACAGGTTTTTGTAAACGCTTTCTAGTTCGCGGAAACGGGGGATGTGTGTGTGGAACTGATCATCATTCTATTGGCGTTAGGTTTGCTGATGTTTACGGCGTATCGGGGATTTTCTGTCATATTGTTTGCGCCGATTTGCGCGTTATTCGCGGTGCTCCTGACAGATCCAAGCCATGTGCTTCCTTTTTTTTCATCAATTTTTATGGAGAAGATGGCGGGTTTTATTAAACTGTATTTCCCAGTGTTTTTGCTCGGTGCCATTTTTGGAAAGGTCGTTGAAATGGCCGGGCTTGCGGCATCAATCGCGAAAACAATTGTCCGGCTTGTCGGGGCAAAAAGAGCGATACTTGCCATTGTGTTGATGGGTGCTGTCTTGACGTACAGCGGTGTCAGCCTGTTTGTTGTCGTATTTGCCGTATATCCTTTTGCGAAAAACATGTTCCAAGAAGCAAACATACCAAAACGCCTCATCCCGGGAACGATTGCTTTAGGTGCTTTTACGTTTACGATGGACGCACTTCCGGGGACGCCGCAAATCCAAAATGTCATCCCGACGTCGTTTTTCAAAACAGACATTTATGCCGCCCCTTGGCTGGGCTTGATGGGCGCAGTGATTGTGCTGGCAGCTGGGATGCTCTATTTGGAATCAAGGCGGAAGAAAGCACAGGCATCTGGCGAAGGCTATGGCGGTTTTGATTCGCAGAATGCTGCTGCTCCTGAATCGATTGAGTCCGCGGCTGAACCGGACAAAAGCCCGATTCGGCACGCGCTTGCCTTTGTCCCGCTTATTCTCGTCGGTGCAGTGAATAAATATTTTACCATTTACCTGCCAAAGTGGTATCCGAATGGATTTGATTTTTCTTCCATAGGATTAAAGGAGTTCGGCAGGCTTGATATTTCTTCAGCAGCTGCTATTTGGTCGGTGGAGATTGCTTTAGTGATTGGCATCATCACAACAATTTTATTTGATTGGAGAAGTGTGTTTGCCCAATTGAAGGAAGGGCTGAATGAAGGAATTGGCGGCGCCTTGCTGGCATCTATGAATACGGGTGCCGAGTACGGGTTCGGCGGCATTATCGCCGCGCTGCCGGGGTTTCATAAGCTGAGCAGCGGAATTTCACATACTTTTACCGATCCGCTTGTAAATGGCGCCGTTACGACAACTGCGCTGGCGGGAATCACCGGCTCGGCTTCAGGAGGAATGGGCATTGCGTTAAGCGCGATGTCAGAACAATACTTACAGGCGATTCAGGCTTACAATATTCCGCCAGAGGTGATGCATCGGGTCATTTCAATGGCATCAGGCGGGATGGATACACTGCCGCATAATGGCGCCGTTATCACGCTTCTGGCCGTGACGGGTTTGACACACCGGCAATCCTATCGCGATATTTTTGCGATCACGCTCATTAAAACGGCTGCCGTATTTGCTGTGATCGCGATTTACAGCCTGACTGGTCTAGTGTAGAAGAAAACGAAAGGGGCATCAATATGGGAAAAGTGCTGTCATCAAGCAAGGAAGCTGCGAAATTGATTCATGATGGGGATACGCTGATCGCGGGAGGGTTTGGGCTGTGCGGCATCCCTGAACAGCTCATTTTGTCTATAAGAGGCCAGGGGGTAAAGGATTTAACCGTTGTCAGCAATAACTGCGGAGTCGATGACTGGGGGCTTGGTTTGCTTCTGGCTAACAAGCAAATCAAGAAAATGATCGCTTCCTATGTCGGTGAAAATAAAATTTTTGAGCGGCAGTTTTTAAGCGGAGAGCTTGAGGTCGAGCTTGTTCCCCAAGGAACGCTCGCTGAGAGAATTCGTGCAGGCGGTGCAGGCATACCGGGATTTTATACGGCGACAGGCGTCGGCACCTCCATAGCCGAGGGAAAGGAACATAAAACATTCGGCGGCCGGACTTATGTGCTGGAGCGAGGCATTACCGGCAATGTGGCGATCGTCAAAGCGTGGAAAGCGGACACCATGGGCAATTTGGTTTTTAGGAAAACGGCGAGAAATTTCAATCCCATTGCCGCCATGGCAGGCAAGATCACGATTGCCGAGGCGGAAGAAATCGTGGAAGCAGGAGAGCTCGATCCAGATCACATCCATACACCGGGAATTTACGTACAGCATGTCGTGCTTGGCTCGAGCCAAGAAAAACGGATAGAAAAACGAACAGTTCAGCAAGCATCGGGAAAGGGTGAGGCCAAGTGAAGGAAGCGAGAAAACGAATGGTCAAACGGGCTGTACAAGAAATCAAGGACGGCATGAATGTGAATCTCGGGATTGGAATGCCGACGCTTGTCGCAAATGAGATACCCGATGACGTTCACGTCATGCTTCAGTCGGAAAACGGCTTGCTCGGAATCGGCCCCTATCCTCTGGAAGGAACGGAAGACGCGGATTTGATCAATGCGGGAAAGGAAACGATCACTGAAGTGACGGGCGCCTCTTATTTTGACAGCGCTGAGTCATTCGCGATGATAAGAGGCGGGCATATCGATTTGGCTATTCTCGGCGGAATGGAGGTTTCGGAGCAGGGGGATTTGGCCAATTGGATGATCCCCGGCAAAATGGTAAAAGGGATGGGCGGCGCCATGGATCTCGTCAACGGGGCGAAACGGATCGTTGTCATCATGGAGCACGTCAATAAGCATGGCGAATCAAAGGTGAAAAAAACATGCTCCCTTCCGCTGACAGGCCAGAAAGTCGTGCACAGGCTGATTACGGATTTGGCTGTATTTGATTTTGTGAACGGCCGCATGACACTGACGGAGCTTCAGGATGGTGTCACAATTGAAGAGGTTTATGAAAAAACAGAAGCTGATTTCGCTGTAAGCCAGTCTGTACTCAATTCTTAATGGGAAGGTGTTTGACATGAGAAAACAAGTCGCTTTGGTGACAGGGGCTGCCGGCGGAATCGGATTCGAAATCGCAAGAGAATTCGCCCGTGAAGGTGCCAGCGTCATCGTTTCAGACCTCCGTCCGGAAGCATGTGAACAAGCAGCCTCCAAGCTTGCAGAAGAAGGCTTTGACGCGGCGGCCATTCCGTATGATGTGACAAAGGAAGCGCAAGTTGCTGATACGGTGAACGTCATCCAAAAACAATACGGCCGCTTGGATATTCTGGTGAACAATGCCGGTATTCAGCACGTCGCTCCGATTGAAGAGTTTCCGACAGACACCTTTGAACAGCTGATCAAGGTCATGCTGACGGCCCCCTTTATTGCAATGAAGCATGTTTTTCCGATCATGAAAAAACAGCAGTTTGGCAGAATCATTAATATCGCGTCTGTTAATGGATTAGTCGGCTTTGCAGGGAAATCCGCTTATAATAGCGCCAAGCACGGCGTCATTGGACTCACAAAAGTAGGGGCGCTGGAAGGCGCGCCCCACGGCATAACAGTCAATGCGCTCTGTCCGGGTTATGTCGATACCCAGCTTGTACGCAATCAGCTTAGCGATCTATCGAAAACTAGAAATGTCCCTTACGACTCTGTACTTGAACAAGTCATTTTTCCGCTTGTGCCGCAAAAGCGACTGCTTTCCGTCAAGGAAATTGCGGATTATGCCGTGTTTTTGGCAAGTGAGAAGGCGAAGGGCGTCACTGGGCAGGCTGTCGTCCTTGATGGGGGCTACACCGCACAATGACATAAAAAACACACTTGCTCCGCTAGGGAATCAAGTGTGTTTTTTCTTTGCTTATTTCCAAACATCATTAGCGATCTCAACCACATGGCGGAGCTTCGCCCATTGCTGTTCTTCAGTCAGCTTATTGCCTTCCTCAGTTGAAGCGAATCCGCATTGAGGGCTGAGGCAAAGCTGGTCTAAGCTTACATAACGGGATGCTTCTTCGATACGGCGTTTCACGTCATCCGGATTTTCAAGCTCACCGAATTTAGATGTCACTAAGCCAAGAACAAGCTGAAGATCAGACCGTTTTACGTAACGGAGCGGCTCAAATCCGCCTGAGCGTGAATCATCATACTCTAAGAAAAGTCCGTCAAGATTCAAGCCGTCAAAAATGGTTTCGGCTGCTGCGTCATAGCCGCCTTCCGCTGTCCAAGTGGACTGGAAGTTGCCGCGGCAAATATGCATGGTTACCGTCAAGTCATCCGGGCGGTCTGCAATCGCGTCGTTAATGGATTTCGCAAACAGCTGGCGAAGCTCATCAGGCGTTGTTCCGAACGCTTCGATTTGTTTTAAGCCTTTTTCTGATAAGAAAACGGCCCACGCTGTATCATCGAGCTGGAGGTAGCGGCAGCCTCTGTCATAAAACGCTTGAATCGCTTTTTTATATGCTTTGGATACATCGTGCTGGAAAAGGTGATAATCTTTTTTATACGCATCCTTTTCCAGTTTTCCGCGGAAAAACAGCATATTCGGGCTTGGAATCGTCATCTTTGGCGTTGCGTCACCGGCAATGCTATGGAGAAATGAGTAATCTTCAAGCATTGGGTGAGTTGAAAAGTCGATATCGCCTGTGACTTTAATGCCGCGTGCTTTTGTCTGTACGTTATGGAATTGGATTCCGTGCTCAGGAGTAAACGGCTCAACGCCATCTAAGTTTTCCAGGAAATCAAAGTGCCACCACGCTCTGCGGAATTCACCGTCTGTCACGACGTTCAGGCCGGTTTCCTTCTGTTTTTCCACAATGCGGATGATTTCATCGTTTTCAATTTGGCGAAGCTGCTCAGCCGTAATTTCGCCGGCCGCTTTTTGCAGCCGCGCTTTTTTAACGGGCTCAGATCTCAACAGGCTTCCGACTTGATCCGCGCGAAACGGCGGTTTTTTTCTTTGAAGTGATTTTTGTTCTGCGGGTGTTGTTTGTTGTGACATGTTGTCCATTCCTTCTTTCCATTCAAATATAAAAAAGCTCTTCCTTTGGATAAGGAAGAGCTTGCGTGACAATCTCAACCTTATCTTCAAGAGCAATCATTGCTCTAAAGGATTTAGCACCATTCTGTTAAACAGCGGTTGCCGGGTATCGCAGGGCCAGTCCCTCCACCTCTCTTGATAAGGAAAACCTTTTTATGAAATTTTCTGATAGTATCTATTATTCACACATTTTCTATTTCTGTCAATGATAGATTATCTCCACACATCGTTGGCAATGTCGATGACATGGCGAAGCTTTGCCCATTGCTGCTCCTCTGTCAGAAGGTTGCCTTCTTCTGTAGAGGCGAAACCGCACTGCGGGCTCAGGCATAGCTGGTCCAAGCTGACAAAACGCGCGGCTTCATTGATACGGCGTTTCACATCCTCAGGATTTTCAAGCTCGCCGTATTTTGATGTGATCAAGCCGAGCACAATTTGCAGATCCTTGCGCTTCACAAAACGGAGCGGATCAAAGTTTCCGGAGCGGTCATCATCGTATTCCAAGAACAGGCCGTCAAGGTTTAAGCCGTCCAAAATCGTTTCCGCTACAGCGTCGTACCCTCCTGATGCCGCCCAGGTTGAGCGGAAGTTGCCGCGGCAAATGTGCATTGTGATCGTTAAATCGCCAGGCCGGTCTGCGACGGCATCGTTAATTGTTTTGGCAAACAAGGCAGGCAATGTTTCTGGATCGCCGCCGAGCGCCCGGACAACCTCTCTGCCTTTTTCCTCAAAGAAAAGAGACCATGACGTATCATCAAGCTGAAGATAGCGGCATCCAGCGTCATAAAAGGCTTTAATTGCTTTTTTGTACGCTTGGGCCAGATCATGAAAGTATTCCTCTTGGTCGTCATAAATCCCTTTATCCGCCTTTTCGCCAAAAAACAGCATATTTGGACTGGGAATGGTCAATTTTGGCGTCGCGTTACCGGCAATCTCATGTAAAAATTGATAATCAGCAAGCGCTGGGTGGCTCGTAAAATCGAGTTTTCCCGTCACTTTGATGCTGCGCGCTTTCGTTTTTGTGTTATGGAACTGAATCCCCTCAGCCGGGATGAACGGTTCCACACCGTCAAGCCCTTCCAGGAAGTCATAATGCCACCAGGAACGCCGGAATTCCCCGTCTGTTACCACATCGAGACCGATTTCTTTTTGTTTTTCCACGATGCGGATGATCTCTTGATTTTCGATATCACGAAGCTGTTCTGCTGTCATCTCACCAGCCGCTTTTTTTTGCCGGGCTTGCTTTACCGGAACGGAACGAAGCAAACTGCCGACATGATCGGCGCGGAAAGGTGCTTTGCGTTGTTTTTCTGTTTTTTGTCCTGCAACATTCGTTTGTTGAGCCATGTTATTCGCCTCTTTTCTGAAATATTGAGCATGTAAAAAGCTCTTCCTTTGTGTAAGGAAGAGCTTGAACGATCAAATCTCCGCCTCATCTGCAAGAACGCAATGTT
Source organism: Bacillus sp. SN32 (assembly GCF_002837495.1). Classification (NCBI taxonomy): domain Bacteria; kingdom Bacillati; phylum Bacillota; class Bacilli; order Caryophanales; family Bacillaceae; genus Bacillus; species Bacillus sp. SN32. The sequence goes on along the minus strand of NZ_PJCT01000002.1, from coordinate 844,983 downwards.
CTTAAGGATTTAGCACCATTCTGTTTGAAACAGCGGTTGCCGGGTATCATAGGGCCAGTCCCTCCACCTCTCTTGATAAGGTACAACTTCATATTCAGATTTCAATTATCTTAATATTATTACTTTTGGATCAATTGTCAATGTTTTTTAGAGAATACTTTCATTTTCATCGTTATATAAAACCATATCAAGCACGATAGCGATGGCAGTGCAAATCAGAACATCTTCCTCGTTTGCAATCTCCAAGTGATAGGAATCACCCCAGCTTAGCCACTTTTTGCTCACTGACATCCGGACATTTTCCCCGTCCGTCAGCTGGAATTCATCCCTCCATAAATCACCATCGATTTCCCAGTTAAGCCCGGAAATCACAAATTTCGGTTTGAAAAACGTTACTTTCTTCGTTACCTCACAAACTGTTTTCCCGCCAATTGAAATCTCATAGCGCGGCAATAAAGACATTAGTTTTTGTTCTATGGAAACGAGCGTTTTCCCAGATGAGTCTGTCATTTGTAATGAGTCTCCTAACGAGAAAAAACGCCCCTCCACCTTGAATGTTTCTTGTTCATCCCGGTCATAAATGTGAAATGCATCTTTAAATGAGAACATTTTTTGTTTCATAAATAACTCGATCATTGCTGAAGTCTCCTTTGGGTTTGCCTTGTATGAAATTACGGATAGGTGGCGAAAAGGTTTCAGGCTCTAAATCAAAACAATTTTAAAAGGCTGCGTGATTCAGCAGCCTTTTCGTTTGAAATATAGAATTAGGAAAGATGCATCCGGCGTTTTTGGCGGATGGCGTCAAGGTCGATTAGGTTGTTGTGATGAGGTGCGGCTGCTGGCAGAGGGCTTGTCTTTTGCGGTTTGCGGCGATTGTCCTTGCTGAAAGAAAAAAGAAGATAGCCGCATAATGCGATGATAATAAATAGGATCATATTACATACCTCCCAAAAAAAGTTTTGGTACTCTCTATTGTACGGATAAAATGCCAAAAAGTATTCGAAAAATTCTAAATCAATAAATAACAAGGAACTGTCCCTCTAAAACAGTATAACCTGATGACCTGAAAATAGTCTTGAATTACGCTGTTTGCTCTTGTTGATGATTGGTTCTATAGTTACTATCGACGATAAAATAAATTCCTTTATATAACTTTTAACCTAAGTTTCCGTAATTCGAATTACCTGTTTTTGGGTGCTGTTTTCTTGCTTGTTTGGTTTATACCCTATTTTGCGGAATTGAACACAAAAAACCCAAATTTCGGAGCATTTGGGCGGTACGGGTGAATACGGATTGTATCTTGGGGATTTGAATGTTTTATTTGAAGAAGCGTTTGAACATTTTTCTGATTTTTTGAAATGGGCTGGATTTCTTTTGCATGTTAAGCGGCCTGGAAATGATCCATTTTTTCAAGAGACTCTTTGCAGCGATTGCATGTTTTGTCATTGTTTTTCCTCCTCATTTGTTGATACTTGTTTTACGGAGGACGTGTTTAAAATGTTTCATTTTCACACAAAAAAGCCAGTCCTTTTTTGGACTGGCTTTTGGCATTAGGCTTGCGCTTCAAACTGCTTTGCAATCTCAACGATGACATTTACGGCTTTGACCATATTATCAACTGAGATGTATTCAAATTTGCCGTGGAAGTTTTCCCCGCCTGTAAAGATGTTTGGCGTCGGAAGCCCCATGTAGGACAGCTGCGATCCGTCGGTGCCGCCGCGGATGGGGGAAATCTTCGGTTCAATGCCGAGGTTTTCCATCGCTTGCTTGGCAATGTTGACGATTTCGATGACAGGTTCAATTTTCTCTCTCATGTTGTAGTATTGGTCGTTCATATCCAGCAGAATCCGGTCTTGCCCGTATTCGTTTTGAAGTTCTTCAACGGCACGCTTCATTGTTTCTTTTCTGTTTTGGAAATTCTCTTTGTCAAAGTCTCTAATAATGTAGTGGAGCTTTGTTTCCTCTACGTCTCCTTGAATCGACAGCAGGTGGTAGAAGCCTTCATAGCCTTCCGTATATTCAGGCGCTTCGTCTGCCGGCAGCAGGCTGTTCAGCTTCATCGCGATTTTCGCAGAGTTGATCATTTTTCCTTTAGCTGTTCCGGGATGTACGTTGTTGCCTTTAATCGTAATTTTTGCGGCAGCGGCATTGAAGCTTTCATATTCAAGCTCGCCGAGCGGCCCGCCGTCAACCGTGTAGGCAAAGGATGCATTGAACCGTTTCACATCAAATTTGTGCGGCCCTCTTCCGATTTCTTCATCAGGCGTAAAGGCGACTCTGATTGTACCGTGCTTGATTTCAGGGTGTTTGATGAGGTAATCCATGGCTGTCATGATTTCAGCGATACCGGCCTTATTGTCTGCGCCGAGAAGGGTGGTGCCGTCTGTGGTGATGAGTGTATGGCCCTTATAGCCGGACAGCTCAGGGAATTGATCAGGTGACAGGGTGACCTGCAGCTGTTTGTTGAGAACGATGTCTTTTCCATCATAGCTTTCGATGATTTGCGGATTCACGTTTTTGCCGGTAAAGTCTGTAGCGGTGTCGACGTGAGCGAGAAAGCCGATTGTCGGCACGTCTTTTTCAGTATTGGAGGGAAGAGTTGCCATGACATAGCCGTTTTCATCAATGGCTGCATCCTGCATGCCGATGGACTTCAATTCATCAACGAGCATGTTTCCTAATGTCAATTGGCCGGGTGTGGAAGGACAAGTGTCAACGGATTCATCGGACTGTGTGTCGACTTTTACATATGTAGTAAACCGTTCAATGATTTCTTCTTTCATTTCCAATCATCTCCTTTGTCTTATTTTAGCATGGCGGGATGAGAGATTTCTATTGCACAATACCGTTTCGAATGGCAAATACGACTGCCTGTGTCCGGTCTTGGGCATTGCATTTTTGCAGGATGCGGTGCACGTGGGTTTTCACAGTGCTTTCACTGACGAAAAGCTTTTCAGCAATATCCTCATTTCTCAGTCCGTAGGCCATTTGCTGAAGAACCTCAAGCTCTCTTTTGGTGAACGGCTCTGCCAGTTCTTCGGCATGGGGCTGTTGCTTCGCTCGAAATGTCTCACTGATAATTTTAGCAGCTGTGACTGTACGGAAAATCGCCTCGCCTCTCGCCGCAGCGCGAATCGCATCTATCAACTCCTCAGGAAGTGTATCCTTCAGCAGATAGCCGACTGCGCCCGCACGGATGCCTTCAAATACGTATTCTTCCGTGTCAAAGGTGGTTAAAATGACTATCTTTGTATTTGGAAGTGCGGACATAATGTCTTTCGCCGCTTCGATGCCTGAGCAACGCGGCATCTGGACATCCATGAGGATGACATCGGGTTTTGTTTGTTTTGCGAGTGCTATAATATCGTGACCGTCGCCGGCCTCGCCAGAAACCGTCATATCCGTCTGTGCGTTGATGACGTAGCGGAAGCCTTCACGCACAAGCGGCTGATCATCGGCAAGCGCGACGCGTATTTTATCTTTGTTCATCTTTTTGCTCCTTATTCGTTGTCATGAGCGGCAATGACAGCTCAATTTTCAGGCCGCTCGGCTGTACGGCACTGAAAGTAAGGGAACCGCCTGCTTTTTCTGCGCGCTCTTTCATTCCTGTCAGGCCAAATCCATAAGTAAGGATGCCGGTGAATAGTCCGTCGTCGGTGATTGTGACATAGAGATGGGACTTGTCGTTAGAAATGACGGCCGCCGCATGGGAAGCGTCAGCGTGACGAATGATATTGGTCAGCGCTTCCTGCAAGATGCGGTAGATCGTTTCGCTCACGTTTGGAGGCCAAGACTCTTCTGATAGTCCGGCAGTATCTAAAGAAACGTGCAAGCCGCTCCGTTCCTCCACTTGATGAATGAGCCCCCGCAAAGCGGTAAGCCCCACCATCGATTCACTACGGCCCATTTGGTGAACGACAGACCGTACCTCTTGAAGACATTCCCTGGCGACACTCAGTACATTTTGAATGACTTTTTCTGAATCTTCCTTGCTGCTTTTGAGTATATAGGGAAGAGATTGAAGCTGAACAATCACAGAAGTCAGCTCGTGACCGATGCTGTCATGAATGTCGCGGGCGATTCTTGTACGTTCCTCAAGGACCGCGTACCTTAATGAAAGAACAGAAGCCTCCTGCAGCTCTGCATGCGCTTTCTGGAGTTCTTTATGAGCATGCTCCAGCTGCACATGCATTTTTGCCAATTCAGCATGATTCCGTTCAGCCTCCCTTCTCGCTTCTCGTCTGAAACGCATGGAGGAGAAGAGGACGTACAGCCCGAGCATGATCGAGATGTTGCTGATGATGGTATTCAAGCTTCCCCCTTGTGAGGATAGGAGTAATATGTTGCCTCCAATTAAACATGCTGTGAAGATCAAGGATAGCCGTGAAGGGAGTCTAAAGGCGGCATATATCATTAAAAATACAATCAAAAAATAGGCGGCACCCTGCTCTTGGCCGGAAACAGCCCAAAAGAAATCGGTCAGGAGCCAGAGTCCGATGAATATGCTCAAACTAACAGCAGTGGATACCACATAGGGAATGATCCAAATGAATGCTAAGTAAACCGCAAATACAAATGCTAACAAAATGGGATCAGCTTTGGCTGGGTGAGATAAAAATTGTATGCAATTCAAAATGAGAATAAGGCTCGGCACAAGCTTCTTGTAGTGCCGAGCCGGAGATTGTCCGTTCATGCTGGTCCTTCTTTCAGTTATTGAATGGATACTTTGCCAGCGGTCAGCCGTCTGTAAGCTTTATAAAGCATGATGTTACGGGCTGTGATGGTGCCGAGAGGAATGAAGAACATAGAATGAATAATGGCAATAAACATCTCGTTGCTCTCAGGCAGCCATGTTCTCGCGGCCATACGCAAAGAAAGTATCACTAGAATGAGAATAACACTTCCAAGGGAGCCGCGTGAAGTGACCTTTCCGGTTTCCGGGTGAATCCGCACGTTTACCATCTTTCCAATGCCAAACCCGCAGACCAGCCCGATCAGTAATAAAATGCCGCTGATCGCCACATGTAATACGGAATGAAAATACGCCGGCTGAAACGATGCAGATACGCCCCATAAGAGCAGCAGCGGAATGATCAGCAACTTCCCGGGTCTGACAGCTCTCTCTCGATACATCGATAAAATAATAAGAATCAATACAATAAAAATATAAGGGCTCATCGCCATGTCATCAAATCCTTTCTGCATTAAGCATAGCGAAAATAGGAAAGAAAAACGTCAACCGGCAGATTGATTTTTCAGCTGCTATACTTGCTCGCTGCATAAAGGTATGAAAATGCTGATAATATATGAAGAAACTATTAATAAACGATTAAACTTCTTAAAAATGGATGTGGACCGGTTCTAAACACTATATAATGATAACAGGTCATTTTTTAGGAGGGTTTACATCATGGCAATACTTGTTACTGGCGGTGCCGGGTACATTGGCAGCCACACATGTGTTGAACTATTGAACAGCGGCTACGAGATTGTTGTTCTTGATAATCTGTCTAACAGTTCGGCTGAAGCGCTGAACCGTGTCAAGGAGATTACGGGAAAAGATTTAACGTTCTACGAAGCGGATTTATTGGACCGGGAAGCGGTAGATGAGGTTTTTGCTGAAAATGAAATCGAAGCTGTGATTCATTTTGCTGGGTTAAAAGCAGTCGGTGAATCTGTGGCGATTCCGCTCAAATATTATCATAACAATCTGACAGGAACGTTTATTTTATGCGAGGCCATGGAGAAATTCGGCGTCAAGAAAATCGTATTCAGTTCATCTGCGACAGTGTACGGCGTTCCGGAAACATCGCCGATTACGGAGGACTTTCCATTAGGCGCGACAAATCCTTATGGGCAGACGAAGCTCATGCTTGAACAAATATTGCGTGATTTGCATACAGCCGACAATGAGTGGAGCGTTGCGCTGCTTCGTTACTTTAACCCGTTCGGCGCGCATCCAAGCGGACGGATCGGTGAAGACCCGAACGGAATCCCAAATAACCTTATGCCGTATGTGGCACAGGTAGCAGTCGGGAAGCTCGAGCAATTAAACGTATTCGGAAATGACTATCCGACAAAAGACGGGACAGGCGTACGCGATTATATTCACGTCGTTGATCTCGCAGAAGGCCACGTCAAGGCGCTGGAAAAAGTATTGAACTCTACAGGAGCCGATGCATACAACCTTGGAACAGGCACAGGCTACAGCGTGCTTGAAATGGTCAAAGCCTTTGAAAAAGTGTCAGGGAAAGAGGTTCCGTACCGTTTTGCGGACCGCCGTCCGGGAGACATCGCCACATGCTTTGCAGATCCTGCGAAAGCCAAGCGGGAACTGGGCTGGGAAGCGAAACGCGGCCTTGAGGAAATGTGTGCTGATTCCTGGAGATGGCAGTCTTCTAATGTGAATGGGTATAAGAGTGTAAAATCATAAAAAGAAGGGCAGGGTTTTCCCTAGCCCTTCTTTTTATTGATCTAAGTTTATTTCAAATGTAAATGGATTGATTGTAATATCATAGTTTTCGGAAGATCCTTCTAAAATGACGTTAGCTGTTTTGCTATCGATTTTAGGGAAAACAATAACCCCTTCAGTTTTAACCCCAGGTAAGATTTCGCTTTGAATTTCAGGATACTCAGAAAGGTCAGATTTAGGCTCAATCTGTTTATTATCAGCTGTAATTTTGGCATTGAAGTCATAAAAGCTGATTTCATCTTGTGATTTGTTTTCTATCTTTACATAAAGGCGAGTTTCTTTTTCAGCAAGTTCAACTTTTTGAAGCGTGAGTGCAAATCCGTGCTGGTTTTGTGTTTTATTCACGTTAATTGTTTTTTTAGCAGGAGCAAAAGCTGTTGCATAGTCGCTTTTTTCGATGGAATCGGCAATGATTCTCGGTGCTGAAACGGAACCGCCCAATGCGTTTTCCCCATCATATTTGTCTTTCACCGTACCGACTACATGAATAATGTCGTCATCTTTAATGTCTAAATCAGAGTCGTCGCTCATTATAAGCGTATTTTTGCTTAACTTTTCTGGATTATTGTAGCCTTGGAGATATGTACCATCATCGTCTTGTTCAACGTCAAAAACCTTTACATACAGATCAACTTTATAATTTTTAAATTGATCGGCATTGGTATATAGTTTTTCTATATCGGTCTTTTGTACTGTTTTTGTCGACTTTTTAGAATCGGAGCTGGTTGTTGTAGTAGAAGCTTGAGAATCTCCGCTGTTTCCAATGTTTGCAATAATGATAATGAGTACTATCGCTAGAATGATCGTAATGATTTTATGTCTCATAAAAAAATTACGTTGGTCTTTACCGCAGTTCGGACATTTTTTAACACCCTTTGCAATCTCTTGACCGCAAGCTTTACAGTGTGTTAGTTTACCTGACATAATATTTCCTCCTATGTAATTAAATGCTTAATATATATTCTATTTTGCCTATATATTTCTGTGTAGTCAATGATAAATCAGAAATATTATTTTAGTTTTTTCTTAAAAAAGGTACTTTGTATCATATCGGTCAAATTTTTCATTTATTAACAGCAGTCATCTTTTTTATTCCTATTAATTTACCGATTAAAACTCCGTAAATACCCCTTGAACCAATTCGAACCGTCCCTTATAATGCTAATATTGGAAAGTGAAAAGGATATGATAAAAACAGTGGTTTTCTAGGGTTCCGCAATGCAAATTGGACTGTGACCGAGAGAAAACACATAGCAGCTTGGCTGTTATGACACGGTGGGATAAAAGCCCAGGAGTTTCTGCTCTTTTTCGAGAGCGTTCTCCTGGGTTTTTTTATTTGCTAGAACAGAACAATGAGAAGGAGTGTTTTCGTGATGAAAAAGAGAATGTTGGATGTACTTATGCTTGTGATTGGCGCTTTTTTCTTCGCGCTTGCGGTTAATTTATTTGCGATTCCCAATGATCTTGGGGAAGGCGGAGTCACTGGGATTACGCTGATATTGTATTATCTGTTTCAATGGTCTCCTGGTGTCACGAACTTTATCTTAAATGCGTTTTTGCTTTTAATCGGCTACAAGTTTCTGGATGGAAAAACAACGGTTTATACGATCATTGCGGTTGCGGCAAATTCGCTTTTTCTTCATCTGACACATGGGTGGAGCATTCCGTCTGATGAATTGATCATTAATACGATTTTCGCAGGTGTATTTGCGGGAGTCGGGATCGGCATGATTATCCGGGTCGGCGGGACGACAGCCGGTTCCGCAATTTTGGCCAGAATTGCTAATAAATATTTAGATTGGAATATCAGCTATGCGCTCTTGTTTTTTGATTTAATCGTAGTATTTAGCTCTTATTTTATTATTGGTGCAGAAAAAATGATGTTTACGATCGTGATGCTGTATATCGGTACCAAAGTGATGGACTTCATTATTGAAGGTTTGAATACGAAAAAAGCCATTACGGTCATTTCAGAAAATAAGAGTGAGATTGCAGAGCAGGTAAATACCTTGATGGATCGGGGCGTGACGATTTTATCAGGGAAGGGAAATTATACGGGACAGTCAAAAGAGATTTTGTATATCGTCATTAACAAACAGGAGCTGTCTATGCTGAAAAAAATCATTAGAAGCTGCGACAAAAAAGCGTTTGTGATCGTACATGACGTACGCGATGTGTTTGGCGAAGGGTTTGTGGATATATCTAAATAAAGAAAAATCCCTCTGTACTTGAAACAGAGGGATTTTTTCATTTAGAACGGATATTTGCGGTATTGCTTCTGTATCGAAATCCATTTCGTCACGGTAAATTCCTCGACGACCCACGGATTGCCGAAACGGCCGACACCGCTTGCTTTGTTGCCGCCAAAGGCAATATTCGGCGAATCATTGACGGACTGGTCGTTGACATGGGTCATGCCGCTGTCAATTTGCAGGGCGAACTTTTCGCCTTTTTCTAAATCAGAAGTGAAAACCGCAGAGCTGAGGCCGTATTCAGTATCATTTGCCATGTCAATCGCTTCCTGGTCGCTGCCAGCTTTAATAATGGTTGCGATTGGGGCAAACAGCTCCGTTTGGGCAATTTTGCTGTTGTTGTCCGCACCGACAAAGACGTACGGCGTCAGCACGTTTCCGACGCGTTTTCCTTCAACCGCAAGCTCAATGCCGTCTGTCTTTGCCTGCTCAATGATCTCCAGCGCTTTCTCGATTTGGCGCTCGTTAATCAGCGGGCCGACAACGGTTTTCGGATCGGTTTGATCGCCGTACGGAAGCTGTTTGACACGGGCGGTGAACTTTTCTACAAACTCATCGTATACATCTTGATGAACGATGATCCTGTTGATAATCATACAGATTTGTCCCTGGTGAATAAATTTTCCGAAAATCGCGGCATCCACAGCACGATCGACATCCGCATCTGAAAGAACGGCAAATGGATTGTTGCCGCCGAGCTCAAGTGCCATTCGTTTGAAGGCACGCCCGGCGATTTCACCGATGTGGCGCCCGACTGCTGTTGATCCTGTAAAGCTGATTAATCTCGGGATTGGATTGGTGAGCATGCCGTCCCCGATTTCCTTTACATCCGTCAGCATGACGTTAAGGACACCGGCAGGAAGACCGGCGTGTTCAAACGCTTTCGCAATGATGGTCCCGCCGGAAATAGCAGTTTGGATATCAGGCTTGTGAACAACGCTGTTACCCAGCGCAATTGCGGGCGCAATGGATCTCATGGATAGATTCATTGGGAAATTAAATGGAGAAATCGATGAAATGACACCAAGCGGAAGGCGGTAAATCTTATTGGTTTTCCCTTCAATGTCGGATGGCACCTCTTTGACGCCGCCTAATTCACCAGTATACGTCATGGCTTCATCTAAAATCGCAATCGTTTGTTCCAGCTCGATTGTTGATTTAATGATCGTTCCGCCAGTTTCGCGGGCGATCATCATAATGATGTCATCACGGTTTTCGTGTAAATAGCCGCGCGCTTTTTGCAGCACGGCTTTTCGGTCTTCCGTCGTGCTCTTGGCCCAATCTTTTTGGGCTTTCTGTGCAATGTCAAACGCATCCTCAAGCTGTTTGCCCGTTGCCAAAGATGCTGTTGTGATCACAGACTGGTCATACGGATTCAAAATGTCCTCCGTACGTCCGCTTTCTCCCCCAGTCCATTTTCCGTTGATAAAACTTTTGTTTAACGTTTCGAAACTCATAAGATGACCCTCCTTTGGTCCTGCATGTCTTCTTCTATTTCCGCTGAAGCCAATATGTAAACGAATGAGGTTTCCCTTTCAGTTTCTCGTCTATCTATACCGGATATACTCTTTTTTAGTGGAGAACATGTGTGTTTCGCCTTATACTGAATATACAGATCCTTACATAAGAGAGGAGACTCTATGAAATCGCTGCTGGCTATTTATCCCGGTTCGATTGTGTCTGAGGAGCTTTGCATAAGGGAAGGCTGTCTATGTTTTTTTGATGAGAGCAATCAGAGATATATCTCCATTCCGAAAACAGAGATCAGTGAAAAAGAAGTATTGGTGCTGCAGGCATTTTTGACGCCTGCGGATGAGGGCAATCAAATGTCTATGAAATCACCTGAGGAAAACAAGTGGTTTTCGTTCCTTTTTTCCAGAGGGGAATTGCCGGCGTACATAAAGAAACGGACGAGATTTGTTCACTTTCATTTGTTCGGCAAAATAGAAAGGACGTCCTTTACGGAAGCGGTTCGCCATTTTTGGCCGGTGTCTTTTGTGATTGTGTGGATCCATGAGGACAGAGGCGTGATTGTCGAGCAGGAAAGTGAAGCGGCGGCGGAGAAGGGCGAACTGGAATCGCTCGCAAAGGTTCTTGAAAGTGATTTCTACTTCAGTGTCCGTTTTTACGCCGGAAGATTTTACGAGCCGGATGAGTGTCTGCGAAAACATTATGCTCGTGAACAGGCGTATTTCCTGTTTGCTGAAAAACGGCTGCCTCAGATGCAGAGTGTGACCTTTGAGATGATCTTTCCTTTTCTATTATTAGAAACAGAAAAAGAAAAACTGGAAACGCTGCTCTCTGAAGAAGCTGAGCTTTTATTTGGAAGTGAAGCTGAGCTAAGGAAGACCATTAAGCTGTTTATTGAAAACAACTCAAACGTCACATTAACAGCGAAAAAGCTGCATCTGCATCGCAACAGCCTGCAATATCGGATTGATAAATTTATTGAGCGGTCAGGGATAGATATCAAATCGTACAAAGGCGCGCTTCTTGCCTATTTTATCTGCCTGCAAAATGAAAGTTCAGAATAAATTGGAAATATGCACGAAAAATGGCTGGGTGATTTTATGAACGCTGCCCATTTTAGCGAGAGGGAATTGCTGTTACACTCAATATAAGAAAGCGTTTACAATAACAAAGGGGGATGTTAGATGGCTGAATTGCGGATGGAGCATATTTATAAATTTTATGATCAAAAGGAACCGGCGGTTGATGACTTTAACCTTCATATTGCCGATAAGGAATTTATCGTATTCGTCGGCCCGTCCGGCTGCGGGAAATCAACGACGCTGCGAATGGTCGCAGGACTTGAAGAAATTTCGAAAGGCGATTTTTATATTGAAGGAAAACGGGTCAATGATGTAGCGCCAAAGGACAGGGATATCGCGATGGTATTTCAGAACTACGCGCTCTATCCGCATATGACGGTCTACGATAATATCGCGTTCGGGCTCAAGCTTCGGAAAATGCCGAAGCCTGAAATCAAAAAAAGAGTAGAAGAAGCCGCTAAAATTCTCGGGCTTGAGGAATATTTGCACCGTAAACCGAAAGCGCTGTCAGGCGGTCAGAGACAGCGTGTTGCGCTGGGCCGGGCAATCGTGCGGGATGCAAAGGTGTTCCTGATGGATGAGCCTTTGTCAAACCTAGACGCGAAGCTGAGGGTGCAAATGCGGGCGGAAATCATTAAGCTCCACCAGAGACTGCAAACTACAACGATTTATGTGACACATGACCAGACAGAAGCGCTGACGATGGCGACACGGATTGTAGTCATGAAAGATGGGAAAATTCAGCAAATCGGGACGCCGAAGGATGTTTATGAATTCCCTGAAAACGTCTTTGTCGGCGGGTTTATCGGATCACCGGCGATGAACTTTTTCAAAGGGAAGCTCACGGATGGCTTAATCAAAATCGGTTCTGCGGCATTAACCGTCCCGGAAGGAAAAATGAAAGTGCTGCGTGAAAAAGGCTACATCGGCAAAGAGGTCATCTTTGGCATCCGTCCTGAGGATATACATGATGAATTGATTGTCGTCGAATCATATAAGAACTCTTCGATTAAGGCGAAGATCAATGTTGCAGAGCTGCTCGGTTCTGAAATCATGATTTATTCGCAGATCGACAACCAAGACTTTATTGCGCGGATCGACGCCCGCCTCGATATTCAATCGGGCGATGAACTGACGGTTGCATTTGATATGAATAAAGGCCATTTCTTTGACAGTGAGACAGAAGTGAGAATCCGATAAGATCAAAAAAACCGGACATGGAGACATGTCCGGTTTTTTGCTATTGAAAATCTCAGAATCAAACCGATGAAAAAGGAGGAAGAAATAGACAGAAAGCAGGAGAACGATGAAACGATTGTTTTTAAGCATCTTTCTTTTGGGCAGCTGTTTGGCTCTTGCGGCTTGCGCTGATCAAGAGGCGAATGCAGAGCAGCCGATGCCAAAAGCGGAACAAAAGAAACCGGAAAAAAAGGCAGTACAAGTTCAGAAAAAAGAAGACGATACATCCGCATGGATCAAAACAGAGAAACCGGCAAAGCTGCCGATTTTGATGTACCACAGCATTTCTTCAGGAAACAGCCTCCGTGTGCCAAAGAAAGAATTCGAGGCGCATATGAAGTGGCTTCATGATAACGGCTATCAGACATTAACACCGAAAGAGGCATATCTCATGCTGACGCAGGATAAAAAACCGAGTGAGAAATGCGTATTGATCACATTTGATGACGGGTACACCGACAATTATCAAGATGCGTATCCGGTGCTGAAAAAGTACGGGATGAAGGCAACGATTTTTATGATCGGCAAATCGATCGGACATAAGCACCATCTGACAGAGGAACAAATGAAGGAAATGGCACAGCACGGCATATCGATTGAAAGCCATACGATTGACCACCTTGAGCTGAACGGATTAACGCCTCAACAGCAGCAAAGCGAGATGGCTGATTCGAAAAAGCTGTTCGACAACATGTTTCATCAGCAAACCTCCCTCATTAGCTATCCGGTAGGGCGCTACAATGAGGAGACGCTGAAGACCGCTGAAAAAACAGGCTATCAAATGGGCGTGACGACAGAACCGGGCGTGGCTTCAAGAGACCAGGGAATGTATGCCCTCCATCGTGTGCGCGTGTCCCCAGGCATGTCAGGCTCGGCTTTTGGTGCGTACATCGAATCAATGAAATAAAAAAAGGCGGCGTTTAATCGCCGCCCCCTCCGCCGCCACAGCCGGAATCGCTGAAACCTCCGTCACTGCTGCATCCATCATGGTGTGAGCCGTTGTCTGAATAACCGAAATACCCGCTGTCCGCCTGCTGGCGGCTTTTATTTTCCGATGGCTGCGGCTGAATGACTGAAAGAAAAACAATAATAGATATAAACAATAAGATGATCACAATCACTTCGCGTCACTCCCTTTTTTCACCAAATCTGTTATACGGATGAAACGCTGACCGGTTTCATTTCAAAGTGATCGATTCTTTCAGGCGGTCTCTGAGCCAGCGCTTCAGCACCCCATGTCCTTTGTTTGACAATAAAGTGCCGACACGCCAATACATAGGGGGATGAGGAGCGAACTGAAAATCAATCAATCTGAAAAACCAGCTTTTATCACGGGTGAGAGAATCAATTTGAAGCTCGTCTTCACCTGCTTCAGAGCTGTAGGCACTTTGTTTCTGTATGTCCTCATCCTGCCGAACCGCCAAGATTCTCAAGGCTTCAGCCATTTGTTTGTAACCGCCCCCCAGCAATGATGCGCCAAGGTTGTCAGCACGCACCTCCATCCATTGTGAACAAAAGGATTGATAGAGCTGGAACAGGATAATGATTGCCATAATGAAAGCCCAAAGCGCAATTTTGTGGGCCTCGGGATGGGTGATATGCTGCTCAAATAAGAGGAAAATTCCAACGACAGCTCCAAGATATAGAAAACGCAAAAGCTGTGATGACAGAACGTCACGTTTTTTGATATGAATCGCCTCATGGGCCAGAATGCCTTCAATGACACGCTGTGGAAGTGTTAGTGTGGCGCTTGTTAGGATGACCATTGACCTCCCGACATTCATGCCTACTGCCATTCCGTTGTAATCATCACTCTCCGTTTCGTATATGCGGACATGGGAAATGCCGGCCGATCGGAAAATCTTATCGGCCGCTGCCTGTACATGCGGATGATGACAAGGCTTGGCGTCCATTGCCGCCCGTAACACACGGTCTGACATATACATGTTGAATACCCAATATAGGATTACGGCAACAGCCATGACCCATGGAGAGGCGTGTAATGCGTATAACGCGAGCACCAATAAGGCGTAAGCGGATACCCCTTTTACGCTGGCGGCAAAATAAAGCTTCCCGAGCAGCCGCTTCACATTTTTTCTATGATAAAACGGCAAAACAGAAATCACATTGTCCACATTGTTTTCTGCATCTGTGTATTCCTGGAGAATTGTTTTCCATTTTTGCGGTTCCTTCACCGTCAGAAACAGTGTTTCGCCGGGAAGAGACAGTTTAATGACTTGCTGAAAGCTTGTTGTCAAATCTAAACGGGATGAATACATCGTCAGAAGCGGATGAAGCTTTAAGAGATCTGCCGTTGATTCAAGCTGAATATCCTTCAAATCGGAAAGCGGGTATGTACGGGTTTCATAGTGTGAGCTGATATGCAATTTTTCTAAGGCAGCTGAATAAAAAACCTTTACGCTGAAAACATTCAGTATACGCTTTACCAGTGCCCCTCCGCCGGAGATCATGCCGAAAAGGATTACATATTTGAGGGGGCTTGGGTCAGGTCCATAGATGAAAAAAATGACAGCGCCCGCAAACACAACGGCGGTCAGTGCAATGTCTGACAGGAGGCGTGTTTTGTTTCTGGCCAGCTCGATCTCCTGCCAGTCTCCCGAAGGTTTTTCCGCACGCTCTGAAACAATGAGATCCATTGCGGTCCAATAGCAGTAGAACATTGTCGCGATTGAGACAATGCCGTCCATGAATGAGAGATGAGAGAAGATGTAAACTGCAGCGCCGACCCATAGAACAATATCAATCCAGAAGTCTATGGCCGGAATGAGTTTTGCAGCCAGGGCTGATATCAAATAAAATCCAAGCCCGAGAAGCATAAAGAGAAATAGATGAGTTCCCATAGGCATGCCAGATTCCTTTCTATCTAGTATTTCCAACTATTACTATAGCATGGGATGGGAACTTGCAAAAACACGGACATGCAAAAAAGCAAGCTCTTTCGTTTTCCGAAGAACTTGCTCCGAGGTGTATCAATAAAATTGGTGCAGCAGCAATAAGGTTAAGGATACTGTAATCGCGCCCCCGATGCGGGTAGACACTTGGGCGAAAGGCATTAGCTCAAGCCTTTCCGCCGCGCTTAAAATGGCAACGTCACCCGTGCCGCCTTGCCCAGAATGACACGCATTGATTATGGCGGTTTCAATCGGATACATGTTCAGCCATTTTCCAGTGAAGAAGCCAACGGCCATCATGGTCACAACGACAGACAGAATCGTAATAATATTGCTGAGGTTAAAAGCGGCGACAAGCTTGTCCCACGGCGTCATGGATACCCCAATCGCAAAGAGAAGCGGGTAGGTCACAGCTGTTGAAAAGAAGCGGGACACTCCAAACGCGCCATTTTCAATTGAGGCAGGCACCAATCTGAACAGCTTGATTAGAACAGCCAGTAACAGCATGGCAACGGGTGCCGGAAAACCGAAAAAATCGTGAGCGAGCATGCCGACTAAGTATAAAGAAACAGCAAGGATACCGCCTGACGCAAATAAAGAAAGGTTGAACATTTGTTGTCCGCTTTGTGATTCCCCCAGCGCAGGGGACTCTTCTTCGGAGCGGTCCACTTTGCCGTTGCCTGTCCATTCCGGTTTTTTCTTTCCGATTCGGTTCAGCAATCCCGCTAGAATAATCGCGCATAAGCTGCCCAGCATAATCGATGGCAGAACAAGTGCAAACGCTTCCCCTTGAGAAATGGGCATGATGTCAGAATATCCGATGGACAGCGGGATAGCGCCTTCTCCGACTCCTCCAGCCATGATCGGAATGACAATGTACAGCAGGGTATGCTGAAATCCGAGTCCGAGCAATGTCCCGACAGCCAGTCCGACAATAGCGGCTGTGACAGAACCGACAATAAGCGGAATAAAGATTTTCATGAATGCTTTTACGAGTGTTTCTCTTTTCATGCCGAGAATGCTTCCGACGACAATACCGGCGATAAACAAATATAGAAAGTTTGAGTTTTCTGTAAATTCTGTGGTGGATTTGACGATATCATTAGGCAGCAGGTGATAGTACACGACAGCGGACGGAATAAAAGTAGCTAAGATGGCCGGGCCGCCGATAGAACGAACAATCGGTATCGATTTGCCGATTTGGGCAAAGGTAAATCCGAAAAACGCCATGACGGCAATGGATGTCAAAATGTCACTTTTTACATCGTGATGCATAACAAAAACAGTGATTAATATAAACAGCAAGGCATACACAGGAAGCGGTATGATGCCTACTTTTATATTCATGGCTTTCGCAAACCAATTCTCTTTTCGAACCCCTTCGTGAATTGTATCCGTTTGCAATTGCATGTGTGTTTGAAGCTCTCCCATTGAAAAACCTCCCCTATTCTTGATGCAGTGAAATTGTTCACTATGTTAAGTATACTAAAAAATTGAAATTATTAATATATTAAAAATTTACTATTCAACTTTTCTCCACTTGCCGGTTCAAATGAAAAGAGGCATCCTGCCTAAAATCTGTTTATGACGGAGTGCGGAGAAACGAGTGCTGGTGCAGGGCAAGCATTTTGTTCGCAAGGAACGATGTGTTGATGTACGATAATAAAGGGTCATTTATCCTAGCAGCCGACATAAATAAGCAACAAAATAGACAAAAATCCGTCACATAGTGCGGGACTTTTTAGGTATTTTAGGCTTTATTTTTGAAATGAATCGTTGTAAAGTACTTAATATGAACCAGTCAGAGATTGTGTCATTTGGTCAGTCTGGCAATCTTGCCTCATATTGGACGACTTTTTGACACGTTTGTGAAATATTGAACAATATTTTTTTCGTCTATTTTGTGAATTACTGATCAAAGTCTCGGTTCTATTTGTGAAGTAGTGAGCAAATTAACAGTTTTAACCGGAAATGGAGGAGAAAGCATGAGTGAATTGGTATTAGCCCGCATACAATTTGCATCAACAACGTTGTTTCACTTCTTGTTTGTGCCGATGTCTATCGGGCTTGTGTTTATGGTTGCGTTGATGGAGACTCTTTATCTTGTAAAGAAAAATGAGCTGTATCTCAAAATGGCAAAGTTTTGGGGACACTTATTCTTAATAAATTTCGCAGTCGGTGTTGTAACGGGGATTTTGCAAGAATTCCAGTTTGGACTGAACTGGTCAGATTACTCCCGTTTTGTCGGAGATGTATTTGGCGCTCCGCTTGCGATTGAAGCATTATTGGCGTTTTTCATGGAATCTATTTTTATCGGATTATGGATTTTTGGCTGGGACCGCCTGCCGAAGAAAATTCACGCGCTCTGCATATGGCTCGTATCATTCGGAACGATCATGTCATCTTTCTGGATTTTAACAGCAAACTCCTTTATGCAGGAGCCGGTCGGTTTTACGATCAAAAACGGCCGCGCGGAAATGAATGATTTTGGCGCGTTGATTACAAACCCTCAGCTTTGGGTTGAATTCCCGCACGTTATTTTCGGTGCGCTTGCCACTGGAGCTTTCTTTATTGCCGGAGTGAGTGCTTTTAAACTGCTGAAGAAAAAAGAAGTGCCGTTCTTTAAGCAATCTTTTAAACTCGCAATGATCGTCGGCCTTTGTGCCGGTCTTGGCGTCGGCCTTAGCGGACACATGCAGGCTGAGCACTTGATGGAATCACAGCCGATGAAAATGGCTGCCAGTGAAGGTCTATGGGAAGACAGCGGTGACCCTGCTGCTTGGACCGCTTTTGCGACGATCGATACAAAAAATGAAAAAAGCTCAAATGAAATCAAAGTTCCTTATGCCTTGAGCTACTTGGCTTATCAGAAATTCAGCGGAAGTGTCAAAGGGATGAAAACCCTTCAGGCTGAGTACGAAAAAATATACGGAAAAGGCGACTACATTCCGCCAGTGAAAACGACATTCTGGAGCTTCCGCATCATGGTAGGAGCAGGTGTTGTCATGATTCTTGCTGCGTTAGGCGGCCTTTGGTTAAACCGCCGTAAAAAGCTTGAAAACAGCAAATGGTATTTGCGCATCATGATCGCGTTGATTTCCTTCCCGTTTCTTGCGAACTCCGCGGGCTGGATTATGACAGAAATCGGACGTCAGCCTTGGACGGTTATGGGGTTAATGACAACCGCTCAATCTGTGTCACCTAACGTAACAGCGGGCTCCTTGTTATTCTCAATCATCGCATTCGGTGTGATGTACATGATTCTTGGTGCACTGCTTGTCTTCTTGTTTATCCGTGAGATTAAAAAAGGTGCGGAGCATAGTGATCATCATGATGTTCCTGTATCAACAGATCCATTTAGTCAGGAGGTATACCATGGCATCTCTTCATGATCTTTGGTTTATACTCGTTGCTGTATTGTTTGTAGGATTCTTCTTTTTGGAGGGCTTTGATTTCGGGGTCGGCATGGCGACCCGTTTTCTTGGCCATAATGAATTAGAACGCAGAGTGCTGATCAACACGATCGGGCCGTTCTGGGACGCGAATGAAGTGTGGCTTTTGACTGGCGCAGGCGCCATTTTCGCGGCATTCCCAAACTGGTATGCAACGATGCTGAGCGGTTATTACATTCCGTTTGTCATAGTGCTGCTTGCGTTAATGGGCCGCGGGGTCGCGTTTGAGTTCCGCGGCAAGGTGGATCATTTAAAATGGGTAAAGGTTTGGGACTGGGTCGTTTTCTTCGGCAGTCTGATTCCTCCGTTTGTGCTTGGTGTGCTGTTCACGACATTATTCTGCGGGATGCCGATTGATGCCGACATGAACATTCACGCACATGTATCTGATTATATCAATGTATATTCTATACTTGGCGGTGTGACGGTAACACTTCTTTGCTTCCAGCATGGATTAATGTTTATCACGCTGCGTACGATTGGTGATTTGCAAAACCGCGCCCGGAAAATGGCGCAAAAGATAATGGGTGTTGTTTTTGTAGCGGTTCTTGCCTTCGCGGCCCTTTCTGCGTATCAGACAGACATGTTTACACGCCGCGGCGAGATTACCATTCCGCTCGCTGTTTTGATTGTCATCTGCTTTATGCTCGCGGCTGTATTTATTCGTAAGAAAAAAGACGGCTGGACATTTGGGATGACAGGCGCTGGTCTGGCGCTGACCGTGGGAATGATCTTTATTTCCCTATTCCCTCGCGTAATGGTCAGCTCGCTTCATAGCGCATACGATTTAACAGTAGCTAACGCTTCTTCCGGAGATTATTCGCTTAAAGTCATGTCAATTGCAGCATTAACGCTATTGCCGTTCGTCATCGGCAGCCAGATCTGGAGCTATTATGTCTTCCGGAAGCGCGTCAGCCATAAGGAGCCTATGACTTATTAATGGGAAAAGACCTGTTTCGATATAAAGGAATGAAGCGGATTCTCACCGTGATTACTTGTTTAACGCTGATTCAGACAGCCGCCATTATTATGCAGGCAGAGTGGCTGAGTGAGGCCGTAACCGGACTGTTCAACGGGAAGGGCATTACCTCCCTTTTTCCGGTGATCGGCTTTTTCCTCATCGCTTTTATCGCCCGGCACGGGGTGACGGTGGCGCGGCAGAAAATCGTCTATCAATACGCCGCCCGGACAGGAGCAGATTTGAGAAAAAGTTTTCTTGATCAGCTGTTCCGATTAGGCCCCCGCTTTGCAAAGAAAGAAGGGACGGGGCAAATGGTGACGCTGGCGATGGAAGGCATCAGCCAGTTCCGCCGCTACCTGGAGCTGTTTCTGCCGAAAATGGTCAGCATGGCGATTGTGCCTGCGGCGGTTGTCATTTATGTGTTTTTTCAGGATCGCACATCAGCCATCATTTTAGTGGCGGCTATGCCGATTCTGATCATCTTTATGATTCTCCTCGGCCTTGTCGCGCAGAGAAAAGCGGATCGTCAGTGGAAATCCTATCAGAGACTTTCCAATCATTTTGTTGATTCTCTTCGCGGGCTGGAGACATTGCGTTTCCTAGGTTTGAGCAAGTCACACAGCAAAAATATTTTCTATGTGAGTGAGCGGTATCGCAAGGCAACGATGAGCACACTCCGGGTGGCGTTTTTGTCATCATTCGCCCTCGATTTTTTCACGATGCTGTCGGTGGCGACAGTCGCAGTATTTCTGGGCCTGCGCCTTATTGACGGCGATATTTTGCTTGGCCCTGCTTTAACGGCGCTTATTCTGGCGCCTGAGTATTTTTTGCCGGTGCGGGAAGTGGGGAATGATTATCATGCAACGCTGAACGGCCAGGAAGCAGGAAAAACCATTCAAGAGATTTTGTCGCAGCCTGGTTTTAAAGAAGAGACACCGCTTCAGCTCGAGGATTGGTCCGATCAGGATGAGCTGAAGCTGTCAGGCGTGTCAGTCGGCCGTTCGGTGTTTGATATTCATCTCTCATTTAAGGGCAAGAAAAAAATCGGCATTATCGGTGCAAGCGGTGCCGGAAAATCAACATTAATTGATATTCTCGGCGGATTTTTAGAGCCGGATGGCGGGATGATTGAGGTTAATGGTACAAGCCGGTCCCATTTGCAGGACAGCAGCTGGCAGAAGAACCTTCTTTACATCCCTCAGCATCCGTACATTTTTGATGACAAGCTTGGGAACAACATTTGCTTCTACCATCCAAGCGCTTCGGCAGAGGATACAGCCCGTGCTGCTGCGGCGGCGGGACTGGCGGAGCTGGTGGATAACCTTTCTGAAGGATTAGAGGGGCGGATCGGGGAAGGCGGCCGGGCGCTCAGCGGCGGCCAGGCACAGCGTGTCGCGCTGGCCCGCGCCTTTTTGGGAAACCGTCCGATCCTGCTGCTGGATGAGCCGACCGCCCATCTTGATATCGAAACAGAATATGAAATAAAAGAAACGATGCTGGATTTATTTGAGGATAAGCTCGTCTTTCTCGCGACTCACCGCCTTCACTGGATGCTCGATATGGACGAAATTATCGTGCTGGACAGAGGCAGGGTTGCGGAAATCGGGACTCACAATGAACTGCTGGAGAAAAACGGTGTGTATACCAAACTCGTGAAGGCACAACTGGGGGAAAGAGCATGAAGAAAGAAGAATGGATTTTGCCGTATATCAAGCAAAATGCCCGCCTGTTTGTTCTGGTTATCTTTTTGGGCGCGGTGACGATTTTTTCTGCTGCTTTTCTCATGTTCACCTCAGGTTTTTTGATTTCTAAAGCGGCGACAAGGCCGGAAAACATTCTGCTCATTTATGTGCCGATTGTCGCTGTGCGCACCTTTGGGATTGCGCGGTCTGTGTCACGATATGTGGAACGGCTCGTCGGGCATCACATCATTTTGAAAATCGTATCCGACATGCGCGTCCGCCTTTACAATATGCTTGAGCCGGGTGCTTTGATGCTGCGTTCCCGTTTTCGCACGGGGGATATGCTCGGCATTTTGTCTGAGGATATTGAGCATTTGCAGGATGCATTCTTAAAAACGATTTTTCCTGCGATCTCAGCCTTGCTCCTGTATGCTGTGTCAGTGATAGCGCTCGGCTTCTTCTCTTGGCCGTTTGCCATATTGCTTGCGCTGTATTTGTTTGTTCTTGTTGTATTGTTTCCGGTTGTGTCTTTGCTCGTGACGAGAGCGAAGAATGCGAAGCTGAAAAGCGGACGGAATGTGCTGTACAGCCGTCTGACAGATGCTGTGATGGGTGTCAGTGACTGGATGTTCAGCGGACGCCGGCATGCTTTTATTGATGCTTATGAAAAAGAGGAACATGATTGGTTTGAGCTTGAACGGAAAAAACAACGCTTTACAAGATGGCGGGACTTTGCTGCGCAATGCCTTGTCGCTGGCCTTATTTTGCTGATGCTGTTTTGGACAGCGGGACAGCAAGCGGACGGCGAGCTCGCTAAAACGATGATTGCCGCTTTTGTGCTAGTGGTGTTTCCGTTGACGGAAGCCTTTTTGCCGCTTTCGGATGCCTTAGGCGAAGTGCCGGGCTATCAGGATTCTATCAGACGCATGAACAAGGTGGCTCCTCAGCTGGAGGCGTCACAAACTGAATCAGGGGATCAAATGCTCGATCTTCAAGATGTCACCTTGGCCTTTCGTGATGTGACGTTTTCTTATGACAACAGCAGCCAAGTGCTGCACAACTTTTCCTTTACGCTGCGCCAAGGAGAAAAAATGGCGCTGCTCGGCCGAAGCGGCTCTGGGAAATCAACATCGCTTGCATTAATCGAAGGCGCCTTGAAACCGGACTCCGGTTCTGTGACGTTAAACGGAGTGGAGACAGCGCTGTTAAAGGATCAGATTGCGGATGCGGTGGCCGTGTTAAATCAAAAACCGCACCTGTTTGATACAAGCATTTTGAACAACATCAGGCTCGGAAACGGAGAAGCAAGCGACGAGGATGTGCGCCGCGCCGCAAAGCAGGTCAAGCTGCATGACTACATTGAGTCATTGCCTGATGGATATCATACCTCTGTACAAGAAACCGGCATCCGTTTTTCCGGTGGAGAGCGCCAACGGATCGCACTTGCGAGGATTTTGCTGCAGGATACACCGATCATCATCCTCGATGAGCCAACAGTCGGCCTCGATCCTATTACCGAACGTGAATTGATGGAAACGGTGTTTGAGGTGCTGAAAGGAAAAACGATTTTATGGATTACCCACCATCTCGCGGGAGTGGAAGCGGCTGATAAAATCGTATTTCTCGAAAACGGCAAAACAGAAATGGAAGGAACCCATGAGGAGCTTCTGGCGGCAAACGAACGGTACAGCCGCCTGTATCACCTTGATGTTCCTGTAAAATAGAAGACAGCCCTAAAAGGCTGTCTTTTTTGTTTGAAAAAGAAAAGGGACAGGAAAAATAGGAAAAGAAAGCAGAGGAGGGATAGAGATGAATGTTCCATATTGGACGGAAGAGCATGTAAGGGCCACGCTTCCTGAAAGAGATGCGGAGAGCCATAAAGGCACGTACGGTACGGCTTTGCTGCTGGCTGGAAGTGACGACATGCCGGGGGCAGCGCTGCTTGCAGGGCTTGGGGCCATGCGGAGCGGTCTCGGCAAGCTTGTCATCGGTACATCAGAAAGCGTAATCCCGCTAATTGTTCCTGTTTTGCCCGAGGCGACCTATTGGCGTGACGGCTGGAAAAAGGCGGCGGATGCTCAGCTTGAAGAGACGTACCGGGCCATTGCCATCGGACCGGGCCTTCCGCAAACGGAAAGCGTACAGCAGGCAGTCGATCATGTGCTTGCGGCTGATTGTCCTGTTATTTTGGATGCCGGAGCGCTGGCGAAGCGCACATATCCGAAACGGGAGGCCCCCGTCATCCTCACGCCGCACCCGGGCGAGTTTTTCCGAATGACAGGGGTGCCCGTGAACGAATTGCAGAAAAAAAGAGCGGAATATGCAAAGGAATGGGCGGCTCAGCTGCAGACTGTCATTGTGTTAAAAGGAAACCAAACCGTCATCGCGTTTCCTGATGGAGACTGCTGGCTCAATCCAACCGGAAACGGGGCGCTCGCCAAGGGCGGAACCGGTGACACGCTGACGGGCATGATATTGGGGATGCTCTGCTGCCATGAAGATCCAAAGCACGCCATATTAAACGCGGTCTATTTGCATGGTGCGTGCGCCGAGCTCTGGACGGACGAGCACTCCGCTCATACGTTGCTCGCTCATGAGCTATCTGACATCCTGCCCCGCGTGTGGAAACGATTTGAATGATAAAAAAGCTGTCTTCAGAGAGAAGACAGCTTTTCTTGATACCCCGCCCGTTTTTTCAGACGCGGTTTCATTAATACATAGTAAAGCACAGAAGGCACGGCCAAGCCGATAATCCATGCGATGTCTCCGCCGCCAAACATTTTGGCAAGCGGTCCGATGTAAAAGCTTGTGTTGATAAACGGAATTTCCAGCAAGATAGACAGAACGAACGCAATTGTGGTGATCCAATTGACCTTTCCATAAGGCCCGTTTACGTCGAACATGGCTTTGACTTGATACTTTCCGTGGCGAACGAAGTAGTAATCGACTAAATTGATTGCCGTCCACGGAATTAAGAAATAACTGATGAAAAAGATAAAATTCAAAAACAGCTCCATAAAATTGCTCTGTCCCAGTAGGCTTAAGACTGTGCCGACAAGCGTGACACCCAGGATCATGATGATTCTGACTTTGGGCGTGACTTTTAATTTCAGAAACGGCTCCAGCGTTGTTGTCGTGGACATGAAGGCCCCATACAGGTTAAAAACATTGATTGCCATTTGCCCAAATAACACAATGATCAGCATAATAAACGAGAAGGGACCGAACAATTGGACAATCTGGCTGCCTGAGTTTGCCGTAAAGTCAGGAAGTGAGGTTGTCAGCAATGCGCCGAGCAGCATCATCCAGATGGAGCTGACAGATGTACCTGCATAGCTGTACCAAAATGTTTTTGAAGCCGGTGTTTTAACTGGCAGATATCTTGAATAATCGGCAACATACGGCGCGTAGGCAAGCTGCCACGTCGCAACTGCGCTGACTGCCACCAAGAAAATTGGCAGATCAATCGCTCCGGGAATCCAGCTGCCTGCCGGAATCGGCAATTGAAAAATGAGAATCGTTGCAGCAAAAAATACAGCAAAAGAGGTCCAAGAAAGGATTTTTTGCATTTTGTGAATCAAATCATGGCCGAAAATGGTGAGTAAAAAACATACGGCGCTTAAGCCTATAATGCTCCATGATCCCGGGATGGGGACAAAGCTGCTTAAGGTTCCGGCCGCCAGAATCGTGCTGCTTGCGAAGAAACCAAGGTAGATAAACATGACTAAGAAGAGGGGAAGAATCGCTCCGATTACGCCGAATTGGGCACGGCTTTGAATCATTTGCGGGATGCCTAGCTGAGGGCCTTGCGCGGAATGAGACGCCATAAATATGGCACCGATTAAGGTTCCGCAAATAATAGCGGCAACACTCCAAAACAGATTAAGTCCCATTGCAACGGGAATCGTGCCGGTCACTAACGTGGTGATATGCATATTAGCCCCGAACCATACGGGAAATAAATCTTTCGCTTTACCATGTCTTTCTTCATTCGGAATATATTCAATCGTTCGCCTTTCTACTTTCAATGCATCGTCCTCCATATTGGATGTTTTTTTGAAATCGACATAAAGTCATAGCTTAACAGACTATAAGGGGGTTTACAAATAAGGATATGCAGCCAAACGGCCGGGAAGCCTGATCTGTCAATGGCTGAAAAGAATTGTAAAAAAGATGAACGCTTTTGAATCCGGTGTCGTCTCATAAGGCAGAAAAACAAAAAAGGGGGGATCACGGTCATTGGATACACATGAAGAACAGCGGCTGATCCAGCAGGCGAAAGAGGGAAACGACGAGGCGTTTACAGCCCTTTTCCACTATCACTATTCTTTCTTATATAAATACTTGTTAAAGCTTTCCCTTCACCCCGATCTCAGCGAGGAACTTGTTCAGGAAACCTTTCTGAAAGGGTACATCCATTTAAGAAGCTTTCAGGGCCGTTCAAAATTCTCCACATGGCTGATCTCCATTGCATCGCGGCTCTATCTCGATCACCAGAAAAAGAGAAAGAGAGAATGGAAACGGAATCAGACAGTTACGGAGGAAACAATCCGCAAGATCAAGTGGGACGTGTCGGCGAAAGGGGCAGAGTGGAGCGAAACGCTCGATCTGTTTTCAAAGCTGGACCCTAAACTGCGCACACCGGTTTTATTAAGGCATTACTACGGCTATACCTACGCTGAAATCGGGGTGATGCTTCAAATCAAAGAAGGCACTGTAAAGTCCAGAGTTCATAAAGGGCTCCAGCAAATCAGAAAGGAGTGGGACGATGAATAAAGAAAAGCTTTCTGATCATTTAAAGTCAGAATGGAAAAAAATTGATCAAACAGCCAATCCCTCTATACCGAATCAAAAAGAACTGCTTCACCAGCTGTCACAAATGAAAGCTGAATACAGAAAAAAACTTCTTCAAGAGATCATTTTATTTGTATTCTGCGCGCTGATGGTTGTGAGTGCTGCAATCTTAGCTTTCACTCAAGTTCCTGCTGTGTTTATTGTGCTTCAGGTTTGTGTGCTTGCGGTGCTGCCGATTTTGATTGCGGCTGAGAAAAAAAGGCATCTCGGCGAATGCGAGGTGAAACGCGGATGACACAAACAGAAATTATCATAACGGTTGCGGCTTGTCTCATCGTATTGGCGCAGGGAATCTTTTTATTTATTGATGCGAAAAAACGTAATCGCATGGCATGGGTTTGGGGGATTGTCGGATTGATTCAAGCACCGATGCCTCTGATTTGTTATTACTTTTTTGTCATTAGGCCGGATCGGAAGAAAAGGGGGATCAAGCAATGAATATTTCTTGGGAAATGATTTTGCCGCTGATTGTATTACAGCTGGCTTTGGCGGTGTTTGCCCTTATCAGCTGTATAAAAGAAGAGCGGACAAACGGGCCAAAGTGGATGTGGGCTGCAATCATCGTATGTATCAATATTATCGGGCCGATTTTATTTTTCACCGTCGGCAGAAAGCAAAGGTAAGCCGATATGCTGTCTATTGAATCATTATGCAAATCGTACAGGCATCATGAAGCTGTAAAGAATATCAGTTTTCACGTGAATGAAAACGAGTGTGTCGCGCTATTAGGTCCCAATGGAGCTGGCAAAACCACGACTCTGCAAATGCTGGCCGGACTGCTTTCGCCAACCTCCGGAAACATTAAGCTGTTAGGAGAAAAAAAGCCGGATCGGCGTTTGATTGGGTACCTCCCGCAGTATCCAGCTTTTTATTCCTGGATGACCGCAAATGAATTTTTGACATTTGCGGGGAGACTGTCCGGCCTTTCGAAGAGAAAATGCCAAGAGGAAATCGGCGAGATGCTAGAATTTGTGGGTTTGCACGAAGCGGCGCACAAAAAGATCGGGGGCTATTCAGGAGGCATGAAACAAAGACTCGGTCTGGCACAGGCACTGCTCCATAAACCGAAGTTTTTGATATTGGATGAACCGGTGTCTGCTCTTGATCCGACAGGGCGGTTCGAGGTGCTGGACATGATGCGGGAGCTGAAAAAGCATATGGCCGTTCTGTTTTCTACACATGTTTTGCACGATGCAGAGCAGGTGTGTGATCAAGTGGTGATTATGAAAAACGGTGAAATTTCATGGAAAGGTGAGTTACAGGAGCTGAAACAACAGCAGCAAACGAACGTTTTTACCCTTTCAGTGAAAGAGAAGCTGGAAGGTTGGCTTGAAGAGAAGCCTTACGTCTCAGCTATTGTCTATAAGAATCCGTCCCAAGCGGTTTTCGAGCTGCCTGATATACACGCTGGCCGGTCATTATTAAGTGACTGTATCCGAAAGGGATTGACCGTCACCCGCTTTGAACAGAAAACGGAGTCTCTAGAAGACGTCTATCTAAAGGTGGTGCACGCATGAAGGTGATGACGGCGCTATTGCAGAAGGAGTGGCTGGAAGGATGGAAAAGCGGCAAGCTGATTTGGCTGCCGATTGCGATGATGATCGTCGGGCTGACACAGCCGCTGACCATTTATTATATGCCGGAAATCATCGCACATGGAGGGAACCTTCCTGACGGCATGAAAATCAGTTTTACGATGCCCTCCGGGTCTGAAGTGATGGTCAGCACGCTTTCTCAATTCAACACGCTTGGCATGGCTCTGGTCATCTTTAGCGTGATGGGCAGTGTAGCCAATGAAAGAAATCAAGGGGTAACAGCGCTGATTATGTCACGGCCTGTGACGGCAGCCCATTATATCGTGAGTAAATGGCTCATCCAAAGCGTGATCGGCATTATGTCGTTTGCAGCTGGATACGGGCTTGCTTACTATTACGTCCGGCTGCTGTTTGAGGACGCATCATTCAGCCGCTTTGCCGCAAGCCTTGGCCTTTACGCGCTTTGGGTGATATTTATTGTGACCGCCGGCCTTGCCGGAAGTACGATATTCCGGTCTGTCGGAGCAGCTGCGGCTTGCGGGATCGGGCTCACAGCAGCTGTTTCCTTTGCTGTTTCACTATTTCCAGATGGTGCGAAGTGGCTTCCGGCTGAGATTTGCAAGCAGGCGGAGCATATCCTTCTTCATGGAGAGCGGGCAGGTTTTTTCGGATGGTCACTCACTTTCTCCATTCTGTGCATCATGCTTCTGGCCGTGTTTTCTGTGTGGCGCTTCCGGCGGTATGAA
This sequence comes from Bacillus sp. SN32, assembly GCF_002837495.1. NCBI lineage: Bacteria > Bacillati > Bacillota > Bacilli > Caryophanales > Bacillaceae > Bacillus > Bacillus sp. SN32. Next base: position 816,326 of record NZ_PJCT01000002.1, on the reverse strand, counting down.
AGCTATTAATTGATCATGTTACGTTTTTGCGCGAGCATCACAAAAAAGGCGGCAAATGCCAGAGACCCGGCTCCATAAAAAACTCCCGCAAGCCCGACAAGCTGTGCGATTTTTCCGGCAAGAAGGGGCCCGAGGAAGATGCCTAGCGCATAAAATGATTGATAAAACCCCATCACTGACATTTTTAAACGGGCAGAACTGATTTCGACGACATGGCTTAGCAGCAGAGGAAAAACGAAGCCGAGCGCCAGTCCGATACAGGCGTGTGTGATGCAAACCGTGAACAATGCAGCTGAAAAAGGAACATATAGCAAACAGACCCCGGTGACAGCGAAACTAATGAGCATCACGGAGTAAGCGATACGGCTTGTAAAGCGCAGAAACACAAAGCTTAATGTGGCGGCTGCGTGTGGGAGGAAAAAGGCGCTCATCACCCAAAGCAGCTCCGCGTCGCCCATTCCGAGCTGATTCATGTAAAGCGGCGTAAAACCAAACACTGTCATAAATAATACGGCATGGGCCGTCATAGACAGGATGGTGAAAAGCTTCAGCTTTGGCAGCCGCAATGTATCTTTGATGTACTGATTGACACGAATGTCACGGTTTGCGGGAGGAGCAGACGGATCCTTAATAAAGCAGCAGATCACCAGACCTGCGGCAGAAGCTGCCAGCGCCATCCAAAAAGGAACCTGCCTCCCTAAATGGGCTGCGGCGAGCCCGCAGAACACAATGCTGGCAAACTGAGGCATGACGGTAAAAAACTGCATGATGCCCATTGCTTTTGATGCATTGCCATTGTTGAAATAATGTGCGTATAAAATGGTCGCCATCACCCACATAGAAGCAGTGATTCCCGCGAACAGCCGGGCGGCCAGCACGAAGAAGAAAGAATCAAACATCAGAAAAAGCAGGCTGCTGAGGACAGAAAAGCCGAACCCGGCAATTAACAATTGCTTGCGCAAGGAAAACAGGATGTCTGACAAAAGGCCGAGCGGGAATCGCAGAAGGATTTGCGTGACCCCGTAGCTGCCGAGAATGATGCCGATTGCGCCATATGAAAAGTGCAGATCCTCCAAATACAGGCTGAATACAGGAACGTAAATATAGCCTGAAAACCAGAAACAAAATACCATGCATAAAAAAACGGCGTGATCTAAGGCGCCGATTGTTTTTTTATGAGGAATCAAGTCCTGCTGTAATTCCATCGTATCTCTCCACCCCTTTCCTTCCAGTACAACACAATTGTTGAAAGCGTTTCAATAGAAAAATAAAAAAACAGGGCTTCAAAAAAAGCCCTGTTCGCTGTTTTTAATACGGATCTGACGGATGGCTCTCCTGTTCAGCCTGCTTTGCAGCCTGTTCCGTTTCAGTTGTGCCGATCGGCCCGTTGCTGTTGTTTTCGGAAACCTTTTTTAGCCCTTCTGCTACGCGTTTTCCGTAGTCAGGATCAGCTTTTGTGAAATTCTCAATCATTTGATCCTGAATTTCTTTTCGGCACGTAGAAAGCGTATTCACCAAATTCGTAATCAGTTCGTTCCGCTCAAATTCAGTAAATCTCCGGTACGTTTCTCCAGCCTGTCCGAAGTTGTTTGTTCTGTCAATCGCTTCACGCTTTACATCGCCTTCGACATGCGGCGTATGGTCTTTTCCGTCCTGCTTCGCTTCCTTCAGCCCGCCCATAATGGATGGCTCATAGTTGACGTGCGGGTTTTGTCCTTCTGCTCTATCGACCCGATATTGCATTTGCCCGCCTTCCTGGTTGGTGGCGACATGCTTTTTCGGCGAGTTGATCGGAAGCTGCAGGTAATTTGCGCCTACACGGTAGCGCTGCGTATCAGAATAAGCAAACGTACGCCCCTGGAGCAATTTGTCGTCTGAAAAATCAAGCCCGTCGACAAGCACTCCCGTTCCAAATGAAGCTTGCTCCACTTCCGCATGGTAGTTTTCCGGATTTTTGTTCAGAACCAATTTGCCGATCGGTTTCCATGGGAAATCGTCTTTATACCACAGTTTTGTCGGATCAAGAGGATCAAAGTCCAGTTCAGGATGCTCATCATCACTCATGATTTGAGCATACACTTCCCACTCTGGATAATCGCCATTTTCAATCGCGTCATATAAATCCTGTGTGGCATGGTTAAAGTTTTTCCCTTGAATCTCTTCTGCTTCCTTCTGTGTCAGGTTGCGGATGCCCTGCTTCGGTTCAAAATGGTATTTCACGAGAACGGCCTTGCCCTCCTCATTCACCCATTTATAGGCATGTACGCCTGAGCCCTGCATTTGCCGGTAGTTGGCCGGAATGCCCCAAGGCGAAAACAAGAAGGTGATCATGTGTGTCGCTTCAGGAGATTGAGAAATGAAATCGAAAATACGTTCACCATCCTGGATGTTGGTCACTGGATCAGGCTGAAATGCGTGTACAAGATCCGGAAATTTCAGCGGGTCGCGGATAAAAAAGATTTTCAGGTTGTTTCCGACCAAATCCCAGTTTCCGTCTTCTGTATATAGCTTTACAGCAAAACCGCGCGGGTCCCTCAATGTTTCAGGCGAGTGTTTTCCATGATTCACAGTTGAAAAACGGACAAATGCCGGTGTTTTCTTGCCTTTTTCCTGAAAGAGCTTGGCCCTTGTGTATGTTGAAATCGGTTCGTCTCCGAAGCTTCCGTACGCTTCAAAATATCCATGTGCACCTGCTCCCCTGGCATGAACAACCCGCTCTGGGATGCGTTCCCGGTCGAAGTGGCTGATCTTTTCGAGAAAATCATAGTTCTCAAGTGTTGTAGGCCCTCTATTCCCGACGGTTCTCACATTCTGGTTGTCAGTAACAGGATGCCCCTGCCTATTAGTTAAGGTATCCTCTGACTCGTTTTTCCCGGATGTCTTATGAGAAAACGCTTCCTCGCTCCCTTGGGCATTTGATTGGTGCTGCTTGTTTTGATGATCATCTTTCAATGGTTGGCCCTCCTTTTTTGAACGGTAACAATATTCCCTGAATGGAAAGATTTTAAAACAGCCGTTTTTTTTGATCTGCTTCGGGAATGGTACAATGTACAAAAATCGGTAAAAGGAGAGGTCGATTCGTGACGAGAGAAAAAAATCCGCTGCCCATCACGTTTTATCAAAAAACCGCTCTTGAGCTTGCCCCATCGCTTCTGGGCTGCCTTCTTGTAAAAGAAACAGACGAAGGCACAGCGTCAGGCTTTATTGTGGAAACAGAGGCCTATATGGGTGCTGGAGACAGAGCGGCCCACAGCTTTAACAACCGCCGGACGAAGCGGACTGAGATCATGTTTGCAGAAGCTGGGCGGGTATATACATATGTGATGCACACCCATACATTGCTGAATGTCGTTGCCGCGGAAGAGGATGTTCCGCAAGCGGTATTAATCAGGGCGATTGAGCCGCATGAAGGCCAGCTGTTAATGGAGGAGAGAAGGCCGGGCAGGAGTCCGAGGGAATGGACAAACGGACCCGGAAAGCTGACGAAAGCGCTTGGCGTCACGATGAATGACTACGGACGCTGGATCACGGAACAGCCGCTTTACATCGAAAGCGGGTACACACCGGAAGCAATTTCAACCGGCCCGCGCATCGGCATTGACAACAGCGGGGAGGCACGCGATTATCCATGGCGTTTCTGGGTGACGGGAAACAGGTACGTGTCGCGTTAAATGTTTAAGGAAGAGGCAATCAGGGGAATGGTTGAGAAAAAAGAAGGGAGAATCGGAGCTTTGAAAAAGATGATCAAAACCGTTATCAAATGGGCGCCGGTCATTTACCCGATTGTTCGAAAAATCATGAAGGACCGCAAGGCGTCTAAACAAAAGAATATGTCCGCATCTAGAACAGCCGGCTGACCCCGGCTGTTTTTTTATAGGCCAGTTTTCCCTCTAGTCCTCCGGATGCTCATTGACTTGCCATTCTCTCCATTATAGAATTTATATACATTTCGTATCCCTTCATCATCCTTTCTGCCTATTCACTGAATCCCTGCATCTACTAGATAGGAGGTTTTTCTCATGCTTCATGGGCGACTTCGTGATATTCTGCGCTTGCTGATGGCGGCTGAAGCCCCGGTGACAAGTTCGTTTTTTGCCGCGCAATTAAACGTAACGACGCGGACAGTCCGCAATGATATAAAGGAACTGCAAGGTGTGCTAAGCGGTCACGGTGCCTTTGTACAATCTGTAAGAGGCTCCGGCTACAAGCTCCGCATTGATGACGAGCAAGTATTCAGAACACTGCTGCAAGATGTATTTCAGCAAAAAAAGGGCCTGCCGGTATTGCCGGAGGAGAGAATGGCCTATCTTATGAAACGTCTGCTGCTGGCGGACCATTATCTCAAGCTCGATGAACTTGCTGAAGAACTATTTATCTCAAAATCTACACTCCAAACGGATTTAAAGGAAGTAAAGAAACGTCTGCTGCCTTACCGCATCGTCATGGAAACACGTCCGAATTACGGCTTCAAGCTGCGCGGGGACGAGGTGCAGATGAGGTACTGCATGGCGGAGTACATTGTTGATGAAAGAGAAACGGAGATAGATGTTTTAAATGAAAAGGCTGATATTTTGCCAAAAGAAGAAATTGAGATCATCCGTTCCGCCATCTTGAAAAAAATGAAAAACGACCGCATCCCTCTGTCCAACATGGGACTGAATAACCTCATTATCCATATCGCTATCGCCTGTAAACGGATCAGAACGGAAAACTATGTATCTCTTTTCCCGAAAGATATGGATCATATCCTGCATCAAAAGGAGTACCAGGCTGCAGAAGCCATCGTAAAAGAGCTGGAATCAGCGCTTGCCGTTACGTTTCCGAAAGACGAGACGGCCTACATCACCATGCATCTCCTTGGCACAAAACGAATGACACATTGCGGAGAGGACACATTTTCAATAGAAGAAGAAACCGATCAGCTGACACTTGCCATGATCAAAGCTGTTGATCGTGAACTGAAGCTTGGCATCCTGCATGACAAAGAGCTGAAAATCGGCTTGGCCCTGCATATGAAGCCGGCGATCAGCCGCAACCGATACGGCATGAATCTTCGAAATCCGATGCTGGCAGCGATCAAGGAACATTATCCACTCGCTTTTGAAGCCGGGATCATTGCCGGAATCGTGATAAAGGAACAAACGGGTATTGAGATTCATGAAAACGAAATTGGATATTTGGCTCTCCACTTTGGCGCCGCGATTGAACGAAAAAAAACAGAAAGTCCGCCAAAACGCTGTATCATTGTATGCGCATCGGGTGCCGGAAGCGCCCAGCTTCTGCGCGAAAAACTGCGTTCCCATTTCGGCAAGCGGCTCGATATTCTTGGAACGGCTGAGTATTATAGTCTTGATCAAATGTCCTACGAATCAATTGATTTTGTCATCAGCACCATTCCGATTAAAAAAGAGCTCCCTGTACCAGTACGGAAGGTTAACACCATCTTAGGCGGAATAGACTTTACAAAAATAGAATCTATTCTGAGTGATGAAAAGGAAAAAGCCAATCGCTACCTAAAAAAAGAACTCGTTTTTTTTCAGGAGGATCTGCGCTCAAAAGAAGAAGTGATTCAATTTTTAGGGCAGAAAGCGGTCGAATGCGGCTTTGCCGATGAAGAAATCATAGATTCCATTTTTGAAAGAGAAGACATGTCGCCAACGTGTTTTGGCAATCTAGTTGCCATCCCGCACCCGCTTGTTCCGCAGACGAAAACAACGTTTTGGGCTGTTTGTACGCTCAAAAAACCGATCGATTGGGAGAGTCAGCGAGTTCAATTTGTCTGTCTGCTTTGTGTCGAAAAGGAGAACAAAGCGGATTTGCAAAGCATGTATAAACTGCTTGGCAGCATTTTGGATGACCCGGCGGCGGTGAACCAGCTGGTCAAATGCCGTTCGTATCAAGAGCTTTCGGATGTGTTTGACCAAAAAATGCTGAGCTGACAGCCTGTATATACCTTTTTTCCGTTGCCTGCGGAAAAACCCTGAGTGTTTATGAAAGCGATTTCATAATATGATGATAGCAACAGCAGGACATTACAAAATTGATCAAACTCTAGGGGGTCTTTTACATGAATATATTACTCGTTTGTGCAGCAGGCATGTCTACTAGCTTACTGGTGAGCAAGATGGAAAAAAGTGCGCAGGAACAGGGAAAAGACTATACCATTTGGGCAGTTTCAGGCGATTCTGTACAAAATCATATCGATAAAGCGGATGTATTGCTTCTCGGTCCGCAAGTCCGTTACATGCTTCCGCAGCTCAAAAAATTAGGAGAGTCAAAGGGGGTTCCGGTAGACGTCATTAATACCGTCCATTATGGCACGTGCAACGGGGCGGAAGTGCTGAAATCAGCTGAACAGCTTGGACATGTGTCATAGAGAGGGGCGGGCTATGTGAATAAAGTCAATCAGATCTTAGAAGAAAAGGTCATGCCTATAGCGGGAAGAATTGCGGGACAGCGTCATTTGCAGGCGCTGCGTGATGGTATCATCCTCACGATGCCCCTGATTATCATCGGTTCCTTTTTCCTCATCATTGGCAACCTCCCGATCCCGGGATACGCTGAGTTTATGGCAAAAACGTTTGGCAGCTCCTGGTCTGAAAAACTGGCCTACCCAGTCGACGCGACCTTTGAAATTATGGGTCTTGTCGCCGCGTTCGGCATCGCCTACCGGCTCGCCGAGAAATACGGCGTTGATGCCTTGTCGGCCGGAGCCATTTCCCTTGCGGCATTTTTATTAGCAACACCTTATCAAGTGCCGTTTATGCCGGATGGCGCGACGAAAGAAATCATGGTTGGCGGCGGGATTCCGCTTTCGCTCATGGGAAGCAAAGGCCTGTTTGTCGCCATGATTATCGCAATGGTGTCCACAGAGATTTACCGCCTCATTATCCAGCGCAATTTAGTCTTCAAAATGCCGGACGGTGTTCCGCCGGCGGTAAGCAAGTCATTTGTCGCGTTAATCCCCGGCTTTGCCGTCATCTTCCTGATTTGGGCAGCCCGGCTGATTGTTGAAGCGACACCGTTTGAAAGCCTTCATAATATTGTAAGCGTTTTATTGGGGACTCCGCTTTCCATTCTGGGAGGAAGCCTTGGAGGAAGCCTTGTCGCCGAAGCCGTCAAAATGCTTTTATGGGCCTGCGGCCTTCACGGTGCAAACATTGTCGGCGGCGTCATGGCACCGATTTGGTACGGCGCAATGGATGCCAACCGGATCGCATTCCAAGCCGGTGAGGAGCTTCCTAAGATTTTCACCCAGCAATTTTTCGATATCTGGGTCAATATCGGCGGAAGCGGCGCCACATTGGCACTGGTTGTCACGATGTTCCTGCGCGCCCGAAGCAAACAAATGAAGCAGCTCGGGAAGCTTGCGGTCGGCCCGGCCATCTTCAATATTAACGAACCGATTATATTCGGAATGCCGATCGTCATGAACCCAATGCTCTTACTTCCGTTTATCATCACACCGCTTGTCACAGTGACACTTACGTACATCGGAATGAGCACCGGCCTTGTCGCAAAACCGGCGGGTATCGCAGTGCCGTGGACCATGCCGCCGATCTTTTCAGGCTACTTGGCGACAGGAGGAAAAGTCTCAGGCGCGGTCATGCAAGCCATTAATATTGTCGTATCCTTTGTTGTCTACTATCCATTCTTCAGAATGTGGGATAAGCAGAAGCTGAAAGAAGAAAACGATCTGGAGCTGGTCAAAACGCCTGCAGCATCAGATGACAAAGAAGCGGCTCTGTAGAGAAAGGAAGTGAATCGCGTGAATGAGGAAATGGAACAAATCATTTTTCAAATCATCCTTCACGGAGGAAACGGTAGAAGCTCCGCAATGGAGGCCATTGCCGCTGCGAAAAGCGGCGACGCAGAAGAAGCGCGGAAAAAGCTTCAAGACGCTGCTGAAGAATTGTCAAAAGCCCATCATTATCAGACAGAGCTGATCCAAAATGAAGCGGGCGGAGAAAAGACGGAAATGACGCTTCTGATGGTTCATGCACAGGATCATTTAATGAATGCAATGACAGTGAAGGATATGGCTGCAGAGATCATTGAGTTATATGAAAAAATCACCGAGCAAAGGGGAGCAAGCATATGACAAAAGGATTGAAGATTGTAACGATTGGCGGAGGTTCAAGCTATACGCCCGAGCTAGTGGAGGGGTTCATTAAACGGTATGATGAGCTGCCTGTCCGTGAATTATGGCTTGTCGATATCCCCGAGGGCGAAGAAAAGCTGAATATTGTCGGCACACTCGCCAAACGGATGGTTGAAAAAGCTGGCGTCCCGATTGACATTCATCTTACGCTCGATCGGAGAAAAGCGCTGAAAGACGCAGACTTTGTCACGACTCAATTCCGCGTCGGACTTTTGCAGGCAAGAGCAAAGGATGAGCGAATTCCGCTAAAATACGGTGTAATAGGCCAGGAAACAAACGGCCCGGGAGGCCTGTTTAAAGGATTGCGCACAATTCCGGTCATCCTTGAGATCGCAAAGGACATAGAAGAGCTTTGCCCGAACGCTTGGCTTGTTAACTTCACAAACCCTGCCGGCATGGTAACAGAAGCCTTGCTTCGCTACTCCAACCTGAAGAAAGTCGTCGGTCTCTGTAATGTTCCAATCGGCATCAAAATGGGCGTAGCCAAAGCGCTTGATGTAGATGTAGACCGCGTAGAAGTCCAATTCGCCGGACTGAACCATATGGTATTCGGGCTGGATGTTTTCTTGGACGGCGTAAGTGTGAAGGAGCAAGTCATCGAGGCGATGGGCGACCCGAAAAACGCGATGACGATGAAAAATATCTCAGGCGCCGAATGGGAACCGGATTTCTTAAAAGCGCTCAATGTCATCCCTTGCGGCTATCACCGTTACTATTTCAAAACAAAAGAGATGCTGGAGCACGAACTTGAAGCATCACAAACGGAGGGCACCCGCGCTGAAGTCGTACAGAAGGTCGAAAAAGAGCTGTTCGAGCTTTATAAAGATCCAAACCTTGCGATCAAACCGCCGCAGCTGGAAAAACGGGGCGGAGCTTACTACAGTGATGCAGCATGTAACTTAATCAGCTCCATTTATAATGATAAACATGACATTCAGCCGGTGAACACGATCAATAATGGTGCAATAGCGAGCATTCCAGACGATTCCGCAGTTGAAGTGAACTGTGTGATGACGAAAACCGGCCCTAAGCCAATTGCTGTCGGCGACTTGCCGGTGTCTGTCCGCGGCCTCGTCCAGCAAATCAAATCCTTTGAACGTGTCGCGGCAGAAGCGGCAGTTACAGGTGACTATCAAACTGCACTCCTTGCCATGACGATTAACCCGCTTGTCCCGTCCGATACTGTGGCCAAACAGATTTTAGACGAAATGCTGGAGGCGCACAAAGCGTATCTGCCGCAGTTTTTCAACAAAATTGAAGCGTAAAAAAAGCCGGCCTGTAATGGGCCGGCTTTTTTCTTATTTGCTTTCAGTCAGCGCTGCGACTTCGGTCGTCCATCCGAATTCGTCTGCGACAGCGCCTTTTTGAATGCCTGTAATCGTGTCATATAGTTTTTTTGCGATTTCCCCTGTTTCACCGTTGTTGATCGAAAGTGTTTCATCCTGCCAAATCAGCTCGCCGACTGGGGAAATAACAGCTGCTGTACCAGTTCCGAAGGCTTCTTCCAGGATGCCGTCTTTATGGGCTTGGATGACCTCATCGATCGCAATTTTTCGTTCTGAAACTTGAAGGCCCCAATGCTTAAGCAAGGCGATGACTGAATTGCGCGTAATGCCTTCCAGGATGCTTCCGTTCAGCATCGGCGTTACGATTTCACCGTTGATTTTGAAGAAGATGTTCATGCTTCCGACTTCTTCGATGTATTTCTTCTCAATGCCGTCCAGCCAAAGCACTTGGGAAAATCCTTTCTCTTCGGCGACCTGCTGCGCTTTTAAGCTTGAAGCATAGTTCCCTGCGGTTTTGGCATTTCCTGTTCCGCCTTTTACCGCACGGACAAATTCACTTTCAACAGCGATTTTGACCGGCTTAATGCCTTCTTTGTAATAAGAGCCGACCGGAGAAAGAATGATCAAGAGCTTATACGTATGAGATGCCGCAACACCAAGGAAAGGCTCGGTTGCGATGATGAACGGACGGATGTAAAGGGACGTGCCCTCCGCATTTGGAATCCAGTCTTTATCAATTGCGACAAGCTGCTTTAAGCCTTCAAGAACCTGTTCTTCATCAATTTGCGGGATGCAGAGGCGGTCGTTTGATTGATTCAGGCGTTCCATATTTTTTTCCGGTCTGAAAAGCAGAACATGGTCATCCTCTGACACGTAAGCCTTTAACCCTTCAAACACGGTTTGGCCGTAGTGATAGACCATTGCAGCCGGATCCATTGATAAGGGTTGATAAGGAATGATTCTTGGATCGTACCAACCTTTATCTGCCGCATAGTCCATTACAAACATGTGGTCTGTAAACACTCTTCCGAACGAAAGCTGATTTGGGTCTGGTTTCGGTTTTTTTGTTGATGTCAATTCAACGCGAATCGTTTGTTTAGTCATGGTCAATCTCCCTGCTGTTAAATTGTTTATATTATCAAACTTATTTGAAAATAATTATATTCTATTGTATACCTTCAACAAATAATCGCAATAGGTTTGCTCAAATTTGTAAGAAATTCATATGAAAAAAGCAGGAGAAATTAATTCTCCTGCGTGTTCATATGCTCGAATAACCTGTCATAATCGGCGCGAGTGGCATCCCGAAGACCTTCAACACGTTCATTTGTAATCTCCTGTTTGCCTTCCTTCAAGCCGTCCAAGAAATATTGAACATATTCTTCAGATGAAATGCCCCGGTACGTCAGGCCTTGTTTATCGCGTGATTTTTGGTTTAAGCCCGTGTCCACCATAGGCGGTGCCATTTCAATCACTTCCACGCTCGTGTCGCGGAGCTGGTGTCTGAGCGTAAGCGAGAACGAGTGAAGTGCTGCTTTTGTTGCGCAGTACACCGGATAAACAGCTAACGGGTTAAACGCAAGCCCGGATGTGACCTGAACGATTGCCGCTTCAGGCTGCTTCATCAAATGAGGTGTGAAAAGGGCGGATAAATGGACAGGCGCTTGGAAATTAAGTTCAATTTCATCACCGTCCACAAAAAGATCCTCTGTCCCTTTTTTAAAGTCAATTTCCTTTTGAATGCCGGCGTTGTTGACGAGAACATTCAAGTTCGGATATTCCTTTAAAGCCCATTCATACAATGCTTCCCGCTGCGAACGGTCTGCAACATCACATTGCTTTGTATGGATGTTTGGGAGCTGCTGCTTCGCTTCTGCAAGACGTGCTTCGCTGCGTCCGCAAATGATAACTTCATTGCCGAGCTCCAGCAGGCGCTTGGCCAGTTCAAGCCCGATGCCAGCAGACCCCCCTGTGATTAAAACCGTATTGCCTGTCATCTTCATTGGATGTAACACCTCTTAATTAAGTTGGCTGTGATTCCTTTACTATTTCAAATCTTAGCAGGAAATATGCAGCCGCGTCCTATGAGATGCTCAGGATGAAGTGACTTTTCCGGTTTTATAAAATTCGTCAATTGCTTTATCGACATACACCCAGCCTTTCCAGCCGATGTGAATGGTGTCTTTCATGAAATACGGGTCATATTCATGCCCTGAGAAATCAGCAACCTGGAAGCCCTTCGCTCTGATTTGTTTATTTACCTTTTTGTAATAGTCAGTGCGTCCTTTTTTCGGGAAGCCCGTGTAATCGTACCATTTCCCGTTAACAGGAATGGTGACAAACATAGGCTCTGCGCCCGCATCCTTCAGGATATCGAGCATCATTTCAAAGTCGCCATATTCCGGTGACACCGCATACGATCTTCCTTTGTTTTTCCCTTTCAGCTTAGGCACTTTCGGCTTCAGCTTTTTATAGACAGGGTTGTCGATGTGAAAATCGTTAGAACCGGAGTGGCGTTTGCCCGATTGATCCGCTAGTTTATTCAATTCAGACCATGACTTATCCTTTACTGACTGCGAGATATAGCGCTTTGGCCCGGATGATTCTGTCGTTGAATAATACAGATCTTTCTTTTCCAGCATGCTGTAATACACTTTCGCCGCCGGCTTCAGCGCGTTCACTTTCCACGTCTGGCCGTTTACCATTGCTTTGTACAGCTCAGAAAGAATGGCATCGTTTTGCACAGCCTTAAAGCGAAGCATGCGTTTCATCATTTTCTTTTTAATTTCAGGATCGATCTGATCGTTAAATGCCAAATCAAGCCCTTGCAGCGCAGAATAGTTCGGCGCGAAATGCTGTTCATCAGACCCGCGCTTAATAAACCATTGCGGAGACACGATGAATACGATTTTTTTGCCCTTCAGCTGATCCATATGGGCAGCGAAGTTTAAAGAATGAATCAATGACTGGGATCCGCCTTTGCCGACAAGGTATGGCGTGAATCCCTCATTGTTTACCTGAAAATAATTAGATGGGTGGAACTCGTCCAGCCGAGAAAGCTCAGAAGACCCGTAAATCGGAAGATATGTCGGATCTTTGAGCATCTGATCTTGTAAATATAGCCCTTGAAACATACTCGGATTCAAGGCTGTTGCTGACTCTTTCACACGCTTATCGGTGATGAAGCCTGTCAGCCATGAAGATGGAATTGCGATGGCGCCTGCGAATAGAATAAACGCCAAAATAATTGGACCGAAAAAACGCTTTTTCATTATTTCAACTCAGACAGCTGATTTACAATGTTGTTAGGTGTATTCCAAACGTCCCGGTCAAATTCAGTGATCGGCACTAAAATATCAAAACGGTTTTCAATCGCAAGCAGCAATTCTACTGTTCCAAAAGAATCAAGCAAACCTTCTTCAAAAATTTCAATATCAGGATTTTCCTTTACGATGTCATCCTGGCAAACCTCTGCTAAAACGTCTAATACCTCTTGTTTAAAATCCATAGCTTTCTAATCTCCTTTAATGGTGGTGATGAAATGGTTTTCCTGAGAAAATATAAAACCCGAAGCAAACGAAATGGAATGTGATCACAATAGCGAGAATGGTTGTCCAGCGGTTGGACGGCAGCCATTTATATTTCTTATTCCACTTCTCAAAAAAGTTGTAACATGTCATCAGCACGGCATGATAAAGGCCGTAGATGATATATTGCGGCGCGAGCCCGTGCCAAACCCCCATCAGCATAAACAGCAGGAAATACCCGATGTTTGAGACGGCCATACGGTTTTTGATCCACTTTTTCTTAGTCATCCAAAATACGAATCTCATAAACACATAATCTCTGAACCAAAATGACAGAGACATATGCCAGCGATTCCAGAAATCTTTAATATTTTTACTGATAAACGGTTTATTAAAGTTTTCTGGTGATTTAATGCCCATAATGTAGCTGACCCCGACGGCAAACATCGTGTAGCCGGCGAAATCAAAGAATAAATACATGCTGTAGCCGTACATGTACAGCAGGTTCCCAAGAATCTTATTGTGCGTGATTGCGGGAAGATTCATGATGAAGTACGTATTGATCGCGTAGCCGATAATAAATTTATACAGGAAACCGATGAAGATTTTATGGATTCCCGTATACAACAGGTCGGCGTATTCTTCTTTCGTCCAAGCCTTCTGTTCATCCTTGACGAACCGGCGGTATCTGTCGATCGGGCCGGAGGAAATCGTCGGGAAAAACAGGATGAAATACAGCAGGCGGTGCAATGGCAGCTGTTCTTTCAGCAGTCCGTCTCTTGCTTCCATAATCAGCTGAACGCCTTTAAAGGTTAAATATGAAATCCCTAAAAAGCTGATCAGGTTATGCGGCGGATGATGCGGCTGCGGGTGTGAAAGAAACGGCCATATTTTTGACAGAAATAAAGGCAGAATAGACGCGATAACAGCTCCGCAAAACACAAAGCCGCTGTTCGCTTTCTGCCGGTATGCCAGATAGCCGCTGATCAGGAGCACCTGCCATATTGTAAACAGGCACAGCGCGATGACCCCGTGTAAGTCGTGCGAAAAAATTAAAGCCAATATAATGATAGATATGAACATGTTGTATGCTTGAAATCTTTTTCCGTTTAAGCCGAGAATGATCGTCGGCAGAAGAAGAATGCCAAGCAGTATAAAGAATAAAAACGAGCTGTAAGGCGTCATACAAGAACCTCTTCGCCAATGCGTTTTCGGTCAATTTTGCCGTTAGCCGTCATTTGAATGTGATCCTGATAGATAAATTTTCTCGGGATCATATATGCCGGAAGAGAAGCGGCAAGCTCTTTTTTAATAGCGCTTGTCAGCTGGAATTCCTTCTCGAACTCATGCTCCTCAGGCACAATAGCAGCGATCAGGTACTCAACTGTTCCGTTTGGCTGATAAGGAATCACGACAGCAGAGCGAACGTACTGTGACTGTCTGACATGGAACTCGATTTCCTCCAGCTCCATTCGATAGCCGTGAAGTTTAATCTGAAAATCCAAACGTCCTTGGCAGAAAATCTGACCGTCTTGAATAAAGCCGGCATCGCCAGTTCGGTATGCCCACTGGCCTTCATGAGAGAAAAACGCTTTTTCCGTCAGCTCTGGCTCACCAAGGTAGCCTCGGCTTACACTCGGCCCTGCAATGACGATTTCTCCTTTTTCTCCATCAGGAAGCGGCTGTCCCTCTTCATCCATAATGAAAATGTTCATATCTGGTTTGGCGAAGCCCACTGGAAGCGATTCGCTGCGGCTGATGACGTCATCCGTAATTTCAACCGATGTGACAGCCACTGTCGCTTCAGTCGGGCCGTACGTATTAAAAATCTTCGCTTTCGGAAAACGCTCAAGCAGCGCTTTTGCCACAGAAACCGGAAGAACCTCTCCGCAAAACATAAATGTGTCCGCATGAGGCAGCAGATCCTGTGAAAAACCCGGATCCATCAGGCACATTTGAACAAAGGAAGGTGTTGATGTCCACACATTCAGCCCGGACTTCTTCAGCTCTTCAAATAAGACTTTCGGCTTGTTCACAGCATCCTTTGTCACGCAATGTAAAGTCCCGCCTGATTGAAGGCACGGATATAGGTCCATGACAGACAAATCAAATGAGAACGGTGCTTGGTTTAAAAATATTTTTCCTCCGCTGACTGGAAAGTCTGAACAAATCCAGTCTGTGAAGCTTTGAAGGTTCGCAGCGGAAATCTGCACGCCTTTCGGATTTCCTGTGCTCCCGGAAGTGTAAATGATATAAAACGTCTCGTGTTCTTTGACCCATTGATCTTGGCTGACAGAGCCGCCTTCGTTTTCCAGCAGTTCTTCCGCAGAAACTGTCTGAATCTGCTGGCCGACTGCATCAATTGAGAGTCCTGCTGCATGGATCAGCAATTCTGCTCCAGAGCTTTCGATAATTTTCGCAATCCGTTCGGACGGAATGGACAGGTCAACCGGAATATAAGGATGTCCCGCTTTGACACTTCCCAAGAAGGAAACGATCATGTGCGGCTCCATATGGCCGTACACAAGGATAGGAGATTTCTTTTCCCCAGAAATGCGTTTTTGGATCGCGGCAGCCGCGCGGTCAGACTGCTCCCATAATTCCTGATACGTGAGCGACTGGCCTTGAGAGCGGAAGGCATCGGTTTGCGGATAAGTTTCCGCATGTGTTTGAATAGCATGTAAAAGTTTCATAGTTATTCTCTCTCCAATTAGAAATCGTTATAAATATATGAACCGGTATTCGCGGTGTGAAAACCATACATAAAAAACAAAACAAGCAGTATCATCAAATAAAAGCCTGTATGACATGTCCACTTGACAGCGGGTTTTTCATACAGCTGTTTCATTAATTGCAGCATATCAAAAATTCCCTTCCCGTTTTTTCGACAATCACATGAGTATTTGACGATCAGATGCTCAAAAAGTTTCATTTTTTCCCTAATCTCCCTCAAATTAATATATCGGCGTATGTTTTTGAAAATGAATCTTTATACCTGCAAGGGCAAGAATGGAATGTTTCGAGCTGATTCATAATAAAGGAAAAGATAGCTGGAGTCAAAAGATCTTTTTAACTTTTAAAAAGTGTAATGTACTTAAAAAAATTTTTCTGTACCTGTTCGTTCAAGTGAAAGCAGAAACCTAATGAAATCGGGGCGAGAAGCGTATAATAAGAAAGAAAACGCCTTCTTGCGGTATCTTGTGAAATAGGGGAGAAGTCATTATGATAGATAAGGAAGCAAAAGGAGTTTTTTATTAAGCTGCCGGCTGAAAAAAAGTAAGCCTTTTAATAGAAAGGAAGAGGAAGATGAACCAAACAAATAAGGGTGAGGGTCAGACAGCGCCGCAAAAAGAAAGCATGGGGCAGATCCTTTGGCAGTTAACTCGTCCTCATACGTTAACCGCATCGTTTGTGCCTGTGCTGCTCGGAACCGTTTTGGCGATGTTTTATGTGAAGGTTGATCTGCTGCTGTTTTTGGCTATGCTGTTTTCTTGCCTATGGATCCAGATCGCGACGAACTTATTTAATGAATACTATGATTTTAAACGCGGATTAGATACAGCAGAATCAGTCGGAATCGGAGGGGCAATTGTACGCCACGGAATGAAGCCTAAAACGATTTTGCAATTAGCTCTTGCCTCATACGGGATTGCCATTTTGCTCGGTGTCTATATTTGTGCGAGCAGCAGCTGGTGGCTTGCGCTGATCGGCCTTGTCGGCATGGCGATCGGCTACCTGTATACAGGCGGGCCGCTGCCGATTGCGTACACGCCGTTCGGTGAATTATTCTCAGGCATTTGCATGGGTTCGGTGTTTGTGCTGATTTCGTTTTTCATTCAGACAGATATGATCAACACGCAAAGCATTTTGATTTCCATCCCGATTGCGATTCTTGTCGGCGCGATTAACCTGTCGAACAACATTCGTGATATTGAAGAGGACAAAAAAGGCGGACGCAAAACATTGGCGATTTTGATGGGGCATAAGGGAGCTGTTACTCTGTTAGCTGCGTCGTTTGCCGTCGCTTATATCTGGGTTGTCGGCTTGGTTATTACCGGTGCCGCAAGCCCATGGCTGTTTGTCGTCTTTTTAAGCGTGCCTAAGCCGGTTCAAGCAGTGAAGGGCTTCGTCCAAAAAGAAATGCCGATGAATATGATTGTCGCAATGAAATCAACAGCCCAAACAAATACATTTTTCGGATTCCTGCTCTCGATCGGATTATTGATCAGCTACTTCCGATAATAAAAAAGACCGCTCGTTTCGTGCGGTCTTTTTTTGTTACAATCGACCGCATTTTGTAAAAAAATTCATAGAACCTTGCAGCAGACAGGGACGTCTAGTACATGGACAGCGGATAAAGTTCCGTTAAAGGAGATGACGAAAATGGATTTATCTGTAACACATATGGACGATTTAAAAACAGTAATGGAAGACTGGAAAAATGAATTATTAGTTTATAAATTTGCGCTAGATGCGCTCGATACAAAGTTCTCAATTATTAGCCAGGAATATAACCTCATTCACGGACACAACCCAATTGAACATACAAAATCCCGTGTCAAAAGCTTTGAAAGCATCGTGAATAAGTTAATGAGAAAGGGCTGTGAGATTACGACGAAGGAAATGAAGGAGCATATTCACGACATTGCCGGCGTGCGCATCATCTGTTCCTTTATTTCTGACATTTATAATGTCGTGAATGTGTTGAAGCAGCATGAAGATTTGAGAATCGTAAAGGTAAAGGATTATATCCAGACACCCAAACCGAATGGCTATCGAAGCCTGCATTTAATCATTGAGATGCCTGTGAATTTAACGAACCGTGTGGAATACGTCAAAGCAGAAATTCAAATCCGGACAATCGCGATGGATTTCTGGGCGAGCCTTGAACATAAAATTTATTATAAATTGAACAATGACGTTCCTAAGCAATTAACAGATGAGCTGAAGGAAGCCGCGGAGATTGCCCATTACCTAGATGAGAAAATGCTGGGGATTAAGAAAGAAGTGGATTGATAAACAAAATTTTTTACAAAAGCGAAGCCTGACAGGGTTTCGCTTTTTTGCTTTGCTTGCTAGTACTTTTTATACCAGTATAAACTCACTTCTGTTTCCATGATTGAACCTGCTTTATCATGCATGAAGAAAGGAGGTAAACATGAACCATTCCATTTCATTATCGAGAGGTTTGATTTTTCTTATAGCGGTGACTAGCGGGTTTACGGTAGCTAATGTCTATATCAATCAAACATTGCTTGTCAGCATGGCAGGCACGTTTCATGTGACGCCGGCACAAGCTGGGATGATTGCTACATTGGCGCAGATTGGCTATGCGGCGGGGAACCTTCTGCTTGTTCCATTGGGAGATCTTTTTGAACGCCGCCGCTTAATTGTGAGCCTGCTATTCTTAGTGGGGGTTTGTTCGGCCGCTTCAGCGTTAGCTGTAAGCTTTCCATGGCTAGTCATCACAAATTTATTATTGGGATTCTTCACGATTATTCCTCAAATCCTTGTGCCGTTTGCGGCAGGTTTAGCAAATGACAGGAACAGAGGAAAAGTACTCGGAAACGTAGCTATCGGCTTGGTTTGCGGAATTTTAGGGGCGAGAGTGGTCAGCGGGGCGATAGATGCCCATTATGGCTGGCGGATAATGTATTGGATTGCCTGTGCAGCAGCCGTCATCATTATGTTGATCATTCACTTCTGCTTTCCGAAAAGCAAAGGGACACATGCATTTCATTACGGAAAACTCATTTCTTCTTTATTTCCGCTTTTGATCAAGGAGAAAGTGTTAAGAAAAGCATGTGTAAACCAAGGCTTCATGTTCGGCGCCTTCAGTTTATTTTGGACGACGTTAGTGTTTATGGTGAGTGAACCTCCATTCTCGTTTGGCAGCCAGACTGCCGGAACAATCGGTTTGGTGGGAATTGGCGGGGCTTTTGCAACTCCGCTGATCGGCCGGGTTATTGATCAAAAAGGAGCTGCTTTTTCCAACAAGCTTTGTATGTCTTTTACCTTATTGTCATTTGTTTTATTAATGGCAGGCCAGACTTCATTGATTGTGATTGTATTCGGCGCTTTATTCATCACCATGGGCATTCAGGCGAATCAGGTAGCGTGTCAGGCGGAGATTTTCAAATTGTCGGCTGAAATGAGAAGCAGATTGAATGGCATCTTTATGGTCAGCACGTTTTTAGGCGGCGCCTTGGGATCGTATGCAGGGGGTGCGGTCTGGATGCTGTTTCATTGGAACGGTGTTTGTATCCTGGGGATGATCATGGTCGGTATTGCCTTCAGTTCAAGGATTACCATAAATCGTACTACTAAAAAAGCGATATTGGAAGGGAGATAGAAGCTGATGCGAACAAGTGAATGTTATAAAAAAGGGTTAGATATTCTGAAACAAATTGATGAGGAGAACTATGAAGCGATCGTGGACAATTTTAAACATTCCATCGCTCCGGACCTTGGTGTGCTTGCCGTGGAGTTTAACTACGGTCAGATTTTTTCAAGACCGGGTCTTGATCTGAAATCCAGATTATTAGCAACCGTTGCTGGATTGACTGCATTGGGCAATACCCAGCAGCTAAAATTCTATATTAACGGAGCCCTGAATGTCGGATGGACACAAGAAGAACTCATAGAAGTCATGATGCAGATGATTATTTACTCAGGTTTCCCGAATGCACTGAATACCATTCTTCCTGTGGCCGCTGAAGTATTTGCAGAACGAAACAAATAATATAAAAACCTTCTCCTTTTTATGTAGAATACTAATAGGAAATTCTATGCAGAAGGAGAGTGTGTATGTGGACAGTATGGCAGAAAAACGGAAAGAGCTAGGGGAGTTTTTAAAACTTAAAAGGGCACAGCTTTCTCCGCAAGAGTTTGGATTGCCTATGGGCACCAGAAGGAAAACAACAGGCTTGAGAAGAGAGGAATTAGCCCAGCTGTCCGGTATAGGTGTCACATGGTACACATGGCTGGAGCAGGGAAGGGATATTCGGGTATCGACACAGGTACTGGAAAGCATATCGAGAGTGCTCAAATTGAATTATGAGGAAAAGCGTCATGTCTTTCTGTTGGCTGGCCATCATGTTCCTTTAGATGATCAGGATGAAGATAATAAGAGCCTTCCTCTAGCTGTGCAGCACTTTATTGATCATTTAACCAATTGCCCTGTTTATGTGACTGACGAAAAGTGGGACGTTATTGCTTGGAACACAGCAGCTTGTGCTGTGTTCGGCAATTTTGGCCAAATGGGCAGTAAGGAAAGGAACGCCATATGGCGATGTTTCACCTCGAAGGAGTATCGGGATCTGCTTGACGACTGGGAAAGCCACGCCAAAAAACTTATCGCACAGTTTCGATCGACAGCCAGCCGGTTTCTTGGGGAAGCATGGATAAAAGAGCTGATCGATGAGTTAACTGAAAGAAGCCCCGAATTTAAAAAATGGTGGAACCACCACGAAGTATTAGGCACACACGCAGGAGAAAAAGTACTTCATCACCCGGCAGCCGGAAAAATGGTGATGGAGCATATGACATTACAAATATATGACTCTCCTGATTTGAAACTGACCATTTACCGGCCGTTAGAAAAAGAAAATACAGTTGATAAACTGAAAGCTTTACTTATAGACGGCTAAACAGCTGATCATTATAAAAAAAAGACGGCACCCAAGTGCCGTCTTTTTTTATTTGATATCTTCAAAAATGTCAGTTGCTTTGGCCTTCATTTGTTTCTTAATGGTTTTCGGTTTCTTCTCTTTTTTCACAGCCTCATAGACAGCGGCTGTCACAAGATCGCCTGCTTGCTGGAGGCGTTCTTTGCTGATATGTTCGATCGAGTCTTCAGGGGTATGATACCACGGCTCAACTTCTTCTGTTTCCGGGTCTCCCCAAATAAAGTTGGCGGAATCAATGCCGGCTTCGTGGAATGGCACATGATCAGATGATCCTCCCTGTGTCAGAGACAGGCTGTCAAACCCAATTTTTTCAGCAGCCGTATGGCTGGATTCCCAAACATAGTTAGATTGGCCATCCAATGTGTTGACATACAGCTCAGACGCTTTTTCCCAGCTTGTGCCTACCATATCTAAGTTGAAGTTCACTTTGCTTCGTTTCAGCTCTTTTTCCGATAGATGATGTACATAGTGAGAGGAGCCGAGCAGGCCGAGCTCTTCGGCGCCGAAAGCGATAAAGCGGATTTCTTTATCAGATGGAACGCTTTTTAAGACACGCGCCATCTCCAGCATAACAGAGGTTCCTGAGCCATTGTCATTTGCTCCGGGTGAAAAAGGAACACTGTCGTAATGGGCCGTCACGTACACAATGTCTGGATGTTTGATGTTCTTTGGTTTTTTGATTCCGATGATATTCTGGGAGGTTTGGTTTGTGAATGCTTTTAGTTTTAAGGTGGCTTCTTTTTGCTGGGTAAGTGCTTCACCGTCTTCTTTCTTAATGCCGACGACCGGAATGCCGACTTTATTTCCCGACAGGTTTGGCGTCATAGGCACGAGGCTTTCTTTGTTGTTATAAATGATGACAGCTTTTGCTCCGGCGGCTTCGGCATTTTTGGCTTTCTCGTAATAAGTCAGGTCTCCTCTGGAAATTAAGGCGATTTTGCCCTTGGCGTCAGCGGTAAAGTCCTTTTGATAGCCCAATCCCGCATTGTAAAGCGGGGCCCTCAGTCCTTGTTCCTCAGTCGGAGCTGAGCCGGACGCCGCTTGGAGAAGAATATCGCGTCCTGCTGAAGACAGTGTTCCCTCAAGCCGGTCAGGAATGTTGAATCGTTGAACCTTCACATCAAGCTTTAATTTTCTCATTGATGAGGCGATCAATAGGGCACTCTTTTTTTCAGCTGCAGTTCCGGCTATTCTGGGGCCGATTGCTTCACTTAGCTGAGAAATGGTAGAGTACGCATGTTTTGCTTTGAATGGAAGCTCGCGCTCGCTATTTGATATTTGTACAGCGTGCGCGGCAGGGGTGACACTCTGTGCCGGCAAGAGCAGTGTGCCGGCAGTTAAAACAGCCATCGTCATGACAGTCAAAAGCTTTTTCATCAAAAATAAACCTCCCCTAAATGTATGGTTGGGGAATATTTCGGGATGCTAAAGGAGTTTCCTGCAAGATGGAGAGCGTTTTTGAAAAGACAGTGCTTTATACCTGCAAAAAAACGCTTATGAATGAAGGGTCATAAGCGTTTCGGAATATCAGACTATTGGAGCTTTAAAAACTTGCGTTTGCCGACTTGGATGATCATATTCTCTCTTATCTCTACTTTGGCGTGAACATCTGTTATTTTCTCTCCGTCGATGCGTACACCTCCGTTTTGAATCATGCGGCGCGCCTCGCTCTTCGAAGAGAGGAGCTTCAATGTAACGAGCAGATCGACAATCGCGATTGTTTTCTCGCCTTCCCATTGGACAGACGGAATATCATCAGGAAGGCTGTTTTCCTGAAAGACTGTTTTAAACGAGTGTTCGGCAGCTTCTGCTGCTTTCTCTCCGTGATACATTCGGACGATTGTTTTGGCTAAAAGCATTTTGGCATCACGCGGATGAACTGCGCCGGTTTCTAAGTCTTTCACGAGCTGTTTTTTCTCTTCAAGCTCTAAGTCTGTTGCCAAGTGGATGTATTTTTTCATCAGGCTGTCGGGCAGTGACATCGTTTTTCCATACATGTCGTTTGGATGTTCGTTAATGCCGATGTAGTTGTGTTTCGACTTTGACATTTTTTCGACGCCATCCAAGCCTTCCAAGAGCGGCATAAGGATGACGACTTGTTTTTCTTTGTTGTATCGTTCTTGGAAATGCCGTCCCATGAGGACATTGAAATGCTGATCCGTTCCGCCTAATTCAATATCACTTTCGAGAACGACAGAATCATATCCCTGCATCAATGGGTAAAAGA
Source organism: Bacillus sp. SN32 (assembly GCF_002837495.1). Taxonomy (NCBI): domain Bacteria; kingdom Bacillati; phylum Bacillota; class Bacilli; order Caryophanales; family Bacillaceae; genus Bacillus; species Bacillus sp. SN32. Next base: position 793,437 of record NZ_PJCT01000002.1, on the reverse strand, counting down.
ATTCATGCAGTGAGATTGGTTTTTGCATGGCGATGCGTTCTTCAAAGTCGTCGCGCTCCATCAGGCGGGCTACCGTTATTTTCCCTGCTAATTCAATGACATCTTCCAGATTCAATGTTTTCAGCCATTTTGAGTTATAGTGAAGCTCGACTTTTTCTGGATCAAGCACTTTTCCGAATTGCTCAAAGTAGGTTTTGGCATTGTGCTGAACTTCTTCATCAGTCAGTTGCTTTCTGGCTGCCGATTTTCCCGTCGGATCACCAATTTTTCCTGTGAAATCCCCAATTAACAGCTGGACAATGTGGCCGTTTTCTTGAAATTGGCGAAGCTTATTTAACACAACCGTATGGCCCAAATGTACATCCGGTGCAGACGGATCTAATCCGAGCTTAATTTTAAGCGGCGTGCCCGTGGAAATTGATTTCACGAGCTTTGCCTTTAATTCCTCCGGCGGTATGACTTCGTGGGCGCCTGTCATGTATAGCTGAAGCTGTCTTTCTACCTCTTTTTGCTGTGACGCTGTGAGCTGCTCAAATGTTCTCATCATTTTTCCTCCTTTTTTACAAACACAAAAAAGAGCCCATCCCGATAAGGGACGTGGCTCAATGCACGCGGTACCACCCTGGTTGAAGACATTGTCTTCCGCTCATTCGAATAACGGTTTCCCGTTCTTTGCTACTTTTAAGGTTCACAAAGAAAGCTCGGGGAGGTAATTCACGTTTGCTGTGTGCCGGCTCGCACCTTCCGCCGGCTCTCTGAAACAGGGAGACAAACCGCTACTGGATTCCCGTCAAAGCTTATGTTGTATGAAGATTGTCAGCTACCTTTCTAAGCAGCCCTGTCAATATTTTCTGTTCGTCCTTCGTCATTCCCGCAATGAGCTCTGTTTCCCCTTTGTGAAACTCCGGGTAGAGTTCTTCGATTGCTTGTTTGCCGGAATCGGTGATTGAGACAAACACGAGTCGCCGATCTCTTGTGTCAATGCTTTTACGGCAAAAACTCTTTTTTTCGAGCGTTTTGATCACGTTGCTTGCTGTAGCTGTAGATATCCCTGACAGCTCAGCGATTTTTCTCGTTTCGAGCGCTCCCCATACCCATAGATCATAAAGAATGGAGAAAGCGGTCCAAGAAAGGTTATAGGAAGAAAGAACCTCAGTCTCCATTTTGACACGGAGCCTTTGTGCAGACCGATACAGATTCGTAGCGATCGAAATGGCTTCTAGGTTGAGTGACTCGACGGGCATTTGTTTGAGCTTAGAAAGTGTATCGTGTTCTTCCTTCCGAAGCTGCTGATATTGATGTGAACGTTCCATTTTTTAGGCCTGCCTTAAATTATCAGAATCATTAGCTATGAAACGAATTGTAACAGAGTCTGATGTGAACTTCAAGCCCATATATCGGTTGAATAAAAAAAGCCCAAACAACGCCAAAATAAACAAAAACCCGCAAACGGGGGTGCAGTTTTGCAAAAATATGTTCAATCCGTCTATAAGCATGATCCGTTTCATCTGTTTTCGACAGAGCATGTAGTGACGTTAGCGATTATCGCCCTTTTGGCCATTCTGTTGTTTTTGTTCCAAGAGGGGGTCAAGCAGCCGAGGGCCAGCCGGTTTTTGCGTTCTCTGTTTGTGTTTCTTTTGCTTGGTTCGCAAATCGGCTATCAAATATGGATGGTCGCCACGGGCAGGTGGTCGGTGCGCACTTCATTGCCTCTCCAGCTTAGTGACCTGTCGGTGTATTTGTCAGCTATTATGTTAGTGACAAAAAGCAGAAAGCTGTTTGTGTTTTTGTTTTTTGCCGGCATCGGCAGTTCGATTCAGGCTCTTGCCACTCCTGACCTCGGAATGTTTTCATTTCCGCATATCCGATATATCCTCTTTTTTATTTCTCACGGGTCTGTGTTTTTATCCTGTCTGCTGATGGCTGTGATTGGCACCTACAGAATGGGCCAGCGCTCGTTATGGGTGACAGTCCTGCTTGTTAATGTGTACGGCGTCTGTATTTTCCTGATTGATCGCTGGCTTGGCGCGAATTATATGTATTTGACGAAAAAACCGGGCGGATCCTCTCTCTTAGATGTTCTCGGGCCATGGCCGTGGTATATCGTCTCGGCTGAAGCCATCACAATCGCAAGCTTTTTCATTCTTTATTGGCTTTATCGCATCTTCAAAAAATGACACCTTTTTTGTTGTATCACACATTCTGTTTTAAAAAATGTCGGAGAACGTGTTTATTTTTTTGAAAAAGGGTATGTAACTTGTACAACAAAAAGGGAGATGAATACCATTGAGGAAAGATGAAATCATGCATATCGTATCATGCGCAGATGATAATTATGCTCGTCATTTAGGTGGGATGTTCGTTTCTTTATTGACTAACATGGATCAGGAGAGAGAGGTAAAATTATACGTCATTGATGGCGGAATTAAGCCTGATAACAAAAAAAGACTGGAAGAAACCACTTTGAAATTCGGAGTGCCGATTGAGTTTTTAGAAGTGGATACCAAAATGTATGAACATGCGGTAGAGAGCAGCCATATTACAAAAGCCGCGTATTACCGCATTTCGATTCCCGACTTAATTAAGGATGAAAGCATCAAACGAATGATTTACATCGATTGTGATGCGCTTGTCCTAGAGGATATTTCTAAGCTATGGGACTTAGACATTGCGCCATACACCGTAGCCGCTGTTGAGGATGCGGGGCAGCATGAACGCCTGAAAGAAATGAACGTCACTGATACAGGGAAGTATTTTAACTCAGGTATCATGATTATTGATTTTGAGTCTTGGAGAAAGCAAAACATCACAGAAAAAGTCATCAACTTTATCAATGAACACCCAGACGAAGACTTTCTTGTGCTGCATGACCAAGATGCACTGAATGCGATCTTGTATGATCAGTGGTATGAACTTCATCCGCGCTGGAACGCTCAAACCTATATCATGTTAAAGCTGAAAACCCCATCGACTCTGTTAGGGCGGAAGCAATATAATGAAACAAGAGAAAACCCGGCAATCGTGCACTTCTGCGGCGGAGAAAAGCCTTGGAACTCCAATACAAAACATCCGTATCGCGATGAGTATTTCCATTACATGTCCTATACGAAGTGGAATACGATTGGGAATCCGGCGATCAACCAATAATACAGATATAAAAAAACGCTTTTGAGATGATCAAAAGCGTTTTTTGTTTGTCTCAGCGTGCGACTGACCGTTGGTAGAACCGCTGAATATGCATGGCGATGTAGCACAATTCTTTTTCAGGAAATTCAAAGCCGTATTCCTTCTTCACAAAGGTGCCGATGCTTAGGGCACACAGGAAGGCATCCTTAAACTTCTCTTTAATGATGTCGATCATTTCTGCGTCCAGCTCGTAAATGGATTCGCCTGCTTTGATATGCTGAATGGCAAAGCGGAGATGGGTCACAAGCCGTTCATAAGAGATGGTATCTTCAACGATATTAATAGACAGTTGAATTTCGATAATCTCGATAATATCACGGATCATTGTTGTAATATCAAGCGTTTGTGTCATATCGCCGGCATTGTTTCTTGCTGTGTGAATATGCATGGCGATATTGCCGATTTCATCATCAGGAATGTGAATCCCCAGTTTATCTTTAATCAGTGCTCTGGCCCATAAGCCGATCTGGAACTCCTTCGGATAAAGGACTTTGATTTCATTCAGCAGCGGATTTTTAATGACCATCCCATTGCTCAGGCGTTCAATCGCAAAGGAAAGATGGTCTGAAAAAGCGACATGAATGCGCTCGTTGATTTTGATGTTCAGCTCTTTTTCGGCATGAGAGATAATTTGCTCAGAAATCTGAATGTGGTCTTCAGGCAATGTTTCTAAAATCTCTTCGAACTGCTTATAGTCAGGTGTATCTTTTCTGATAAAGGTTTTTTCTATTTTTGACGGATCGACAATATCATTCTTCTTTTTGTTAAACGCAATTCCTGCACCCAAGAGAATCTTCTCTTCATTTTGATCCTTTACGACGATAGCATTATGATTTAAGATTCTTTTAATTTTCATAGCTTTTTTGTCCTTTCATCCCCCGTTTTATGAATGAAAACGAATAAATCCAGTTATTCTGTCTCTTCTTTAAACCCGAGAAACAATGTAGCTATAAAAGCAGAGACGGCTGCGATCAAAAAACCGATCATATAATGAACAAAATTCGCGGCGCCAAACGGCAGCACAATTGAAATCATCGGAATGCCTGTCAGCCCGTAGGAATTTGCCACAACTTGTACCGCAACCACGTACGCTCCGCCAATAGCACCGCCGATGGCTGCTCCGATAAAGGGACGGATCAGTTTGAGATTTACCCCGAATACAATCGGCTCAACAATGCCTAAAAACGCGGTCAGAGAAGCGGGGAGCGCAATTTTCTTCAGGCTTGATTGTTTCGTTTTGAGGAATACCGCAAGCCCCGCTCCGCCTTGGGCCACATTCGCCATCGACCATATCGGCACTAAAAAGTTGACACCGACATGCGGATTAGCAAGCAGCGTTGCCTCAATTGCATAAAAGCTATGATGCAATCCAGATAGGACGATGGTGGAGTAGATGCCGCCGAAAAGGGCTCCGGCGGCAATGCCGGCGTGATCATAGATATAGACGATCGATTGTGTCATGATCTGGCCGATGATGGACGCGGCGGGATTCATCACAATCAGCGCGAGGCACCCTGTCACCATGACCGTAATAAAGGGAATAATCACGACATCAAGTGACTTCGGCACAATCGATTTTAATAGCTTCTCAATTTTGCTCATGACAAAAACGGAGAGAAGAATCGGTATCATGGAACCCTGATACCCCATCATCGGGATATGAAGCCCCCATATGTCTAAAGAAGACGGGGTTTTGCTGCCGAGCATAGACGGGTCCAGCAGATCAGGATGCGTCAAAAGCCCCGCGATCACTGCCCCTAGGTATGGGTTGCTGCCAAATTGCCGTGCGGCACTGAAGCCGACTAAAATCGGCAGTAAAATAAAGGCTGTGCTGGACACGAGGTCGAGCATTTTAATCCATGGGCTGCCGGCAGCGAACCAGTGAAACACCTTAATCATGCCGATCAGCCCCATGAGCAGGCCGCTTGCTGTTATTGCCGGAATAATCGGCACAAAAATATCGGACAGTGTTTTCGCAAAAGCTGCGGCAGGGTTCAGCTTCCGGCTGGCTTTTTTCTGGTGGACAGGTTCTTCAGAAGGCGCGTTCTCCCATACATGAACGACTTCTTTATATATTTTGTTGACGACGCCTGCTCCGAAGATAATCTGGAAAAGCCCATAACGGAAAAAGGTGCCCTGCACACCTTGCAGGTTCTCAATGGCATGTATATCAATTTTCGTCTCGTCCTTTACATCAAAACGAAGACGGGTCGTACAATGGCTGATGCTGATAATATTGTTTTTTCCTCCTGCGAGCAGCAGTAATTCTTTTGCAATCTCTTTATGCAAGCAATCAAAACCTCCTTTGCTGAAGAAAAGTCGGCTTGTTCATCGTATCAAATGAAAAGTTGACAATCAAAATGAAAAAAGTGAGAAATACCGGCTGAAAATGACAAAAATGCCCGCGTCGACGACGGAGCATGAGAATAGGGGTTGTCCAAGGCGCCGTTATGAGCCCAACACGAAAAGAAGAGTTAAAATGCCCTGCTTTTTAGGCACTAATACTCCCTTTGCATCATTGGGTCTTGCCTGCCTGCCCAGTCACAATCCCGCCATATGTGGTGATAACTGTAATAACGTTCATTTTATGCTGTTCATGGCTGTATAGCAATAGTATGAAAAGCCTGTGAGGCGGATGGGAAAAAGGTTGTGTACGATTTTCTTAGAATGTAAAAAACCTTTAAGACCTGGAATGCAAGTCTTAAAGGTTTTTGGTTACTTTTTCGGTTTGACGGCGTTCAGCCGTTTTTGCAGCTTTGTTTTTTCATTGGATGCTTTTAATTGATTCACTGCAGACTGAGCGGATGTCTTCGATTTCTTTGTTTTGTCTTTTTCCGCTTTCTTCACTTTTGCCTTGGCAGTTTCGACTTTTTTTGCTTCAGCCGCCGCCACCTTTTTCTTCACTTTGTCTAACCGTTTTTGCAATGCCGTTTTGTCCTTGCCTGCTTGAAGCTGATTGACGGCTGATTGTGCTTTTGCCGTATTTGCATCAGTTGATTTCTTTTCGGCCGCAGATACGGATTGCTGCGCCGTCTTCAAATTGGTGCTCTTCACTTTGTTAAGGCGTTTCTGCAGGGACGTTTTTTCTGAACTTGCAGGCAGCTTGCCAATTGCTGATTGTGCGCTGTCCACATCTGTTTTCTTTTTGCTTTTTTCCGCTTTCGCAACTTTGTCTTTCGCTTGCTTTGACGCAATGTAGCGTTTTACTTGGTCTAAGCGTTTTTGAAGGTTCTTTTTGTCTGTTCCGTTTGGCAGCTTGTTGATGGCAGTTTGTGCTGTATCAACGGTTTGCTGTGTTTTATATTTTTCTGCCTTTGCGACTTTGTCTTTCGCATCTTTTACATTTCTGTATGACTGTACTTTATCCAGTCTTTTTTGCAGGGCAGTTTTGGCGTCGGAACCCGGCAGCTGGCTGACGAGTTCTCGCGCTTTGTCGATATCGGTTTGTGCTTTTGTTTGTTCCGCTTTTTTCACCGCTTGCTCTGCTGCCGCGTACGCTGAATCTGTTGCCTGTGCTTTATATTGGATTAAGCCGTAGCCAAATTGCTGATCGCGGCCTGCGGTACCAAGATCAACGATATTTCTCCGCATTTCCTCGCGAAGCTGGACGTTTGTCTCGGCAGGATCACGCTGTTTTAACAAGGCAAACATGGCAGCGGCGTGCGGTGTCGCTTGGGATGTTCCGCTTCCTGTTGCATAATACTGGTTTAAGTAAGTGCTTGTGATGTTTGTCCCCGGCGCTGAAAATTCAACTTCATCTCCAGTTGTTGAGAAGGAGGCAAGCTGATTCTTTTCGTTTGTTGCTGAAACAGCAACGACACTGCTGTATGCCGCCGGATAATTCACTGGCTTGCCGTTTCCGTCGTTACCGCTTGCGGCAACAAGCAGAACACCTTGTTCATATGCTTTGTTCACGGCCTCATGAAGGATTTTGCTGTCTGACGTCGTGCCAAGGCTCATATTGACGATGTCCATCCCGTTTGCGATCGACCAGTCAATTCCTTGGAGAAGACTTTGAAGATCCCCCGAGCCGTTCTGATCAAGCGCTTTAACCGCGTATATTTGTGCTTCCGGTGCGATGCCGTCAATTCCGTAGCCGTTATGCTTGGCTCCGATAATCCCTGCGACATGTGTTCCGTGGCCGTTATCATCTTTGTAAGAAGAGGTATAACTGACAGCTGAATACCCGCCGGCAATCGACAGGTCATCGTGGGGGGAGATCCCGCTGTCAATGACGGCAATTTTGATATTTTTTCCTGTCAGTCCTGCCTTCCAAGCCTGTTTCACCTGAATGGGCTCAAGGTTCCATTGCTCAAAGTTGTCAGAGGTGTCAGTGCCGTCTGACAGCAGTTTGAAATCCGTGCTGTCTGCTGCGGTAAATGATACGTTGTTTTCTACATACAAAATATCAGGATCCTGCTTTAATTCTTTTACTGTCTCCTGGTCTGCTGTGACCGCTACCGCGGGAAGATGCTTATACTGCTGTTCAACATCAGCATCACTATCCAGGATGGTTTCCTTTCCGGCCTTGTTTTTATAAACCACAATAACCTCTTTCTCGCTGCTGTTTTGCGCATGAGCGAGAGGGCCTATGGCGAGAAAACTGAAAAACAGAGTGACTGATACAACAAGTTTGCAAGACATGTTTTTCATGATTAATCTCCTTTTTCTATGATGTTTGATATATATATCGGAGAAAAAAGAGAGATTAATAGATAAAAATTTTTCATAGACAGGATTGTTTGGCAAAATGCAGATTTTTTCCGCAGGAAGAGGAAATTTTCCAAATGAATTTGTAAGCGTTTTCAAAATAAGATAAAGAAAACATTGCGGAGGTTGTTCACAAAGCAATGAGAAAAGGGGGCTTTTAAGATGAGCGCATTCACTCGGGTAATGGAAGAAAAAATAATGCCTGTCGCCGGGAAAATTGCCGGACAGCGGCACCTCAGCGCTTTGCGTGACGGAATTATCCTGACCATGCCGCTGATTATTATCGGGTCTGTCTTCTTGATTTTAACGAGCCTGCCGATTCCGGGGTATGCTGATTTCATGGCGAGTGTGTTTGGGAAGGAGTGGGCTGATAAGCTCGGATATCCCGTCAATGCTTCGTTTGATATTATGGCGATGATCGCCGCTTTCGGGATCGCTTATCGGCTGGCGGAAAGCTATGGTGTTGATGCCCTTTCGGCCGGAGCGATTTCAATTGCCGCATTTCTATTGGCAACGCCGTTTGAGGTGCCGTTTACACCGGATGGCTCAACGGAGTCCATCATGGTAGGGGGCGGAATCCCGATCACGCTGCTTGGCAGCAAGGGCTTATTTGTCGCCATGCTGATCGCCTTGTTTTCAACCGAAATCTATCGGTACATTATTCAAAAAAATATCGTCTTCAAAATGCCAGACGGTGTGCCGCCTGCGGTAAGCAAATCATTTGTCGCGCTGATTCCCGGCTTTATCATTGTGCTTCTCGTATGGCTGGCGCGTCTTCTGATTGAAATGACACCTTTTCAGAGTCTGCACAATGTCGTAGGAGACCTGCTTGGCACACCGCTTTCCATCCTTGGCGGCAGTCTCGGCGGAAGCCTGATTGCTGAATTTGTACAGATGCTGCTTTGGTCGTGCGGGATTCACGGGGCTTCCATCATTGGCGGAATCATGGCGCCGATTTGGTACGGCGCGATGGATGCCAACCGTCTCGCCTTCCAAGCGGGCGAGGCGCTGCCGAGTATTTTTACGACTCAGTTTTTTCAAATTTGGATCAATGTCGGCGGGAGCGGAGCGACACTGGCGCTTGTCCTGACGATGCTTGTCCGATCTCGCAGCAAACAAATGAAGCAGCTTGGCCGATTAGGGATTGGGCCCGCGCTTTTTAATATCAACGAGCCGATCATTTTCGGCATGCCGATTGTCATGAATCCGCTCCTTATTGTCCCATTTATCATCGCACCGCTCCTCACGATTACCGCGACTTATATCGGCATGAGCACCGGGCTGGTGGCAAGACCGGCCGGAATCGCGGTGCCATGGACGATGCCGCCGCTCATATCAGGTTACCTGGCGACAGGCGGAAAGGTGTCGGGCGCCGTTATGCAGCTGGTAAATCTGCTGATCACCTGTGCCATCTACTATCCGTTTTTCAGAATATGGGATCATCAAAAATGGCGGGAAGAGAGTGCGGTTGAATCTGGGGATAAAAATGTGATGTGATAGATGATCAGCCTGTCATAGGCTGATCATCTTCTTTCAAATGAAAGGGAATGTTAGAATATGTAAAGGAGGTGCGCATGCTAGATTATATATGGTTCGATGACGAATCACCGATCTTACAACAAATACCTGTTGAATACTCATCAGCTGCTCTTATTTTTTCTCCTTTTATCCAAATGCCTGAAGGATGGGAGAATGCAAAAAGAAAACATGATTACGAGCATATTTATCCAAACGATGATGAAATCAGAGAAAAAGGCAAGGCTGTTTCCTGGAAGAAGGTTATGTCTTCTTGCGGCTTTCAAACACATGCTGAGCTGGCGCTGGCTTTAATGACGTCGATAGGCGCTTTAAGGGACGAGTTCGCGAGAGAGGATTTGGCTGAGGTGTTACATGAAAACATAAATGGAGACCTCTATTATCCCAGTGAGGATCATATTTCAAATTTTCATATTCCGAGTTTGGTAAAGGTGTTAGGTGCGAACGGATCCAATCGGTTTTATTACGCAGAACCGATTGTGGAAAACCGTGGCGTTTTGGACATAACTGAGGCCAACTTGCGGACGGTTCTTGATGAAGCCGCAGCAGAGCTCGTTTTGACTGATGAGAAAATGGACTTTGTGTTTATGAGTGTATATGACTCATTCATTAATGTCTTCTTAGCAAAAGATAAAAACATCAATGACCTGGTTCAGCGTATGGGCTGGGAATCTATGATTTGCGATGAGTCAACGTATATCAGTTGGTATAGATAAAAAAAGAACGTACATCACAAAATGTACGTTCTTTTTTTTTATCGCTGAAAGAACTCAATCCACTCACCGTCAGGGCCTTCGATATAGAAATAACGGTATCCGTTTGGAAGTGTTGTGATCTCCTCGTCGATAAATTTTGCGTTCATTTTTTCCGCTTTTGTATATTCAGCCGCGATGTCATCAGTCAGCAGGGCAATGTGGTGCACTTTTCCTTCAGCGGGAAGCTCGCTGCTGTAGCCTTGAATCAGTTCAATTTCTGTTTCCGGGCCGTCTTCAAAGCCAAGAAATGCAAGCTCGATTACACCGTTCGTGTGTGTGATGCGATCCTTCAATTTCATGCCGAGTACCTCTTCATAAAATGTGATGGACGCGTTAATATCTCTTACCATGATGCCTGTATGGTCAATTCGTTTTGGCATGCTGCTCCTCCTCGAAACTCTTTTTGTCTATCGTAGAAAAACCTTTCATTTCTGTCAATGCAGACATCTTGGCGTTTTGTGGTACGATAAGAGAAAGCAAACGGAAAGAGGACGACATATATGAAGCTACTCACCCTAAAAAAAGCACACGCTGCCAAAATCAAAAAAGGCTATCCCCTTATTGAAAAAGAAGCTCTCGCAGGGAGTGCGGGGCACATGAAAGAAGGAGACCTCGTTGATATCGTGTCTGAGAGCGGCGAGTTTCTCGCGCGGGGCTATTACGGCCTGCAAAACAAAGGGGTCGGCTGGACGCTTACCCGCAATAAACATGAACAGGTTGACCAGGCATTTTTTCTCACCAAATTAATAAAAGCGGCCCAAGCGCGCGCCAAACTATTTGAGGCTCAAGATACAACAGCTTTCCGCCTGTTCAACGGTGAGGGCGACGGTGTCGGCGGCGTCACCATCGACTATTATGACGGCTACCTGCTGATTCAATGGTACAGCAAGGGAATTTACATCTTTAAAGACATGCTGATTTCCGCATTGGATGAGATGGATCTTGATTATAAAGCGATTTACGAGAAGAAACGCTTCGACACGGCTGGACAATACGTTGAAGATGATGACTTCGTGAAAGGGAGAAGGGGCGAGTTCCCGATCATCATCCAAGAGAATGGCATTCAATACGCGGTGGATCTGAATGAAGGCGCCATGACGGGCATCTTTTTGGATCAGAGACATGTGCGCAAGGCGATCAGAGACCGCTATGCAAAAGGGAAAACCGTTTTAAATACGTTTTCTTATACGGGTGCATTCTCCGTGGCAGCGGCGCTTGGCGGAGCGGAGAAAACAACAAGCGTTGACGTGGCAAACCGAAGCCTGGCCAAAACGATCGAGCAATTCAGCGTGAACAAGCTGGATTACGAAGCGCACGACATTAAAGTGATGGACGTGTTTAACTATTTTTCATATGCTGCAAAAAAGGATTTGCGCTTTGATCTGATTATTCTCGATCCGCCTTCCTTTGCGCGCACAAAAAAACGCACCTTCAGCGCGGCCAAGGATTATAAAAACCTGCTGAAGGAAACGATCGCCATCACTGCTGACAAGGGTGTCATTGTTGCCTCTACAAACAGCAGCGCCTTTGGCATGAAGAAATTCAAAGGCTTTATCGATGCCGCATTTAAAGAAACAAACGAACGCTACACCATCATTGAGGAATTTACGCTGCCGGAGGATTTCAAAACGATTTCGGCATTTCCGGAAGGCAACTACCTGAAAGTGGTCCTTCTGCAGAAAAAATAATGAAAAAGCTGCCCTGTTCAGGGGCAGCTTTTTTTATGTAGAAATGATCTGCTGGACGCGGCCGATGCGGCCATCTTCAAGACGGACTTTAATGCCATGCGGATGAAAGCTTGATTTCGTCAAAATATCCTTCACTGTCCCTCTCGTCAGTTTTCCTGTTTTTTGATCTGCTTTCAATACAATATCAACCTGCAACCCTTTCGAAATGCTGTTTCGCTCTTGCCCGTTCATAACGCACATCCTTTCTTTTGTTCATTATAGTCATTATGGTTTAAAAGTAACAGCCGGCTGATGAAGTGTATGTTTGTTTTTTTCAGCCTTCATTAAATATAATGTCAGGCCAAAGCCTGCTATGCTCAGAATACCGAAAAGCAAGTAGACCGCGAAAATCGACACGTAGTCAAAAATGTACCCGCCTGCAAATGTGCAGAACCAGTTGCCGAACCCGTTGCCAATGGCGGCGTACATGGTCAGCGCCGTCGCTTCAACGTGTCTTGGGGTAATCTTTTTCACATATTGAAGCGCCGCCGGGATAAATAAACCGATGGCCACTCCCTGAAGAAAGACCGTCGCATAAATGATCCATAGTGAAGGCGCCGTGAAATAGAGCGCCCACCTGAATAATGAGACTCCGCCTGACAGCATAATGACGTTGAGCAGCCCCATTTTATCTATAAATGTTTGGGCAAACCGCATAAATGGTATTTCTGAAATCACGCCGATGAAAAATAAAATGCCGATAGCGGAGAGAGATGCGCCGCTTTTGTCCAGAAAAAGACTGAAATACGTATTGTTCGCTAAGTTTGGAGCAAATGTCGTAAAGGTGATGATCATAAAGATGAGGAAGGTTTTGTTGCTGATAAGCTCCCGGAATCCTTTGCGGATATTGACCTTTGTTTTCGTTTTTTGCTGGCCCGGCATTTGAGAAGCCAATATGGCGGCAATGCACAGAAAGGCACAGCCAAAGATAAAGATCACGTGAATGGGGTACAGCTGGTTCGTCACCTGTCCCATGGCAAACACCGCGACGCCGAAGCCGAGAGAGCCAAACAGGCGGATTCCGCCGTAGTTGCCGTTTGTTTCTTGTGTGTACCTTAGTGAAATGCTGTCCGAAAGTGGAATAATCGTGCTTTGAAAGGCTGCAAAACAGGCCGCAATCAAAATAAACAGAGGGAAACTGTCAAATGCAATATAGGCTAATCCAATGATGCCTGTGATTGATGTGCAAACCGCCAGCAAACCTTTCGTTTTTTGCGTATAGTCGCTCAGCATGCCCCAAAACGGCTGAAAGAAAATCATCACAATCGGGCCCAGTGACATGATCAAGCCGACCTGTGATCCGCTTAAATGCTGTTCCTTCGTTAAATACATACTGAGTAAGGGAATCATGCTGCCCGTACCGAGAAAAGCAAACAAATAAAATCCTTTTAACGCGGCATAATGCCGTCTCACCTGCAAGTTGTGCATCAGGGTGCCTCCTTTGGTATCCACAAATACATTATATTGGAATTCGTCAGCTTTTCAATAAGGGGAAGCACATAAAAAAAACTGCCCTCGAGAGGACAGTTTTTTACATAAATGAAAGCAAAAATGGCGCCGCGCAAAGCGTCATAATCGCAGCTAAGATCATCGATACGCTTGAAATTGTGCCGGACACAGAGCTGAGCTCAAATGCTTTTGACGTTCCCGCTCCGTGTGCGCTTGTGCCAAGCAGCACGCCCCGCGCGATTTCGTTATCAATGCGGAAGTAACGGATGACCATCGGGCCGATCACTGTGCCGAGCAAAGCGGTTAAAATCACAAACACGGCTGTGACGGCAGGCATTCCGCCGATCATTTCAGATACGTTCATCGCGATCGGCGTTGTCACTGATCTCGGGACGAGGCTGTCAATTAAGCCGGTGCCGAGGTGAAGCCATTTCGCAATAAGAGCGGTAGAAATAATCGCGATGCATGAACCGACGGCCACATTCAAAATAATTTCCACTGCGTATTTCTTTAAAACAGGGAAATATTTATATAGCGGGATCGCGAATGCCACGGTGGCCGGCTGTAGCATATCGGTCAGCAATCCGCCGCCGAGATTATAGGACTCGTACGGGACATTCACCAGCAGCAGCAGACCGACTAACACAGCGGGCGTCACCAATAGCGGCGACGTATAAACACGCGGAAAGCGTTGATATACCTTTTTTGCTCCTAAATACACCAAAACCGTTAAAAACAAACTTACAATTCCGATGAACACGTATGCTTTTTCTCCTTTCTCTTTGCAATGAGTTGTGTAAGCGTTCCTGTAGACACCATCACGACAAACGTGCTGATGATGACAACAAGCAGAATGCTGACACCAAATTTCGACATAATGTCTCCGTATTCAATCACTCCGACGGCAGACGGGATAAAAAATAAAAGCAGCTCCCCGAGAAGCCACGCTGCACCAAGCTCTATCCATTCAAGCTTGATAATGTTAAAGTGCAATAATGTGAAAAGAATCACAATCCCTATTATACTGCCGGGAATATTTATATGAAGAAGGGCTGTCACCCAATTAATCAGCCGAGCAAATATAAATAACAGAGCGATTTGAATAACGGTTAGCAACAGTTTTTTCATATTGATGCCTCCCTTATATACTTATTGTACATAAGGTCTCGCTATAGGTAAAATATATATTAAGAATAAGAAGTATTCCTTTTGTCTATAGAAAGGGTGAAGCACATGGATATCCGCCATTTAACATATTTCTTGGAAGTCGCCCGTTTAAAAAGTTTTACGAAGGCTTCCCAATCCCTTTATGTTTCTCAGCCGACGATATCAAAAATGATCAAAAATTTAGAAGAAGAGCTCGGAATTGAACTGTTTTACCGAAACGGCAGGCAGGTAGAACTGACTGATGCCGGCCATAGCATGTATGTGCAGGCGCAGGAAATCATTAAATCATTTCAAAACCTGACGTCAGAATTAAATGATATTATGGAAGTCAAGAAAGGGCACGTACGGATTGGACTGCCGCCGATGATTGGATCGGGGTTTTTCCCGAGAGTGCTCGGCGATTTCCGTGAAAACTATCCGAATGTCACCTTTCAGCTAGTCGAAGACGGTTCTATAAAAGTCCAAGAAGGTGTCGGGGACGGCTCTCTTGATATCGGCGTTGTGGTCCTTCCTGCAAACGAAGATATCTTTCATTCGTTTACAATCGTAAAAGAAACCTTAATGCTTGTCGTTCACCCTTCCCACCGGCTGGCTGATGAGAAAGAATGTCAGCTGCGTGAGTTGAAGGACGAGCCTTTTATTTTCTTCAGGGAGGATTTTGTCCTGCACAACCGAATTATGACGGAATGTATCAAGGCTGGGTTCCGGCCCCATATCATTTATGAAACATCACAATGGGATTTTATTAGTGAGATGGTATCAGCCAACCTTGGGATCGGGCTTTTGCCGGAACGGATCTGCCGCGGCCTTGACCCGGAAAAAGTGAAAGTCATTCCGCTTGTTGATCCGGTCATCCCTTGGCACCTCGCCATTATTTGGAGAAAGGACCGGTACTTGTCGTTTGCCGCCAGAGCTTGGCTCGAACATACGAAATCGTATTTATGGGACCCGAAAAAAGATAGTAAAGGATGATGCAAACATGGATGCACAATCAGCAGCAAAATGTCTTACGGCTGTCCGCCGGCACAGCCCACTGGTGCATAGCATAACCAACAATGTCGTAACGAATTTCACAGCAAACGGCCTGCTCGCCCTCGGCGCATCGCCCGTTATGGCGTACGCAAAAGAAGAGGTCGCCGATATGGCGAAAATTGCGGGTGCACTCGTTTTAAATATCGGAACACTGAGCAAGGAGTCAGTCGAAGCGATGATCATCGCGGGAAAATCAGCTAATGAACATGGCGTTCCCGTCATTCTTGATCCTGTCGGTGCCGGAGCAACACCGTTCCGAACTGAATCGGCACGTGACATCATTCGTGAGGTTCGCCTTGCTGCAATCAGAGGAAATGCGGCGGAAATTGCCCATACCGTCGGTGTGACGGATTGGCGGATCAAAGGTGTTGATGCGGGTGAAGGCGGAGGCGACATCATCCGGCTGGCTCAGCAAGCGGCACAAAAGCTAAATACGGTCATTGCGATTACTGGTGAAGTCGATGTCATTGCCGATACATCAAATGTATATACCCTTCATAACGGCCACAAGCTGCTGACAAAAGTGACAGGCGCCGGTTGCCTGTTGACTTCCGTCGTCGGTGCGTTTTGCGCTGTGGAAGAAAATCCATTGTTTGCTGCTATCGCGGCCATTTCCTCGTATGGAGTCGCAGCTCAGCTTGCCGCACAGCAGACGGCTGACAAAGGCCCTGGAAGCTTTCAGATTGAATTGTTGAACAAGCTTTCAACTGTTACTGAACAAGACGTCCAAGAATGGGCGACTATAGAAAGGGTGACTGTCTCATGACTCGTATTTCTCGGGAAATGATGAAAGAGTTTTTATCTGTTTACTTCATTATGGGGTCAAACAATACGAAAGCCGATCCTGTTGCAGTTGTACAAAAAGCGTTAAAAGGCGGTGCCACCCTGTACCAGTTCCGTGAAAAAGGCGGGGATGCGCTGACAGGAGAGGCTCGGATTGAATTTGCTGAAAAAGCGCAGGCAGCCTGCCGTGAAGCTGGTGTTCCGTTCATTGTCAATGATGATGTGGAATTGGCTCTGAAGCTGAAAGCTGACGGTATCCACATCGGCCAGGAAGACGCAAATGCGAAAGAGGTAAGAGCTGCCATAGGTGATATGATTCTCGGCGTTTCCGCTCATACGATGTCTGAGGTGAAGCAAGCCGAAGAAGACGGAGCGGATTATGTCGGGCTTGGGCCGATCTATCCGACTGAAACGAAAAAGGATACGAGAGCGGTACAGGGTGTATCTCTTATCGAAGCAGTGCGCCGTCAAGGCATCAGCATTCCAATTGTCGGCATCGGCGGCATCACAATAGATAATGCCGCACCTGTTATCCAAGCGGGGGCCGATGGTGTCAGTATGATCAGCGCCATCAGTCAGGCGGAGGATCCTGAGAGTGCTGCACGCAAGTTTCGTGAGGAAATTCAAACATATAAAACAGAAAGATAATCGTTCATCTTCCTTCAAAAGGCTGTTCTGTAAAAGGACAGCTTTTTTGCTTTCCATCAAGGTTTTCAGACCTTCAAATTTTAATTGACAAAGGACAGGAACTGGCTATGATTATGTTATACAATGATAATCATTTTCAATTATAGGAGGAACATGATGGCTCGGGGGCTGGCACTTATTCTATTCAGCTTGTTGATGGTTTTCGGTTTTGCGGCACATGCGGAAGATGATCCGATCGCCGCATTAATTCAATTAAACAAGCAAATGATCAAATCCGTAAAAGACGGGGATATGGATTCGGCACAACAAACGTTTGAAACCTTCAAGGCGAAGTGGAAAAAAGAAGAACCTTCTATTAAGAAGGAAAACCTTTCTTCTCACAGTGAAATGGACGCGAATATCGCGATGATTTCTCTTTCTTTTATCAATCAAGATACAGGCAAGCTCAAAACACAGCTTGAAGAGCTTTCGTCTCATTTAGAAACCTACCAGCAGGCTGTCGTACTGAAAAAGACATCCTCAGGTCAATCAAGGGCGTCCTTAACAGCCTATATACAAAGCTTGAAAGACACGAAGCAGTTCATAGAAAAAAAACAATTGGATGAAGCATCATCCGCAATCGACAATTTAGTTACATCCTGGCTCGCCGTTGAGGGAGACGTCGTTTCCCAATCGAAAGAAGCCTATACGACATCGGAGGAAAATCTGGCACTGATGAAGGCGGAGATCGGCAACCATCCCGAAAAGGTATCAAAGCAAATTGACGAAATGATTCAATTGCTCGAGCCGATCGCTTCAAGCAGCTACAGCTGGTGGGATGCGGCGCTGATCCCGATTCGTGAAGGAATGGAGGCCCTCCTTGTCATCGGAGCGCTATTAACCATGACAAAAAAAGCGCGGGTTACGCGTTCCTCGACATGGATCTGGGGCGGAGCGTCCGCCGGCATGGCTGTTTCCTTAGCAGCCGGCATCGGTGTCACGGTTCTGTTCTCCTCCAGTGTATTCGGAGAAAACAATTTCTTGCTTGGCGGCGTTACCGGCGTACTGTCCGCTGTCATGCTTTTGTATGTCGGGGTGTGGCTGCACAGAAATGCCTCAATGGATAAATGGAGAGAAAAAATCAATATCCAGAAGTCACAGGCACTAAAAAAACGAAGCCTGCTTTCCTTTGCGCTCATTGCATTTCTGGCAGTTGTAAGAGAAGGTCTCGAAACGGTCATCTTTTTCATCGGGCTTGTCGGGAAGCTCCCGCTCACTGAACTGATCGGCGGAACTGCCGCAGGGCTTATCGTTCTCGTCATCGTCGGTGTTCTGATGATCAAGCTCGGAATACGCATTCCATTGAAGCCGTTTTTTCTTCTATCAATGGCGGTTGTCCTGTATATGTGCGTGAAATTTCTCGGAACCGGCGTTCACAGCCTTCAACTGGCGGGCATTCTTCCGTCTGATGCAGAAAGCTGGCTGCCGTCTGTATCGGTGCTGGGAATTTATCCGTCTGTGTACAGCACGATTCCGCAAATGTTGATTTTACTCTTTTTACTGATTGCGCTTGTTTCAGAAGCGGCAAAACATTTTACAAACGGAAAGGAACTGACAAAATGAATTTCACAAAAATCGCTGTATCAGCCGGATGCATCCTTGCGCTGTGCGCAGGCTGCGGAGCCAATGACACATCTTCAACTAAAGAAAAAGCTTCATCTGAAAAAAGCGGGGTCACTAAAGAAATCACCGCATCCGTAAATAAAATGGAAACCATCATTTCCAAGCTGAATGACTCAGCGGAAAAAGGAGACCAAAAAGAGATTGAAAAGAAGGGGAAAGAGTTAAACAGCTACTGGCTTTCCTTTGAAAACGACATTCGCAGCGACTATCCATTCGAATATACAGAAATCGAAAAGCATCTTCAGCCAATCTACACAGAAGCGCAAAAAGACAAACCGGATACAGCAAAAATCAAGACAGAATCCGAGTCATTGAAAGCGTCCTTAGAAGACCTGACAGAAGCGAAGAAGAGCGGCAAAAAGGCTAGCGATCAGCTGGCAAAAGCAGCGGATGAGTATAAAGGCTATGTCAAAAAGCAGAGTGGCCAGCTTGTCAAAGCGACTGAAGCATTTATGAGTGCTGTGAAATCCGGCGATATCGAAAAATCTAAAACGTTATATGCGAAAGCGCGTGTTTATTACGAGCGTATCGAACCGATCGCTGAAAGCCTTGGAGATCTTGACCCGAAAATTGATGCACGAGAAAACGATGTTGAAGAAGGAGACAAATGGACAGGCTTCCACAAGCTTGAGAAGGCCATTTGGAAGGATCAAGATATTTCCGGGGAAAAGGCAACAGCTGACCAGCTTCTCAAGGATGTAAAAGAGCTTGACGGTTCAGTTAAATCACTGAAATTAACACCTGAACAAATTGTTGCAGGCGCGATGGAGCTTCTGAACGAAGCCGGAATTTCGAAAATCACGGGAGAAGAAGAGCGCTACTCACGAATTGATTTAGTGGACCTTATGGCAAATGTGGAAGGCTCCGAAGCCGTTTATCAAACAGTGAAAAGCGCGCTTGTAAAAGATCACTCCGACTTGACGGAAAAACTGGATACGGAGTTCAGCGAATTTGAAGTTTTAATGGCAAAATACAAAACAAATGATCAGTCCTATACGTCTTATGATAAATTAAGTGAAAAGCAAATCAGAGAGCTGAGCACAAAGCTGACGACTCTTTCTGAAACCATGTCGAAGATTGCGAATGTGCTATAAAAGGAGTTTTGTAACAGCATGAGCGATGAACAAAAAAAGCCAGAACAAATTCACAGACGGGACATTTTAAAATGGGGGGCAATGGCGGGGGCAGCCGTTGCGATCGGTGCCAGCGGACTCGGCGGACTCGCTCCGCTTGTGCAGACCGCGGCCAAGTCATCGAAAAAGGATGAAAAAGAGGATGATCAGGTCGTTCCGTTTTACGGAAAGCATCAGGCCGGAATCACAACTGCCCATCAGACGTATGTCTATTTTGCTGCACTGGATGTAACAGCAAAAGACAAAAGCGACATCATTACGTTATTTAGAAACTGGACAAGTCTCGCACAGATGCTGACGTCTGGCAAGAAAATGTCAGCTGAGCAGAGAAATCAGTATTTGCCGCCGCAGGATACAGGTGAGTCAGCAGATTTATCCCCTTCCAACTTAACGGTCACATTCGGATTTGGGCCTGGCTTTTTTGAAAAAGACGGAAAGGACCGCTTCGGGCTGAAAAGCAAAAAGCCGAAGCACCTAGCCGCTCTTCCAGCGATGCCCAATGACAACCTGGATGAAAAGCAGGGAGGCGGGGACATCTGCATTCAAGTGTGTGCAGACGACGAGCAAGTGGCGTTTCACGCGCTGCGTAACCTGCTAAATCAAGCGGTCGGCACTTGTGAGGTCCGCTTTGTGAACAAAGGCTTTTTAAGCGGAGGAAAAAATGGCGAAACACCGCGCAATCTCTTCGGGTTTAAAGATGGAACAGGCAACCAGAGCACGGAGGATGACAGCTTGATGAACTCGATCGTGTGGGTTCAGTCCGGTGAGCCTGACTGGATGACGGGCGGCACCTATATGGCTTTCCGGAAAATCAAAATGTTCCTTGAGATATGGGACCGCTCTTCCCTTAAGGACCAAGAGGATACCTTCGGCCGCACAAAAAGCTCAGGGGCGCCTTTTGGGCAGAAAAAAGAAACAGATCCCGTGAAGCTGAATCAAATTCCGTCTAATTCACACGTCAGTCTAGCGAAATCTACGGGAAAACAAATTTTGCGAAGAGCTTTCTCTTACACAGAAGGACTTGATCCGAAAACCGGCTATATGGATGCAGGTCTCCTGTTTATCAGTTTTCAAAAAAATCCCGACAATCAGTTTATCCCGATGCTGAAGGCTCTTTCAGCAAAGGATGCGTTAAACGAATATACACAAACAATCGGTTCTGCTTTATATGCATGCCCAGGCGGCTGCAAAAAAGGAGAATATATTGCCCAGCGTTTGCTGGAATCATAAAAGAAGCCTAAATCGGCTTCTTTATTTAAAAAACAGTTGTAACTTTAATTGTTACAGTTTAAAATCAATTTATACGAAAGGAGATTATCATGACAGTACACATTAAAGTTTATTCAGATTACGTCTGCCCATTTTGTTTCGTTGGAAAAGCCGCTTTTGAAGAAGCGATAAAAGGAAAGGATGTTGAAGTCGAGTGGATGCCGTTTGAACTGCGCCCAAGCCCATCTCCTCAGCTTGATCCGGTCAATGATCCTTCTAAACAGTACATGTGGCAGACATCTATTCAGCCAATGGCGGAGAAATTAGGGGTCGAGATCAATTTTCCAAACGTCTCGCCTCATCCGTATACAGACCTCGCGTTTGAAGGCTTCCATTTTGCGAAGGAATACAATAAAGGACATGAATACAACACCCGTGTCTTTCAGGCATTTTTCCAAGAGGGCCAAAATATCGGCGACATTGACATCTTGACGAAGCTCGCCGAGGAAGTGGGATTAGACGGTGCATCATTCAAATCAGCACTGGAAACAAGAACATATCAGGACGTGCAGCGCCAAGCCTTGAAGCACGCCTATGAAGAGGCTAACATCACAGCCGTTCCAACCTTTATTATCGGTGACACTGTAATTCCGGGTGCTGCCGGCAAGGATGTATTTGAAAAAGCGATTTCTGACGAGCAGAAGAAAAAGTAAGGAAAAAGCTCTCGATAAAGAGAGCTTTTTTTATTCCTGTTCCATATGGACGCCAGTATGCGCCTTCACCTGTATTTCCGCAAACGTATCTTCATCAATTGTTTTATCAGACGACAGCACCGTTCCGAGCCACGCGCCGAGAAAGCCGAGCGGGATGGAAATAATCCCTGGATTAGACAGCGGAATGAGCGGATCACCGGTAAAAATAGCACCTCCGGCCGGGTCCCACACACTAGGGCTCATCGATACCAGCACAAGCGCGCTGATCAGGCCTGTCAGGCTGCCCCATAAGGCGCCTGAGGCATTGAATCGTTTCCAGAAGACTGTAAACACAATCAGCGGAAGGTTTGCGCTGGCGGCTACCGCAAACGCGAGTGCAACAAGGAACGCCACATTTAAGGATTGTGCAAAAATCGCAAGGAGAATCGAGAGCACTGACACGGCGACAGAAGCCCATCTGGCCGCTTTCATCTGTTCTTTTTCAGTTGCTTCTCCCTTTCTGATGATCTGGCTGTAAATATCATGGGCAAATGCTGAGGCGGCAGACAGCACCAACCCTGTCACGACAGCCAAAATGGTGGCAAAGGCGATGGCTGATACAAACGCGAACAGAAAGTCTCCTCCGAGTGCTTTTGCTAAAAGCGGAGCCGCCATATTTCCCGCTTGATCAGCCGCCGTAATCGCGTCAAAACCGACAAATGCCGCGGCACCAAAGCCGAGAAACACCGTCATAATGTAAAACACACCGATAATCCATGTCGCTGACACAACGGATGTACGGGCCGTCTTGGCATCCTTAACGGTATAAAACCGGATCAATATATGCGGAAGCCCGGCGGTTCCCAGCACGAGTGCCAAGTTTAACGACAAGGTCTCAAGCGGCACCTTGTATTTATTTCCGGGGTTCAAAAAATCAGCGCCCAGCGGAGTAGCCGTTTTCATCTGTTCAAACATGGTATTAAGGCTAAAGCCGAATTTTGAAAACACGATAATCGAAATCACGAGTGTGCCGGCCATCAGCAAAACGGCTTTAATAATTTGAACCCAGCTTGTCGCGATCATGCCGCCAAACACGACATAAATGGTCATCAGCACTCCGACGATGAGGACAGCCGCGGTATAATCCAGCCCTAGAAGCAGTTTGATCAGCGCACCCGCCCCCACGAGCTGGGCGATCATATAAAAAGTAGAGATGGCAATGGTATTGAGAGCCGCGACACCGCGGATTTTCTTTTCTTTAAAGCGAGCGGCAATCATGTCTGCCATCGTGTACTTTCCAAGATTCCGAAGCGGCTCCGCCACGATGTACAAGACAACGAGATAAGCCACCAGAAAACCGATGCTGTAAAAGAAGCCATCAAATCCATATAACGCAATCATTCCGGCAATCCCGAGAAACGAGGCGGCAGACATGTAGTCACCGGCAATTGCCAGTCCATTCTGAACGCCGGTGAGCCCGCCGCCCGCCGTATAAAACTCACTCGTCGTTTTCGTCCGCTTCGCGGCAAAATACGTGATAATAAGCGTCAGGCCAACAATCGCCAAAAATAATAAAAAAGCAGTCATATTCATGTCTGTTCACCCTTCAGATCCTCTTTTAAAGCGCTTACATACTTATCGAAATGGGCGGCTCTCCGGGAATACACAGTACTCAGTATCCAGGTCATAGCGAATTGGGCGATGGCGAACAGCCAAGCCCATGAAACAGCTCCAATGGCCGGGGCATTCAAAAAGGTGAAATAAGATGTCAAAACAGGGAGTGAAAAATAAAAGACAAAAAAGAAAATCGCAGAAGGAACAATAAAAGCGCGTTTCTGCTTTAAAAAAGCTTGAAAAGACGGCGTTGCAGCAATCTGTTTATAATCAGCTTTGTACATGGCTTTCCTCCTTTTATTCGCTAAACGTAAGCAAAAAGGTACACCAATAGGTATGTACTGAAAGTCCGATTTATGCGTTGAACAATATCTGGAGGATGAAAAAAGAAGGAAGTCGTGAAGAGGTGAACACAGTGGTCTAAAGACAGGCGAAGGTTTTCAAGCTCGGCCGTGTATAAACGAGTTTGCTTTCAAAACCTCACCGAATGCAGCTTGTTCTCAGCAAAGCTGCTGTTTACCAGAGCACGGTTATCATGTTCGCATCACCTCTTTATGACAATGCATGTGCCAAGAGGTGATCGCATCACCGGCTGTCTGTCGTAGTTAGCTGACACACCGTTTGTCCTCAAGCTCAGCGCAGCGATTTGCTTTTGAATAGAGGATATGGTGAAAACTCAGATCAGGTGATAGAAAAGCCAGAGGTAAATAGATCCGCCTGTTCGGACTAGTCTTGCCGGACGGTTTTTTTGTGGTTTTTCTTTCTCGATGCTGTCTCAGATTCTAAAAACTGCCTCACATCATGAATGCCTAATCCAATGGATCTAGCTTCTTGAATTAACATATGCCAACCTTTGTCCAAATCTTTTTTAACATGAGTTTTCATAGTAACCTCCAATTGTATAAAATGTTTTCCTGCAACATGCGGGCAATAAAAGACAAGCCAGCGCGATGATGAGGCGAGTACAACAAATTTCACACATAGTTGCTCGGTGTTCACAAACTGAAGGAAAAACCACCTACCTATTCCCTAAAAAAATGACTAATATAACCAATGGACCTTATTTATAATAATAAACAATTAAATACTGACTGGATAGTATGTAAATGAAAATAAATCATTTAGCCTATTAAAAATGACCCCTGGGAAACCGAATAGCATAACCGTTCAAAGAAATAAATACCGCTAAAGATTGATCCGGTGTAAGATAAGGGTAATCATTACCGCCAGGAGAAAAATATGAAAAAAAACAAATTTCAAATTAAAAGAGAAGCAACATTTGAAAGTTTTATAGACGCTGGCGTGAATTTGTTGATTGACCGAGCGTATGATCCGGTTTCTGTAGAAGATATCAGCAGAGCCGCCGGGTACAGCAAAGGAGCATTTTATGTTCATTTTGTCAGCAAGGACGATTTTCTGCTGTACCTTCTCGAAAAACGTCAGATGAAAAAAAAGATCATTATAGGGTATCTTGATCAAATGGAGCGGGAGTCAGTGAAATCGCTGACATTGGACGAGGCTGCAAAACACGCTGCAGAACTGCTTTATTCCTATTACATAAATAAGCCGTCGTGGGACATCACCTCGTTTGCCATGAACATGCCGACATATAAAGTCTTAAAGAAATGCAAGGCCTATGTCCGGCTGTACGAATTGTGGGTGGAAGAAAATGTGTTATATATTAAGTGGCTGAAGGAGAGAAAGCTGATTGACGCCTGTATTGATCCTGAATATACGGCTAAAATAATATGTGCAGTCCTCGACGGAATCATCAAACAATCATATGTATTGGGCCAGCCAGCCACCTTCCGCAGCTTTTTAGACGCACTCTCGGTATTTTTTACTTTAGACAGAGAGCACGAGACGCCAAGAATTTTGAAAAGTTTTTCAGAAAGCGAGGAACATCAGTGAAGTATAGAGAAATAATTATGTATATCATTATGGGGGTTTTCACAACCATTGTGAATATCGCCAGCTTTTATATATTGGTAGAGATCATGAATGTGGATTACAAAGCCGCCACTGTTGCCGCTTGGATTTTGTCCGTGCTGTTTGCTTACATAACAAATAAATTATATGTGTTTCAGCAAAAAACACATGATCTGCAGAGCCTGCTGAAAGAGCTCACTGCTTTTTTCAGCGTTCGGGTCCTGTCTCTCGGCATAGATTTAGGCATGATGATCATTCTTGTCGGCCAGTTTAATACAAATGAAACCTTGGCCAAAATACTCGACAACGCGGTCATTGTTGTCGTCAACTATGTTGCGAGCAAATGGCTCGTCTTTAAAAAAACAAAAGAAGAAGGGGTATGAGAGGACTGCAGCATATGATCTGCCGTTTTCTATGAAGAAATAAGGGGAATAAAAAATAAAAACCAGAAAGGTGATTGCACATGCGGGAAGAGCTAAAGGGGATATTTGCAAGTGTATTCGGAGAAAAAGAGGGGTTACGGTTTTTTTTCGCACCTGGAAGAGTGAATCTGATTGGAGAACATACAGACTATAACGGCGGGCATGTATTTCCGTGCGCGCTGACAATGGGTACATATGCTGCTGTTGCAGAAAGAAACGACGGGCTTGTCCGGATGTATTCAGATAACTTTAGAAACGCAGGCATCAAGGAATGCAGCCTTGACGACATTCGCTATCAAAAAGAAGACGACTGGGCGAACTACCCAAAAGGCGTGATTTATGAATTTCAACAGAGGGGATATGCAGTTCCCCATGGCTTTGACATTGTATTTTCAGGGAATATTCCAAACGGGGCGGGGCTGTCGTCTTCCGCTTCTATTGAACTGCTGATGGGGGTCGTGCTCCAAAGCTATTTTCATCCTGAAGTAGATGCGCTTGAGCTTGTGAAAATGGCGCAGCATGCGGAAAACCATTTTATCGGCGTCAATTGCGGAATTATGGACCAATTTGCAATTGGAATGGGGAAAAAACATCATGCGATGCTGCTGAACTGCGACACGCTTGACTATGAATATAGCAAACTCAATGTCTCAGGCCTCGCGCTGGTCATCGCGAACACGAACAAAAAAAGGACATTGGCTGACTCAAGCTATAATACGAGACGCCAAGAATGCAATGATGCATTGCTTGATCTGCAAAAAGGCCTCAATATTGCCGCACTGGGTGACATCAAGCCTTCTGATTTCGATGCGCATTCCAGCCTGATCCAAAATGAAACGAACAGACGCCGGGCAAAGCACGCTGTATACGAAAATCATCGTGCTATTAAGACGGCCCATATGTTCAAAGAGAACAATATAGATGAAATCGGGCAGTTAATGAAGGAATCCCACCTTTCATTGAAGGATGACTATGAAGTAACATGCCCTGAACTTGATGAGCTTGTGTTTGCGGCATGGGATCACGAAGGTGTAATTGGATCAAGAATGACGGGAGCAGGCTTTGGCGGATGCACCATCAGCATTGTAAAAGATGAGTTCGTTGATGATTTTATTCAGAAGGTTGGAGACAGATATCAAGCAAAAACAGGGCTCCGAGCGGATTTTTATGTCGCGGATATCGGAGAGGGAGCGAGAGAACTAAAGGGGGAGTGACATATGAGCATTTTTGAACATCTGGAACAGCTGCTTGAGTATGGCCTGGAACGAAAATTGATTTCGATCTGGGATCGGGAATATACGAGAAACCGTCTTTATGAAGCGCTGGGCATCACACATCCCGAGCCGGTCTCCGGCATCTGCATCAAGCAGTCACAAAGCCTGCCGGACTTGCTCGCTCCCATCTATAAATGGGCTGCCGAAACCGGCCGAATGGAAGCGGATACAGATACGTACCGTGACCTGCTCAGCGCAAAGCTGATGGGCTGTTTTGTACCTGCTCCGTCAGAGGTCATTCGCAAATTTGAAGAGACAAAAGCATTATACGGCCCAAAACAGGCGACAAAGGAATTCTATCAATATTCAGAGGATGTCTATTATATACGGACTGACAGAATCGCCAAAAATGTTCATTGGACGGTGCCGACCGAATATGGCGAACTGGAAATGACCATTAACCTATCAAAGCCTGAAAAGGACCCGAAAGCGATTGCGGCTGCAAAAGAGCAGGAACAGACAAATTATCCGATGTGTTTGCTGTGTAAAGAAAATGTCGGGTTCGAGGGAAGCGTGAATCATCCAGCCCGGCAAAATCACAGAATCATTCCGGTCACCCTTGAGGACGAACAATGGTTCCTGCAATTCTCGCCATATGTCTATTATCCGGAGCACTGCATTGTCTTAAAAGGTGAACATGAACCGATGGAGATCAGCAAAAAAACATTTGAAAGGCTGCTGTCATTTCTCGGGCAGTATCCGCATTATTTTATCGGTTCAAACGCGGATCTGCCGATTGTCGGCGGCAGCATCCTAAGCCATGATCATTTCCAAGGCGGCGCGCATGATTTTCCAATGGCACGTGCAGAAGCGGAAGACGTTTATGAATTAAAAGATTATCCCGGCGTGTCGCTGGGCTTAGTGAAGTGGCCGATGTCTGTGCTCAGGCTTCAAGGAGACGAACCGGGTCATGTCGCCGAAGCTGCTGACCATATCTTCCGCACGTGGCAGACGTATTCCGATGAAAAAGCCGCCATTGCCGCCTATACAGGCGATACGCCCCATAATACGGTCACACCGATTGCGCGGCGCAGGGGAGGCTTGTACGAACTCGATATCGTACTGAGGAACAACCGGACGGATGAGGAGCATCCATTAGGGATATTTCATCCCCATAAGGAAGTTCACCATATTAAAAAAGAAAATATCGGCCTGATTGAGGTCATGGGATTGGCGATATTGCCGGGCCGCTTACAGGAGGAAATGAAAGAAACGGCAGCGGCGCTATGCTCTGCTGATCCGAAAACAGCTTTAGAACAAAATCCGCTCACGGCAAAACATAGTGAGTGGGCTATTCGGATGATGGAAAAAAGAACCATAGCAAAAGAGAATGCAGATCTAGTCATAAAAGAAGAGCTGGGACATGTATTCGCTCGCATTCTTGAACACGCCGGTGTGTTTAAACAGACAACAGAAGGAAAACAGGCCTTCAGAAGGTTTATCGACCAGTTGGGCGTCAAACCAGTCAAAAGCCTCAACCGCTAGGGTTGAGGCTTTTTCGATTTTTATGGCAAAACAAACACCCAAAGCGCTAACGCTTCGGGTGCTGCTGCTTTTATCCTCTTTTTCTGGTTAACAGGCTTACTAGAAAGACAACAATGGCTGCACCGATTACCGCTGGAATAATGGCAAATCCGGCTAGGTGCGGCCCCCATGTTCCAAGCAGCCCGTGTCCGATCCAGGCGCCAATAAGACCTGCGATCATAGACCCGATAATTCCTCCGGGCATATCTCCTTTTACAAACAGGCTTCCAAGCCATCCGATAATAATAGCGACGATAAGTGAAATAAGAAAACTCATCATGCAACACATCCTATTTTTTATTTATTTGCTTATATCATTCCTCTTTTTTGTATAAGATAAACAACTGGATGCTCTCATTAAAAAATACGGACAATTCAGAGCATATTGGCTCTTCATTGCGCCTTTTCTTTCAATATTTGATGCGTTAAAATGGTAACCGTGTGAAAAGATGCTAGACAAGGAAAAAATAATTCCTATCTAGAAAGTTTAACAAAATGAAATTTTTGATTGACCTAAGTTTTTTATTGTGGTAAACCTTTATTTGTCAGAATTAGTTCTTCATCATCTTTTCTTTACTTATATGCGGAAATAACTAGAAACTTTTCATCTTAAGCGATAGATGTGAATAAAGTTGGAGCAATTTTTGTCGATTTTATGACATTTAAGCGAAAATGGGATGAAGTTTATAAAAAAATAAAGCTAATAAGTGAAGTTTTTGATAGCATAACAAAGTAGAGAAAAGATTTTGAGGAAGTATGCACTTCAGATTTATTACATCAATAGGAAGGATGGTGATCTTCTTGTTCAGAGCATTAAAACCGTTGCTTGTATTAGCGCTGTTAACTGTGGTTTTCGTCCTTGGGGGATGCAGCAATGCTTCAGTACTAGATCCGAAAGGACCTGTAGCTGAACAGCAAAGTGATTTAATCCTGTTATCTATCGGATTTATGCTGTTTATCGTCGGGGTCGTCTTTGTTCTATTTACCATTATTTTAGTAAAATACCGCGACCGTAAAGGCAAAGATAATGGATCTTATAACCCAGAAATTCACGGTAACACGTTTTTAGAAGTAGTCTGGACAGTGATCCCAATTTTAATCGTCATTGCACTTTCTGTGCCAACAGTACAGACGATATATTCGTTAGAAAAAGCTCCTGAAGCAACAAAAGATAAAGAGCCTCTTGTTGTTTATGCTACTTCGGTAGACTGGAAATGGGTATTCAGCTACCCTGAACAGGATATTGAAACGGTCAACTACTTAAACATTCCTGTCGACCGCCCGATCTTGTTCAAAATCTCATCTGCAGATTCAATGGCTTCGCTATGGATTCCTCAGCTTGGAGGGCAAAAATATGCGATGGCAGGAATGCTGATGGATCAATACTTACAGGCTGACAAAGTGGGTACTTACGAAGGCCGCAACGCGAACTTCACAGGTGAACATTTTGCAGACCAAGAGTTTGATGTGAATGCAGTTACAGAAAAAGACTTTAACAGCTGGGTGAAAAAGACTCAGAACGAGGCTCCTAAGCTGACAAAAGAGAAGTATGATGAATTGATGCTTCCTGAAAATGTGGACGAATTAACGTTCTCTTCTACTCACTTGAAATACGTTGATCACGGACAAGACGCTGAGTACGCGATGGAGGCGCGCAAACGCCTTGGCTATCAAGCCGTTTCACCGCACTCTAAAACAGATCCGTTTGAAAACGTAAAGAAAAACGAATTTAAGAAGTCTGATGATACAGAAGAATGATATTGATCAGGAAAGGAGGAAGCCTGCATGAAATTCAAATGGGACGAATTTTTCGTAACTGGTGACCCATTAATTCTGGGCGCACAAGTTTCCATTGCGCTTTCAACCATTGCCATTATTTTTGTACTGACTTACTTCAAAAAGTGGAAATGGCTGTGGTCTGAATGGATAACTACTGTTGACCATAAAAAACTCGGAATCATGTACATTATATCTGCTGTAATTATGTTATTCCGCGGCGGTGTCGACGGTCTGATGATGCGTGCCCAGCTAGCGCTTCCGAATAACAGTTTTTTAGACTCAAACCACTATAATGAAATTTTTACAACTCACGGTACAATCATGATCATCTTCATGGCGATGCCGTTCTTAATCGGTCTTATTAACGTTGTTGTGCCTCTTCAAATCGGTGCCCGCGACGTTGCGTTCCCTTACTTGAACAACCTGAGCTTCTGGACGTTCTTTGTAGGGGCGATGCTTTTCAATATTTCTTTCGTTATCGGAGGTTCTCCGAACGCAGGCTGGACGAGTTATATGCCGCTTGCAAGTAACGACATGAGCCCTGGGCCGGGTGAGAACTACTACCTCCTCGGACTTCAGATTGCCGGTATAGGTACCCTGATGACAGGGATCAACTTTATGGTAACAATCTTAAAAATGAGAACAAAAGGCATGACATTAATGCGTATGCCAATGTTCACATGGACAACACTGATCACAATGGTTATTATCGTGTTTGCGTTCCCTGTACTTACAGTAGCATTAGCACTTTTATCATTTGATCGTTTGTTCGGCGCTCACTTTTTCACATTGGAAGCAGGCGGTATGCCGATGCTTTGGGCTAACTTGTTCTGGATTTGGGGACATCCTGAAGTATATATCGTTATACTTCCGGCGTTTGGTATTTTCTCAGAAATCATCTCAAGCTTTGCAAGAAAACAATTGTTTGGTTACAAAGCGATGGTTGGTTCTATTATCGCCATCTCTGTATTGAGTTTCTTAGTTTGGACTCACCACTTCTTCACAATGGGGAACAGTGCGTCCGTTAACTCATTCTTCTCAATTACGACAATGGCAATCTCAATACCAACCGGGGTTAAAATCTTTAACTGGCTCTTTACAATGTATAAAGGCCGAATCAGCTTTACAACACCTATGCTGTGGGCGCTTGCGTTCATTCCTAACTTCGTTATCGGCGGGGTTACAGGGGTTATGCTTGCGATGGCAGCAGCGGATTATCAATACCATAATACGTACTTCCTTGTATCTCACTTCCACTATGTGCTGATCGCGGGTACTGTATTTGCTTGTTTCGCCGGATTTATTTTCTGGTATCCAAAAATGTTCGGCCACAAGCTGAACGAAAGAATCGGAAAATGGTTCTTCTGGATCTTTATGATCGGGTTCAATATTTGTTTCTTCCCGCAATATTTCTTGGGGCTTCAAGGCATGCCTCGCCGTATTTACACATACGGACCGAACGACGGCTGGACAACATTGAACTTTATCTCAACTGTCGGAGCTTTCATGATGGGTGTAGGATTCTTAATCCTTTGCTATAACATCTACTACAGCTTCCGTTACTCTACTCGTGAAATCAGCGGAGATTCATGGGGTGTGGGACGTACGCTTGATTGGGCGACTTCTTCTGCGATTCCGCCGCATTACAACTTTGCGGTGCTTCCTGAAGTCAAATCTCAAGATGCATTCCTGCATATGAAAGAAGAAAAAACTGAATTATACCCTGAAAGCAAATTCAAGAAAATCCATATGCCAAGCAACTCAGGCAGACCGTTCTTTATGTCTGTTGCCTTCGGTCTCGCTGGCTTTGGACTGGTATTTGAATGGTACTGGATGGGCGTAGTCGGATTGATCGGAGTCCTGCTCTGCATGGTTCTGCGTTCATTCGAATACGACAACGGCTACTACATTAGTGTTGATGAAATAAAAGAGACGGAAAGAAAGATTTCCGAATAAGGAGGCGTGAGTTATGGAACATGCAGAACACGGCAATTCTAACGCGCCTATGGAATATCAATCTGAAACCGGCAGACTTAATATTCTCGGGTTTTGGATCTTTTTAGGGGCAGAAATTGTGTTGTTCTCAACACTATTTGCAACCTTCTTCGTTCTTAAAAACAGAACAGCTGGAGGTGTCTTGCCAGACGAACTATTTGAAGTCAATCTGGTAATGATTATGACGTTCTTGCTGCTGATCAGCAGCTTTACCTGCGGGATCGCTGTTCATGAAATGCGCCGCGGAAGTTTAAAAGGTGTAGTCATTTGGACAATTATCACTCTTCTTCTCGGTGCCGGCTTCGTCGGATGCGAGATCAACGAGTTTGTTCACTATGTACATGAAGGAGCGGCTCTCAGTACAAGTGCGTTCTGGTCTGGATTCTTTGTTTTACTTGGAACTCACGGAACTCACGTAACAATCGGGATTTTCTGGATCACAGGAATTCTGATTCAGTTGAAGAAACGCGGCTTAACTCCGCAAACTTCATCTAAAATCTTTATCTCAAGCTTGTACTGGCACTTCTTAGATGTTGTATGGATTTTCATCTTTACAGGTGTCTATCTCATGGGATTGGGGGGTCTGTAAAATGGCAAACAAATCTGCTGAACACAGTCACTTTCCATGGAAACACATTGTAGGTTTTATCCTGTCTATCGTTTTGACCCTGCTGGCTCTATGGGTTGCAGTGTATACTGACCTGAGCTCATCAGCAAAACTTTGGATAATCTTCGGCTTCGCCTTCATTCAGGCGGCGCTGCAGCTTCTCATGTTCATGCATATGACAGAGAGCGAAAACGGCACGATCCAAGTCGGAAACACGCTGTTCGGATTCTTTGGCGCGATCGTTATCGTACTTGGATCCATCTGGATTTTTGCGGCTCACTATCACCATGGTGACCATATGGACGGAAATCCTCCTGGAGGCGCTGAACACTCAGAGCATTCAGGCCATAACGAATAATACAAAAACCCTCTTCATTGGAAGAGGGTTTTTTGCTGTCTTCAGCTGCTTCGCTTTCTGCGAAGATACGGAAGGCCGTAAATGATAAATGCGGCGATATGAGCGACAATGACGTTGACGGCAAACAAGATAATCATGAGAGTGTGTCCTAGTGGAGAAAGGCTTTCTGTTGCGTAAAAGAAGAAGAATACCCACATTAAGATGATTGGCGGAATAGCTGAGAGTGCGACTTTTTTGTTATCAAGCCAAATAAAGAGAGGCGTTGCGCTGGCAACCAATAAGTAAGCAAAAAACATGTCCATCATACCCGTCTCCTTTCATTTTGTGATAACGTTTACAAAAATGAAATAGAGGAACTGAGTTGTGTCTGTTTTGTGATTGTTTTTTGAACATTCTGTTACAATTATTATACCATGTTTTCCAGAAATTGATACGTGTTTTTGCAGAAATGGACTGGATCTATCGTCTTATTTTTTTCGTTCAATATGCTAGGAGAATGTATGGGCATGGGGCTCTGAATTTTTAGCTGTTTCTATATGAGGTATCACATTATTTGGGAACATAACACATTATCGCATTCGTTTTTTAACAAATTCTTTTGGTATGGCGTTTTTTTCATTTGAAAAGTTTTGTGTCAATCGAAACATTTCGGTTTATGATACGTCATATTTCGTGTAGCTGAAAAAGCGCTGCAAATGCTGAAAAAACATAAAAGGAAGCGAGCTTCACGTGTCATCTTGAACGTGGTTCATGTATAATAAACATTAGTGATTTTCCGATGAAAATGTAAGGCGGGATAGAATGAGTCGATATAAGAAACAGCAAAGCCCCTTTTACCAGGGGGATTTGATTTTTATATTTGGTGTGTTTTTTATTATAAGCGTAGTATCAATTTATGCTGCCGGTCAGTTTGGGCAGTATGGGAACACGGATTGGATTCAGCAAATTGTGTTTTATTTTTTGGGGGCTGTTGCCATTACAGTTCTTTTGTACTTTGATTTAGAACAGCTTGAAAAGTTAAGTTTATATATTTTTATCATTGGTATTTTATCTTTGATTATTCTTAAAATCAGTCCCGAGTCTATTGCACCTGTTATTAAAGGGGCAAAAAGTTGGTTTAGGATCGGTAGAATAACAATACAGCCGTCAGAGTTTATGAAGGTTGGTTTGATTATGATGCTTGCTTCAGTTATTGGAAAAGCTAATCCTAAAGGAGTTCGGACGCTTAGGGATGATATCCACTTGTTATTAAAGATTGCGGGTGTCGCAGTTATTCCTGTAGGTCTTATCCTGATGCAGGATGCTGGGACTGCGGGAATATGTATGTTTATCGTTCTTGTAATGGTTTTTATGTCAGGGATAAATTGGAAATTGATTGCGATCATAGCTGGTTCAGGTATCTTACTCATTTCATTAATTTTATTAGTAATGATAAACTTTCCTGACGTTGCTAAATCAGTTGGAATACAGGATTATCAAATTAAGCGGGTCACTTCTTGGGTGTCTGCTTCAAATGAGACACAGGAAGATTCAAATGACAGCTGGCAAGTTGACCAGGCCATCATGGCAATAGGATCTGGTGGTATTTTAGGTAATGGTATTTCTAATTTGAAGGTTTATGTTCCAGAGAGTACGACTGACTTTATCTTTTCTATAATAGGTGAGTCATTTGGCTTTATAGGCTGTGCAATTGTTGTCATCATGTTCTTCTTTTTAATCTACAGGCTTGTTGTTCTGATAGACAAAATACATCCGTTTAACCGTTTCGCTTCTTTCTTTTGCGTTGGCTATACGGCGTTAATTGTGATCCACACATTCCAGAATATCGGAATGAACATTGGAATTATGCCTGTTACCGGGATTCCGTTGCTGTTTGTCAGCTATGGGGGAAGTTCGACCCTTTCCACGTTAATCGGATTTGGGATTGTATATAATGCAAGTGTGCAGCTGACGAAATACAGAAGTTATCTTTTTAATTCTTAATATGCAGACAGCCTTTACAGAGGCTGTCTTTTTTTTGTGCAGAGCATTTCACTTTTGAGATCACTTTTTTTCGGATATGATAAAAAGTGATAAGGAGGTTCTTGTGATGAATAACACAATCGAAACCATTTTGAATCATCGGTCAATCCGGTCTTTTACTGATCAGCTTTTGACAGCTGAAGAAATTGATACATTAGTGAAAAGTGCGCAGGCTGCGTCTACATCCAGCTATGTGCAGGCATATTCGATTATCGGGGTTTCTGATCCTGAGAAAAAACGCGAGCTGTCCGTGCTTGCTGGGAATCAGCCTTACGTTGAGAAGAACGGACACTTTTTTGTATTTTGTGCGGATTTGTACCGCCATCAACAACTGGCTGAGGAAAAAGGTGAACATATTTCTGAGCTGCTCGAGAATACAGAAATGTTTATGGTTAGCTTGATTGATGCGGCGCTGGCAGCGCAAAATATGAGCATTGCCGCTGAATCCATGGGGCTTGGCATTTGCTATATCGGCGGCATTCGGAATGAACTGGACAAGGTGACAGAGGTGCTGCAAACGCCTGACCATGTGCTCCCGCTTTTCGGACTGGCAGTAGGCCATCCTGCGAACCTTTCCGGCAAAAAACCGAGATTGCCAAAGCAGGCCGTTTATCATGAGAATACGTATAATGTGAACACAGACGATTTCCGTCATACTATGAATACGTATGACAAAACCATTTCTGATTACTATAGAGAAAGAACAAACGGGCAGCGGGAAGAAACGTGGTCCGATCAAATACTGAACTTTATGAAGCAAAAGCCGCGTACGTATTTAAATGACTACGTGAAAGAAAAGGGCTTTAATAAAAACTAAAGCAAACCTCTCCGTCTGGAGGGGTTTTTATGTTTCACGTGTAACATATTCCGACAAATAGGGACAGGCTTTCACAAATAAATGGCGAATGATAGGGAACACTGATAAGCAGTGTGAGCGGCTTTGGAGAAAAAATAGAAGATCAGTGATACGATGAGGATGAGGTGGTAGGGATGGTTTCATTAAGTATATTAGATCAATCTCCAGTATCAGAGGGCAGCAATGCAGAAACGGCCTTACAGCAAACCGTTGCGCTTGCCCAAGCTGCTGAGGACCTTGGATATAAGAGATTTTGGGTTTCTGAGCATCACTTTTCAAAACGTCTGGCAGGGTCCAGTCCTGAGGTGCTAATCAGTCATATAGCAGCGAAAACAAAGCGAATCCGTGTTGGATCAGGAGGAGTCATGCTGCCGCATTACAGTGCTTATAAAGTAGCTGAAAACTTTCGTGTTCTGGAGGGGCTGACACCAGGAAGAATTGACCTGGGGCTTGGCAGAGCACCGGGGGGAATGCCGATTGCATCATGGGCGCTGAATGACGGCGGTAAGCGCAATGCTGATCAGTATCCGCAGCAAATCAAGGAGTTGACCATGTATTTGCATGATTTGGCGGATGATAAACACCGTTTTCCGAATCTGACGGCTGCGCCGCATATTTCAACGGCTCCGGATGTGTGGCTGCTCGGCTCATCTGGAGAAAGCGCGCTGCTCGCAGCTGAATCTGGCGCTGGCTATATGTTTGCCCATTTTATCAATGGAGAGGGCGGAGAGGGTACTGTCAGACAGTATAAGAGGCGATTCAAACCGTCTGTGTTAGGAGATACGCCTCGAGCGGCAGTTGCTGTTTTTGTTCTTTGTGCTGACACGGAGAAGAAGGCAGATGAGCTTGGGGCTGTGCTTGATTTTACACTTTTGGCGGGAGAGCAGGGTATTCCTTTAGAGGGAGTTCCTTCGTATGAAGCTGTTCGGAAAAATACGTATTCTCCTTATGAACAGAGACGAATTGCTGATAATCGAAATCGAATGATTGTTGGTACGAAAGAACAGGTTAAGGAGCGGCTGCTAGCTTTGAGTAAAGCGTATGAAACAGAGGAAATCATGGTGGTGACCATCACGCATCATTTTGAAGATAAGCTCCGATCGTATCGCTTATTGCAGGAGGCGTTTGCTGACTGATCTTTAAAAAGCCCTGCCGAATCGGCAGGGCTTTTTCTTATTCAACAGTGAAAGGTTCTTCGGTCAAAACCTGGCTTGACTTGCCTTTGTTCGCGGCATATGCGAGCAAGTAATACTCTCCGGCCGGAAGTTTGGTTCCGCCATTAATCGTGCCGTCCCAGTCAAAGTACTGGTAACCTTTATCTTGGTTTTTATAAATGCCGGCTTGGCCTGCGAAATCAAGGTTGCTGTCATAGACGAGGAACGCCAGCTCTTCCGCTCCCGCAGGAAGGTAGGTTTCAATTTGATAGGTACCTTGTACAGACCCTTCGCTGACAGAGACAGATGTGACTCTCGGATAATCGGGCTCTTTCACAATCAGCAATGTAGGTATCTTAGCAACCGTTTTTCCGCCTTCTCTGACGATAACCGTTCCTTCATAGGTGCCAGCTTTTGTTTTCTTCGTATTGACCTTTACTTTTGCAGTGGCTTTCCCGGTTTGATGTGCCGGAATCACAACACGGCTTGTGCCGGATGTGGAGATGCCGCTGCCATTAAATGAGTATTCCAGTGTGTATGATTTTCTAATGGAAGATTGATTTTCAATCGTAAACGTTTCTTTTTTCGTTTCGTTTCCGTTTTCCTTCAAGAACGTGCCGTATGAATAGCTTCCAGGTGAGACGAGCGAATCTGCTTTGATTGCGTTCATGATTCTTGCGCTGCCTGCGCCTTGAGCGTTATGCGGATATACTTCCCCATCGCTATCCTTTAAAGTGACAGCGGTATTCATGATGGCGGCTTTAATCTGTTCAACGCTCCACTTTGGCTTGGCTTGTTTAATAACGGCAACCGCTCCGGCAATATGAGGCGATGCCATGCTTGTTCCTTGTTTTGATCCGTAGCCGTATGGATGGTCAGGATCGTGTGTTGGGATCGTGCTCACGATATTGACCCCTGGCGCGGAAATATCAGGCTTAATCATCCACGTATCCATAACAGGGCCGCGTGATGAGAAATCAGCGACTTGTTCACCGAGCGCTTTTGAGGCCGTCAACTTGAATGTTGTTTTTGTCTCACCAGCTTTCAGGGCGCTGACGAGTTTTTCGCCGTCTTCTAATGAAAGCTTAATCGTTGGGACAGACATGCCTGGCACATTGGCTTCAATTTCTCCAGAGAGGTTGTTATACACAACCATGCCAATGGCACCGGCTTTTTTAGCGTTATCCGCTTTATCCACAAATGCAATGCTGCCTCGTTTGACAACGGCGACTTTGCCTGTCAGGTCTTTCCCTTCAAAATCCTTTTCTTCGCCGATTCCTGCTTCGACAAGATCAATTTCTTTGTTATTGAGCGCTTTGACGTCGTCCTCTTTGTTGTAGCCCATCACTTTTGCTGAAGAGTAGGAGCCGAAAGTGACGGCGTATTCATTGAGCGGCAGCTGAGTCGCACCGACAGAAATCGCTTCTCTTGATGTGCCCGGCGATCCGACTGTCCAGCCGTTCGGTCCGCTGTTGCCGTTTGAGGTAACAGCGACAACGCCTTCTGACATGGCCCAGTCAAGCGCTGTGCTTGTCGCCCAGTCCGGGTTGTTTAAAGAGTTTCCGAGAGACAGGTTCATCACATCTGCCCCGTCCTGCACTGCACGTTCCACACCGGCGATGACGTTTTCCGTTGTGCCGCTTCCGCCAGGCCCTAACACACGATAAGCAAGAAGTGTGGCATCAGGCGCTACGCCTTTAATTGTTCCGTTTGCAGCCACAGTTCCGGCTACGTGTGTGCCGTGGTCAGTCGCTCCGCCCCTCGGATCGCCTGTTGGTGTTTCTTTTGGATCGTAATCATTGTCCACAAAATCGTATCCTTTATATTGTCCAAAGTTTTTCTTCAGATCTGGGTGATTGTATTCAACCCCAGTGTCAATAATCGCCACCTTGATGCCTTTTCCTGTGTAGCCTAAATCCCATGCATCGTTTGCTCCGATATAAGGCGCACTGTCATCCATTTGCGGAGATACGGCGTCTTCGGAGATTGTGACGTCTTTATCCTTCATATTGTCTGTTTTATATGTGACGTTCGGGTACACTGCCTTAACGTCTTTTACCGCGAGAAGTTTTGGAATCTCATTAGCTGGAAGCTTCATAGAGAAGCCTGAGAATACCTGCTCATATTCCCGGTTTACTTTTCCGTTTTTCACCGCTTTGATTGCTTTGTTTTTTGCTTTTGTGCGAGCGGTTTTCAGCTTGCTTTTCGATTGGCTTTCTCCCGCTTCCTTCGCTTCTGCCAAGGATTTTTCTTTTAATTCCACTATAACGGTTGTTTTTTTGCTTGTCGTCATGTCGATATCACCGAATACCTCGGCTTTTTCCAGATCAGCCGACGTTTTTGAAGAAGCCGGAGCTGCCTGGACGCCCGTAATACCTGTGGATAACGCAAAAAATAAGACAAAACTTACAAGCAGAAAGCGAATGATCCCCTTTTTCAATGTGTTTCCCCCTTTGTGTTTAGAAAAAATGTGAAAGATCTAGTATATATTTCTTGAAAATTCAAAAAAATCCTTGTGTCATTTGGACCATTTATTGGATTTTGTTTGTGTATAACGAAGGAGTTATGCACAGAACCCTGTGTATAAGTGAATAAACCTGTGTATATATATAGTTAGGAATATACGTTCGTATACAAAATATAGATAGAGTTTGTGGACATGTGGATATCTCTTGTGATTAAGTTGTTCTTATCTTTGGGATAACTTGTGTATAAAGTTTTCAAAGCGGTTCTCCAATTTTCATTTCAATTCTTTCAGCTTTCAACAAAACTTCTAAAAACTAGTTGGTTTTTTCACTCATATTGTGACAAAGAATTCTCTTTCCACGGTCTATCATAGAGTCATGAGTTTTGCTAGAGCCGCTAGTTTGCGAGAAAAGAAATCGGCCGTCTTTTCTTGCGGGCTGCGGCTGAGAAAACGGGCTGCTAAAAAGGCTGCCTGCCAAAAAGAAGCGGAGGGATGTTTTTCTATGAAACGTTTGCTTGTATCTTTACGGGTGTGGATGGTCTTTTTGATGAACTGGGTGACGCCGGACAGAAAAACTGCGGCTGCCGCGGTTTATTCGGCTCAGCGTACATACCAAAGAAAGGCGGCTGTGCAGGCCGCAGGACTCGTTTCGTTTTATGAATGGCGGATGGCTGTGAATGAGGAAGAAAAGCAGAAAGCGAAAGCCGCCGCGCTTTATAAAAGAAGATGTTTGCAAGCCTTCAAGGAATCGCCAAAGCAGGAGAGAGCGGGCCCGCATCTTTACATGGCGGTCAAAAGGAGGTAAAATCCCAGTCAAAAGCAAATTGGCGGGAGAGATAACCTCTTGAAAATCTATAAAGTATTAAACAACAATGCGGCTTTAATAAAAGAGGATGATCAGGAAAAAATCGTGATGGGGCCGGGAATCGCTTTTCAAAAAAAGAAAAATGATCTCATCCCTATGAATAAAGTGGAAAAGATCTTTGTCGTGCGCGACGAGAATGAAAAGTTCAAACAAATCCTGCAAACACTGCCGGAGGAGCATATAGAAATAGCTGAGGATATCATCAGCTATGCGGAAGGAGAGCTCGCGGCGCCGCTGAGCGATCACATTCATATCGCGCTTTCTGACCATTTGTCCTTTGCGCTCGAAAGGATTCAAAATGGGCTGCTTGTGCAGAATAAATTGCTGCATGAGATAAAGGCGCTCTATAAAAAAGAATATGAGATCGGCCTGTGGGCGATCGGACATGTAAAAGAGACATTGGGCGTGTCTCTGCCTGAAGATGAAGCGGGTTATATTGCCCTTCACATCCATACGGCGAAGATGGATGCGGAGAGCATGTATTCAGCGCTGAAGCATACGACCATGATCAAAGAAATGATAGAGAAAATAGAACAATACTTTAATCGAAAGGTGGATGAAAACAGCATTTCCTATCAACGCCTTGTCACGCATTTGCGATACGCGGTCAGCCGGTTGGAATCAAATGAAGCGCTCCATCGTATGGACGAGGAGATGCTTTATTTCATCCAAAAAAAGTATTCATTCGCCTATCAATGTGCGCTGGAGCTGGCGGAGTTTTTGAAAAATGAATATCAATTACATTTGCCGGAATCCGAGGCCGGCTATATCACGCTGCATGTCCAGCGTCTTCAAGATCTCTCGGAATAACCGCTTTGACTTGCAGGGAGTGATCTCTGGAAGTTTTTTTATTGATCAGGATTCAGTGTGTAGTACATCCAGCCCATCATAACTATTCCCGCGGTCAGATTGCCGAGCGTAACGGGAATTAAGTTTCTGACTGCTCCCATCAGTGTCACTGTATCAGGGTGCTCGATCAAAAGCGAGATGGCGAATGTGCACATATTGGCAATGCTGTGTTCAAAGCCGGAAATAAAGAAGCAGAAAACGAAAAGCATCATGGTAAAAAGCTTTGCTCCTTCCCCTTTGAGAGACATTGGAATGAAAAAGGCGAGGCACACAAGCCAATTGCACAGCATTCCTCTGAAAAACAATTCGGAAGCCGGCGGCTCCATTTTGTGCTCTGCCAAATGAATCAAAAAGGAATGAACAGAAGGCTCCTCAAAAAGTCCCGTCGCGCTGATCAGGATGGCAAACAGAATGGCGCCGATTAAATTGCCGGCATAGCTTGACATCCACAAGTACAGGGAGTTGCGCCAGCTGAGTTTTTTCCGGAGCGCGGTATAGGTGAAATAAAAGGTGTTGCCGGTAAATAAATCTCCGCCTCCGTAAGCAATCAGCAGAATAGCGGCCCCGAAAGTGACAGCGGCTGCCGGAAAGGCAAACGGAGAATCAGCCATAAAGAAATAGCTGCCTGTTTTGCTTGCGGCTGTAATGCCAAAACCAATAAACATACTGGCCAAAATGGACCGAAGCACATAACGGATTTTGCTTGAAGCGAATATGTTTTGTTTTTTCAAAGCATACTGTTCAACCTTTTGCAATGCTTGAGTTTCCATTGTCTTTTCCTGCTTTCTTTCATGATTGAGCATAGTATAGCACGATATTGTGAATTATTTCACAATTAATTTTTACGAATTTTTGTCTACATGTTTTATCAAACTATTTAACTAAAAAAATAGTTGACGAAAACGCTGTCATGATTTATGATGAAAGCGTATTCTTAATCTGAATAAGCGGGATTGTGACTGGTAAAGCAGGCAAGACCTAAAATTTGCGTAAATGAAAAAGGATCGCTGTATCCTTTATTCGTTGGCGAATTTTAGGTCTTTTTTGTTTAAATAAAAGGGGGAGAAATAGATGGATTACAAAGAGACTGCCAAACGCCTCATTGAGCTTCTCGGAGGGAAAGAAAATATTATCAGCGCGGCTCATTGTGCAACAAGACTGCGTTTAGTGATGAAAGATGAATCAAAGATAGATCAAGCACAAGTAGAAGAGCTTGATGGCGTCAAAGGGGCTTTCAGCAGCTCTGGCCAGTACCAGATCATTTTCGGAACAGGCCTTGTGAATAAAGTATTCGATGCCTTTTCTAAAGAAGCAGATATCGAGCGTGAAGAACACGTAAATCATCAGGATGCGGCAAAAGAAAAGCTGAATCCCGCTGCGAGATTTGCGAAAACGCTTTCTAATATTTTTGTTCCAATCATCCCGGCTATTGTAGCCAGCGGCCTATTAATGGGATTGCTGGGTATGATCAATGCGTTTCATTGGATGAGCAAGGATTCTGCGCTTTTGCAGCTGCTTGATATGTTTTCAAGTGCAGCATTCATTTTCTTGCCGATTCTAATCGGGGTCAGCGCTTCAAAAGAGTTTGGCAGCAATCCATACTTGGGAGCGGTCATCGGGGGAATCATGATTCATCCGAATCTTTTAAATCCATGGGGATTGGCGGAAGCGA
This sequence comes from Bacillus sp. SN32, assembly GCF_002837495.1. Lineage (NCBI taxonomy): Bacteria > Bacillati > Bacillota > Bacilli > Caryophanales > Bacillaceae > Bacillus > Bacillus sp. SN32. Next base: position 750,361 of record NZ_PJCT01000002.1, on the reverse strand, counting down.
CACCTGATTACATGCATCTTTTCGGATTTGATATCGCGCTTCTCGGCTACCAGGGAACTGTTATCCCTGTCCTGCTTGCGGTGTATGTGATGAGCAAGGTAGAGAAATGGACGAGAAAAGTGGTTCCACATGCGGTGGATTTGCTTGTTACACCATTTGTTACTGTGATTGTCACCGGGTTTGTTGCTTTTATCGCGATTGGCCCTCTGGGCAGAGCGCTTGGCTCCGGCATTACGGTTGCTTTAACTTATGTGTATGACCATGCCGGTTTTGTCGCAGGTCTGATTTTCGGGGGCACGTATTCACTCATCGTGCTGACAGGCGTTCATCATAGCTTCCATGCGATTGAGGCTGGGCTTATTGCAGATATAGGCAAAAACTACTTGCTGCCGATCTGGTCAATGGCGAATGTCGCACAGGGCGGGGCAGGTCTTGCCGTCTTCTTTATGGCGAAAAAGGCAAAGACAAAAGAAATCGCGCTTCCAGCTGCATTTTCCGCTTTTCTTGGCATTACTGAGCCCGTCATCTTCGGAGTCAATCTGCGCTACCGAAAACCGTTTATCGCCGCGATGATCGGAGGCGCATTGGGTGGGGCATATGTCGTCTTTACACATGTAGCTGCAAACGCTTACGGGTTAACGGGAATTCCGATGATCGCCATTGCGGCTCCGTTTGGCGTCAGCAACTTGATTCACTATCTGATTGGCATGGCGATTGCGGCAGTGTCAGCGTTCATTGCAGCATTTGTCATGAAGATTAATGAGGATGAGGAGAGGAAAAAATGACAGCACATGATCAGGAGCTTCGTCGCCGGGCTTATGAAGAAGTGGAGAAAAAAGAGCCCATCGCTAACAGCGATCCGCACCGCCAGCATTTTCATATCATGCCGCCGGTTGGGCTGCTGAATGACCCGAATGGCGTGATTTATTGGAAGGGCAGCTATCATGTATTCTTTCAGTGGCAGCCGTTTCAGACGGGGCACGGCGCAAAATTTTGGGGGCATTATACGACACAGGATGTTGTGAATTGGAAGCGGGAAGAGATTGCGCTGGCTCCGAGTGATTGGTTTGATAAAAACGGCTGCTACTCGGGCAGCGCTGTCACGAAAGACGATCGGCTCTATCTTTTTTACACAGGAAATGTCAGGGATCAGGATGGAAATCGGGAAACGTATCAATGCCTTGCTGTTTCTGACGACGGGCTGTCCTTTGAGAAAAAGGGTGTCGTCGCCCGCCTTCCGGAAGGATATACGGCGCATTTTCGCGATCCGAAGGTATGGGAGCATGAAGGCACATGGTATATGGTGATTGGTGCGCAAACAGAGAATTTGAAAGGGCAGGCTGTATTGTTTGCTTCTGATAACCTGACAGAGTGGAGATTTCTTGGCCCGATAACTGGCGCAGGCTTCAACGGGCTGGACGATTTTGGATACATGTGGGAATGCCCTGATTTGTTTTCCCTTCAAGGATCGGACGTGCTGATTGTTTCGCCTCAAGGGCTTGAGGCTGACGGTTTCCGTTATCAGAACGTATATCAATCAGGTTATTTTGTCGGCCGTCTCGATTATAACAAGCCTGAACTGAAGCATGGTGAATTTACGGAGCTTGATCAAGGTTTTGATTTTTACGCGCCGCAAACACTTGAAGACGATCAGGGAAGGCGGATTTTGTTTGCATGGATGGCGGTGCCTGATCAGGATGAAGGGTCCCATCCGACGATTGACTGCCACTGGATTCACTGCATGACGCTGCCGAGACAGCTGACGCTTTCAGGCCAGAAGCTGATTCAGCAGCCGCTGCCTGAGCTAAAAGCCATGCGCAGAAATGAGAAAAAAATACACATCAATATGCATGGATCATCTGGTACGATTCCAGTGGAAAAACCTGAAAGAGCTGAGATTCTGCTGGAAGACATTCATACGGAGTCTGGCTTTTCAATCAGTATCCGCGGAACGGCTACGTTTTCCTTCCAAAAAGACGAGGGGATTGTTACTCTGGAACGAAAGAGCTTTGACGGAAAAAGAACAGAAGCGAGACATTGCCACATCAAGGATTTGCATACCGTACACATGTTTCTCGACGCGTCATCTGTGGAAATCTTTATCAATAACGGAGAAGAGGTCTTTAGTGCGAGGTATTTTCCTTTCCCGGGAAATCATGAAGTAACAGCCAGTTCGACCGGGAAATCTGAAATGAATGTCGGAATTTGGACACTTATGTAGAAAATCCTTCTATTTTCTTATGTGAAATCTGAGCCATCTGTGCTATTCTTCAACGATAACCTACTATTTTTTTCTGTAAAAGGAGTTGTTTTCTTGAATATACATGAACAGAAGATAACACCGGAATGTTTGGAAAAGGCTGCTAACCAAGTTGAAGATAAGCGGGAAGAATATAAGGATGTGCTGCTTCAGCTGAAAAAAATGCTTGGCGGAACAACGCCGCACAGTGAAACAGCGGAAATTCTCACGCGGGCATATGAACAAATGAAGGAATATGCACTTTTTGTTCAGTCGATAGAAACATTTTTGAGGAAATCTGCAAACAATTTAAAAATCAAATAAACAGGCTGCTGATGGGATCGGCAGTTTTTTTTGTGAAAAGTCTTCGGTGATTTAAAAAGGGCTGCCTCTCTGTAAGGCAGCCCCTTTTGTTTATGATTGTTGATTCAGGCGCAGTGCAGAATGCTTCGTAGGACCAACATACTGGTTTAGCGGGAAGGATTCTTTAATGGCCGCTGTGATGAATTCTTTCGCTGCGTAAATGGCTTCTTTGACTTCCGCACCTTTGGCAAGCTCCGCTGTCACGGCTGCTGAGAATGTACAGCCTGCGCCATGTGTATAAGGCGTATCGATCATTTCGCTTTCAAGGACTTCCGCTGTTTCTCCGTCATAGAGAACATCAACGGCTTTCTCATGTTTGAGTTTGCCTCCGCCTGTAATGACGACATATTGAGCGCCGAGTGCGTGAATTTTTTTCGCGGCTTCGATCATATCGTCAACTGTTTTTAGTTCATCCATGCCGCTGAGCTGGCTGGCTTCAAACAAGTTTGGCGTAATGACAGTGGCTAGCGGAGCCAATTGCTCACGCAGGGCTTGGGCGTGCTCCGGATAAAGGACTTCATTAGCACCTTTGCAAACCATAACCGGGTCAATTACCACATTTTTTAATTGTTTTTCTTTGATCGTTTTTGCCGCAAGCTCGATAATGTCAACGGTTGGCAGCATTCCTGTTTTCATGGCGTCCACACCGATGCCGTCCGTAATTGTTGCAAGCTGGGCGCGGATTGTATCAGTATCGATCGGGAATACCTGATGGTCCCAGCTGTTGTTTGGGTCCATCGCAACGATCACCGTTAAGGCGGTCATCCCGTATACGTTTTTTTCTTGAAATGTTTTTAAATCAGCTTGAATCCCAGCACCGCCGCTGGAATCTGAGCCGGCAATGGTGAGTGCTTTATGCATAGACATGTCTTGAACCTCCATCGTGTTTTGTCTTTCATTATAGTTAGATTTTCTCTGTATCACAATATAGAAGATCTATAGGAATCATTTGACAATCTCAAGGTGCTTTCGTAAAATGCTACATAAGAAAACTAGGTAGGGGTTTTGAGATGTTAAATCGTGAGCTGGTTAAGGGAAGCACGGTTATATTGGTATTGACGCTTCTGAACGAGCGGCCGATGTACGGCTATGAGCTTGTAAAAGAAATGGGAAGCCGCAGCGGAAACGAACTGCAGATGAAAGAAGGGACCTTGTATCCTTCTCTTCACAAGCTTGAACGCCAAGGATATATTTCTTCCTACTGGGAGAAGCAGGAGAAAGGACCGGACCGCAAATATTACCGGATTACAGACGAAGGCAAAGAAGTGCTGGCGGAACGCACGAAGGAATGGAGCGTATTTTCAGCCATGATGGACCGAATACTGAAGTGGAGCGGACAAAATGGATAAAGAAACATATGTATCCGAAATCAAAAGCGGGCTTAAAGGGCTTCCTGAAGACGAGGCAATGATAGAAGAGATTGAGAGCCATATTGAACACCATCTGTTTTGCTCTTTTCAGGAAGGAAAGAGTGAGGAGGAAGCTATGCAGACTTTATTGCAGGCGTTTGGAACACCAACTGACATTGTTTCTTCGTTTAAGAAAATACAGCCAGTAACGTTCCGTGCGTTTTTGATGTTCCATCTTTTCTGTAACAGTGCCCTATTCGCTGTCGGCATTGCGATTACAATAATGCATGTATGGCTTGAATCACCGTTTGTTCAAGCAGTATGGAAAGGCATTTCTGTTTCTGTTTGGCTGATCTTAGCTGCATATATGATCTACTGGGTGCTGATTGGGTATCAAGGCGTGAAGGAGTTTGGAAAACGCGGAGAAAAGCTTGTTCTACATACGATTCTGATCTCAATGGTGCCAAACGTCATTTTTATGCTTGTTTTTCTATTCAATGTAATTCCTGCTGCGCTGTTTCAATCCTTGTTGACACCTTGGTTTGTTGGAACTTGTGCTTTTGCAACGCTGTTATTTCCGTTATTTGGCCGAATGGGCTGTTATATTGGCAGGCGTCAGCTTGCCTGATTTTTTAGGTATATACATAGAAATTCTATGTAAAGGAGGTGTATGTCGTGAGGATTAGCTCTTGTTTATATGGTTTTGTAGCTCATGGGGCAGTATTTTTGTTTACTGGTGGCTGCATGCTCTTGGCTATGGCAGCCAGCTTGCCTTTTGTTTTTCTGCTTGATCGGCTGCCTGATGTCGTCTTTACAGCAGGTGCCATTCTTACGCTGTTATGTTCATATGCTTATGTCTGGTTTTGGGCGGTCCGATTTGCATATAACCAGAAAATGCGCCTGTTTGAGGTTCAATTGGGGTCCTTTGTGTTGCTGGCCCTCATGATATCTTTGTTTTTATTGGATGGATCTAGTATGAAAGACATTGTGATGAATTGGGACGATGCAGGCTGTGCTTTTGTGCCGCCGGCTTTTACATTTTTGTGTCTTTCTTATGCACTGGTGCTGCTGCCGGTCTATCAATCTAAGCTGTGGCGTCTTATCCTTCCGAATGGCGTCCGCCTGAAAGATCTCTTTCATGTCTTTGGAGATCTGATGCTGATCATGGTGCTTCTGATCGGAGCCACTTTGCTGTTTCTATCATTGTAGTATGCCGTTTCAGTAGGATATTCCCACTGATCTCCCGTCCAATATATGTTTTAATAGTACATGACTATGAAAATGAGAAGGAGAGCATCATGAAGATTTCTATCGTAATTGTGACCTATAATCGGATTCCGGCTTTGTGTGAGCTTCTGGAGTCGATTTCCCGCCAGACCTTGAAGCCGTATGAAATTATTATTGTGAATGATGCCGGGGAATCGGTCGTGCCGGTCAAAGCACTGTATCCGGAGCTGCCGATTGCTGTCATCAATTTAGAAAAGAACTCGGGGCATGTGGCTGCGAGAAATGCCGGTGTAAAAGAGGCGTCTGGCGATTGCATTATGCTGTGTGATGACGATGATTTCTTTACGCCAGGGCATGTCGAGAAAATGGCAAAGGAAATAGAAACGGCAGACTTCGTTCATTCTGATGCGGAAATAGTTTCGTTTGAAGAGAAAAACGGAACAAGATATCCAGTGTCACGGAAATTGTTTGCTTATACCGCTGACTATGAGGATATGAGAGTGTTTTCTACATACGTGCCGTCGGGCAGCATGTACAGACGTTTTCTGCATGATGAAATCGGGTATTTCGATGCTGATGTGCACAATTACTGGGATTGGGATTTTTATCTGCGCGCAGCCAAGGATTACCGGGTGAAGCGTGTCCCTTGCGCCAGTGTGATTTATGCCTTCAGTGACGCGGGAGACAATCAGTCTGCGGACCTTGGCGCCAAGCGGAAGCAATATTTGGATCGTTTAAGTGAAAAGCACGGACTCGGGGAGCTGCCGACGAAAAACTTTGCCGTCCTGCTTGAAGAGCCTGAGATGAAGAGGCGGGAAGCAAAAAGTGAAATGGTTTGGGATGGCGAGCCTGTCTATTCCAGACTTCATCGTTCGTAAGGGGGCCTGAATCTTGAAACAGCTTTTACAAGACAGCTGGTGGAATCAGCTAAAGGAAGAGTTTGAGAAACCGTATTATCAAGAGCTCAGAGAAATGCTGAAGCGGGAATACGCGGAGCAAACGATTTATCCGGACAGCCGGGATATTTTCAATGCGCTGCATTATACCTCATACGATGATGTCAAGGTCGTCATTCTCGGCCAAGATCCGTATCACGGGCCGGGACAGGCTCAAGGTTTAAGCTTCTCTGTCAAGCCCGGTGTAAAGCAGCCGCCTTCGTTAAAAAATATTTTTCTTGAGCTGCAGCAGGACATCGGGTGCAGCATCCCGAATCACGGGTCGCTTGTGAGCTGGGCAAAGCAAGGCGTTCTTTTGCTGAATACTGTGCTGACAGTAAGGCGCGGACAGGCGAATTCCCATAAGGGAAAAGGCTGGGAGCGACTGACGGACCGAATTATTGACGTGCTGAGTGAAAGAGAGCGGCCGGTTATCTTTATTTTGTGGGGACGGCATGCTCAAATGAAAAAAGAACGGATCGACACGTCCAAGCATTTTATCATTGAATCGACGCATCCCAGCCCGTTTTCGGCGAGAAACGGATTTTTCGGGAGCAGACCGTTTTCCCGGGCGAATGCCTATTTGGAGAAAATGGGTGAGGCGCCGATTGATTGGTGTATTAAGGATTTGTAAAAAGCGCAGGTTGTCTGCGCTTTTTTATTTGAGTATTTTTCGAATCATTCGCAGCCCGTTTTTGGAGGAAGGATAACGAAATGCGAAGTCGAAGCGGTTCGTTTGTATGACGACGCTTTTTTTGTGCGTGAATGTGTTAAAACTGTCAAACCCGTGATAGCTGCCGATGCCGCTTTCCCCGACGCCGCCGAATGGCAAATACGGCGTCGCCACATGCATTAACGTATCATTGACACAGCCCCCGCCAAACGACAGATTTCCTAAAACAGCGCGCTCAATTTCTTTGTTTGTGGTGAAGAGATACAGGGCGAGCGGCTTAGGGCGCGATTGGACTTTCTCAATGACTTCCCCGATATTGCGGTATGTAAAGAGCGGAAGAATCGGCCCGAAAATCTCCTCCTGCATCACTGGAGAGTCATCCCTCACTTGTTCGAGAATGGTCGGCGCAATTTTGTGATGATTGGGATCAGATTGTCCGCCTGTGAGTGGGATGCCGTCATTCAGAAAGCTGAGCAGCCGCTGATAGTGCCGTTCACTGACGATTTTGCCGTACTGCGGATTCCGTTCCGGCTGAGGGCCGTAAAATTCTCTGATCGCACGCTTCATTTCTTCTGTGAGCTTCGTTTTGATGTCCTCGTGTACAAATAAATAATCCGGTGCGATGCAGGTTTGTCCCGCATTTGTAAATTTCCCGAAGACGATGCGTTTGGCGGCAAGCTGAATGTCAGCATCTTTATGGACGATGCAGGGGCTTTTGCCGCCGAGCTCCAAGGTTACGGGAATTAATTGTTTGGCGGCGGCCTCCATGACGACTTTTCCCACGGCTACGCTGCCTGTAAAGAAAATGTAGTCAAAGGGCTGCTGTAATAATGCCGTGCTGACGTCGGGCCCGCCTTCTGCCATAGCGACATAATCGGTCGGAAAAACGCTGCTGATGAGTTTGGAAAGAATAGCAGAAACAGCCGGCGTATATTCCGATGGCTTGAGAACGACCGTGTTCCCCGCCGCAATGGCTCCAATCAACGGAGAAAGCGCCAGCTGCAAGGGATAGTTCCAAGGCGCAATCACCAAAACGGTTCCATACGGCTCAGGAATGATGATGCTTTTGGAGCCTAGATGAGTCAGCGGTGTTTTGACTCGTTTCGGCTTGGACCATTTTCTCAGCCGTTTCATGACAAAGCTGATTTCCTCCAAGACGATTCCGATTTCTGTTGAGTATGCTTCTTGCTCGGATTTATGGAGATCCTGGTAGAGAGCGGCTATGAGATCGGCTTCATGAGTTCTGACGGCTTGTTTCAGCTTCCGCAAAATGTTCAGTCTCGATTCAAGCGGTCTCGTATGTCCCGCCGCAAAATAGGCTTTATGCTTGCTGATGATAGAGGGGATGCTGTTCATTCCGTTTCTCCTTTTTGTAAGGTATGGTGATTTATTATGTGAAAAATCTCTTCTGCTTGTCAATCGCGCAAGGTTTGTCAGAAAAAATAACAAACTCATATCTGCGTTTACAGCAGGAATTTGATAAAATGCAGGAAGACAACATTTATTTTTTTGGAGGGTGCTTCATGAACATTCATATATCTGCATTAATTCAAAAGATGGAAGAGGAGCTGAAAAAAGCAAAAACAGCTGAACGGGATGAGGAGCTGAAGCGTTATGTAGCGGTTGTCCGTTCTCTGTGTGATGTCGTGCTTGATCAGCCGGAGAACGCGAGCGCGCCCCGCATACAGCCGAACGTTACGCCAAGTCCCGCCGCGCCGCCATCGACAGACCAGCTGATGATGGAAAAAATGATGGGGAGCGCGGGATTAAACAAATATCGAAAGCAAGAAAAAGAGAAGCAGGAAGAGGATGGAAACGGAGAGTCTTTATTTGATTTTTAAAGAGAGAGGTTGAGCTTACGTGAAATTGGTTCTTGGCGCGCTGCAATGGACAGCGTTTATTATTGCTGCGGCGATTGTTGTTCCGGTGGCGGTTGCCCAGTCGTTTCATCTGGATCACTCAGATTCTGCAAGATTGATTCAAAGCACTTTTTTTGTACTGGGAATTGCCGCCGTCATTCAGTGTTTGAAAGGCCACAGACTGCCGATCAATGAAAGCCCAGCCGGCTTGTGGTGGGGAGTGTATACGATCTACGCAGGGCTGACGGGAACTGTGTTTGCGACATATGGAGACACACTGCGGGGGTTGCAGGGAGCTCTTCTTGTAAGCGCTGTATGTTTCTTTTTGTTAAGTGTTTTCAAGGTCATTGACAGACTTGCAAAATTGTTTACTCCGGTTGTAACGGGCGTCTATTTATTGCTTCTTGTCATGCAGCTGAGTCAGCCCATTATAAAAGGAATTCTCGGAATCGGTTATCGACAGGACGGGGTGGACGGTCTTGTATTTGGTCTGGCGCTTGTTGTGATCGCTGCCGCCTTTATAATGACAAATTCGAACATCATGTTTTTTAAGCAATATTCTATTTTATTAGCCTTGTTCGGCGGATGGGTGCTGTTTGCGGCTGCCGGAGCGGCAAAGCCGATTGAAATGCCGGACCGGCTGTTTCAGCTGCCTTCCCTGTTTCCTTTTGGGACCCCGTTATTTAACAGCGGCCTGATCATCACTTCTATTTTTATTACCATCTTGCTGATCGTGAATATGCTGGCGAGCATGAAGGTCGTGGACATCGCCGTGAAAAAATTCAGCAAACAGCCTGATGGAAAGCATCATGAACGCCATGCCGGTTTTGCCGCTTCATTCAGCCATCTGCTTAGCGGTTTGACGGGAGCTATTGCGCCTGTTCCGATTTCGGGAGCCGCAGGTTTTATTGAAACGACCAAAATGCCTTCTAAAAAACCGTTTATGCTCGGCAGTATTCTGGTTATCGTGATCAGCGTGATCCCGTTTTTTATGAATACGTTTGCGAGCCTGCCGTCACCCGTTGGATTTGCGGTGAATTTTGTTGTGTTCTCCGCAATGGGCGGTCTGGCCTTTGCCGAATTTGATTCATATGAGAAAGAAGAATCAAAAAGGGTGAGGTCTATCATCGGCATCTCGCTGCTGACAGGGGTCGGTATCATGTTTGTTCCTGAAACTGCGTTAAAGGGATTGCATCCGGTATTTATTTCTCTATTAAGCAACGGGCTCGTATTAGGGACGCTTGCTGCAATAGCTGCTGACCAGTTCCAGCTTTGGCGCAGGAGAAAATCCGACAATCTCGTGTCAACGGAGAACAAACATTGAATTTTGGTGCAGGTGCGATAAGATAAATGATATGAGTTTAACGAAAAGGCGGGAGAGATAGATGAAAGTTTTTATCATATTAGGGGCCATTAACGCCCTGCTTGCCGTGGGACTCGGAGCATTCGGCGCTCACGGATTAGAAGGGAAAATACCTGATAAGTATCTTCAGGTTTGGCACACAGGTGTGCAGTATCATATGTATCACGCCCTTGGGTTATTCGTTGTCGCGTTTCTGGCTGATAAATTATCCGGCATAGGCAGTGTCACGACAGCCGGCTGGCTGATGTTTGCGGGAATTGTGCTGTTTTCCGGAAGCTTATATATTCTAAGTGTGACGCAAATCTCCATTCTTGGAGCGATCACCCCGCTCGGCGGTGTGGCGTTTATTATTTCTTGGATTATGATCGTTGTCGCAGCCGTCAAATATCTATAAACAAAAAAGCCAATCCTCATCATATGAGTGATTGGCTTTTTTCTTATCTTGGCGAATAGGACGCCATGGAATATGGATACGTATAAGCAATTTCTTCATCAAATGTAATGTAATCGAGGTAGATTGTCAGGAGCAGGTAGCGTGTTCCTGATTTCGGGTCGCTGATAATAATGTGATCCCGGCCCGCAGCTTCGATGACGCCGCGAAAAATCTTCGAGCCCCATTCCTTGCTGTTTTCAAATGTCATATAAATGGTGGCCGTTTTTCCCCGATTCAGGCGCAAAATATTCTCGATGTAAGATTCCTCAACAGGCAGCATGCCGGGAACGCTTTGGCCCGGTCCTGACGGTGTAGGCCCCGATGGAATTTGAAAACCGCCGCCCTGCTGCTGGCCCGGGAATCCAAATCCCTGCTGTCCTTGTTGTCCTTGCTGTCCCTGCTGCATTGGCATCATTGGCTGCATCCCCATTGTCTGCATTTGTGAGCCTTGGCCTTGCTGCGGGTACGGGTTGGCGCCAAACTGAGGCTGATACCCCTGCATATTATCAAATGCCTGCATTTGCTGATATTGATTTTTTTTCGGTTTCATATCGTTCCTCCTTTTTATGAAAACCATTCAAAACATGTTCTGGATGTATAGGTGAACGCTCCGCGATGACTCACCTCCGATGGAAAACGATCTTAGTCGCTGGTGCGATTTTTATCTCTTTCACCTTATGAGGCTGATGCTTGGATTATGCTGAAAAAGAACAGCGGACCGATCAGATTTCGCTCTGGGCAGCCGCTGTTTTTCAGAGACATACACAAACTTTTCGCATATTGGTTTGTATCCCTAGCGCAACTTGAGCATAAGCAACATAAGATAACGATAGTTTCAGGTGTGAAGTTCCAAGAAGGAGGTGTAGGATTTGCCTAAAGTATCAGTCATTATGACGAGCTATAACAAAAGCGATTATGTGGCAAAGTCCATTTCTAGCATACTCTCACAAACGTTTTCAGATTTTGAATTGTTTATTATGGATGACAACTCCAATGAAGAGACGCTGAATGTAATCCGTCCTTTTTTGAATGATAACCGAGTGCGTTTTTATCAAAGCGATGTATCTGGAGTGAAGGAAAGAACAGAAAAAACGAGATACGCGGCACTGATCAATCAGGCGATTGAGATGGCGGAGGGTGAATATATCACCTATGCGACGGATGACAACATCTATATGCCGGACCGCCTCCTGAAAATGGTGCGGGAGCTCGATACCCATTCTGAAAAGGCTGTGATTTACTCAGCCTCCAAAACCTATCATTTAAACGAGAATCGCGACATTGTAAAAGAAACTGTCAGGCCTGCCGCTCAAGTGACATGGAACGCGCCGTGCGCAATTGATCATTGCTCGGTGATGCACAGGTATTCGGTGCTTGAGAAGGTAAAGGAGAAGTTTGGCTCCTATTGGGATGAAAGCCCGGCGTTTTACCGTATAGGAGATGCCCGGTTCTTTTGGAGAGTCAATCATTTTTATCCGTTTTACCCACTGGATGAGGAGCTGGACCTGAATTATATTACCGACCAATCGATTCACTTTCAGCTGTTTGAATCAGAAAAAAATGAATTTGTCAGGAACCTTCCTCCGCAGCGAAATTGCCGAGAACTGCGTGAATCATTAAAAAAGCTTGGAATGGGGTGAGAGCTTGTCGGCCTATTTAAGCAATTATTGGGTGCTGTACCGGAAGTACGTGGAGCTTTTTGACAAACTTCGCTACAAAGGGATTCCGCTTGGGCTTATCAGTAATTTTTATCAATACATCAGCCCTGAACTGAGGGTGATGATGGAAGAAGAACCGGAATTATTCGGATCGGTGGATCAGCATATCGATGAGGGACAGATTCAGCCGTTTTTTGAAGAAAGAATCCAAAACATCGTTAAAACAAATGACGAACCTGTTAAAGGGAAAGTCATTTTGCACTTTGATTACCTGCGTTTTTCAAACGAAAATTACTATCAATTTGATCCTGAAAAAACGGCTGTTTTGGCCAGATGGAGTTTGCCGCATTATTGTGATCTGCCTGTAATTAGCAAGCGGGAGATTGCGGATTCATGCCAAAAAGGCGATTCGAAGCAGTATCTCGAAACAGCCTGTTCGCTTCTCGCCCCTTATGATGATCACCCGGCATTTGGTGATCAAGCGTTTCGCGACCGGCTTTTCAAAGATATTCCTTTATTTATAGAGGCCATTGATACAGTTGATGCGCTGTTTGAGCAGGAAAAGATTTCAGCTGTTATTGTCGGAACGGCAGAAGACATTTACAGCAGGGTGCTCGCTCTCATGTGTCAAAGAAAAGGGGCCGTCAGCATTTGTCTTCAGCATGGCGCATTGATGGGAGATGAAGCCTTCATTCCTGTTTTTACAAGCTATCAAGCTGTTTTTGGTGCGTATGAAGCAGAGTGGTTCATACGAAAAGGCTGTAAACCCGAGCAGATTCTCGTAACGGGACATCCCCGCTTCGATCAGATTTTTAACAGAACGCCTATGGATATGTCCATATTCTATCGAAAACTTGCTTTTCAGCCGACTAAAAAAATTGTGCTCATTGCCACTCAGCCCTTTTCAGAAGACTTTTATTCCGGTGTGCTGCAGGGGCTTTCTGATCAGAAGCAGCTGCAAATCATTATCAAACCCCACCCGTGGGAAATCGGAAAAAACAAGCTTGATCTGTATCACGAGGCGGCGAAAAAACATCAAGCATGCAGAGTCATCAAAAAGGAGCTGGAGCTTTATGATTTGCTGCCGTATGTTGATGCCGCAGTGACGCAAACCTCGACAGTCGGTCTTGAAGCCATGCTGTTTCAAAAGCCTGTGCTGATCGGAAAATCGTCCGGAAATCGCTCGTATCCGTATTATGAGTCTCTTGGCGATTTTATGTTTGACCAGCCGGATGGACTGGCGCACACCTTGGTTGAGGTTCTTCGAAGTCCCGACGTGCATCAAAAAGCAGAAGAGGCGCGCCTGGCATTCATAGCGGCTAATTATCCGGTGGCAGAATCAACAAATGCTTTATTTGCGGAACTGAAAGCCAAAACAGGGGTTGATTACAGGCGGGAAGATACTGAATAAAATGATAGGAGCGCAAAGAAATGGTGCAAAAGAGAAATCATTTTCTCCCTTACTCATTGCCGTTAATCGGTAAGGAAGAAATTCAGGAGGTTACAGAAACGCTTGAATCGGGATGGCTCTCTAAAGGCCCGAAGGTTCAGCAGTTTGAAAAAGAGTTTGCCGCGTTTGTCGGGGCGAAGCACGCCGTGGCGGTGAATTCATGTACCGCAGCTTTATTTTTGGCTTTGAAAGCAAAAGGGATCGGGCCCGGGGACGAGGTCATTACCTCTCCGCTTACGTTCAGCTCGACCGCCAATACGATTATTCATACAGGAGCGACGCCTGTGTTTGCGGATATTGACGAAAACACGCTCAATATTGACCCGGTAAAGCTTGAGGCGGCCGTCACACCGCAAACGAAAGCAGTTGTGCCCGTCCACTTTGGCGGGCAGTCCTGCGATATGGATGCAATATTGGCTATTGCCCAAAATCATGGTTTATTCGTGCTGGAGGATGCGGCACATGCGGTATATACGACTTATAAGCAAAGAATGATCGGTTCTATCGGGGATGCAACGGCATTCAGCTTTTACGCCACCAAAAACCTCGCGACAGGGGAAGGCGGCATGCTGACGACTGATGATGAGGAGCTTGCCGATAAGATCCGGGTGCTAAGCCTTCACGGCATGAGTAAAGCCGCATGGAACCGTTATTCTTCAAATGGCAGCTGGTACTATGAAGTCGAATCGCCCGGCTATAAGATGAATATGTTTGATTTGCAGGCGGCCCTCGGACTTCATCAGCTGAAACGGCTGGATGATATGCAGAAACGGAGAGAAGAGATTGCCGGCCGCTATCAAACCGCTTTTCAGCAGATTCCTGGGCTGATCACGCCGTTTGTCCATGATGACGGCAGGCACGCCTGGCATCTATATGTTCTGCAAGTTGATGACAAAAAGGCCGGGGTTACGCGCAGCGAAATGATTACGGCTTTAAAGGATGAATACAATATCGGCACTAGCGTTCATTTTATTCCAGTACACATTCATCCATATTATCAAAAGCAATTTGGATATAAGGAAGCGGACTTTCCGAATGCCATGAATTACTATAAACGAACCCTTTCTCTCCCGCTCTATCCGTCAATGTCTGACGACGATGTAGATGATGTCATTGAAGCTGTGCGGGATATCGTAAAAGGGGCTGATTAAGTGTATACGGTAAAAGAAAATGTCTCCAAAGAGTTGATTGAGGAATTTCTCCAAAGCCGACAGCTTACACTGGATGTTCCGTATCAATTTTCCCTCGGCCTTTTTGAAAACAGCAGGCTCCAAGGCGTATTGCTTTACGAAGATTCTTTGTGGGAAAGCAAGGTGCTTCAGAAGAAAGTCATGAACGTCAAACTTCTTGCGGCAAATAGTACCGGGCAGCTAAAGAGGCTGTTTGAAGCTTTTTATACTGTACGCCAAATGGATGAAACGGATTTTATCTTTGTCCGCGTTCCGGCTGAAGATATCGGAGCCGCGCATGTGATACAGCAGCAGCCATCCTCTTACTTTGTCGGGAGTTTGCTGAAGCTGGCGATGCCTCCGTCTTTTTATGACAAAACACCGCCATTTTTTGAACTGGGCCCGCCTGAGCCCGGGGACACAGAAGCGATATGTGAGCTGGCCCGAGACTCGTTTACAAAAAGCAGATATTTTCAGGATCCTCATCTCAGCCGCGATGCAGCAAACAAAATATTTCAGGAGTGGACACGAAACAATCTGAATGGAAGGGCGGCGGTCAATATTGTCGCTAAACACAATGGCGAGGTCATCGGCTATCTTCAGGGCTTATCAAGAGATGATGAGTGCATTCTCGATTTGATGGCTGTAAAGCCGGGATTTGAAGGGAAACGTATTGCATTTCATTTATTGGCGAATCTCATAGAACAACCGGAGACCCAGAAGCATAGAACGGTAACAGCGGGGACGCAGCTTCACAATGTAAGGGCGATCCGCCTTTATGAACGAATGGGCTTCACCGCTGAACAATCGTATTACTATTATCATATTTGGCCGGGCAAGGAGGCGAAATAATGGCAGCGTTTCAGATCGCGAATAAAACTGTAGGCAAAGACGCTCCTGTTTTTATTATTGCTGAGGCGGGGATTAATCATGACGGGAAGCTTGATCAGGCTTTTGCGCTGATAGACGCCGCGGCGGAAGCGGGAGCGGATGCCGTGAAATTTCAAATGTTCCAAGCTGATAGGATGTACCAGAAAGATCCTGGTTTGTACAAGACGGCAGCGGGCAAGGACGTCTCTATTTTTTCTTTGGTTCAATCTATGGAAATGCCCGCTGAGTGGATTTCACCGCTATTGGATTACTGCCGCGAAAAGCAGGTGATTTTTTTAAGTACGGTATGTGACGAGGGGTCAGCTGATCTGCTTCAGTCTACCTCGCCGAGCGCTTTTAAAATCGCATCCTATGAAATTAACCATCTTCCACTGCTCAAATATGTCGCCCGACTAAACAGGCCGATGATTTTCTCGACAGCCGGAGCTGAAATCTCTGATGTCCACGAAGCTTGGCGCACCATCAGGGCAGAGGGAAACAATCAAATTGCCATAATGCATTGTGTGGCGAAATACCCAGCACCGCCGGAGTACAGCAACCTCAGCGTCATTCCGATGCTTGCCGCCGCTTTTCCTGAGGCTGTAATCGGCTTCTCCGATCATAGCGAGCATCCGACAGAAGCGCCGTGTGCCGCGGTTCGGCTCGGAGCAAAACTGATAGAAAAGCATTTTACGATCGATAAAAATCTGCCGGGTGCCGACCACTCGTTTGCATTAAATCCGGATGAATTGAAAGAAATGGTCGATGGCATCAGGAAAACGGAAGCTGAGCTGAAACAGGGGATCACAAAGCCGGTCTCTGAAAAACTGCTTGGCAGTTCATACAAAACAACAACCTCCATCGAAGGAGAAATCAGAAATTTTGCATACAGAGGCATTTTTACAACAGCTCCGATTCAAAAAGGTGAAGCCTTTAGTGAAGACAATATCGCTGTGCTTCGGCCCGGACAAAAGCCGCAGGGGCTGCACCCGAGATTTTTTGAACTGCTGACCAGCGGTGTTCGGGCTGTAAGAGACATTCCAGCCGACACAGGCATTGTCTGGGATGACATTTTACTGAAGGACAGCCCGTTTCATGAATGATATTCTCTTTATCATTCAAGCAAGAATGGGTTCAACAAGGCTTCCGGGAAAAGTGCTTCGGCCGCTCGGATCGAATCGTTTACTTGATATTCTCGTTCACCGTGTCCGGCAAAGCGCGTTTTACCAAAAGGATCGGGATAATCTTGTCATCGCCACGTCTGACAAAGAAACTGACGACATATTAGAGGCGCACTGTATCAAACAAGGCTTTCGTGTTTTCCGCGGGAGCGAAGAACGTGTCCTCGATAGGTTTGTGAAGGTCATAGAAGCTGTTAAACCGTCAGTCATCATCCGGTTAACAGGTGATAATCCGTTTGTCGATCCTGAGCTGCTCGATGTAATGATTCAGGCGCATTTTGATCAAGGCTCGGATTATACGTATATCCTGAATGCCCCATTAGGGATTTGCGGCGAAGTGGTCAACGCCAACCTGTTAATTGACATCAGCCGTATTCAGGCTTTGGAGGATCAATATCAGGAGCATGTCACGTTATATATAAGGAATCATCCAGCTCTTTATCGTGTTCAGTTTTTAGAGGCGCCGGAACGATTTCGCGCCCCTCAATATCGGCTGACCATTGATACAAAGGAAGACTATGAATCGATAAAGGCCCTCTATCAAAAAGCAGGCGAGCGCCCCGATGTATCCGCCTCAGAGCTTATCACCCTTCTGAACCGGAACCCCGATGCGGCAACCGAACGAGAGGCTGACTAGCCATGCATGTTGGGATCTTCGCAGACGGCGGCTATGAAAAGGGAATGGGCCATGTTGTCCGGATGAAGAGGCTTGCGGTGGGGCTCAAACAGCGATGCTTGATTACGTTTTATACGAATCAGGAGTCTGAAGCGTTTCTTCATGAAGAGCATTGGCGTGTCATCGTAAAGCCGGAGCTGCAGCAGCACGAATTTATTCTCCGGGAAATAAAAAGCAAGAAGCTTGATTTGCTTTTGTTTGATATTCTAGGCGCGCCTGCAGAGCTGTTAAAGAAAATAAAGACGGAGACAGATGCGAAAATTGTTCTTTTTGAAGAGAAAAACGGTAAATCGATTCAATATAGTGACGCAGTCATTAACGGAATTTACGGTCACATCAGAAGCAGGGTGTACGTTCAGGGAAACACACGCATCTATGAAGGTCCGGACTATCTTATTCTTCACCCCGCCTTTCAGGCCGCTAGAGAGGATTACACACTTAAGAAAGACTGCCGCAATATCCTTGTTGCATTAGGAGGAAGTGATCCGAAGCAGCTTATTTTTAAAGTGCTGGCTGCCGCTGATCAAGTCCCCGACATAAAAGACAAAAACATGATGTTTGTAATGGGGAGCGCTTCACCGCATCAAGAGGCAGTCCGAAGGCGGATCGAAAAGAAGCCGCAGTACAAGATGATCGAACAGACAAATGATATGGCAGGTTTGATGAAACAAGCGGACGCAGCCATTGTCGCCGGCGGCATTTCTCTATATGAAGCCATTTGCATCGGCGTGCCGTGCCTTGTTCTTTCTCAGGTTGAGCATCAAACGGCAACAGCAAAAACATTTGCTGGCCAAGGCGCCGCTCTTGATCTTGGATTGGGTGAGCTTGTACCGGATGAAACACTCATCTATCAGATGTCACGCATTATGAGCAGCTATCCTCTTCGCCTTTCTTTGCACAAGGGAGGAAGGCCGCTCGTGGATGGCAAAGGCATTATACGGGTAACAGCTATTCTTCAAGATTTATATGAACAAGAGATATAAAAATGCATGTAAGGAAGTGTTAATGTGAAAGGTGTTATTTTAGCCGGAGGAAACGGCTCACGCCTTATGCCCTTAACGAAAGCCGTCAACAAGCATTTGCTTCCTGTAGGCCCGTATCCGATGATATACTGGTCGATTATGAAGCTGGAGGAAGCCGGAATAAAAGACATTTTACTCATCAGCCAAAAGGAGCATATGCCGCAATTTTACAAACTGCTTGGGAACGGGGAAGAGCTTGGCGTTACTATCACTTATCAAGTACAGCCGGCAGCATCGGGCATTTCGGATGGGCTGTCTTATGCAAAGCGCTTTACGAAAAAAGAGTCTTTCATTTTATTATTAGGTGATAATATATTTGAAGATTCATTAAAGCCTTATACAGAACGCTTTGAACAGCAGGGGAAAGGAGCAAAAGTGCTTCTGAAAGAAGTTGATGACCCGGAACGTTTCGGGATTGCTGAGATTGATGAGAAAAACAAGCGGATTCGTTCCATCATCGAAAAGCCCGAACAGCCACCGACCAACCTTTGTGTTACCGGCATTTATATGTATGATGCAGAGGTGTTTTCGTATATTGAACAAATATCACCATCAAAGCGCGGCGAGCTGGAAATCACCGATGTGAATAATCTATACATCGAAAACAGCCAGCTTACGTATGATGTGTTATCAGGCTGGTGGGTAGATGCCGGAACTCACGAATCGCTTTATCTCGCTTCACAGCTTGTACACCAGGCTCTACGGAAAGGACAGGACGAAAAGTGATGGCAAAATCATATTTAATTACAGGCGGGGCCGGCTTCATCGGGCTCACGTTTACAAAGCTCATGCTGAGGGAAACGGATGCGCGCATTACCGTTTTAGATAAACTGACGTACGCCAGCCACCCGGAGGAAATGGAAAAATTACAGCAAAACAGCCGTTTTCGCTTTGTAAAAGGGGACATCAGCGTTCAGGAGGATATCGACCGGGCGTTTGACGAGACCTACGACGGCGTCATTCACTTCGCAGCAGAATCGCATGTGGACAGAAGCATTTCCCAAGCGGAGCCGTTTATCACCACAAATGTCATGGGGACTTACCGATTGGCGGAAGCGGTCTTGAAAGGAAAAGCCAAGAAGCTGATTCATATTTCAACAGATGAGGTGTACGGGGATTTAAAAGCGGATGATCCCGCGTTTACAGAAACGACGCCGCTTTCTCCTAATAACCCATACTCAGCCAGCAAAGCAAGCTCAGATTTGCTCGTGTTGTCTTATGTGAAAACCCACAAGCTTCCGGCCATCATTACACGATGCAGCAACAATTACGGACCTTATCAGCACAGCGAAAAAATGATTCCGACGATTATCCGTCATGCGAAGCAGGGCCTGCCTGTTCCGCTGTATGGCGATGGACTCCAGATCCGAGACTGGCTGTTTGCGGAGGATCATTGCCGCGCAATCAAACTGATTTTAGAAAAAGGAACCGACGGCGAGGTGTATAACATCGGCGGCGGAAATGAACGCACGAATAAAGAGCTGGCGAGTGCCATTTTGAAGCATCTGGGCTGTGAGGAATTGTTCGCCCACGTGGAAGACCGAAAAGGGCATGACCGGCGCTATGCGATCAATGCATCTAAGCTGAAAAATGAACTGGGCTGGCGGCAGGAAGTGACGTTTGAAGAAGGTATTGCGCTTACGATTCAGTGGTATACAGACAATGACCGATGAGAAGGTGATCTGATTGACAAAGGTATTGGTAACTGGGGCGGGAGGACAGCTTGGCTTGGAACTATGCCGCCAGCTGAAGCAAGCCGGATATGAGGTCATTGCGTTAACAAAGAAGATGATGAACATTGCTGACCAGCGCTCAGTACGGCATTCGTTTGGCCATTATCAGCCGGATATCGTGGTCAATAGCGCCGCGTTTACGTCGGTTGATCAATGCGAGAAAGAGCTTGATAAAGCGTACTTGGTTAACGGAATCGGTGCTTATTATACAGCGCTTGAGTCAACCCGCATCGGTGCTCAATATGTTCATATCAGCACGGACTATGTATTCAATGGGAAAGGAACCCAGCCATATAGGGAAGACGATCCCCTCGATCCGAAAACCATTTATGGCAAAAGCAAAAGGCTTGGAGAAGAACTGATACGATTAACGACAAAAGACAGCACGATCATCAGAACATCGTGGGTGTACGGACATGGCGGCAATAATTTCGTTGAAACCATGCTGAAGCTTGCTGAAACGAAACAAGAGCTTCGGGTTGTCAGCGATCAAATTGGTTCGCCGACTTATACGAAGGATTTAGCAGAAGCGGTCATCAAGCTGTTCAGCCATCCGCCGGGCATCTATCATGTCAGCAATTCAGGCATATGCAGCTGGTATGAGTTTGCGACGGCAATTATGGAAGAAAGCGGGCTGGAAACAGCCATTTTGCCTGTAACGACAGAGGAATACGGGAACAAAACGCCCCGCCCGGCATACTCTGTGCTGAGCCATCGGGCTATTGAAGAAGCCGGCATCCGCCCCCGCCACTGGCGGGAAGCGTTACGAGAGTATTTGCAGGAAAGGAGCAGTGCGTGTGATTGATGGAGTCAAGGTGAAAAAATTGATGAAGCATAGCGATGACAGAGGCTTTTTTGCTGAGCTGGTCCGGGACGATGAGAATCTCCTTGAGCATTTTGGGCAGGCCTCTTGGTCGAAAAGCTATCCGGGTGTGATTAAGGCATTTCATTATCATGAGAAGCAGGATGATCTCTGGTTCTTCCCAACCGGCCACGCTCAGGTTGTCCTATACGATCTTCGAGAGGATTCAAAGACAAAAGGAGAAACGGACGTCTATTATATGGGCGAAGACAACCCGATGCTGTTATTAATCCCAAAAGGGGTGGCTCACGGATATAGAGTGCTGGGAGAGACGCCGCTGACAATTATCTATTTTACCACCATGTCGTATAACCCGGATCAGCCTGATGAAAAAAGAATTCCGTGGAATGATGAGACGATCGGTTTTAACTGGAACACTGAATTCAGATAAAAATAGGAACGTGATCAATCGAAGAGCAGAGGCATCTTCGACTTTTTTTGCCCTTTTTTAAAATAGGATAAAAGATAGAAAATGTCGGGCAGATGTTACTAGAAAAAGAGAGAGAAATCGTCCATTTGAACCTTGTATAAACAGGAAGGAATTCTCATTGAATTCCAAGTGTTAATGTTCCTTAAAAAACATTTACTTCCATGGAAAATGATGATAGATTAATTTTTAAGAAAAAGAACTGGTAATTCGCGAATTATGAAAAAGCGCTTTTTCTGCAGAGGACGCTCTGGCCAAATTTCAACAATCAATTAGGGGGAAATGTCATGCTAAAAAGAACTTCATTCGTATCTTCATTATTCATCAGTTCAGCTGTTTTACTATCAATCTTACTTCCTTCGGGCCAAGCTCATGCACAGTCTGCATCAATCGAGGCAAAAACAATTAACAGCACGAAAGAGTGGACCACTTCTGATATTGAAGTGACATATAAACCAAATGCGGTGCTTTCTCTCGGAGCGGTAGAATTTCAATTTCCTGACGGGTTTCATGCTACGACAAGAGATTCAGTGAATGGAAGAACACTGAAAGAAACACAGATTTTAAACGATGGAAAAACAGTCAGACTCTCGCTTACGCTTGATTTGTTAGGCGCATCCGAATTTGACCTTGTCATGGTGCGTAAAACTCTTCCTCGCGCAGGCACTTACACGATTAAAGGCGATGTAGTAAACGGTTTGGGAATCGGCAGTTTTTATGCTGAAACGCAGCTGGTGATTGATCCCCGTTAATCGATAGATTTGTAGTCAGAGACTGAGATGTTTTCAGTCTCTTTTTTTTGTGGATTCAAAAGCTGGTACGGATCTTGCATGATGATAAGGGTGAATCCGATGCAGAAAGGAATTGGCGGGCTGATTTTTTAAAGCGCTTACATTACAGCCGGCCAAAAAAACAATGAGGTGAAAAAGATGTCAGCAAAGCAAGTCTCGAAAGATGAAGAAAAAGAAGCTCTTAACTTATTTCTGTCTACCCAAACAATCATTAAGGAAGCCCTTCGGAAGCTGGGTTATCCGGGAGATATGTATGAACTCATGAAAGAGCCGCAGAGAATGCTCACTGTCCGCATTCCGGTCAAAATGGACAATGGGAGCGTCAAAGTGTTCACAGGCTACCGGTCACAGCACAATGATGCTGTCGGTCCGACAAAGGGGGGCGTTCGCTTCCATCCAGAAGTTAATGAAGAGGAAGTAAAGGCATTATCCATTTGGATGACGCTCAAATGCGGGATTGCCAATCTTCCTTACGGCGGCGGGAAGGGCGGTATTATTTGTGATCC
Source organism: Bacillus sp. SN32 (assembly GCF_002837495.1). NCBI lineage: Bacteria > Bacillati > Bacillota > Bacilli > Caryophanales > Bacillaceae > Bacillus > Bacillus sp. SN32. The sequence continues at coordinate 727,575 of NZ_PJCT01000002.1, read as the reverse complement.
GCGGACAATGTCATTTGGAGAACTGGAAAAGCTGAGCAGGGGGTATGTCCGTGCCATCAGCCAGATCGTCGGTCCGACAAAGGATATTCCAGCTCCAGATGTATACACAAATTCGCAGATTATGGCGTGGATGATGGATGAGTACAGCCGGCTGCGGGAATTCGATTCTCCGGGCTTTATTACAGGTAAACCGCTTGTTTTGGGAGGATCGCAAGGACGGGAAACAGCGACGGCACAGGGCGTCACGATTTGTATTGAAGAGGCGGTGAAGAAAAAAGGGATCAAGCTGCAAAACGCGCGCATCATCATACAGGGCTTTGGAAACGCGGGTAGCTTCCTGGCCAAATTCATGCACGATGCGGGCGCGAAGGTGATCGGGATTTCTGATGCCAATGGCGGGCTCTACAACCCAGACGGCCTTGATATCCCTTATTTGCTCGATAAACGGGACAGCTTCGGTATGGTCACCAATTTATTTACTGACGTCATCACAAATGAGGAGCTGCTTGAAAAGGATTGCGATATTTTAGTGCCTGCCGCGATCTCCAATCAAATCACAGCCAAAAACGCACATAACATTCAGGCGTCAATCGTCGTTGAAGCGGCGAACGGACCGACAACCATTGATGCCACTAAGATCCTGAATGAAAGAGGCGTGCTGCTTGTGCCGGATATCCTGGCGAGTGCCGGCGGCGTCACGGTTTCTTATTTTGAATGGGTGCAAAACAACCAAGGATATTATTGGTCAGAAGAAGAGGTTGCAGAAAAACTGAGAAACGTCATGGTCAGCTCGTTCGAAACAATTTATCAGACAGCGGCAACACATAAAGTGGATATGCGTTTGGCGGCTTACATGACGGGCATCAGAAAATCGGCAGAAGCATCGCGATTCCGCGGATGGGTATAATTTGAGAAGCCTCCGCAAAATAATTTTGCATTTGTTTTTTGCGTAAAGAGCAAAAATCGCAAAATAAATTTGCGTTCAAGATCGGAAAAAGAGAAAGGTGATCACCTGTTAGACAAATTTCTGTTCGATTCAACAAGTTTTTTCAACAAAAGACAAGAAAATGGCATGATTCTTGCTTTTTTATTCATATGCGAAGATATATTTCATAACACGAGGGGGACTACATATGACAGTCACATACGCGCACGAACCATTTACCGATTTTACGGAAGCAAAGAATAAAACTGCATTTGGGGAGTCATTGGCCTTTGTAAACACTCAGCTCGGCAAACATTATCCGCTTGTCATAAATGGAGAAAAAATTGAAACGGACCGCAAAATCATTTCTATTAACCCGGCAAATAAAGAAGAGATCATAGGGTACGCGTCTACAGCGGATCAAGAGCTTGCTGAAAAAGCGATGCAAGCCGCATTGCAGGCATTTGATTCCTGGAAAAAACAAAGACCGGAGCACCGCGCGAATATTCTCTTTAAGGCAGCGGCTATTTTGCGCAGAAGAAAGCATGAATTTTCAAGCTATCTTGTGAAGGAAGCGGGAAAACCGTGGAAGGAAGCAGATGCGGACACGGCTGAAGCGATAGACTTTTTAGAGTTCTACGCGCGCCAAATGTTAAAGCTCAAGGAAGGGGCTCCGGTGAAGAGCCGTGCTGGCGAGGTCAATCAATATCATTACGAAGCGCTTGGCGTCGGCATCGTCATTTCTCCATTTAACTTCCCGCTCGCGATTATGGCGGGAACAGCGGCGGCAGCGATTGTGACAGGAAATACGATTCTCTTAAAACCGGCTGACGCAGCCCCGGTAGTGGCAGCAAAATTTGTCGAGGTCATGGAGGAAGCGGGTCTGCCAAACGGCGTTCTGAATTACATTCCGGGAGATGGAGCGGAGATCGGTGATTTCTTAGTTGAGCATCCGAAAACACGGTTTGTCTCATTTACAGGTTCCCGTGCAGTCGGCTGCCGGATTTATGAGCGAGCCGCCAAAGTGCAGCCGGGCCAAAAATGGCTCAAACGGGTAATTGCAGAAATGGGCGGAAAAGACACAGTGCTTGTCGACAAGGACGCTGATCTTGACCTTGCTGCATCCTCTATCGTGTACTCAGCATTTGGATATTCAGGACAGAAGTGTTCTGCGGGCTCCCGCGCGGTCATTCATCAGGATGTTTATGATGAAGTGGTGGAAAAAGCTGTGGCGCTGACCAAAACGCTGACTGTCGGCAATCCAGAAGATCCTGATACGTATATGGGTCCCGTGATTCATGAAGCATCCTACAACAAAGTGATGAAATACATTGAAATCGGCAAATCTGAAGGCAAGGTATTGGCCGGCGGAGAAGGCGATGATTCAAAAGGCTACTTTATTCAGCCGACGATCTTTGCAGATGTTGATGAAAACGCCCGCTTGATGCAGGAAGAAATTTTCGGCCCGGTTGTTGCGATTTGCAAAGCGCGTGATTTCGATCATATGCTGGAGATTGCCAATAACACGGAATACGGATTAACAGGTGCGCTTCTGACGAAAAACCGTGCGCACATTGAACGGGCACGCGAGGATTTCCATGTCGGAAACCTATATTTTAACAGAGGATGTACCGGAGCAATTGTCGGCTATCAGCCGTTCGGCGGTTTTAATATGTCAGGAACAGACTCAAAAGCAGGCGGTCCCGATTACTTAATTCTTCATATGCAAGCCAAAACAACGTCCGAAGCTTTTTGATTTGAGAGAAATAAAATCGTGCGATTCTTTAGCGGATCGCACGATTTCAACTTTTTGATCAGGAGGACAATTTATGCAGTATACAAAAATCAGTCACATGAATCCGGCTGAAAGAGTGGAGGCGCTGACAGCATCTCTGGTCAGCCTCAGCAGCGTGAACGGCACCGTTGGAGAAGGGACAAAAGCAGATTTCATCAAAGAAGTGATCACGAGCTATCCTTATTTTCAGGAAAACCCCAGTCATGTGTGGGAACAGGCCATTCCCAATGACCCATACAATCGCAAAAATATTTTTGCGTTTATTAAAGGACATGGAGAAAGCCGAAATACAGTCATTTACCATGCCCATCTGGATACAGTTGGAATTGAAGATTTCGGCCCTTTAAAGGATATCGCTTTTGATTGTGAGAAATTGGCCGAGTATTTCAGCCGCTATGAGTTCGATCAGGATGTTCAGCGGGATGCCAAATCAGGCGAGTGGATGTTCGGAAGAGGATCTGTCGATATGCAAAGCGGCATCGCCGTGCATTTAGCCAATCTCCTGCATTTTTCGGAGAACCTTGAGACGTTGCCGGGAAATGTATTGTTTATGGCCAATCCCGATGAGGAGAGCCAGCATTCGGGCATTCTCGCCAGCATTTCAGAGCTGAACCGGCTAAAAAAAGAAAAACAGCTTCACTATTTGGCTGCTATTAATACGGATTTTATTACCCCGCTTTACGATGGTGATCAGACAAGATATATCTATACCGGAGCCGCGGGAAAACTGCTGCCTTGCTTTTACATTTACGGGCGTGAAGTCCATGTTGGCGATACACTGGCAGGAATTGACCCAAATTTAATTTCATCTGAAATCACAAGCCGTCTCCACAATAACATCCATCTGGCAGAAAAGGTTGAAGGGGAGTTGGTTCTGCCCCCATCCTGTTTGTATCAGCGTGATAACAAGGAATCCTATAATGTGCAAACGGCTGTCAGCACCAGCTTGTACTTCAATTGTTTTATTTATGAAAGAACAGCAAAAGAAATGATGGATTTGCTTATTGAAGTCACTGAGGAAGTATGCCGAGAGACAGAACGAAAATTATCAGATTATTATGAAGAATATGCAAAAAGAGCCAACCTGCCAAAGAAACATTTATCATGGGGCATCCAAGTGTATAGCCTGGAGCAATACTTAGAAAAGCTGAGAAACCGGGGGATAGATCCCGAGCAGTGTATCGAGCAGACATTCAAAGCCAACGAGCACCTTGAACTTCGCATGAGATGCTTTCAGGCAATCGAAGAGCTTCAAAAGCTTGACCCCGATCAAGGCGCAAAAGTCATTCTATTTTACGCACCTCCTTACCTGCCGCATAACTATTTGAAAGAAGATAGCGCAAGAGATCAGCTTTTGCAGCATGTGATTAAAGAAGCGGCTGACAAAACCGCTGAATCGACAGGCGAAACATTTGTCTTCAAAAAGTTTTTCCCCTACTTGGCAGACGGCAGTTTTTTATCACTGCACGAAACCGATGGCGAAATTGATTCTTTTATCAGGAACTTCCCTGGGTGGAATATGATTGGGACCATTCCGTTCAAAGATATACGCAAGCTGAATATTCCATCCATTAATATGGGTGTGTACGGAAAAGACGGCCATAAATGGACAGAACGAGTCTATAAACCGTACACATTTCATGTATTGCCTCTCCTCATACAGCAAACCACCGTTCACCTTTTGCAGAGCTACCGGATGACCATCACGGCAAAAGAACCAAAGGGGGAAGGATGATGCAGAATCATAAAAATGAATTGCAGCGCAGCATGAAAAGCAGGCATTTGTTTATGATTGCTTTGGGAGGGGTGATTGGCACTGGGCTGTTTCTAGGCTCTGGCTTTACCATTAGCCAGGCGGGACCGCTCGGCGCCATTGCCGCGTATATCATCGGCGGATTTTTAATGTATCTCGTCATGCTTTGTTTAGGAGAATTGGCTGTTGCCATGCCGGTGGCCGGATCGTTTCAGGCCTACGCCACTAAATTTCTGGGACCGTCGACAGGCTTTATGATTGGCTGGCTGTATTGGTTCAGCTGGGCGAATACAGTGGGGTTAGAGCTGACGTCAGCAGGCATTTTGATGCAAAGGTGGCTGCCCTCCGTTCCGATCTGGATATGGTGCCTCGTGTTCGGCATCGTCATCTTTTTGATTAATGCGCTCTCTGTCAGAAGCTTTGCGGAAATGGAATTTTGGTTTTCAAGCATCAAAGTGGCGGCGATCATATTATTTATTGTGATTGGCGGAGCCGCTGTGTTTGGCTTGATTGACTTTAAAGGCGGACAGGAAACACCCTTTTTGTCTAACTTTATGACTGATAGAGGGCTTTTCCCTAATGGGGTGCTGGCCGTTATGTTTACGCTGGTCATGGTGAACTTCTCGTTCCAGGGTACGGAGCTTGTCGGCATTGCGGCAGGGGAAAGTGAAAGCCCGGAAAAAACACTGCCAAAGTCCATTCGAAATGTCATTTGGCGCACGCTGTTTTTCTTTGTGCTCGCTATGTTCGTCTTGGTTGCCATCCTTCCGTACAAAACGGCGGGGGTGATTGAAAGCCCGTTTGTAGCGGTACTCGATCAAATCGGCATCCCATTTTCGGCAGATATCATGAACTTTGTCATCTTAACGGCCATTTTATCTGTTGCTAATTCGGGGTTGTATGCGGCGTCGCGTATGATGTGGTCACTTTCATCAAATCAAATGGGTCCATCCTTTCTCACCAGACTGACAAAACAAGGCGTGCCGATGAATGCTCTGCTGATTACGCTAGGCATTTCAGGCTGTTCGCTGCTGACAAGTGTCATGGCCGCAGAAACAGTGTATTTATGGTGTATCTCAATCTCGGGCATGGTCACAGTTGTCGCATGGATGTCCATTTGTGCGTCGCAATTTTTCTTTCGCAGACGTTTCCTGGCAGAAGGCGGAAATGTGAATGATCTGGAGTTCAGAACGCCGCTTTATCCGCTAGTCCCGATTCTCGGATTTTGTTTATATGGCTGCGTGTTGATCAGCCTTATTTTCATTCCGGATCAAAGAATTGGCTTATACTGCGGTGTGCCGATCATTATTTTCTGTTATGCATACTATCATCTAAGCATCAAAAAGCGTATAAATCATGAACCGATTGAAAAAAAGCAGACAGAGGCGCAATAGAAAAAGCTCTCCGGGAGGCCGGAGAGCTTTTTTTACGCATTACATCCTCATGTATTTTTAGAATGAAATATAGAAATATATAATGGGATTTAAATGAAAATAATAAAACTTATAAATATTTCGTTCGAATTGTAAATAGTGAAAAAACAATGCTAAACTATAATACAACTTTATGATAAGAAGATTATGGAAGAGGTGTTTGAGAAAGAATGAACAGCAATCAAAACAATGACATCAAAACAAAACATCATTTTCCGTTATTGTTGGCACTGGCTTTAACGATGGGGGTATTTGCAGCCGGATCTGAAGAGCTTGTGATCTCACCGCTGCTGCCGGATTTAGCAAAAGCCTTCAACTCAGATGTCAGCGTCCTTGCGTTATCTATTAGTATTTACGGCGTTATGATTTTTATCGGTGCGCCGCTTTTGGTTCCATTAGGCGATAAATACTCCAGAGAACTGAGCTTATTGGCCGGGCTTATGATTTTTATCATAGGAACGGTGATATGCGCTTTAGCTCAAAATATTTTTTTCTTCTTTTTAGGCCGGGCGCTTTCGGGATTGGCTGCGGGAGCGTTTGTTCCGACCGCTTACGCAGTTGTCGGTGATCGTGTCCCTTATACATACCGGGGCAAGGTGATGGGACTGATCGTTTCAAGCTGGTCGCTGGCGCTGATTTTCGGAGTGCCGCTCGGATCATTTATCGGCGGCGTCCTGCATTGGAGATGGACGTTTTGGATTTTCGCCTTGATGGGCGTTTTAGTTGTCCTGCTGATTCTCCTTGAAATGCGCCGCCATGCCCAACATAAAAACAGCGGCAAGGAAGAAATAGAAGAGCCGGCAGGAACATTCCGGGATGCGCTGAAAGTCCCTCGTGTACCTGTTTATATCACGATAACCTTTTGTAATATGATTGGTTTTTACGGTATGTATTCCTTTTTAGGCACCTATCTTCAGGACGTTTTTACCGGAGGAAACACGGCTGCGGGCTTATTTATCATGATTTATGGAATCGGGTTTTCCATGAGTGTGATTACAGGAAAGATAGCCGACCGCATCGGAAAAATGCGCTCCCTTTTGATTGCGCTGGGGGTCATCAGCGTTCTGCTGGCGTGTTTACCATATGCGCCGGCGTCTATGTTTCTGTTAATCGCCAGCCTATTTATTTGGGGATTAATGCAAAGTTTGACGGTGACGCTGCTCAGCACCATTTTGAGTGACTGCTCAGAGCGTCATCGCGGAAAAGTCATGGTGTTTTACAGCCTCGCCTCGAATCTGGCCGTGACATTAGGTTCTGCTTTAATGGGACCCGTCTATGTGGCATACGGCTATGCAGCTGTCGGATTGATTTGCGCAGCCATCACAGTCCTCGGATTTGTGCTCAGTGTATTCGCATATAAAAAGTACGGCAAACTTGAGCAGAAGGCCGATCAGTCCTTATCTCAATAAACAAAGTTTCTAAATTCCTATAATTAAAAACCCTTTTTAAAGGGTTTTTTTGTTTGTATGGGAATAATTATCAATATTTTCAAAAAACATTGACAGTTCAATTTCCGCTGGATAAAATTTACTTAAAATTTTAAAAGATTGGTTGGTGCTCATGATTATATTGGATAATAGCATTCAGACAAAAAAAAGAACTGATTCACTATCCAAACTCATTACAGTCAACACGCTCGGCCCTGAGGGGACAAGCAGTGAGTACGCAGCAAAGCATTTCATTTCCAATTTTACTCTTCTACAAGGGCTGAACAGTAAATTGTCCTTGCATGATACTTTTGAATCATGCATCGAAAGGACGCTCCAAAGCCCGCTGGAATATACCATCGTCCCACATGCTTACGATGGCATTAAGCATTTCTACATGAGGCCGGATTTGCAGCTATTGCAGATCTTCAGGTGCGATACACCGATGTACGGCCTGGCTGTTCGTCCTGATTTTGAATTCAGAGACGATATGCTTGATACATCTGTTATTGTTTCACATCCTTCACCTATTAATTTAATAAAATATTTTACCCGCAAAGATGTTCGTTTCAAACTAGTCAATTCAACCAGTCAAGCCGCAAGAAAAGTAAAAGAAGGTTTGTATGACATTGCCTTAACCAATGAGCTTGCACGGCAAAAGTACGGGTTAACCTTTGTAAAAACATTCAAAAGCATTCCAATGAGCTGGTCATTATTTGGAAAAGGAGACGTTGATGATGAAAACTAAAGAGGATATGCAGGAGCTTTATTTCCCGACACCGAAATTAATTGAATGGGAAAACGGAGTGAGGCAGTATTCAACCGTACGAGGGGATACTGAAGTCTTAATGTCTTACGTCCCGCCGCATACCAATGTTGAACCCCATCAGCATAAGGAGGTCCAAATCGGCATGGTCGTTTCTGGCGAGCTGATGATGACTGTCGGAGATGTGACAAGAAAAATGACAGCCTTGGAATCTGCCTATATCGCGCCGCCGCATGTGCCTCACGGGGCAAGAAACGACACAGACCAAGAAGTGATTGCTATTGATATCAAGCGGCTGAAAGCTGATGAAACATATACAAGTCCTGAGGACTACTTTTTGGATATTTTCAAAACAAGAGACCTGTTGCCGGGCATGGAAGTCACGTTCTTTGTTGAGGATTGGGTAGAAATTATGCTTGCCAAAATCCCTGGAAATGGCGGAGAAATGCCTTTCCATAAACATCGGAATGAACAAATCGGCATCTGCATCGGCGGCGGCTATGACATGACGGTCGAAGGCTGCACAGTCGAGATGAAATTCGGCACAGCCTATTTCTGTGAGCCTCGTGAAGATCACGGTGCCATCAACCGTTCGGAAAAAGAATCAAAATCGATTAATATCTTCTTCCCGCCGCGCTACAACAGAGCAAAAGCAAAAAAAATGAAGGCGGATGAATGATCATGAACCTCACCGATAAAACCGTCCTCATAACAGGAGGCGCATCAGGCATTGGTTATGCTGCGGTTCAGGCTTTTTTGGGCCAGCAGGCCAATGTGGTTGTGGCGGATATTGACGAAGCGCAGGGAGAAGCAATGGTACGAAAAGAAAATAATGACAGGCTGCACTTTGTGCAAACGGACATCACAGACGAAGCTGCCTGCCAGCACGCAGTTGAATCGGCGGTTCATACATTTGGCGGGCTCGATGTCTTGATTAATAATGCAGGCATCGAAATCGTGGCGCCTATTCACGAGATGGAGCTCAGAGATTGGAACAAGGTGCTGCAAGTCAATTTGACCGGCACGTTTTTAATGAGCAAACATGCACTCAAGCATATGCTGGCCGCCGGCAAGGGCAACATCATTAATACGTGCTCTGTCGGCGGACTCGTGGCATGGCCTGATATTCCTGCCTATAACGCCAGCAAAGGCGGGGTTTTGCAGCTGACTAAATCAATGGCTGTTGATTATGCGAAGCATCAAATTCGCGTGAACTGCGTATGCCCAGGGATCATCGACACACCGCTGAATGAAAAATCATTCCTTGAAAATAATGAAGGCACACTTGAAGAGATCAAAAAAGAAAAGGCGAAGGTAAATCCGCTGCTGAGGCTTGGAAAACCTGAAGAAATCGCAAACGTGATGCTGTTTTTAGCCTCAGATTTATCAAGCTATATGACCGGAAGCGCCATCACCGCAGACGGAGGATACACCGCACAATAGAGAAGGAGTGTTTTACATATGGAGAGAAAAACAGTATTGGTCATCGCTGATCTTGGGGGCTGCCCGCCGCACATGTTTTATAAAAGCGCTGCTGAAAAATATAACCTGGTCAGCTTTATTCCAAGACCTTTTGCAATTACAGCCTCCCATGCAGCATTGATTGAAAAATACTCGGTCGCGGTCATAAAAGATAAAGACTATTTTAAGAGTTTAGCTGATTTTGAGCATCCTGACTCCATTTATTGGGCGCATGAGGATCATGACAAGCCTGAGGAAGAGGTTGTCGAGCAAATCGTCAAGGTTGCCGAAATGTTTGAGGCGGATGCCATCACAACAAACAATGAATTATTCATTGCCCCGATGGCGAAAGCCTGTGAACGTCTGGGCCTGAGAGGTGCCGGCGTGCAGGCAGCCGAAAATGCCAGAGATAAAAATAAAATGAGGGACGCTTTTAATAAGGCCGGAGTCAAATCGATCAAAAACAAACGAGTCACAACTCTTGAAGATTTCCGTGCTGCTCTGGAAGAGATCGGCACACCTCTTATCTTAAAGCCTACATACTTAGCGAGTTCAATCGGTGTAACGCTGATTACGGACACTGAGACGGCAGAAGATGAATTTAACAGAGTCAATGACTATCTGAAATCAATTAACGTGCCAAAGGCGGTCACGTTTGAAGCGCCGTTTATCGCTGAAGAATTTTTACAGGGTGAGTACGGAGACTGGTATCAAACAGAAGGGTACTCCGATTATATCAGTATAGAAGGCATCATGGCTGACGGTGAGTATTTCCCGATCGCCATTCATGATAAAACGCCGCAAATCGGGTTTACAGAGACATCCCACATTACGCCGTCCATTCTGGATGAAGAGGCGAAAAAGAAAATTGTCGAAGCTGCCAAAAAGGCAAATGAAGGGCTTGGACTGCAAAATTGCGCAACACATACAGAGATCAAGCTAATGAAAAACAGAGAACCGGGTTTAATAGAATCAGCAGCCAGATTTGCCGGCTGGAATATGATCCCTAACATTAAAAAGGTTTTCGGCCTTGATATGGCGCAATTATTATTAGATGTCCTCTGTTTCGGAAAAGACGCCGATCTGCCGGACGGATTATTGGATCAAGAGCCTTACTATGTTGCCGACTGCCATTTGTACCCGCAGCATTTCAAACAAAACGGCCAAATTCCTGAAACTGCTGAGGATTTGGTCATTGAAGCGATCGATATTCCGGACGGACTTTTAAAAGGGGATACTGAAATCGTTTCTTTTTCGGCCGCAGCACCAGGCACTTCAGTTGATTTAGCATTGTTTGAAGCTTTCAATTCCATTGCTGCATTTGAACTGAAAGGCAGTAATTCACAAGATGTGGCTGAATCAATCAGACAAATTCAGCAGCATGCGAAGCTGACGGCAAAGTATGTGCTGCCAGTATGAAACAGCTGAAACCCAACTCTAAATACTTGCTTTACGGGCAGGCGCTATCGTTCATGGGAGACTATTGTGTTCTCCCTGCCCTGCTCATTTTGTCTACATATTATCACGATTACTGGGTGACGTCCGGGGTCATCGTGGTCAGAAGCATTCCGATGGTGTTCCAGCCGTTTTTGGGGGTTCTGGTCGACCGGTTAGACAGAATTAAGATCATGCTGTGGACGGATATCATCAGAGGCATCATCTTTTTGGGGCTCACATTTCTTCCCAAAGGCGAGTATCCGCTGATTTTTTTGGCCCTGCTGTTTATTTCTTATGGGAGCGGCGTGTTTTTTAATCCTGCCCGTCTCGCTGTCATGTCGTCCTTGGAATCAGATATTAAAAGCATCAACACGTTATTTGCAAAAGCGACAACCATCTCCATTATCGTCGGGGCGGCTGCCGGAGGGCTCTTTCTGTTAGGTGGATCTGTAGAGCTGGCTGTTGCCTTTAACGGTGTGACATACCTGGTTTCGGCATATTTTATCAGCCGTATCAAGCTGCAATTTGTGCCGATTCAATCTGAAAACATAAAAGAGGCCTTTCAGTCTTTTAAGGAAGGACTCAAGGAAATCAAAACCAATGCATTCGTATTAAACGCCATGTTTACGATGATTACAATGGCTTTGCTGTGGGGAGTTGTGTACAGCTATTTTCCGATTGTCAGCCGCTTTCTGGGTGACGGGGAAATCGGCAACTTTATTCTCACGTTCTGCATCGGCTTCGGCGGCTTTATCGGAGCGGCGCTTGTCGGCAAATGGGGCTTTAACAATAATAGAGGCCTGACGTACTTTACCGTTTTGTCCATTGTCTCGCTGGCGCTGTTTTTATTCACGCCGATTTTCGCTGTTTCTGTCATCGCGGCGATCCTCTTTTTCATCGCGATGGAATACGGGGAAGTGCTTGCAAAAGTGAAGGTTCAGGAAAATGCGGCAAACCAGATTCAAGGGCGCATTTTTTCAGTGGCCGAAGCGTCTATCGGGTTATGCATTTCTGTTGGTTCAATGTTCATTAACGTCCTAAGCGCTCCGGTCATTATGGGGCTGATTGTCGTAATTGTATGCGGATTGTTTCTGCATACGAAGCTCGTCAACAAATCGTTTTTGGAACAGGATAACAAAACGGAGCAAAAAGGAGTCTTTTAGATGGAAATAACACCGTCCGATGTCATCAAGACACTTCCAAGGCAGGAGTTTTCTCTCGTTTTTCAAAAGGTAAAGGAATTGGAAAAAACGGGGGCCCATATCATTAATCTCGGACAGGGGAACCCTGACCTTCCCACTCCGCCTCATATTGTGGAGGCTTTGCGGGAGGCTTCTCTGAATCCTTCGTTTCATGGATACGGCCCTTTCAGGGGCTATCCTTTTTTAAAGGAAGCGATCGCTGCTTTCTATAAAAGGGAATACGGAGTGACAATCAATCCTGAAACGGAAGTCGCGCTTTTCGGAGGCGGGAAAGCCGGATTGTATGTGCTGACACAATGCCTGCTCAATCCGGGAGACATCGCTTTAGTCCCGAATCCAGGCTACCCTGAATATTTATCAGGGATTACGATGGCGCGAGCTGAGCTTTACGAAATGCCGCTGTATGAAGAAAATGGCTATCTGCCGGATTTTGAAAAGATTGATCCAGCCGTGCTGGAAAAAGCGAAGCTTATGTTTTTAAACTATCCAAACAACCCCACTGGAGCTGTGGCTGATGCGGCTTTTTATGCAAAAGCTGCTGCTTTTGCGAAAGAGCATAACATCCATTTGATTCATGATTTTGCATACGGAGCGTTTGAATTCGATAAAAAACCGGCCAGCTTTCTTGAGGCAGAGGATGCCAAAGCTGTAGGAGCAGAGCTTTACTCATTTTCAAAAACATTTAACATGGCCGGCTGGAGAATGGCGTTTGCGGTTGGGAATGAAAAGATCATTCAAGCCGTCAATGAATTTCAGGACCATGTATTTGTCGGCATGTTCGGCGGGCTGCAGCAGGCGGCGAGTGCGGCGCTTTCTGGAGATCCGGAGCATACGGAATCGTTGAAACGAATTTATAAGGAACGAATTGACTTTTTTACGGCGCTTTGCGAAAAGGAACTGGGCTGGAAGATGGAAAAGCCAAAAGGAACCTTTTACGTATGGGCTGAAATTCCGAATACGTTTGAGACATCTCACCAATTTTCCGATTACTTGCTGGAGCATGCCCATGTCGTAGTCACACCGGGCGAAATTTTTGGAAGCAACGGAAAAAGGCATGTCAGAATCTCAATGGTGTCGAAGCAGGAGGATCTGCGGGAATTTGTCATGCGGATTCAAAAGCTGAACCTGCCGTTCGGGTCATTACAAGAAACATCCCGCTAAAAAGCGGGATGTTTTTTATATGCTTTTCATGCTGCCGCCGTCAGCGGAAATCTGCTGTCCCGTAATGTAGGAGGCTTCCTCAGAGGCAAGAAACGCGGCGAGCGCTGCGGTTTCTTCGGCTGATCCGACCCGTTTCATCGGAATCCCGGAAGCAATCTGTTCCTCTGCTTTCTGTTTGGATATGCTGTTCTTTTTCATCACATTTTCCACAAATTGATGATAACGGTCTGTAGCGATAAAACCAGGATTCAGACAGTTGACAGTAATGTTGTGAGGAGCAAGCTGGATGGAAATATTTTTACTGGCGTTAATTAAAGCGGCATTCATCATACTGTTTGTGAACATGTTGGCGCCGGGTTCTTTCCACAGATTTCCGACAATGTTGATGATTCTGCCAAACTCGTTTTGTTTCATCAGTGAGGAAGCACGCTTGATTGCGTCAATATAGGCAACGGTCTTTTGAGTGAACGTGGCCGTCATATCGTCTATATTGCAGTTATCAAATGTGTCAGGCGCGCCGCCCGGGATATTATTAATCAGAACATCAAGCCGTCCGCATTGAGATTCGATTTCCTGAAAAATGCCCGCTCTCGTATGCTGGTCAGACATATCCCCCGCAAGGACAATGACGCTCGCCTCAGGATGCTTGGCCAAAATGTCTTCTTTGACAGATTCAATATTATCCAAATTTCGCGAATTAATGACGAGGGAAAAATGCTGGTCTGCTAATTTCAGAGCGATTGCTTTCCCGATCCCTTGACTGGCTCCCATAACAAATGCGGTTCGTTTTGACAAATAACTGCACCCCTTTGAAAAAATTGGATTATTATCTACATCGTAAGAAAAAACCGAGAAAATAGCAAATTTTATTTAAATTCTGATAAAGGCAGATTGAAAAACTCCCGCCGGATAGGGCGGGAGAGGATATTATACATATAGGAATTGAGGAAGTGTATCAAGCGAAAGGTGATTGCCGACAAAGAATGAACCAAATTCGCCATAGCGAGCGCTGACTTCGTCAAAACGCATTTCATACACTAGCTTCTTGAATTGAAGGACATCATCGCTGAATAATGTAACGCCCCACTCGTAATCGTCAAAGCCGACAGAGCCGGTGATGATCTGTTTGACTTTGCCCGCATAGCTGCGGCCGATTAAACCGTGGCTTCTCATCAAGTTTCTGCGTTCTTCCATTGAAAGCATATACCAGTTGTCGTTGCCAGATCTTCTTTTATCCATTGGATAGAAGCATACATATTTAGATTCCGGCAGTTCAGGGTAAAGGCGAGCGCGCACATGCGGATTTTCATAAGGATCGCCGTCACCGCTTGCCAAGTAGTTGCTCAGCTCTACCACTGATACGTAGGAGTATGCCGGAATGGTGAACTCAGCAAGTCTTGATTTGTTGAATTCAAGCTCAATTTGATTTAATTCTTCCATTGTAGGACGAAGGATCATCAGCATAAAATCAGCTTTTTGGCCGACGATGCTGTAAAGAGTTTGCGATCCTTTTCCTTCTTTTTGGGCTACGCCCCATTTTTCAAGCAACCCGGTGAATTCATGTATGATAGATTGGCGCTCATCACTGGACAGAAGCTTCCAGGAAGTCCAATCCATTGTGCGGAAATCATGAAGCGCATACCAGCCGTCAAGCGTTTTTGCCGCTTCATTCGTCATTTGCTGTTCACTCATTTATATTCACTCCCATTATCTTTTCATGATTGCCTTCACTATACCATAGTTTATCCGATTCTACTGTGGAGAAACCTTGAACATCCCTTCCGTATAACTCCATCAAAATAGAAGAACCTATAAGGGAAGATTGAGTCACTTAAATTAGTTAGAAAAATAAGATTTTTTTATGAAAGCGCTATAATGAAAGTTGGCTGTTTGAATTTGATTGGAAGAAGAGTATGCTAGTAAAAGAAAGCGTTTTTGTAACTTTTTGAGGAGGTTTTATTGTGGCAGATTTATTTTCAACAGTGCAAGAAAAAGTAGCTGGAAAAGACGTTAAAATTGTATTTCCTGAAGGCTTAGACGAGCGTATTTTAGAAGCGGTCAGCAAGCTTGCGGGAAACAAAGTGCTGAATCCGATTGTGATCGGCAATGAAAATGAGATCCAAGCAAAAGCAAAAGAATTGAACCTTACGCTGGACGGCGTTAAGATTTATGATCCTCATACATATGAAGGCATGGAAGACCTTGTACAAGCATTTGTAGAACGCCGCAAAGGCAAAGCGACAGAAGAACAGGCTCGCAAAGCGTTATTAGACGAGAACTACTTCGGTACAATGCTGGTGTATAAAGGCCTTGCAGACGGACTTGTAAGCGGAGCTGCTCACTCGACAGCTGACACTGTCCGCCCGGCTCTTCAAATCATCAAAACAAAAGAAGGCGTGAAAAAGACTTCAGGCGTGTTCATCATGGCTCGCGGGGAAGAGCAATACGTATTCGCAGATTGCGCGATCAACATTGCGCCTGACAGCCAAGACCTTGCCGAGATTGCGATCGAAAGTGCCAATACGGCAAAAATGTTCGACATTGAGCCTCGCGTGGCAATGCTCAGCTTCTCTACAAAAGGCTCAGCAAAATCTGATGAAACAGAAAAAGTAGCGGATGCAGTGAAAATCGCGAAAGAAAAAGCGCCTGAACTGACACTTGACGGCGAATTCCAATTCGATGCTGCATTTGTTCCATCTGTAGCTGAGAAAAAAGCGCCGGATTCCGAGATCAAAGGGGACGCTAACGTATTCGTATTCCCAAGCCTTGAAGCAGGAAACATCGGCTATAAAATCGCTCAGCGTTTGGGCAACTTTGAAGCAGTAGGACCAATCCTGCAAGGTTTAAATATGCCTGTAAACGACCTTTCAAGAGGATGTAACGCTGAAGATGTTTACAATCTCGCATTAATTACAGCGGCGCAAGCACTGTAATAAAAATGAAGACGATGGCAGCTCTCGACCGAGGGCTGCCTTTTTTGCGCTTCCGTATAGCCTTCTTTACCAAGATGGATGATATGAGTACAATAAAGAAAACTAATCATAACCATATATTTCATTAATGACAGGGGTGGGGTTTTTGTATTACGACGTGCTGAAAACGTTTATAGCGGTGGTAGAAGAAAAAAACTTCACAAAAGCGGCGGAAAAGCTGATGATCTCCCAGCCCAGCGTCAGTCTGCATATCAAAAATCTTGAGAAAGAATTTCAAACGGCTCTTCTGAACAGGTCGCCAAAACACTTTACGACAACGCCGACAGGAGACATTTTATATCAAAGAGCAAAGCAAATGGTGTTTCTCTACGAACAAGCCAAGGCTGAAATCTATGCGCATCATCACTATGTGAAGGGCGAATTGAAAATAGCTGCAAGCTTTACAATTGGTGAGTATATTCTTCCGCCGCTATTGGCCCAGCTGCAAAAGCTGTATCCAGAGCTGAACCTCGATGTCATGATTGGCAATACAGAGGAGGTCAGCGAGCGTGTGCGTATGCTTCAGGCTGATATCGGGCTGATTGAAGGACATACAAACGAGAATGAGCTGGAAATTGAACCGTTCATGGAGGATGAAATGTGCATTGCCGCTCCAAATCAGCATCCGCTCGCCGGGCGGAAAGAGATTTCGATCAGCGATTTGCAGAACGAAGCGTGGGTGACAAGAGAGAAAGGCTCCGGGACGAGAGAATTTCTCGATCATGTACTCAGTTCAAATGGACTTCGGCCGAAATCAATGTTCACTATCAGCAGCAATCAAGGTGTAAAGGAAGCGGTGATTAACGGCATGGGACTTTCGGTTCTATCCAGAAGCGTACTGCATAAGGATTTGATCCACCGCGAAATCTCAATTCTGCATATTAAAGATTTCTCGTTAAAGCGCAAGCTGTCTTACATTCATTCCCCTCTCATGGAGAATACAAAAAATAAAGAAATTTTTCTTACGATGCTGAAAAGCAATTATCAATCACAGCTGCTGAAATGATATAATAGTTTTCGTTCAATAAGCCTAACATGAAAGGGTTTTACATAGATGGCAAACCAACCGATTGATTTACTGATGCAGCCGAAATGGAGAGTCATTGACCAATCCAGTCTCGGCCCTTTATTTGATGCGAAGCAATCCTTCGCAATGGATGATACGCTGTGCATGTCCGTCGGAAAAGGCGTGTCGCCGGCGACAGCGCGCTCATGGGTGCACCACGATACAATTGTCCTTGGAATACAGGATACACGCCTCCCGTTTTTGCAGGATGGCATCTCCTTGCTGGAGAGTGAAGGATACCGTGTGATCGTACGCAATTCCGGCGGTCTTGCCGTCGTATTGGATGACGGTGTTTTAAATATCTCTCTCATATTCGAGGACGAAAAGAAAGGCATCGATATAGACAAAGGATATGAAGCGATGGTCGAGCTGATGAGACGAATGCTGAGACCGTACAACGCAAAGATCGAAGCCTATGAAATTGAAGGGTCTTATTGTCCCGGCAGCTATGACCTCAGTATAAATGGCAAAAAGTTCGCCGGCATCTCTCAGAGACGCGTTCGCGGCGGAGTCGCTGTTCAAATTTATCTCTGTGCAGATAAAAGCGGCAGTGAAAGGGCCGACTTGATCAGACGATTCTATCAAGCGGCGCTGAAAGACAAACAAAACGATAAAAAAGGCGTCTATCCGGAAATACGTCCGGAAACGATGGCGTCCTTAAGTGAGCTTCTGCAAAAAGACATCTCCGTACAAGACTTAATGTTCGCTTTATTGACGGAATTAAAAGCGTTAAGCACCCATCTTTATTCAGCTGGACTGTCCATTGATGAGGAAATGGAATTTGAGAAAAACCTCGTCCGGATGGCTGAGCGGAATGCAAAGGTATTTGGGTGAACGTTCTTCGCATGCCGGCTGTATATGCCGGCATGCATTTTTTATCTCAAGCGGCATTTTACCTCAATAATCTTATTTTCAGATAAATCCTTCTTACATACAGATAACCACGACAAAAAGAAAAACGATAAAATGACATCAGCATCCATATTAAAGGGGAGAGGCAGATGAAAGGGAATATTTACAGCCTTTTTGTATTGATTGCGGCTTTTTTCTGGGGATCTACGGGAACCGTTCAGGCGTTGGCTCCAGAAAGCGCCACACCACTGGCATTTGGGGCGTTCAGGTTATTAATAGGAGGAAGCGCCATGCTGCTTGCGGTTTGGATCAGCCGGGAGCTTCACGTGAAAAATTGGTCATGGCCGCTCGTATTTTTAGCCGCTGTTTGTATGGCGTGTTACCAGCCGCTGTTTTTCACAGCGGTTAAAGAAACGGGAATTGCAGTGGGAACTGTGATTGCCATCGGCAGTGCGCCTATCATTGCCGGGACTCTCGAATGGGCCGTATTGAAGAAACGCCCGCGAAACTCTTGGTGGATTGCGACTGTGCTGGCTTTAGCGGGTTGCTGGCTTCTGTTTTCCGACAGTTCCAATGTTCGGATTGATGTGGCTGGTGTTCTTATGGCGCTTGGAGCGGGTGCTTCTTTTGCAGGCTATACGCTCATCAGTAAAGCGATGATGAAAACCCAGCCTCCGCGAGCGACCTCCGCCGTTGTATTCATGATCAGCGCCATCTTGCTGACGCCGCTATTATGGCAGTCAGATATCTCGTGGATATGGACCCCTAGAGGACTGGGAACAAGCCTTTACATCGGGTTAATTGCAACATGTGCCGCATACTTTTTGTTTGCGAAAGGGCTTACCGGGGTTCCGGCCTCGGCGGCGGTCACGCTGTCTTTAGCTGAACCGCTGACGGCTTCATTGCTTGGCGTGTTTTTCATAGGGGAAATGCTTTCGCCTTCCTCGTGGCTGGGCATTGCGCTTATGATGCTGGGGCTTTTGGTCATTTCTGCTGCGCCTCGGAAACAAAAAACGGCCGAGGCAGCTCACATGTCTTAATAGATTCACATAAGCTTGGCCTCATTTTACAAGAATAGCTGATCCGGCTGCAAAATGAGGAAATTCTCTTTTCTCAATAGAAAAGGGGATTTTGTACATGGCGAAAATCCCAAAACAGCTGCCCGTCTTGGGATTTTTCTATGTCATTCCGCTAATTTTTCTAAATTGCCGTTCCGGTCCATTTTGAAGGACGGAGAGGCATGTTCATCTTCTTCAAATAAAACTAGCTTTCTGGCTCTGTTCATAATTTTCACCAAGGTTTCATAATCTTCTTGGATCGTTTTTTGGTCTTTTTCAAGCTTTTGAACTTCTGCCTCTAGCTGCTCTGTTTTGTTTTGCAATTCCTGATTTTCTTTCTTTAAACGCTCGTTTTCCATTTTTAATGCTGATGATTGCTCGTTATTGCCTTCGTAATTCTGCAGGAAGCGGATCACATCATTCATCGTCATCTCAGGCGCAGCTGCAGGCGTTTGAGGAGACAATAAGTGTGATAGACTAGCTAACTCTTCCTTAAAGCTTTCATCAACAAAAGGCATGTGTTCGCCAGACATTAAAGGTTGCTCATTTTCGACAGATGGTGTTTCCGTTTTAACCGGCTCTTCTGCAGCGGTTTCTTGAATGATTTCAGGATCAACGGCAGGAGGCTGATATAATAATCTTTTTTTCGCAGGCTGCCCGTTTCCGAGCGCTCTCATCCGCTGTTTTCGTTGTTTCTTCGCAAGCTGAAGCGCTTTTTCATATTGATGGCGGACCACTGCGTTCCATCTGAATCCGCAGGCTGCGGATGTCCGGTTTAATTTATCGCCGACTTCTTCAAAGGCGTTCAGCTGAGTGCTGCCCTCCCTCACATGCCGAAGCACTGTTTCGGCTAAAAGCAGATCGTTTTCCTCTGACCAAGCGTCTTGTCGCTGTTTTGTCATTTATCTCAACTCCCATTTTTCTTTTCATGGTATTAGAATGTCCAGGTTGGAAAATATTTATACAAATTGGCTGAAAGAATAGGAGATACGAAGGATGGAGCGGCTTGCAGGAACAGTCGAATCCTTGTAAAATGAAGAGTGATGTGATTTTTTTTTGAAACGTGATTTTAGGTTATTCACATAGATGAACATAGAAATGAAGGGAAGCGTACGTCATGGCTAATGAATTTCGAGTGTGTGATGATTGCCAAGCCACTAATATCAAAACATTGCTGCCGCGTTTGAAAGAAGTGGACCCGGACGCAAAGGTTGAGGTAGGATGCCAATCTTATTGCGGGCCCGGACGGAAAAAATCATTTGCTTTTGTGAACAATCGCCCGCTGTCAGCTCCGACAGAGGATGAGCTGATTGACAAAGTAAAAAAGAAAATAAAAAAGTAAAAACATATTTTTTCTTAGCCTCGGCCCTCAGGTCAGGCTTTTTTGCTTCACAAGATGTGTTTTTCATGAAGATGGAACAAATCGCCGGGCAAATTCAAGGATGTTTTCAAAGAATAGAGTCGATATAATAGAAACACGGCTAAAAAAAAGAGGGAATGACGATGGCGTATCCAAATGGAAAATTATCAGAAGAAAAAGTGTTTAAAGATCCGGTGCACCGCTATGTTCATGTTCGGGACAAGCTGATATGGGATTTAATCGGAACCCGTGAATTTCAGCGTCTCCGCAGAATTAAGCAGCTCGGCACGACCTATTTGACGTTCCATGGGGCTGAGCACAGCCGGTTCAACCATTCTCTCGGTGTCTATGAAATTGTCAGAAGAATGGTTGATGACGTCTTTAAAGGCCGCCCTGAATGGGATGACAGTGAGCGCGAACTCTGTTTGGCCGCGGCGCTGCTTCATGACCTCGGGCACGGGCCGTTCTCGCATTCATTTGAAAAGGTCTTTCACCTTGACCACGAGGATTTTACAAGAGGTATCATTTTGGGAGACACGGAGGTTAATCAGGTGCTAAGAAAGGTGAGCCCGGGTTTCCCTCAGGATGTTGCTGAAGTCATTGCCAAAACATATAAAAACAAGCAAGTGGTCAGCCTGATTTCGAGTCAGATTGACGCAGACCGCATGGATTACCTCCAGCGCGACGCATATTATACGGGCGTCAGCTACGGCCATTTTGATATGGAGCGGATTCTTCGGGTGATGCGGCCGCGCGAGGATCAGATCGTCATTAAAGAAAGCGGAATGCACGCTGTCGAAGACTATATCATGAGCCGTTACCAAATGTACTGGCAGGTCTACTTCCATCCTGTGACCAGAAGTGCAGAGGTCATTTTAACGAAGATTCTTCACAGGGCGAAGCAGCTGCATGATGAAGGCTATGTCTTCACTCACGCTCCGGTTCATTTCTATTCTATTTTTGAAGGGAAATTGACACTGGAGGATTATGTAAAGCTGGATGAATCTATTATTTTGTATTACTTCCAGGCCTGGGAGGATGAAGAAGACGCGATTTTATCCGACTTGTGCCGCAGATTCATTAACCGCCAGCTGTTCCAATACGTTGAATTCAATCCGAATGAAGAAATGTCGGCTTATTTTGAGCTGACTTCATTGTTCAAAGAGGCGGGAATCGATCCGAGCTATTATTTGGTCGTTGATTCTTCATCAGATCTGCCATACGATTTTTACCGACCGGGAGAGGAAGAGGAGCGTCTGCCGATCCATCTCTTGACGCAAAACGGCCAAATTAAAGAGCTGTCCAGGCAGTCGGCTATTGTGGAATCCATCTCAGGTAAACGGCGGACGGACCACAAGCTGTACTATCCAAAGGACTTGATTTGTGACGGCTCTGAACATCCGGAAGCGAAAATGAAAATCCGGCAGCTGCTGGGACTGACATAGAAATTGGAAAGAAGGAAAAAGGAGATGTCGGGAATTTGTTGAAAGAACATGCAAAACTGATGAAGGTGTTCTCGGATTCTGGAGAAATCATCGGGCGAAAGAAGCTGCAGAAAATGATTTATATCGCCAAGAAAATGCAGTTTCCTTTCTATGAGAAATATGATTTTCACTTTTACGGACCATATTCAGAGGAACTGACGCTCCAGATTGAAGAGCTGTGCAACCTTGGATTTCTGCATGAGGTGAAGGAAAAAAAGGGCGGCTACTTTCAATACCGGTATTCGCTGACTGAGACAGGCTCCGCATTTTTAGACCATGCTGATCTGGACATGCCGGATATGAAAGGCTATATCGACAGTGTAAACAGCCGTTCATCACGGTTTTTAGAGCTGGTTTCCACGATCCTTTACTTTGACGGGCTTGAGGATGAGGAAAAGAAAGAAAAAGTCTTTACCATCAAAAGTAAGCAAAAATATACAAATGAAGAATATGACGAAGCGCTTCAATACATAGAGGAACTGAAGCAGATTTGTTAACCATACCAAGCAAAAGAAATGAATCGTTTCTTTTGCTTTTTTTATTGACAAAAGCTGCTAAGAGATTCATTATGGATAATAGTTATCCATAATGAATCAGGAGTGAATAGGATGAAAATGAAATCAGGAATGGAGCAGGCGGTTTCTGTGCTGCTGTTACTGTCACGGCTGCCGGTACAGGCTTCTTTGACGTCAGAGGCTATAAGCCAGCGATTGCGTGTGTCTCCGTCTTACTTGAAGAAGCTGATGAGAACATTAGTTCAAGCCGGTTTGGCAGAATCCTTACCAGGGACGAAGGGCGGTTTTACCCTGACGAAGCCTTTGGCTGACATTACGCTTTATGATGTTTATCAAGCGGTCGAAGGCAGAGGTTCGATGTATCAGGGGAAAGGCCTGCTGCAATCTGTATTCGAGGGTGAAAGTCAATGTGTGCTGGAGACAGTCATGGCGGAAATCGAGGATAAATGGGCTAATCTCATGAGAGAAGAGTCCTTGCAGCATGTCATGGACAGGGTCGGGGAATTGTATGATCTTGAAAAAATAGATGATTGGGTAATCAAGCAAGTGAAAGGGCAATTGTAATGAAAAATAGCGGGTCTATACAAGAATCAACATCATCAACAGGCATATCCGTGCTGATCGTGCTCGCACTTGGTTTCCTCATGGCAACTCTTGATGTGACCGTTGTGAATGTGGCGATGGCTGATATGAAAAACACTCTTTCAATGTCACTTTCAGGTGTAACGTGGGTTGTGGACGGGTACATTCTTACTTTTGCGTCGCTTCTGCTGGCGGGCGGAGCCTTGGCTGACCGTTTCGGCTCGAAGACGATCTATATCTTGGGTCTAGCCGTTTTTGTTCTGGCCTCCTGTTTATGCGCTGCATCTATAAATGGACAGATGCTGATTGCCGGACGCCTTATACAGGGAATTGGCGCAGCTTTGTTTATGCCAAGCTCACTCAGCCTTTTGGCTGCCTCTTACCCTGATGAGCGGGCGCGGGCGAGAATGTTTGGACTGTGGGCCGCGCTTGTTTCCGCCGCTTCAGCCCTTGGGCCTTTTATCGGGGGCGTGCTGGTAGAGTTGGCGGGCTGGCAGAGTATTTTTCTGATCAATGTGCCAATAGGGGCTGCTGCGCTCATTTCAGCTTACCGAATCCTCAGCCGCGTTCCGGGAAAAAGCAGCCGCGTGAACATCATCGGGCATCTGCTTGGCATGATGGCTCTCGGGTTTCTTTCCTATGCTTTGATACAGGGGCCTTCAGCGGGCTGGCGCTCGCCAGTGATTCTTGTAGCATTTACTGCAGCGATTTTGGCATTTGTGCTGTTTTTGCTGCGGGAAATTTCTGCAAAAGCACCCATCCTGCCGGCGTCCTTATACAAAAACGGCCGCTTCTCAGCTGCCCAATTTATCGGGTTTTTGCTGAATTTCGCCCTTTTTGGCGGCATGTTTATGCTCAGCCTTTTTTTGCAGGAAGCAGGAGGCGCAAGTTCCTTTATGGCTGGAGTTGAGCTGCTGCCGATGATGGCGGTCTTCGTGATCGGCAATCTGCTGTTTGCCCGTCTGGCGAATCGGTTTGAAGCCGGGCAGCTTATGTTTGTATCAATGGCGGTCAGCTGTATCATTGCATTGCTGTTGTTTGTGCTGATTTCTCCGGATTTTCCTTATTGGCAGCTGGCGGTGTTGATGTCTGTTATGAACCTCTGTACCGGTATTACAGTTCCTGCCATGACAACTGTGATCATGCAGGCTGCCGGGCAAAGGCATGCGAATATCGCCGGTGCGGCGTTAAATGCAAACCGGCAAATCGGAGCCTTGGTCGGCGTAGCGATAACCGGGGTGATTATTCATCTGTCCGCCACTTGGTATGCCGGTGCCGGGTTTACGTTTTTGATGATGGGAGCGGCATACAGCCTCGCTGCATTGCTTGTATGGCTGTTTCTGGCTGCCCATAACGGAACTGCCGCGTCAGAAAAAAATGTAAATCACTGATTGCGCTTTGTGGGAATATATAGTAAGATATAAAAAATTATTGAAACAACAGGCACTGATAAGGACACGAGATGCTTTTTACGGTTTCCAGAGAGGGAAGGACAGCTGAGATCTTCCTAACGCAGGGAAAGCAGCTTACCGCCTTTGAGCCGTATCGGGGAAAACAAGTATCTGATACCGTCATGCTGCGTTACAGCATCTTTAAGCCGATCACCATGTGTAATTGATCGGGAATTTGGGTGGAACCACGGATGATCAACACATTCGTCCCTTTTAGAGGGATGGGTGTGTTTTTTTATATGAACTACATAAATGCGTTGAAAAGGACACGAATGATAGTTACGGTTTTCAGAGAGGGAAGGAAAGGTGAGAGCTTCCCAGCTTAGGAGTATCATTTACCGCCTTGGAGCAGCATTGGGGAACTGAAGTATCCAATGCCGTCTATGCTGCGTTACAGCACCGAGCCGACAACATAGTATTTGTCGGGAACTTGGGTGGAACCACGGGTTAATCACACACTCGTCCCTATCTGTGGGACGGGTGTGTTTTTTTATGAATTGAATACATGCGATGAAAAGGACATGAATGATAGTTACGGTTTTCAGAGAGGGAAGGAAAGGTGAGAGCTTCCCAGCTTAGGAATATCATTTACCGCCTTGGAGCAGCATTGGGGAACTGAAGTAACCAATGCCGTCTATGCTGCGTTACAGCACCGAGCCGACAATATCGTATTTGTCGGGAACTTGGGTGGAACCACGGGTTAATCACACACTCGTCCCTATCTGCGGGACGGGTGTGTTTTTTTATATACAACAATGAATAAGGAGTGTTCTAAAATGAGTAAACATGTACACATTCAGCTTCCGGACGGACAGATCCAGGAATATCCGAAAGGCATCACAATCAAAGAAGCGGCTGGTTCTATCAGTTCCAGTCTGCAAAAGAAGGCGGCCGCAGGTCAGGTCAATGGCAAGCTTGTTGATCTCAGTTTCAAGCTGGAGGAGGATGCTGAGCTTTCGATTGTTACACTCGATTCACAAGAAGGCTTGCAGGTGCTTCGCCACACATCAGCGCATGTGCTGGCCCAAGCAGTAAAACGGCTGTACGGCGAAGTGTCATTGGGGGTAGGGCCAGTGATTCTAGACGGCTTCTACTATGACATGAAGCTGGGGAAAAGCTTGGCATCAGGAGACTTAGAGGCCATCGAAAAAGAAATGGAACACATAATAAATGAGAACCTTGAAATCAAACGTATGGAGGTTTCTTACGAAGAGGCTGAAGAGCTGTTTGCACAAAAAGGCGAGCGGCTTAAGCTTGAGATTTTAAAGGATATTCCGCGCGGGGAGGATATCACGCTGTACCAGCAAGGAGAATTCGTTGACCTGTGCCGTGGTCCTCATCTTCCTTCTACAGGGATGATCAAGGCGTTTAAACTGACAAGAGTATCAGGCGCTTATTGGCGCGGAGACAGCAAAAATGAAGTCCTGCAGCGGGTGTACGGGGTTGCGTTTCAAAAGAAAAAGGATTTGGATGCGCACCTGCATATGCTGGAAGAAGCGGCAAAACGAGACCATCGCAAGCTCGGCAAACAGTTAGGGCTGTTTATGTTTTCTGAAGAAGCGCCGGGGA
Organism: Bacillus sp. SN32; assembly: GCF_002837495.1. Lineage (NCBI taxonomy): Bacteria > Bacillati > Bacillota > Bacilli > Caryophanales > Bacillaceae > Bacillus > Bacillus sp. SN32. Next base: position 701,306 of record NZ_PJCT01000002.1, on the reverse strand, counting down.
TGCCGTTTTATTTGCCGAAAGGGCAGATTGTCCGCAATGAGCTGGAGCGTTTCTCGCGTGAGCTGCAAACAAATGCCGGCTACGATGAGGTGCGTACGCCGTTTATGATGAATCAGCGGTTATGGGAGCAGTCAGGCCATTGGGACCATTATCGCGACAATATGTACTTTTCAGAAGTGGATGATACAAGATTCGCAATGAAGCCGATGAATTGCCCCGGCCACATGCTCATCTTTAAAAACAGCCTGTATTCTTATCGGGATCTGCCGATTCGCATGGCGGAATTCGGACAGGTGCATCGCCATGAATACAGCGGCGCTTTAAACGGAATGCTTCGCGTTCGGACGTTCTGTCAGGATGACGCCCATATTTTCGTTCGGGAGGATCAGATTGAGAGTGAGATCAAAGAAGCGATTCGGCTGATTGATGAGGTATATCGGACATTTGGTTTCGAGTATTCAGTTGAGCTTTCGACTCGCCCGGAGGATTCATTAGGCGATGACAGCCTTTGGGAAGCGTCGGAACGTGCCTTAGCACGCGTCCTTGAGGAGCTTGGCCTCTCTTATGAGATCAATGAAGGTGATGGGGCGTTTTACGGGCCGAAAATTGATTTCCACATAAAAGATGCCCTGAAACGGAGCCACCAATGTGCGACAATTCAGCTTGATTTTCAAATGCCGGAAAAATTTGATTTAACATATATCAACGAACACAATGAAAAGGTTCGTCCCGTTGTCATCCACAGAGCGGTTTTCGGCTCGATCGACCGTTTCTTCGGCATTTTGATCGAGCATTACGGCGGGGCTTTTCCAGTCTGGCTCGCACCGCTCCAGGTTCAAATCATACCGGTTTCTCACGTTCACTTAGACTATTGCAGAAAGGTACAGGCGGAGCTGAAGCAGGCAGGGATAAGAGCCGGCATTGATGAGCGCAATGAGAAGCTCGGCTATAAAATCAGAGAATCGCAGGTGCAGAAAATCCCGTACGTGCTGGTGCTTGGAGATCATGAGGAGCAGGAGAATGCGGTAAACGTCCGCCAATTCAGACATCAGCAGAGTGAACACGTTCCTTTCCAAACTTTTAAAGATAAACTTGTCAAACAGGTGGAAAATCGAGGCATGTAGGATAAAAGCTGTGAATTCACATTTTGCTTTTTTGACTTTCCCTATTCGGAATCAGTAAAATAATAAGTAAATCATATCGTTCGTATGTTATGAATGCATCTCGAAATGGGGAAATTTACATGGACCATGACAAACTGGAAGCAAATTTGCTGGATCACGCACTTACAAAATATTTGAAAAGCACGAAGCAATTAGATGAAGCCACCGTTCCGAAACACGTGAATAATGTAAGAGGATTTATTCTGCGGATCATATACAGACATGGGAGCTGCACCATAAAGGATATTTTGAAGGAGGTCACACTGTCTCCCTCTGCCACGACCACAGCTCTGAATCATTTAGAGCAGGAAGGGTTTATTGAGAGATCCAGAAATAACAATGACCGCCGCACTGTATGGATTACGCTTTCTGAATCGGGCCGGGGAGCGGCTGAACAAATGATCGAAAACCGCCAGCAGCTGATTGATGGCATGTTTGAACGTTTAACAGCCGAAGAGAAAAAGACGTTCTTGGCGATTATTGCGAAGCTGGCTCAATAGGGATAATAAAAGCCGGTGCGCGAAGCGCCGGCTTTATAGAGATTATTCCATATCGCTCAGGCGTTTGCCTGCGACGGCATAATGGTCTTTTCTCATTTCTTCTATAAAGACAACAATTTTTTCTTCAGAAGCACCGGTTGTTTCCTTTACGGCTTCTGTTACTTTCTCGACAAGATTGCGTTTTTGCTCGTCTGTACGGCCTTCGAGCATTTTGACAGTTACGTATGGCATGGGTGCTGAATCCTCCTTTATCTCGTTTCCTCTCTTTAGAAAAAGAGGCTTCTTATAGTATACTGAATAAAGTAAATTCTTGCATTTTGAGAAAGAGGGATATCTCACTTGGACCGTTTTTTATATTATCCGTTATCTTTAATGCCATACCTCGTCATCACGCTAATTGTGTCGTTTACGATGCACGAGCTTGCCCACGCTTATGTCGCATACAAATTCGGTGACGATACGGCGAAAAAACAAGGAAGACTGACGCTGAATCCCATTAAACACCTTGATCCGTTCGGAACCATTTTGATTCTGGTGGCCGGATTCGGGTGGGCGCGCCCCATTCCCGTGAATCGCCGCTTCTTTAAGAAGCCTCGGCTTGCCGGTGTGCTCGTATCTATAGCCGGGCCCGTCAGTAACCTGATTCTTGCGTTTATTGGTTTCTTTTTGTTAGTGTTGATGCATGCGTACGGAATGGAAATGCTTGCGGCGTTCAGCACGGGGCTGGATCAGTTTTTTTCTATTTGGATACAGCTGAATCTTGTCTTGTTTTTATTTAATCTGCTGCCGCTTCCTCCGCTCGATGGCTATCGAATTATAGAAGATCTCGTTCCGCCGGGCGTGCGTGCCAAAATGACGCAGGCGGAGAGCTACGGCTTTATCGTATTTTTGGTGCTGTTTGTGACGCCGCTAGGATCTTACGTGCTGTGGCCGATGCTCAATGCAGGAAGAGATTCGATTTTAAAGCTGTTTTCAGCGATATTTCAACCGCTTTTGTAGGAGGTAGAACTTCATGGAAGAAAAAAAGAAAAAATCAATCGGGTTTAATATTATCAAAAGTGATCCGACAGACGGACACGGCGGTTTTGGCGTAGGGGCACTCAGCCTTGATAACATTTCTCCCGTATTCGTCGATGTAGAGGAAAAAGAAGCGTTCGTAGACATCGGTGCCATGCATGCCCGCAGCACCGTTGAAAAAGGAATTAAATTTCTCCCGAATAAAGAAGAAGTTCCGAACGGAAAACCATACTGGCTTGTGTGGGTGACGATTGACAGAAGAGAAGAGGGGCCTTATTACGCTGGTGTGACAGCCTGTGAAATGACGGTCGACAGAAGCATCAGAAGAGGCTACAAGTCACTGCCTGAGCATGTGAATCTGATGGATAAATCCATGAAACGGAAAATCATCGTTGATAAAATGGACGACAGCTCGAAGCGTGTACTAGGCGAATTTCTGAAAAAGCATGATCAGGGCCTATGGGACCGTTCCTCAGATGAGTTAAAAACAAGCCTGCTTCCGGAAGATGATTGATTTGTGAATTTTCTGTGAACTTTTAAAGTATTTGAGATATTTTTCGTAAACATTGAGTAAACTGGTGATACAGAAATAGGACATGGAAAATCCCGAGCCGAAACAAGACTCGGGGTTTTTCATTTTTAGGGGGATATGAGTCGGCGACTGGGAGATGAAAGCCAGCGCCGAAGAAATGAGAAATTCACCACTTTATCCCAAAACTGATTGTTCAGCTCGATTGTCTAACATTCTTCCATCGATTATGAAGGAACCATACGAATAACCCGGCCTCCGAGGAGCCGGGTTATTTTCAATGATGTCGCCCCAGCCATTTGTCCCACCATTTTTTCTCGGAAGCGGGATTTTCTTTGGATGGAAGCCGGTCTTTTGTTTGTTTTGCGGGTTCTGCCCCGTAGCACACGTTTGCTGGTTCTGTGCCTTTCACAAAATATGTGTAATGCTTAGCGGCGCAGCCGGGACCTGATGAGTAGCCTGTTTCCGGATCAATGTACACACCGGTTACGCCTTTTGGCGGCTTGAACGCGGTTTCTGGTTCGCCTTTGAGCGCGTCCTCCATGAAGTCCGCCCAAATGGTTTTGGCATAGCTTTTTTCTTCGACCGAGTCGATGGTGCTGTTTTTGTCATAGCCGGTCCAAACACCTGCGGCCAGCTTCGGATTGAAGCCGATCATCCAGCTGTCTGCGCTGGTGGTTCCTGATTTTCCGGCATACGTTCTTGTCAGGCGGTTGGCTATCGTTCGCCCCGTAACCGACGTGTATCCATTTAAATCGGTATCAAACATGCCTGTCATCATACTCGCTGTGACAAAAGCGGCTTTTTCATCAAGCACCTGTTTATGCTGATTCGGGTTTTCGTACAGCACGTGGCCGGCTGCGTCCGTTACCCTTGAAATAAAAGTCGGTTCGATTTTCTTTCCGCCATTTGCGAGCATGGCATAGGCGTTGACCATCTCAATCGGACGCACGGGTTCGGTGCCGAGTGCCAGAGACGGCAGTGCTTGAAGATGGGCGGTAATGCCGAATTCCTTTGCCGTCTTTACAAGTTTGTTCGTGCCGAGAAAAAGATGCGTTTTCACAGCATAAATATTGTCGGAAAGCGCCAGCGCCTGCAGAAGCGTAATCGGCTTTTTGGCATAGTATCCGTTATAGTTGCTTGGAGAATAGGTTTCTCCCTTTGCATCAATTTGAAACTCGGTTTCTTCGCTTTTCATCAAAGTGACTGGCGTAAATCCGCTCTGAATCGCTTTATAGTACAGCAACGGCTTGATCGTCGAAGCAGGCTGGCGCTTCGCCTGTGTCGTCCGGTCAAACGGGCTTTTTTGATAATCCCTGCCGCCGACAAGGGCGAGAACGTTTCCGGTGCGGGGATCAATGGCTGAAAACCCGACTTGAATGTCAGAGCCCGCGTTAACCGTTTCGGTTATGGTCTCCTCGGCGATGCGCTGCATCCGTTTATCTACCGTTGTATAGACGTTTAACCCGCTCGTTTCAATTTGCTCCCGTGTCATGCCGAGCTTTTTTTCCAGCTCTCTCATCGCATTGTCATAGAAATAAGGAGCCTTTCTCTTGGAAACTTGTTTATTCAAAGGCTGATAGGAAAGAGGTTCCTTGATCAATTCATCCGCTTTCTTTTGGCTGATCATCTGCTGCTTTTCCATCATCCGCACGATCGTTTTCTGGCGTTCCTTGGCCTTCGTCTCATTGACATACGGTGAATAGCCGGAAGGGCCTTTCGGGATTCCTGCCAAAAGCGCCGCCTCCGCATCCGTCAGGTTTTTGGCATGCTTGCCGAAATAAAGGCGGGAAGCTGCTTCAATGCCGTAGGCGCCGTGGCCGTAGTAAATCGTATTTAAATAGCCTTCTAATATCTCGTCCTTAGAATAGTTTTGTTCCAGACGGATCGTGTAGAACGCCTCATTCCATTTCCGTTTCCACGTTTTGTCGTGTTCAAGGTATAAGTTTCTGGCATATTGCTGGGTGATGGTGCTTGCACCCTGAACTTTGGCAAATGCTTTCAGGTCAGCAAGCGCCGCGCCGGCCATGCGTTTATAATCAAAGCCGTGATGATCGTAGAAATTCTGGTCTTCAATCGCCACTGTCGCTTTTACGATCGTCGGATTCATGTCCTTTAAGGGGACCCAATAGCGCTTTTCGCCGTAGTTCGTTTCCCCGAGCTTTGAGCCATCACTCGCATACAAAATCGTGGATTGCGGCACTTGCACCGAGGGAGCGCCCTGGTATTTGGCTATCAAAATGACAGTCATAAACACGGCAGCTGCCGCCAAGGCCGCAAAAGCCCCTAAAAAGATAAAGGCGCGAACGGTTTTCAACGTCAGTCTCAGCCGTTTATTTGTCATTGCATCCACAACGGGTTCCCCCTTTTTTTATGTTTCTACTATTATGAGAAAAAAAGATCGTTTTTAAACATCGCAGAACAGGACGCATCTTTACTTTTTCCCCGCCATCCTCTATACTTTTTCCTTAGGTGAAAATGAGATTTCAACCGAGAATAAAAGCTGATAAGACGCTTACAATAAATGAATACAGCCTCGAAAGGGAGATGACAATTGAGCGAACTTTGGTACACAGAGAAGCAGACGAAAAACTTTGGCATTACGATGAAGGTTAACAAAACGTTACATACAGAACAAACGGAGTTTCAGCATTTAGAAATGGTGGAAACAGAAGAGTTCGGCAACATGCTGTTTTTGGACGGCATGGTGATGACATCTGAAAAAGACGAATTCGTTTATCACGAAATGGTGGCGCATGTGCCATTATTTACGCACCCAAATCCGGAACACGTTCTCGTAGTCGGCGGCGGTGACGGCGGCGTTATCAGAGAAATCCTGAAGCACCCAAGCGTGAAAAAAGCGACACTTGTAGACATTGACGGCAAGGTTATCGAATACTCTAAAAAGTTCCTTCCTTCTATCGCAGGCAAACTGGATGATCCGCGCGTTGACGTGCAGGTAGATGACGGATTTATGCACATTGCAAAATCTGAAAATCAATACGACGTCATCATGGTAGATTCAACTGAACCAGTCGGACCGGCTGTAAACCTGTTTACAAAAGGATTCTACGCAGGAATCGCAAAAGCGCTGAAAGAAGACGGTATTTTCGTTGCGCAGACGGACAACCCATGGTTTACACCGGAATTAATCACAAATGTACAGCGCGACGTGAAGGAAATCTTCCCGATTACGAAGCTGTATACGGCGAACATTCCGACATATCCAAGCGGTTTGTGGACATTTACAATTGGCTCGAAAAAATATGATCCGCTTGCAGTGGAAGACAGCCGTTTCTTCGATATTGAGACGAAATATTACACAAAAGATATTCATAAAGCGGCGTTTGTTCTGCCGAAATTTGTGAGTGACCTGATTAAATAATGAAGGTATGGCGCAGGAGCAAATCTTGCGCTTTTTTACAGGAAAGCGAGGGTATTATAGATGAGATTTGATGAAGCTTATTCAGGAAAAGTATTTATCGCGAGCCGTCCCGAGTGGGAAGAGGCGGACGCCATTCTTTACGGCATGCCGATGGACTGGACAGTCAGCTATCGCCCGGGCTCACGCTTTGGTCCAAGCAGAATCCGTGAGGTGTCAATCGGCCTTGAGGAATACAGCCCATATTTAGACCGCGATCTGGCTGACTTGAACTTCTTTGACGCCGGCGACATTCCGCTGCCGTTCGGAAATCCGCAGCGAAGCTTGGATATGATTGAAGAGTACGTGGACAGCATTTTAGAAAAAGGGAAGTTCCCAATGGGTATGGGCGGTGAGCACCTCGTGTCATGGCCTGTCATTAAAGCGATGTACAAGAAATACCCAGACCTTGCGATCATCCATTTTGACGCACATACAGATCTTCGTGTTGATTATGAGGGAGAACCGCTTTCTCACTCCACGCCGATCCGTAAGGCGGCAGAATTGATCGGACCGCACAATGTGTATTCATTCGGAATCCGTTCCGGCATGAAAGAAGAGTTTGAATGGGCGAAGGAAAACGGCATGCACATCTCAAAATTTGAGGTGCTTGAACCGCTGAAAGAGGTGCTTCCGAAGCTGGCGGGCCGTCCGGTTTATGTCACAATTGACATTGACGTATTAGACCCTGCACACGCACCGGGTACAGGAACGGTTGACGCCGGCGGCATCATGTCTAAAGAACTGCTTGCATCCGTCCATGAAATTGCGCGTTCAGAGGTAAACGTAAAGGGCGCTGATTTAGTGGAAGTCGCACCTGTGTATGACCACTCAGAGCAAACGGCAAACACAGCCAGCAAAATCATCCGTGAAATGCTGCTTGGGTTTGTGAAATAAGTAAACATCCAGACGATGTCTGGATGTTTTTTTATTCCCAGTCTTTACAAACATCAATCCATGCTTTTGAGAAAGAAAATTCGGATAATTCTCCTCAATAGCGGAGTTTCTGCTGCCGCATGCGAGGAAAACAGTCTCAAACCGTTTCAGCGATACATCTAGATAAACCTCAAGATCATGAGCCAACCCAAATGGGCAAACACCTCCAATTTCATGGCCTGTCTGCTCCAGTACCTCATTAGGAGAGAGCATTCTTGCTTTAAAGCCAAATGTTTGCCTGAACTTTTTGTTATTAATCTTGGCATCGCCGGCTGCCACAATCAGAATCGCCTGATCTCCTTCCCCTCTGAAGGACAGGGTCTTGGCGATTCTAGCCGGGCTCACGCCGGTCATCTCAGCTGCCTGTTCAACTGTCGCGCTCGACGTTTCGAACTCCGTCACATCATTTTCTCGATTCCATTGTGTAAAGTGGGTTCTCACACTTTTTAGAGACATGCTGCATTTCCACTCTCTTCAAGATTATTGAAAAGATCATAGCGTGGATTGGGAGACTTTGGTAAAGAGGGGACAAAAAAACCGCCGATGGACGGCGGTTTAGATCATGGCGCGTTGTGCAACATCAAAATGTTCTGTTGATGAATTTGATACTTCGACTGTGATAAATACAGCACTCACAGCTAAACAAGCGAGTAATAATTTATACTTCCATTTCATATAAATTCACCCCCCCTTGAATGTGCTGTCTTGCTTCTTCAACCTTTAAAAAGTAATGAGATGCTTTTTTGTAATTTTCCTGTTGATGATAATATTTAGCAACATCAAGTGCGAAGTCCTCAATATCTGCATACATCATTTTACTTTCAAGAAAAACAAAACATTTTTCTATCCGTTCCTCATCCGGTCCAGACAAGTATAAAGATTCCAAAAATTCAAACTCCGTTAGATACACGGTATCTCCCGCAGCTGCAGAATACTCTTTTCCTTTTTTATGATATTCACAGGCGTTATCAATCTTACCTAATTTAAAATAAATTTGTGTAATTAGGAAAAAAGCTTGTGGCAGTGAAGGAAGCATTTTAGATCCTTCAAATACTTGAATAGATTTTTTTACATACTCTATCGCTGATTCAAAACTGTTTTGGTTTTGCTTGCAGAGTGCTATGTTATAAAGTGTTCTTCCCATTAATTGGGGCTGCTGCTCTGTTTTTGCAAGTGTAAAGGCTTTTTGAAAATGGGCAATTGCTTTTTCGTATTGTTTTAAATCCAAAAAGTTGGCTCCGAATAAGGACTGGCATTGAATCATTCTGATATCATATGTAGTCTGTTCACTGTATATTTCGAATGCTTGACGTGCATAGTCCATGGAGACATAAGTTTGTTTCATATAATAATAGACTTCTGACATTTTGAAAAAGAATTCAGCTTTATCGATTTTATCTTTCACAAAAACCAGCTTGCTCTCAGCTTTTTTAAAGAATTGAATGGCTAATACATATTCACGGCGATCCAGCTCATACATGCCTCTGAAGAAATTAAAATAGTACTCAAGCAGACCAGTTAAACGAGCCTGTTTTTTATCAATCTCAAGCAGCAGATCAGACAGTCTCGGCTGTTCCTCAATCCTCATTTTTTCTAACGGTTCAAGGTACTCAAGCATCAGGTTGTGCCGAAACTCCATTAGTGAATAGTACAAATGAAGGTCTTGATCTTCTTCCATTTGATCCAGCTCTTGCTTGATTTCTCGTCGCAAATATTCTGCATCGGGTATGCTGAATCGGCGTATGTACATATACCATTCGTTAATCTTTTCTCCGATGGAAGAAGAAGATATGACACCTGTCACGTTTGCAAATCCCTCCCTTCATAATTCTATATATGTCATATTTTATCATCAACATTCTTGTGAGAAGCGCAAAAAAACCGCAATTTTTTCTTTCGTTACACCGCATGTTTGGAGATATATTTTCAAAAAGAAGCTTTTACCCTCAGCAATTTGTACAAGCAAACACGTTACCCTTCCATATTCTGTTATATCTGCGTGAGCAGTGTATGTCTGAAAAGGAAGTGAAGGAATGAGAAAAAACAAGCTTTCCTTTAAAGAAAAAGCAGGAGCAGAACAAGAAGAGTGCTTATGTTTTTGTGAGGGAGAAGCAAGCCGAGAAGCCATGTTTCAAGCACCGATTGAATTACCTGAAGGGTTTGTCGTTGATCCGGCTGAAGCTGTTGCAAACGTGACGTGGAATGCAGACAGCCTTTCTTGTGTCAGTGACCGTTGCTTAATTCAAACGGGGCCTGAGCCTGATGAGGTCGGTGTTCAATTTGCAGTGCGCCTGCAGGGAACCGTTACGCTACTCGTCAGTGTCTCACCTGTGCGAAATCAATATGGACAAGGGGACGGGGCTGTTTCCGTCATTCACAATGCAGAGATCGATCAAGTCGTCTATTATTCCGATGAACCGGATGATTGCCCGGATATCAGTGACATCACGATTGAGAACCTTGTTGTTGTTCCGCCGTTTTACGGCAGTCCTTTATCGGTGACGGGGACGATTGTGCTTGTACCGGAGCCGGAACCCGTTTATGCGTTTACAGCGAATCCAAATGATCAATCAGTTTCTGTGATTGATACAAACACTCATTCTGTTGTGACAACGATTGCTCTTCCGTACAATCCGGCAGGTATTGAAATTACCCCGGATAAAAGCGCTGTGTTTGTCTTACATCCCAACAACAATGTGATTTCTGTCATCGATTATGACACATTAACAGTGACAGCATCTATATTGCTGGATCAGCCGCCTCGATTGATTAGATTTATCCCTAATCATGAGTTTGCTTATGTTTTCACCGGTACTGCGGTTTATGTGATTGGAATTGATACGTTAACTGTGGATAGGTCGATTCCTGTGGAAGGGTATGATGTTGCAATCGATCCCAATGGGTTATTCGCCTATGTTCTTAATTTTGGTATAGTGCAAAAAGTGGACCTAACTACCGGTGAAGTCACAGGAACAATTGAACGAGAGCTTATCGTATCAACCATAGAAACAAATTGGCCGGAGCGGTATGCCTATGTATTAGAACAAGAATTCTTTTTTAATTATTTGACGGTTATTGATTTAAATACGTTTACCATCAGCAGCACCCAAGAGCTGGAGTATGAAGGGGAATATCGAATGTTTACGAGTGGAGCAGAGGTGTATTTATATGACGGCTTCACTGGCAATTTATATTCAGTCAGTCCAAATGGAGCAGGCGTTATAGGAAATGTTCCGCAGTCGGCAAGAGACTTTGCGTTTACCCCGAATGGCGAGTTTCTGTATGCAACTCATGTCCTAGAACAGAGCATCACTGTTTACAACACGGATGATTACTCCGTGGAGACTGTCATATCTCTTGGGGTTTCACCGGGAGCTATTGCGATTTAATTAACTATGTGTGGTGCATTTCTAAAAGGACGTGAAATCATGAAAAAGAATGATCTTTCTGTTTTACAGGAAAATTGTTTCTGTTTTTGTGATGAGGAAATTAGCCGGGAAGCGCCGTTTCAAGTGCCGATAGATACCCCTGAGGGCTTCAAGGTTGATTCGGCCGAAGCGTCAGCGGCTGTTACATGGAGTACAGACAATTTGTCCTGTATCAGTGAGCCTTGCTTAATCCAGACTGGGTCGGAACCAGAAGATATCGGTGTTCGATATGCCGTGAGAGTACAAGGGGCCATTACGCTTCTTGTCAGTGTGTCGCCTGTACGAAATCAATATGGACAAGGAGACGGGGCTGTTTCTGTGATTCATACTGAAGAGATTGATCAAGTTGTTTATTATGCAGCACAGTCTGGCCGCTGTCCTGATTTTAGTCAAATGACAGTGGAAGATCTTCTCATTGTGCCGCCTTTCTACGGCAGTCCGCTCACGGTGGCCGGGATACTTGTTTTACCGCCATCACCAGACCCTCAATCGTATGTGTTTACTGCCAATACTGGAGACAGCACGGTTTCAGTCATTGATGCAGATTTAAACACTATTGTAAAAACAATCCCGTTTTCTGCTGTGCCAACTAATCTAGGCGTTACTTTCGATAAAGCATTCACGTATGTTCTCCATGGGAATACCAACCTTGTCTCAGTGATTGATAATAAAACATTAACCATCATAAATACCATTACTGTTGGAGGAGGGCCGAGAAAGATCGAATTTGATCCAACAGATGAGTTCGTATACGTGATGGCCGCCGGATCTATATATGTGATTAACACGGCCTCTCAATCGGTCATTGATGTCATTCCGATACCCGGCGCTTTAGACTTTGCTCTTGATCCGAATGGACAGTATGTCTATACCGCTAATGGAAGCAGTTGGTCGGTTGATAAATATGATGTAAATACTGGGCAGTTGGTAGAAAGTATCATAGATTCATTTGAATTTCCCAGTTTAATTGCAACTCCTTACGCTGGAAATTTTGCGTACGTGTTGAATGGTGAGCTGTGGCCGAAAGGTGTAACGGAGATTAGTTTGTCTCCATTAAGCAGGGGAGGGGACTTCAGCCGTTTATTTGAAACGCTGAGGACGATTGTATTTTCTCTCGATAGCACTAGAGCTTATTTTCTAGAGCCATATAGTGAACCGTTTCTCATTAATAACTTATACGTAGTTAATACGGCCAGACAGAGGATCATTGCAAACGTGTCTCTCCCCGGCGCTTTTGACCTCGCCGTAACGCCGGACAAACAGTATATTTATGCGGCACAGCCCAACGACAATGCTGTGACCGTGTACCGCACAAGTGATTATACAGCCGTGACGGTGATTCCGGTTGGCGCGGGTCCGTCTGCGATTGCGATGTAGCTATTTTATAGATCAAGAGAAGCGGTGCTGCGATAAGAGAATCGTTTATAAATAAATGATCCGATTTGCTGAATGGCAGCCAGGATAATCAGAAACAGCAGTTCACTTATAGAGAAACTGAGCATCCACCAAATCCCGGCTGCGGCCAGTGCCCCCGCAAACACTTTTCTGAACAGGCTGCCGTGCCGGAAAAGCTGCCGCAAATAAGTTCGCATGCAAAACAATAAATACAGGATCAGTAGCATCGCAAGTCCCATTGAAAGGGCAGGGGGCGTGTGGAGGCGGAAAGGGACGGCTTTAACGATTTCGAACATGCAGCCGAATATGATGACTTGGCACAACACGGCAGCCATCACGTATGTTTGGCGGACGTTTTTATAGCTGTCACGCAGCGATTTGACGTCTTCTGCATATCGGCTGCACAAGTTGTGTTGCTGAAAGTCACAGCAGCTTTGATGAGACTGTGTGAGTTTCTGAAAAGCTGCTGTCATGTTTTTCACGGATTGGGTGACATAATGAAGATAGAGAAAAGCAGGCAGCATCAGGAGGGCAGCGGTACAAGCCAGCAGCCCGAGCCGCACAGCGTCATTGTTGATCATCTGTACATATTGGGCGGCGGCTTCGGCCACGGCCTGAACCCAGCCGAAGGAATAAGACGCCATACCTATAAGCAGCAATAAAAGGGTAAAGACAGTGTTTTTTTTCATTGTCTGATCGCCTCTTTCTGAGAAACGTGAATGATCGCTTTGTTAGAAGATGCCATTGCATCAATGAGAGACAAGAAAACCTGCGCATCCATATCTTGAATGATGTGGTACATGTCAAGAAACGAGCAATCGCACCTGTCACACTCGGCTGCCCACTCGAAGCATTTACGCACATAATCGCTGTCATAAATGATCGCGTCTGTCAAAGAATCCTTGCCGTATTGAAGCCAGGCGGCAACCTGTTCTTTCTTCTGTGTGACATAGTATGAAGCCACATCGATATAAGCTGAAGAATGGGTCCCTTGACTGTGAAGGATCAAGAAACCGCCATCCTCATATATATAAGTCTCGGCTGACAAGCGATTGATTTCCAGACGGTACGTTTGCTGAATTTCTTGAAAAAACGGTGAATCTAATTGAAATAGAATACGAGACGCGATATCCCAATAAAGCTTTATCGTCAACAGATCGTTTTGCCTAGGAAGTGCGCCGATCTGTAATCCGGTCCAGGTATCTTCCATTCGCTCCTCATCACCCAGCACCATTTTTTGTGAGAGGGCTGGAGGGCATGCCGGGATGATTTTTCTTTCAGCATGATAATCCGGACGCTTTTCCAGCTGGAGGTGAGGAGGCAAAAGCGTTTCTGTATTTTCTGAGCCCCCAATCAAAAACAGCGTCATCCGATGGGCTTGATAGGCAGCCTTATAGGCTTTTTGTAAATCACTGATGTCCAGCGCCTCAATATCTTCGATTCTGCCTGCGGGGAAAACGGCAGCTGGTGAGGAGGGAGAAAGCATGCTGATCAGCTGATAATGATATGAGAGCTGATGGTTAAGGTGTGCTGTTTGAATTTCGCTTGTAATCACAGCTTTTTCCTGAGCGACAATCTTCTTGTCAAATGAGTGGTTCCATAAAGCATCAAGCAGGATGGGAATCGTTTGTCTGAGCCGATCCGGTAATGAGGTAAACATGAAATTGGTATCGGTGTAGGTAGTGAATGCGTTTAAAAGCGCGCCATGCGCAAAAAAATCACTGTACAGATTGCGGCCGTTATGCCAGAAGAGAAGATGCTCTAAAAAATGCGCTGTGCCATACGGAAGCAGTGTATCACCGGATTCTGCCCGTATACATACATCCCGGCTTCCAAAATCGATTTTTACATTGCACAGCCGCAGGTGGGCGCGGGGGAATTTCAATCTGAATATTTTTAGTCCGCTGTCTGTGTATCTGATATCGGTTCGTTCATCCAGCTGTTGAAAAAAGGCTTTCTTTTCCATCTCTTCATCCCCTTACTACATGAGCTCCGATATAATTGATGGTCGCTATGAATTGCAATACATCGCGGCATGTAACCGCTGAGATGCCATCCAGCAAGGCTTCTTTCGTGCAGGAGAAGCGGCGCAGGACCCCCATATAGGCCAATAGACCTTCGGGAGAATCGAATTGCAGCAGCAATTCATTGCGTAAAAACTGCTTTGCCTGTTCTAGTTCCCGCTCATCTGTATGAAAAGCTGAGACAGCTTCCAAAACGCGCGGGGGAATGTCTTTCTCATGAAGCTGATCTGTACATATTGAAACAAGCAGCAAATTGTTCATGACATCGTAACGGGTGATAACGTGATAGACTGCCAGATCCTTCTCTCTGAAGTGCTTGAATAAAGCGGAATGGCCGTACTTTCCCAGTAATCCGTCTATTAGCTGTATTTTGATATAATCGCTGGCATCTTTCATCTCTCCGCAGTAAAATCCGAGTGTCAAGACGGAAGGACCTGCAGCGCTGCGTGTCTCTGTTTCAAACACATGCCGGTTTACGGGTATTCTTCCGGACGTTATAGCGGACGTTTGCGGGGCATGTCCCCGAACATCACATGCATGTACTTGTCCCAATATGTTCAGCTGTTTTTGCTGGGACACTAAATCAACGATAAAGTCCGTTGCGTCGAGAAACCGTTTAGGATGAATCGCCTTTATCCTGTCTTTCCGGCCAAACATGCCTGTGCCGTACATCGGGTTTCCAAAGACCTCCTCAGCCAAGCGAGCCGCAGAGTAGGAGAAGGGATCAGTGAATTTCTTTTCGATTTTCAGCAGCAGCTCATTCCTGGCCTTTTCAACTGCTTCGAATGAAAGAGAAGAAGGGAAAGACAAGTCTGCAAAAGTTTTCATCAGGGCGTCAACATGAAGATTCCCGTTATATAATGGGTGAATCAAACGGGTCCCGCAGGTTTTCAGCTGCTGATCAAAAAAGAGATTCGCTGAGTACATGAAACGGCTGCCGGCAGCATAACCAAAAGCGTCAATGATTTGCTCCTTCAGGTATGCGGCGGCGCCGTAAAAATAAATTGTTTCTTCCTCAGGTTCCGCCGCGCTTTCGATCGGTTTCAGAAAGCTCGCGGCGATTGAAATAGTTGAAAATTGATGAGTCTTCAGCAGGTTAACTTCCAAGCCGTTCTCTTTTGCTTGTATCAAAGAAACCACCATCCTGTTTTTGCAGGTAATAGACTATGACCAGACCGGCTATCGGAATGACCGCCAAGGATACAGCGGTGCCGGCTAATGTGGCTAAGAATAGGGGAAGACAAAATAGATAAGACCGATATTTTGAGAAACCGCTCCATAGCTGCTGCTCCGTCTGCCAGCTGAAGGAGGGCCTTTTTTCATCCGCAGTTAACCTGATAAAAGCTCCCGCCAGCAGCAACTCAATGCACTGCAAAAAAGTGAGAACTGAAATCGGACGGCCGCTGATGAAACCCACAATCATCACGACAAGGAGAAATCCGCCTGCCAATAGGCCTGAATAAAAGCGATATTTCGCCCAAAACATCGTTTTCCGCTTGATCGGAAGCGTGATGAGCAACATCCGGTCATTTTTTTCAATCGAGTACAAAAGGGCGATCGGCGAGCAGATGAGCAAAAGCGCGGAAATCACGATATAAATCACTTGCTGATTGAAGATGCCGGTGTTCATCATCTGGAACGAAAAGAAGCCGCTGAATACCGCCATTACCGCGTAATTTAACAGCATCGCTTTAGAAGAGATAAATCGGTTCCATTCTCTTTTGTAAAACGAAAATTCAGATCGCCGCATAAATGAATGCATCTTGCCCTGCTGCGGAGGCGCCTGCAGAAAGACAGGAAAGTCAATGATCACCGCCCACAGCATATGAACCGCGCAAAGCGGAAGCGTGGCGGCCGGCATCAAAGCGGCGCTGAGACATACACAGGCGAATATCGCCGCATGCAGCAGAAACATCAAGTTCTTCTTTTTGACGAAGTGGTTGCTTAGCACAACTCCGAAAATAATGGAGTAAACGGTAAAAAACGAAAACCTGCCGAGCCAAAACAATGTTTGCGCCCCTGACAGCGTTCCGTTTCCAAATAAGAACAGCGGTAAAATAAAAAAGAATAAAGTTCTTCTCAAACAGGTATCGACAAACAAAACGACACTCTGGGCGAGCCAAAAGCTCCGTGAAGAAATCGGCAGCAGGCAGCTCAGTTTCATATAAGATTCCTTCCATGAAGATGTCACAGAAAGAAACACCATATATGCGTTCATTAAGAGAAGCGCGAGTATGATATACGTTTTGCGCAACACCGATTCATCAATGCCGGCCTGGCGGATCAGCCCAATTTCAAACACGGCCAGAATGACAAGGCCTGCGGCAATGCGGATGGCATCCTTTTTCCCTTGCCGGCTGTAAAGCTGTTTGAACAGCAAAGACATGATGGGGATTATGTTATTCATGGCCGATCACCTCGAAAAATTCCCGCCGCAGATCGGTCTCCTCTCCAATCGGAATGACCTTTTGGATCTGTTTGTTGTGAAGAATAGCCGCATAATCACAAAATCTTTGCACGACATCGAGCAGATGAGAAGAAAACAAAATGGTTCCGCCTGCTTCACAGTACTCACGCATTTTCTGATAAAAGACCTCTATCGATTCCACATCCAAACCGACGAGCGGCTCATCCAAAATAAACAGGGGAGCGCGCAGCAATAAGCCTGTCATCAATACAACCTTTTGCCTGTTCCCCAAGGACAGCTCCGAAATTCTCCTATTGATGTATTTCGAAAAATGAAAGGCCTCGGCCAAACTGGCAAACTGCTGCTCTGAAAAATCCTTTTGATAAAGCGAATGGACGAAAGACACATAGTCCTTCGCCGTAATTTCTGTAAATAGCAGCGGATAATCGGCGGCGAAGTAACGGTGAGTCTTCAGCTGATCTGATGTTTTCTGCGGCATGCCGGCCTCCGCTTCAATTCCGCACAGTGTAAAGCGCCCGCTGAAATTGCGGTTCACGCCTGTCAGCGTATTAATCAGTGTCGTTTTTCCGGCGCCGTTTACCCCAAGTAACCCGTAAACGGCGCCTTTTTCTAAATGTAAATCCACTTGTTCTAAGATGACGTTGTCCCGTTCATACCAAACGGATACATCGTGTATATCCAAAATGCTCATCGCGAGTCAGCCTTCCGCGCGCGCATCCCGAACAGAATGGCAATGGCAATGAAAATCAGCGTAAACAGATAATCGCTTTTGACAAAATAGACGACTGCGCCGATGACAAAGATAAATGAAAGGATATACAGTAAAATTCTTCTTTGTGCTGGTGACAAATCGTTTCCCTCCTAAATAAGCTGGACCACGTCTTCTAATTGTTCATTTTTCGCCCAAGAGCAAATGTTTTTTCGGTGATATTTGTTAGAGTTCAGCCCTTTTAAGTAACAGCCTCCGCAATAGCCGCTGAACGGGCATTTGTCTTTCATGCAATGTTCGCTGAACCGCGGCGCTTGCGCTTGCCACAGTTTATGGACGAGAGGGGAGTTAAAGATGCTTTCATAGGAATCATGAAAAATATTTCCCAATGAAAATTCCTTTGGAAAGAGGGCGCAAGGACGTACTTCGCCGAACGGGCTGATCACAATGGACTTCCAGCCAGCGCCGCAATTTGCCGCGCGTTTTCTTTCATAGGGAATAATCGGAATCAGATCTTTAAACTCATCAATCACATTTTGCTCGTATTCCATAAACTTGCGGTGCTGCTCGGCGTCTTTCGTTGGATGGACAATATCCCTGCCTCTTCCGAAATCATCAACCCAATTGTAAGAGAACGCCTTCGCCCCGAGATCCCGAACCTTTTGGGCCATATCGTGGATTTCCCACATGTTTTTTTCGAAGACAGACATGGCGACTCTGACAAATATACCGTGGTCACTCAACAATTTTATCGTTTTACAAGTTTGGGCAAAAGAGCCTTTTCTCCCTCTAAAGGAGTCATGGACCTCGGAATTGACACTATCAAGAGAAATGCCGACGATGATTTTTTGCTTGTAAGTCTTCAAAAGCTCCAGGCTCTCTTTTCGCATGAGTGTTCCGTTTGTTAAGACAGCGACTTTTTTGAACTTTTTACACACATAGTCAAGAATCTCATTGGCGTTTGGATGGACAAAAATTTCTCCACCTGTGATTTCGCATGTCAATACACCGTTATCAAACAGCATATCAGCCGTTTTTTTGAATTGCTCAATCGACACGGTGCCGAGCGCTTCAGGTGAGCTTTCCAAATAACAGTGGGCGCATTTCAAATTACAGCGGTGCGTCAGTTCAAAGGTGGCGTGCAGGGGCATCGGAAATTCATTGCTTCCGCTCGTGGTGATTGTATGGCGGCTGGCCCGGTTTCCAAGCTGGATCACCTGCTTGTTCTGGAGCATGTTGAGCATGTCGTAATACCAATCTTTATGGTCTTCCGGGGATTCATCATACACTGCACATTGCTCAGCTAAAATCTGCTCAGCTGTTTTTTGGCCATCCATGCGCATGCAGAGCTCGTAAGCCGTTTTGTTGAGATCCAAATACTCAAAGTCAGAAATGGAGACATTATCGCGCAAGTAGTCGATTTCTAACACGCCGCCCTCAGGAAGCTGGTGAACTCTTACACTTTCATTAATAAATGGAAACATCTGCTCTATAAACAAAATACCATCCCCTATACATATGATTCAAATGAAAAACGGTTGTGTATGTATATCCAAGAGGTAGATTTTAGTTAAAAATTGTAATTTACTTAAAAAGGGCATAGTAGAATGACTATGCCCTTTTGGGAGATCCTTACCCCCATAGACCGAATAGACCTGTTGCACCGGCAATTTCAAAATCAGGGATAGGACCGTCCACTAGACAAGCGGCTCCGATCGAGCATGTTGCACAACCTTTGTTTTCTACAATGACAGCTTTTTTCATAATTGAATCCTCCCTTTTTTTGTTTTTCTAGCAGATCTATGTTGTACTTTTATCTTAAAACTATCAAATTACTAATTCAATACATATATTTTGAAAAAAATGTGAAAAGGAAATGATAGATTTCGGAAAAATGTAACATTTCCTAAAGGTAATTAGTGATATGATTTTCTCTTCTATATAAGGAAATGCTTTTTATGAGGTTTATCTTCAAATCTGATGAGCAATGATGGTAAGATAGAAGCAGTTGAAGTTTACAAACCGAATGATTATACTATTCAAGTCAAAGTGGAATGATGAAAAGGACGTGTCAGAATGAAGCAAGAGACACCGATAACACTCCATGTGAAGTCTGTGATCGAGGATGACGGAAACCAAGAAGTCATCGAATTCCGCACCACCGGATTTTACTATGTAAAACAAAATAAAGTGTATCTATCTTATTATGAAGAACACGACTTAGGCAAAGTCAAAACGATTGTGAAAGTAAGCGAAGGCGAAGTCCTGGTCATGAGGTCAGGGGCTGTCAAAATGAATCAGCGTTTCATAACGGGAGCTTCCACAATTGCTAAATATAAAATGTCATTTGGTGAGCTTGAGCTGAAAACAAGCACAAAATCGATTCAATCTGATCTCGATGAAGAAAAAGGCCGTATCAGCATCGCATATGACATGCATGTCGGAGACGAGCAGGAGCATTTACATAATATGACGATCACGTATGAGGGAGGAACTCACGCATGAACATTGCGGAACAAATGAAGGACGTGCTGAAAGAAGAAATCAAAGCGGCCGTTCTGAAAGCGGGACTGGCTGAAGAAAGCCAGATTCCCAATGTTGTTTTAGAAACACCGAAAGATAAAACACACGGCGACTACTCAACGAATATGGCGATGCAGCTGGCAAGAGTGGCAAAAAAAGCGCCGCGTCAAATCGCTGAAGAGATTGTCGCCCATTTTGATAAAGGGAAGGCTTCGATTGAAAAACTGGATATCGCCGGCCCGGGTTTTATCAATTTCTATATGAACAATCAGTATTTAACAAAGCTGATTCCGTCTGTACTGGAAGCAGGGGAAGCATACGGGGAAACGAACATCGGAAACGGTGAACGAGTTCAGGTAGAATTCGTATCAGCGAATCCGACGGGAGACCTTCACCTCGGGCATGCGCGCGGGGCGGCTGTCGGCGATTCCTTGTGCAACGTGCTTTCAAAAGCGGGTTACGATGTAAGCCGCGAATACTACATTAACGATGCGGGAAACCAAATCAACAATCTGGCGCTTTCTGTTGAAGTCCGTTACTTTGAAGCACTCGGATTGGAAAAACCGATGCCGGAGGATGGCTACCGCGGTGAGGATATCATTGCGATCGGAAAGCGTCTCGCTGAGGAATACGGTGATCGTTTCGTTAACGAAGAGGAAAGTGAACGCCTCGCGTTTTTCCGTGAATACGGCCTGAAATACGAGCTGGAAAAGCTTCGCAAGGACTTGGAAAACTTCCGTGTGCCGTTTGATGTGTGGTATTCAGAAACTTCACTGTACCAAAATGGAAAAATTGACAAGGCGCTTGAAGCGCTCCGCGAAAAAGGCCATGTCTATGAAGAAGACGGCGCGACTTGGTTCCGTTCCACGACTTTCGGCGATGATAAAGACCGCGTATTGATCAAGAAGGACGGCACGTACACGTACCTTCTTCCTGATATCGCGTATCATAAGGACAAGCTTGACCGCGGCTTTGATAAGCTGATCAACGTTTGGGGCGCCGATCACCACGGCTACATCCCGCGTATGAAAGCGGCAATCGAAGCGCTGGGCTATGAAAAAGGAACGCTTGAAGTAGAAATCATTCAGCTCGTTCACCTTTACAAAAACGGCGAGAAAATGAAAATGAGCAAACGGACCGGTAAAGCCGTAACGATGCGTGACCTGATTGAAGAAGTCGGCTTGGATGCTGTTCGTTACTTCTTTGCAATGCGAAGTGCGGACACCCATATGGATTTTGACTTAGATCTTGCTGTATCAACATCTAACGAAAACCCTGTGTATTATGCACAATACGCGCATGCACGTATTTGCAGCATGCTTCGCCAAGGGGAAGAGCAGGGACTTAAACCGGCGGCAGATCTTGATTTCAGCCATATTCAATCAGAAAAAGAATACGATCTGCTGAAAACGATCGGCGGCTTCCCAGAGGCAGTGGCGGAAGCAGCGGAAAAACGAATTCCGCACCGTGTCACTAACTATATTTATGATCTGGCTTCTGCTCTGCACAGCTTCTACAACGCAGAGAAAGTCATCGACCCTGAAAATGAAGAGAAAAGCCGCGCGCGCCTGGCTTTAATGAAGGCAACGCAAATTACGCTGAACAATGCGCTTCAGCTGATCGGCGTATCGGCTCCGGAAAAAATGTAATCACGATCAAAAGGACAAAGTCTTCGGGCTTTGTCCTTTTTTTATGAGAAAAACGTGTGATGTAATTCACAATCCTGTTTGGCGAGTTTTTGTATGATAAGACTGATTATTGAATCATTGAAAGGGGCAAGCCAAATGATCAACCGTCAACACATTCAATTATCGTTACAGTCATTAAGCTTGGTGGCAGGGTTTATGGTTTGGGTGCTGATTTCATCACTCATTTCCCAAATCACATTAGATATTCATTTAAGCAAGGGTGAGATTTCTTTGGTGACGGCGATTCCTGTGATCCTCGGGTCGCTTCTCCGCATTCCTTTAGGGTATTTAACGAACAGGTTTGGCGCGAGGCTCATGTTTATGGTCAGCTTCATCCTGCTTTTATTTCCTGTATTTTGGATCAGTATCGCGGACTCTCTGTTTGATTTAATCGCAGGCGGCTTTTTCTTAGGGATCGGGGGAGCGGTGTTTTCCATTGGAGTGACCTCCCTCCCGAAATATTATCCGAAAGAAAAGCACGGTGTCGTCAATGGGATTTACGGTGCAGGAAATATCGGGACAGCCGTTACGACATTTGCAGCGCCGGTTATCGCTCAAGCCGTCGGGTGGAAATCAACCGTGCAGATGTATCTGATTTTGCTGGCTGTCTTTGCCTTACTGCACGTGTTGTTCGGCGACAGGCATGAGAAGAAGGTCAAAGTTTCTGTTAAGACTCAAATCAAAGCCGTTTACCGAAATCATGTGCTATGGTTTCTGAGCCTGTTTTATTTTATTACGTTCGGTGCCTTTGTCGCCTTCACTATCTATCTGCCGAACTTTCTGGTGGAGCATTTTGGGCTGAATCCTGCAGATGCCGGCTTGCGGACGGCTGGCTTTATTGCGGTTTCTACGCTGCTCAGGCCTGCAGGCGGATTCCTGGCTGATAAAATGAGCCCGCTCCGCATCTTGATGTTTGTTTTTGCCGGGCTTACATTATCAGGCATTATCCTATCGTTCTCGCCGACAATCGGCCTTTATACGTTTGGATCATTAACCGTGGCCGTCTGCTCAGGCATAGGAAACGGGACTGTTTTTAAACTGGTGCCTTTCTATTTTTCGAAGCAAGCGGGGATTGCCAATGGGATTGTGTCTGCCATGGGCGGATTAGGCGGCTTTTTTCCTCCGCTCATATTGGCGAGTGTGTTTCAGGCAACAGGCCAGTACGCGATCGGGTTTATGGCGCTTTCAGAGGTGGCGTTAGCCAGTTTTGTCCTTGTCATATGGATGTATTGGCAGGAAAGAATGAAAACACACACGGAGAGAAACAGCCAGAGCATCAACTAACACTGGGGCATTCACAAGATTGTTAGTTTTTTCTCGATGGGTACAAATCAATTCACGTTACAATAAACACACAACGTGACTTTCTTCGAGGTGAGCTCATGAATTTTCTCTCTGTTCGACCATCTGATAGTGATCTTATATCCAGCGATCTGCATGAATTGCTGGAATCGATCAGCACGAAAAGAAAAATGGAAAAACACACGTATTTGTTTCGAGAAGGAATGGATGCAGAAGAGCTTTATCTGATTCAATCAGGACTCATTGAAATCGGCAAGCTGACATCTGACGGAAAAGACCTGACGCTTAGAATCTGCCAAAAGCATGATATCGTCGGTGAATTAACACTTTTCACTGAAGAACCAAGGTATATGCTCAGTGCAAAAGTGCTAGAGGATGGCGAGGTGCTCGTCATTAATAAAAATAAGCTGGAAAAAGAATTAATCCAAAACGGCGCTTTGACATTTGAGTTCATGAAATGGATGAGCACGCACCTCCGGAAGATTCAGTCCAAAATCAGGGATCTGCTTCTTCATGGCAAAAAGGGGGCGCTCTATTCTACCCTTATCCGCTTATCAAACAGCTACGGAGTGGAGCGAAGCGACGGCATTCTGATTAACATTGTCCTGACAAATCAGGATTTGGCAAAGTTTTGCGCGGCTGCACGGGAAAGCGTCAATCGTATGCTCGGAGATCTCCGCAAAAAAGGGGTTATTTCGATAGACGAATCCGGAAAAATTATTTTGCACAAGCGGGACTATTTACGATGTGAGATTGAGTGTGAAAATTGCCCGCTGGAGATTTGCAATATTGACTGAAAAAACAAGGACAGTGGTGTCCTTGTTTTTTTACCTTGTGATAAACAGGCACATGACGGCAAGAAAGAAGCAGGCATTCACGATTTCCAGAATGCCAATCGTTTTCACGGGCCAATCCCTTCCATGAAAAAACCATGCCCGCAAGCTGCTCGGGATAAAAGCGAGAAACGCCCATCCTGCTCCGAAAAGAGCGGATAAAAAGGGGAGCAGCAGGTGATACCCCCATGACCAGTATGCAAATGCCCTGTTCTTTCTTTCACGAATCACCGATTTCACATAAAAGGAACTCCCGATAAAAAATAAAGCAGACTGCAAGAAAATAAACCAAGCCCAGCCGTCAAGGGTTCCCATCCCCAGCCAGCAGCTCGCAAACCCGCCCGAACAAAAGAACAAGACACCTGCAACATCATTCAATAAGGCTCGTTCGTTTTTTCTGCGGGCAAAATACATATGTATGAGAAACAGCGGCAGTAAAGAAACGCCCACCCAGATGAGAGGCGGCTTATGAAAGACCGAGATCATCAAAAAGCAGCAGGCGGGAAAACCGTAATAACACATCCACTTTTGATATGGTTTGCTTTGTTTCTTTTTTAAGGCAAGCGTAACGGGATAAACCGCTAAGTATAGGAAAAGCCAGCCTAGGAAGAGCGGAATATGCCAAATAACGGGGCCTCCCTTGACCATGCCGAGTAAAAATGGGATCAGCAGCATCGCCCACGCGCCGTGCTGCTTCGGAATCAGCGCCTTCATCGAAATCCTCCTTTTTTCTTTCATTATAAATGCAGTCACCCTCCTGATAAGTGACATTCATCATACAGGCTGTGAAATACATCACTGCTGTACAGGCTCGATCGAGCTACACTAAAGCTATCCTTAGCACAGGAGGTTTTCCTATGAATCAGTGTGACTATTTATTATTTCTGAAACAACTTCCTATGTTTAATGAAGTGCCTCTATCCATTGTCGAAAATTTGCTGAGAAACGGCACGTTTATCCGCGGCTCATGTGATCAGTCTCCATCTTTTCTTCATTCTCAATCTGTTTATATTGTATTAAAAGGCAGTGTCCGTTTCATGGACACAAGGCTCCCTGAAGGGTCGAAAACCGTTGCGCTGTGGGAAAAAGGGGATGTGTTTCCGATTGATGAAAAAGGCGGGCTTTATTTATCGCCCTTTATCTCAGTCAATGCCACTTCAGACATTCTGATTCTCAATATCCCATATTACATATTTAAGAAAATGATGTCTTATCATCCGCAGCTGCAAATGAACTTTTTGGCTATGCTTCAGCAAAATGTTTTTTGTTCCTATCAATTATTTTTGCGGTATCTGCATACATCACAGGATGAAAACGCCGAGCCCGGTTCTTAAATAGAGCCGGTTTTTTTTGATCTTTGAATGAAAGGCGGCTAATGACCCAAGCGTCCTGCCTGAACGCAGCCTTCCTCACATCTTGTGAAAATCCTTCCTTCTCCTTTGTGTGAACATTTTGTGAAAAAAGCAGAGTGTGTGACATAGTTCACAAGGAAACACGCTGTCTCTGTTTATAGTGAACTTAGCATCACCTGACTCGGAAGGAGTGAACTCTCATGAAGAAAAAGAAAATGAGTCCGTTGTTTAGGAGATTGAATTATTTCTCTCCTATCGAACACCATTCAAATAAACATAGCCAAACCACCCGCGAGGATCGCGATTGGGAGAATGTATACAGAAACAGATGGCAGTACGACAAAGTCGTTCGCTCCACCCACGGCGTTAACTGTACAGGGTCTTGCAGCTGGAATATTTATGTGAAAAACGGAATTGTCACGTGGGAAGGGCAAAATTTGAATTATCCATCAACAGGCCCGGATATGCCTGATTTTGAACCGAGAGGCTGCCCGCGGGGGGCCAGTTTTTCATGGTATATCTACAGCCCGCTGCGTGTGAAATATCCATACGTGCGCGGTGTGCTGATCAATTTGTGGCGGGAGGCATTGCAGACGCATCAAAATCCATTGGAAGCCTGGAAATCGATCGTCGAAAACCCTGAAAAAGCGAAGTCCTATAAACAGGCGAGAGGGAAAGGCGGTTTTGTGCGCGCTGAATGGCCGGAGGTGCTGAAGCTGATTTCAGCCTCTCTGCTGTATACAGTGATGAAATACGGGCCTGACCGAAACGTCGGTTTTTCTCCGATTCCGGCCATGTCCATGATCAGCCACGCATCAGGCTCCCGGTTTATGTCGTTAATCGGAGGCCCTATGCTCAGTTTTTATGACTGGTATGCGGATCTTCCTCCAGCATCCCCGCAAATTTGGGGTGACCAGACGGACGTTCCGGAAAGCAGTGATTGGTACAATTCCGGCTATATTATCACATGGGGCTCCAACGTTCCGTTAACGAGAACGCCTGACGCGCATTTTTTGGCGGAGGCCCGCTATAAAGGCGCTAAGGTCATTTCGATCAGTCCAGATTTTGCGGAATCCTCAAAGTTCGCGGATGACTGGCTGAGTATTCGCCAAGGGACTGACGGGGCGCTTGCGATGGCGATGGGTCACGTTATTCTGCAGGAATTTTACGTGAACCAAGAAACTGAACGTTTTATTGAGTACGCGAAGCAATACACTGATTTTCCATTTCTCGTCACTCTGTCAAAAGAAAATGGCGTATACACAGCGGGACGGTTTCTGCATGCGAAGGACATCGGGCGGAAGACAAAGCATGATCAGTGGAAGCCTGCAGTTTGGGATGAACAGACAAGTTCATTTGCCATACCCCAAGGGACAATGGGCTCGCGCTGGGACGGGCAGCAGAAATGGAACCTGCACATGATTGATGAAGAAACCGGGGAACCGATTGAACCCCGTCTCTCTGTGCTGGGAATAGAGGACGAAATCGGCACGGTGCGCATCCCGTATTTTTCAAATGACGGAAACAAAGTGCTCGAGCGGGATCTTCCTATTAAAAAAATGAACCTGAACGGTGAAGAAACGTACATCACGACCGTGTTTGACTTGATACTGGCTAACTACGGCGTGAACCGGGGCATCGGCGAACGATCGGCTGTCTCCTATGATGATCCTGAGCCGTTTACGCCTGCCTGGCAGGAACAAATGACAGGAATCAAAAAAGAAGCTGTCGTTAAGATTGCCAGAGAGTTTGCCCAAAATGCGATCGATACAGACGGCCGGTCCATGATTATCGTAGGGGCCGGCATTAACCACTGGTTCAACTCCGACACGATCTACCGAGCGGTGTTAAATCTTGTTTTACTTGTAGGCGCCCAAGGCGTAAACGGCGGAGGCTGGGCCCATTATGTGGGGCAGGAAAAGCTCCGACCTGCTGAAGGGTGGCAGACGATTGCAACTGCAAAGGACTGGGAGGGCGTGCCCAAGCTGCAAAACGGCACCTCATTTTTCTACTTTGCGACAGATCAGTGGCGTTATGAGGACCAGCCGATCAGTGATTTGGCATCACCGATTGCTGCGTCATCCCGCTACAAGCACCACGCTGATTACAATGTGCTGGCCGCGCGGCTGGGGTGGCTTCCGTCTTACCCGACTTTCAATCAAAATGGCATCGATCTGTATAAAGAAGCTGAAAAAGCAGGGGCAGCAACACCTGAAGACGTAGGTGCGTACGTGGCCTCACAGCTCCAAGAGAAAAAACTGAAATTCGCGATTGAAGATCCCGACAATGAAGTGAATTTCCCAAGAAATCTCTTCGTATGGCGGGCAAATCTGATCTCAAGCTCAGGAAAAGGGCATGAATATTTTCTCAAGCATTTGCTGGGGACGACGAACGGTTTGATGAATGACGACAGCGACAGCATCCGCCCTGAAGAAATCAAATGGCGGGAGCAGGCGCCGGAAGGAAAGCTCGACTTGTTAATCAATCTTGACTTCCGAATGGCCGGTACGGCGCTGTATTCCGATATCGTGCTGCCGGCGGCGACATGGTATGAAAAACACGATCTCAGCAGCACGGATATGCATCCGTTCATTCATCCATTTGCTCCTGCGATCTCGGCTCCGTGGGAATCGAAGTCAGACTGGGATATTTTCAAGGCGCTGTCAAAAGCCGTTTCCGATCTGGCAGAAGAAGTCGATATGGAGCCCGTGAAAGAAGTGGTTGCGACGCCGCTCCTCCACGACACCATGCAGGAATTGGCCCAGCCATTCGGCAAAATCAATGACTGGAGCAAAGGCGAATGTGAAGCCATTCCGGGAAAAACGATGCCGAACATCCAAGTCGTTGAACGGGATTACAAACACATTTTTCATAAAATGACTGCACTTGGTCCGAACGTTGCTTTAAAGCCGAGCGGAACAAAAGGGATGAGCTGGTCAATAGCCGATGAATATGAATCACTCAAACAGAGATTGGGAGAAATCACCTCGGACAGTGTCGCAAAGGGATGTCCAAATATAAGTGAAGCAAAGCAGGCAGCAGAAGCGATTTTAACCCTATCATCCACTTCGAATGGAAAGGTCGCCGTCAAAGCATGGGAATCACTTGAAAACATCACGAACCTGAAGCTGAAAGACCTGGCGGAAGAACGCGAGGAAGAATGCTTTACGTTCGAACAAATTACAGCCCAGCCGAAAACGGTGATCACGTCTCCAGCGTTTTCCGGCTCTGAAAAAGGAGGGCGCAGGTATTCGCCGTTTACGACGAATGTTGAAAAATTAATCCCGTGGCGGACGCTGACAGGCAGACAATCCTATTATGTCGATCATGAACTGATGATGGAATTCGGTGAAACGATGGCGACATTCAAACCGATCCTCCAGCATCGCCCGTTTCTGAGCAAGCGGCCTGATCAAGAGGGAAAAGAAATCGTCCTCAATTATTTGACGCCGCATAATAAATGGTCCGTCCACAGCATGTATTTTGATTCTCTGCCAATGCTGACGCTGTTCCGCGGCGGGCCGACCGTGTGGATGAATAAAGATGATGCAGAGGACACGGATATCAAAGACAACGATTGGATTGAATGCTTTAACCGAAACGGTGTTGTCGTCGCGAGAGCGGTTTTGTCTCATCGGATTCCTAAAGGGATGGCGTTTATGCACCATGCCCAGGACCGCCACATCAACGTGCCCGGCACAAAGCTGACGAATAACCGCGGAGGCACCCATAACAGCCCGACAAGGATTCACGTCAAGCCGACCCAGATGATCGGGGGCTATGCCCAGCTCAGCTACGGCTTTAATTATTACGGTCCAACGGGGAATCAGCGCGACCTGAACGTCGTCATCCGCAAGCTGAAGGAGGTCGATTGGCTTGAAGATTAAAGCGCAAATCGGTATGGTCATGAACTTGGATAAATGCATCGGCTGCCACACGTGCAGCGTCACCTGCAAAAACACGTGGACAAACCGTTCCGGTGCGGAATATATGTACTTCAATAATGTAGAAACAAAGCCGGGCATCGGCTACCCGAAGCAATGGGAGGACCAGGACAAATATAAAGGCGGCTGGACATTGAAAAAAGGAAAGCTCGAGCTGAAATCGGGCTCGAAAACCAATCGGCTTGCAGGCCTTTTCTATAATCCGAATCAGCCGTCGATTGATGATTACTATGAACCCTGGAACTATGATTATGAAACATTAACGAACAGCCCGCAGAAAAAACACCAGCCGGTAGCACGCCCGAAATCGTCCTTGACGGGGGATTTCATGAATATCGAATGGGGACCGAACTGGGAGGATGATCTCGCGGGCGGCCACATAACGGGACTTGAAGATCCCAACGTACAAAAGATGGAGGAATCGATCAAAACAGAATTCGATGAGGTTTTTATGATGTATTTGCCCCGTATTTGCGAGCACTGCATCAACCCGGCGTGCGTCTCATCCTGTCCATCCGGCGCCATGTACAAACGCGAGGAGGACGGCATTGTGCTTGTGGATCAAAACGCATGCCGTTCATGGAGATATTGCGTCTCATCCTGTCCTTATAAAAAAGTCTATTTTAACTGGCAAACGAACAAAGCGGAAAAATGCACACTCTGCTTTCCGCGTTTGGAGGCGGGACTGCCAACCATCTGCTCTGAGACGTGTGTTGGCAGAATTCGCTACCTCGGCGTCATGCTGTATGACGCGGACAAAGTGGAGGAAGCGGCATCTGTTGAAAATGAAAAGGATCTCTACCATTCCCAATTGGACGTTTTTCTTGATCCGAATGATCCTGAGGTTGCCCAGCTGGCAAAAGAACAAGGCATTCCGGCTGAATGGATAGAGGCTGCGCAGCAATCGCCGATTTATAAAATGATCATTGACTGGAAGATTGCGCTGCCGCTTCATCCTGAGTACCGCACGCTGCCAATGGTGTGGTACATTCCGCCGCTCAGCCCGATTATGAATCTCTTTGAAGGAAAAGGCAGCCGGCAATCCGCGGAAGATATTTTTCCGGCTATCGACCAAATGAGAATCCCGATAGATTATTTGGCGCAGCTGTTAACAGCCGGTGATACGGATCATATTCGGTCAACGTTGAAGAAAATGTCTGTCATGCGCCAGTATATGAGAGCGATCCAGACGAATAAATCAATCGACCCGGAACTGATCTCCAGTGTCGGCTTAACAGAACAGCAAATTGAAGATATGTATCGGCTGCTTGCGATTGCCAAATATGATGACCGCTTTGTGATACCGAGCAGTCATCGAGAAGAAGTTTCAGATTTATATGCTGAACAAGGGAGCTGCGGCTTATCATTTTCAGGCGGCCCCGGCTCCTGTTTCTAACTTTTGATAAATGAGGTGTAACAAGATGAACACCACAGACCGGCAAATGACGTTCTCCGCTCTTTCCACTCTTCTCTCTTATCCGGATGAAGAGTGGAGAGCCGAGATTCCCGATTGGAAGGCTCTTATCCATGAAATCAGCAACCGGCAAATCCGGGAGAAGCTGCTGCACTTTTTCGAAGCGTCAGCCAGCTTTTCACCGGAAGCGCTGATTGAACACTATGTCTATACATTCGACTTTGGGAAAAAAACAAATATGTATGTCACCTACTTTAACTCGGGCGAGCAAAGGGAACGCGGCGTTGAATTGCTGCATTTAAAAAACACATACGAGCAATCCGGTTTCCTGCCGACAGAGAAAGAGCTGCCTGATTATCTGCCGCTGATGCTGGAATTTGCTGCGGCTGCAGAAATTGAAGCAGCGAGAAGCGTGTTTGAGAAATATCTGTCCAATGTGAGGGAGCTGGGATCCCGTCTCGAAAAAAATGACAGTATATACGCTGAACTGCTGCACGTGCTGCTGGCCGCGCTTGAAAACATTGGCGTACGTGAAAGCGTTGAAGGGGCTGTTCAGGCATGAGCGGGCAGATCCTCTGGGGTATTATGCCATACATTGTATTGACAATCTTTATCGGCGGCCATATTTACCGCTACCAGCATGACCAATTTGGCTGGACGGCGAAATCAAGCGAGCTGTTAGAAAAGAAAAAACTCGCCGCGGGCAGCACACTTTTTCACTGGGGACTGCTGTGCGTTGTCGGCGGGCATGTCATGGGGATTCTGATCCCGGAAGGCGTGTATGCTTCCCTTGGCATTTCAGAGCATATGTATCACAAAATGGCGATTGGCGCTGGCTTGCCGGCGGGCATTGCGGCATGTACCGGACTTGTCATCCTGACGTACAGAAGGCTGTTTGACAAAAGGATCCGCAAAACCAGCTCGCCATCAGATATCCTTACGCTCCTCCTGCTGCTGTTCATGATGCTGTCAGGCGTTGCGGCCACGTTTCTCAACATTGATTCGAAAGGCTTCGATTACCGGACAACAGTCGGACCGTGGTTCAGGGAAATCGCTTTGTTCCGGCCTGACCCCTCGTTGATGGAGAGTGTCCCGCTATGGTTTAAGTTTCATATTGTAATAGGATACGTCGTTTTTATCCTGTGGCCGTTTACGAGATTGGTTCATGTGTTCAGTCTGCCGCTCAAGTATCTGACCCGCAGCTACGTTGTATATCGGAAACGCTCGTGAAAATCCCCCTTGCAAGAGGGGGTTTTTTCTGCCAAGGTAATGGCTGGGCGGCCGGGAATCCTGGAAATAACATCAAGAATAAAACGGATTTTACTCATTTTAAACCGGCGGAACAGCAGATTATGACTCAGCCTGACTAACTCCTTATTTTCTTTCTGATCAATATCCCGTTTTATATATTTTCTCTCATCAGAATGGGTATCAACTTCACTCTATCCACCGTATTTGCAGTCACAGCGCCGCCTCTTTTTCGGCGCTTGCCGGAGTGCTGAGCGGGTTCGGCCTGCCGTTCATGTTGTCACTCGGCGTTGCCAATAGTCTTGCTTTATTTCTGCAGAAACGATGCGGATGAACCCCTTGACAGTTAGTTTTCTCTAAACCTCTCCTCCTTTGGCGGAGAGGTTTTTTACTTACAAGGTTTATCGATTAGAAAAAAGAGGTAATACAGAGGTAATTGAATCAGATTGGAGAGAATCAGGATGCTGAAAAGGAGACTGGAATTTTTCTTTTTATATATGATGCTCATCGGGGCATATGTCATTTGGTTTTTTCCGGTTTCCAGGCTTGAGTTTTACGGAGGATTGCTTTGCTATATAAGCATTATTTTGTTCAGCATCTATTCATTAATTCTTGAAAACCGCACCTCGCAGCACACGCTGCTATGGATCCATATTCTTGTCTTTTTTCCAATCGTCGGCTACGTGTTTTATCTGTTTTCGGGACAGCTTTATGTAAAGGGAAAGCTGTTTAAGACAAAACGAATGTACAACAGGGAAAAGCTCAGGAAGCTGTTTGACAAGGAGGAAACGCCCGAAGTGACAGGGCTGAAGGACAATCAAGAGAGGTTCTTTACATATTCCATCAAGGCTGCCCATATGAATATCAATACGAAAAGCAACATCAAAGTGCTGAAAAACGGCGAAGAAACCTTCCCGGACATTTTCAAAGCGATGAGAAAAGCTGAATCTTACATACATATTGAATACTACATGTTTAAATCAGACATGCTCGGACGCGGCATGATGGACATTATGATGGAGAAAGCGCGCCAGGGTGTCGAGGTGAGGTTTTTATACGATGCGGCAGGAAGCATGAAGCTGGCAAGAAGAGATATTATGAGAATGGAACAAGCGGGGGTGGACATCGTCCCGTTTTCTCCGCTGAAATACGGGTTTTTCAACCAGAAGCTGAATTTCAGAAATCACCGGAAAATCGTGATCATTGATGGGAAAACCGGTTTTGTGGGCGGATTAAATGTCGGGAAGGAATATATCAGCAGAGATCCGTACATCGGATTTTGGAGAGATACACACCTGCGGCTTGAGGGGGAAATTGTGCAAACGCTCCACGCTATCTTTATGCTGGATTGGGAATATGTCTCCAATGAAGTGTTAATTGATCAAGAGGAGTACAATACCCCGGTTCCCGTGGAAGGAGGAGGCATTTATCAAATTGTCGCAACAGGCCCTGACATGAAGGAAAGCATGAGCGACCTTTATTATGAAATGATTTCTTCAGCACAGAAATCAATATGGATCGCCACGCCCTATTTTGTCCCCAATGAATCCATTCGCACGGCGCTAAAAGCAGCGGCGACAAAGGGGGTAGAGGTAAGGGTTATGGTGCCGGAGAAGAACGACAGCTTTTTGACCCAATACGCGTCGAGGTCCTATTTCCCGGAGCTGCTCCTTGAGGGCATTGAAGTGTACTCCTACCAAAAAGGCTTCATGCATCAAAAAGTCATGATCATTGATGGCGATCTCGCCTCCGTCGGTACCGCGAATATGGACATGCGCAGCTTTCAGCTCAACTTTGAAGTGAATGTGTTCTTCACGGATGCCGAAGCGATACGAACCCTTGAGGCCCATTTTGAAGAGGATATGCAGGAAAGTGAAAAGCTCAGCCCTGTCGGCTTTTATAAAAGAGGCGTGGCTGACCGGACAAAAGAGTCGTTTGCCCGCCTGTTTTCAGGTGTTCTGTAAGAAAAAAGAAATCTGATCTTTCAAAACAGCCCGTGTATAGTATAATTGAGAAATATTATCAGTTATTTATACATTGGGGGAAGATAGGGTGCTGCGGCAATTTTTTTCATATTATAAACCATATAAAACGTTGTTCTTTCTCGACTTTTTCTCAGCGATCGCGGGAGGTTTAATGGAGCTGAGTTTTCCTTTGATCGTCAATTATTTTATTGATACCTTGCTGCCGGGCAGGGATTGGGGACTGATCATCGCGACCTCAATCGGGTTATTTGCGGTGTACGCGCTCAGCTCGGCTCTTCAGTATATCGTGACCTACTGGGGACACATGCTTGGTATCAATATTGAGACTGATATGAGAAAGTCGCTTTTTGACCATTTGCAAAAGCTCTCGTTCAAATTTTACGACAACAACAAGACGGGAACGCTGATGTCGAAGCTCACGAACGATTTAATGTATATCGGTGAAGTCGCCCATCACGGACCGGAAGACTTATTCATTGCGGTCATGACCATTCTCGGGGCGTTCGGAGTGATGCTGTTTATTAACTGGCAGCTTGCTTTATTAACGTTTATCATTATGCCGATCGTCATTTGGCTAGCGCTTTATTTTAACAAAAAAATGACCAAAGCATTTACCACGCTGAACAAGGAT
Source organism: Bacillus sp. SN32 (assembly GCF_002837495.1). Classification (NCBI taxonomy): domain Bacteria; kingdom Bacillati; phylum Bacillota; class Bacilli; order Caryophanales; family Bacillaceae; genus Bacillus; species Bacillus sp. SN32. The sequence goes on along the minus strand of NZ_PJCT01000002.1, from coordinate 666,836 downwards.
ATCGGAGACTTCAGCGCGCGTGTAGAAAATAACATCGGCGGCATCCGGCTTGTGCAGGCGTTCGGAAATGAAGCATTTGAAAAAGAACGCTTCGCCGTCAACAACCAGCGTTTTCGTGTCACAAAGCTTTCTTCCTACAAAATCATGGCGAAAAACGGTTCAATCAGCTATATGCTGACCCGGTTTGTCACACTGTTTGTCCTTTTGTGCGGGACGTGGTTTGTCATTCGCGGCTCCTTATCGTACGGGGAATTCGTGGCGTTTGTGCTCCTGACAAATGTGCTGTTCAGGCCTATTGACAAAATTAATGCCATTATCGAAATGTATCCGAGGGGGATCGCGGGTTTCAAAAGCTATATGGAGCTCATGGAGACAGAGCCGGACATTCAGGATTCAACTGATGCGAAAGATGTTTCCGGCCTGAAGGGCAATATCCGCTATAAACATGTTTCGTTTGGCTATGATGGCCATCACAATGTCCTCAATGACATCAACCTATCCATTCAAGCGGGGGAAACGGTGGCGTTCGTCGGTCCGTCAGGTGCGGGGAAATCAACGCTTTGCAGTCTGCTTCCGCGTTTTTATGAAGCATCGGAGGGCGACATTACGATTGACGGCATCAGTATAAAAGACATGACGCTTTCTTCGTTGCGCGGGCAGATTGGCGTCGTGCAGCAGGACGTTTTCTTATTCTCGGGCACGCTTAGAGAAAATATCGCCTACGGCCGACTAGGCGCATCAGAAGAAGACATTTGGCAAGCTGTGAAGCAGGCGCATCTGGAAGAGCTCGTCCATAACATGCCCGATGGGTTGGATACTATGATTGGCGAACGCGGCGTGAAGCTTTCCGGCGGGCAAAAACAGCGTCTGTCAATTGCAAGGATGTTCTTGAAAAATCCGTCGATCTTGATTCTCGACGAAGCCACCTCAGCCCTTGATACAGAGACGGAAGCGGCGATCCAAAAGGCGCTTCAAGAGTTGTCTGAGGGGCGCACGACGCTTGTCATCGCCCACAGGCTGGCGACGATCAAAGACGCGGACAGAATTGTAGTCGTCACAAACAACGGTATTGAAGAACAAGGCCGTCATCAAGACCTGATCGAAGCCGGAGGCCTATACAGCAGGCTGCATCAAGCGCAATTCGGGCAAATGGTGCAGCGATAGGAGGAGAACATGGAAAGAAAAACTGTGCTGTACATTGCTGTTTCATTGGACGGGATGATCGCAAAAGAAGATGGAAGCATCGATTGGCTGGATGAATTTGAAGGTGAAGGCGACAACGGCTACAGTGATTTTTATCAGACTGTTGATACAGTCATTTTAGGGCGGAGCACATATGAGCACGTAAAAGTGCTAACACCGGTTTTCCCGTATCAGGATAAAACCTGCTATGTTTTTACAGGATCGCCCGACAGTTATCAAGATGAACATGTGACGTTTATCAATGAGGGAGCCAGAGCCTTCACTGACCGTTTGAAACAGGAAAAAGGCTCAAACATCTGGATAGCTGGCGGGGCGGAGCTGGTGAATGCCTTTATGAAAGAAGATGCCATCGACGAATTCATCATTACTGTTATTCCCGTCGTTTTAGGAAGCGGCATCCCGCTGTTTCACGAACTAACAAATGAAACAAAACTGCGGTTAAAAGGGACAAAACAATTTGGACAAGCGGTTCAGCTCCATTATGTAAGAGCATAAGAAAAAGGATAGACAGATGTCTATCCTTTTTTGTATGTAAGTTAGAGCGCTTCTCTCTCAGCAGGCTCGATGAGATTTTGGAATTTTTCAATGAGCTGCGATGCTTTTGTTCCTTCAACTACGATCAAATATTCCTTTTCATTATGAGCCATGCGGAATGTTTCAAGCTCAATTAAGCTTTTGATTTTGCACATCGTTTTCTTTGAATAAATATAAACCTCGTGGCTTCCGGAATGGCACATTTTATAAAGATGAATCAAATTTCTTAAAGTAAAGGCCTGTGCGGCTACTTTCAGAGACTTGATATTTTTCATGATCTTTCTCCTCCATCGATTGTTGTCTTATATAGCCTAAGTTCCCAAAGCTGACAAGTCGTAAACCTATTTTTGCACATTTATGACTTCCATTGCAGCGCACCGCCCCCGATGCGTTTGACACCGCGGATGGAGCTTAATTCATCCATCAAGCGGAGAAGCGCCTTGTCTTTCTGCTTTGCTTCAATCATGAAATCAATATTCGTTCCCCATTGCCTAAAGCGTTCCAACAGCGGCAGCAAAAAGTTGGCTTCAACATAATCGGCATGGCTGCGTATCGCTTGCTCCGATTTTGGGGAAGACAAGTGAACCTTTGGCTGAAGGCCGATCCGCTCCCACGTTTTGATCATGCGGGGCAGTGCTACATTCAGGTCGGCGTGATCGTCTGGATTGGCGTAAAAATGATGAAAGTCAAAGACAAACGGAACATCCTCCTGCTCACAGACCTGAAGCGTTTCTTCCGTTGTATATGTTTTATCATCATTTTCAAGTGTCATCCGCTCTTTGATCTCCTGCGGCAGCTGTTTTATATTTTGATGAAATTGTGCAGTGGCGGTGTCTTTATTTCCGTAAGCGCCGCCAATATGAATGTTGATAACGGAGCGATCAGCAATGCCCATGGCCTCAAGCATGCGGTAGTGATAGGCCATATCGGTTACCGCATTTTTTGTGACGGATTCCTTCGGGCTCGTAAACAGAGTGAATTGATTTGGATGAAAGCTTGTTCGCAGTTGATGTGTTTTAACAAGCTCTCCAATCTCCCGAAACTCTTTTTGAAACGGTGTTACAAAATCCCACATCACGTCGGGATGCGTAGCCAGCGGCACAATCGAACTGGAAAAACGGTACAAAGGAATGCCGTGGCCGATGATATAGTGAAGGGTTCTCATCGTATTGCGCAAATTGGCTTTTGTCACAGTCAGAAGCGCTTCTTTTCTTTCAGTCTTTGAAAGCTTTGAATAACGCGCGAATGTCAATGTTTTAGCGGGAGACGCATCCCAAAGGCTCATCGCATTTGAAACGAACCCGAATCTGAAAATCATAGGAACTCTCCTTTATAAGAAATAAGATAATGCCCTGCCGAGCCATTCCGCCGGGCGCTGCCTGAATGTGCGCTTGCTGAAATCCTCCATGGTCAGCCGCTCCGACTTTTTCATATCCTCCTCAATCGTGGCATAGACTTCACTTGTAAACGCTTCGTCATCAATTTCGACATTCACCTCTTCATTTAAAAACAGGCTTCGTTTATCGAAGTTGGCTGTTCCGATTATGCTGAGATGGTCGTCTATGATGAGGGCTTTTACATGATAAAACCCTTGATAATAACGATAAATAAGACAGCCGGCATCCAAGAGCTCCGAATAATACGTAAAAGCCGCTTCTCGTACCAGCGGATGGTCTGATTTCATCGGTACAATGATTCTCACGGATACGCCGTTTTTTCTTGCGTTAATAAGGGCCTCTTGAAGCGGTTTTGATGGAATGTAATAAGGCGTGCAAACCGTAAGGCGATTCTTCGCTTGGGCAATGTTGGCCAAGTATATGTTTTCAAGGGAATAACCGTCAGTCGCATATATCTTGTGAGAAATAGTCCCTTGCTGAAGCTTTGGCCAAACATCCGAACCCAGTTCGATTCCGGTATTTCGTTTTAGATCAGAAGCAAAAAGCGTTTGAAGATCATGTACGCCTTCTCCCATCATGCGCAGATGATAATCCTCCCAATTGCCGAACTTCGCCTTCTTTCCAAGATATTCTTCGGCGATGTTAAACCCGCCGATATAACCGATTTTTCCGTCTATCACCGTAATCTTCCGGTGATTCCGTTTTTGCATGTGAAAAAAGAAAAAAGGAAAACGGGGACGATTCATCACATGGACATGGACGCCGGCATTTTTCATCGTCTGCAGCGCCGTTTTTTTAATTGCCCGGCAGCCCGCCCAATCCAGAAGCAAATAAACGGATACGCCAGCTTGGGCTTTTGTTTTCAGCAAGGTATACATATTGTGGCTGACCTCATCATTTTTCATAATAAAAAACATCATGTGAACAGAAGAGGCGGCCTGGCGAATATCATTCATCATCCGCTCAACGAGATCAGCGCCGCAGTGGATCAATTCGATGTCACTCTTCTTTTTTGAAAAAACAGGCTCGTACGCCTTTTTTCTGTATCCGGCACGGCCCATGAAGATATCAAGCAGAATCAAGGCAAAGAAAATAACGACAATGATCATAATCACGATAAATACCTTCATACCGGCACTCCTTTCCGTAGTAAAGGTAGTGTGCCCGAACAGCAGGAATTTAATTATTGACTGAACACTCATTCATTATTTATCATAAAGATAATCTTATACAGATTCGGGGGTAGGGGATCGCGGTCTTTATCAGTAAAAAGGGGGAATTGGAATGAGCGGCTTTCTCATCGCAAATGCATTATTATTTCTGATTGTAACCGCTTACGCTGTCTATTTGTTTGTGTACTTGGTCAAAACGAGACTGGCCTACATCAAGCTCGGCCAGAAAGAACAATTTGATCAACGGTTCAAGGAACGGCTTCACGACATATGGGTGAATGTATTCGGACAGAAAAAACTGCTCAAGGACAAGAAAAGCGGAATCATTCACGTCATGTTTTTCTACGGATTTATATTGGTTCAGTTCGGAGCAATTGACTTTATCATCAAAGGACTGGCTCCCGGCCGGAATCTGCCGCTTGGCCCGGTCTATCCCGCCTTCACCTTTTTTCAGGAAATTGTTACGTTTCTCATTTTGATTGCTGTTGGGTGGGCATTCTACAGACGTTATATAGAAAAGCTCGTGAGGCTGAAACGCGGTTTCAAAGCCGGACTCGTTCTCATTTTTATCGGAGGGTTAATGCTGACCGTTCTGCTTGGGAACGGGATGAATCTGATTTGGCATGAGCATGGGCTTTCTTGGAGCGAGCCAATTGCCTCAGGTATTGCGTTTATGCTTAGCGGTGTCGGGAAAACAGGCGCGACGGTGATTTTCTATATCGCATGGTGGATCCATCTCCTATTCTTGCTTAGCTTTTTAGTGTACGTGCCTCAGTCGAAGCATGCCCATTTAATCGCCGGCCCGGCAAACGTCTTTTTCAACAGAATGGAATCTGCCGGAAAACTTGAAAAAATTGATTTTACCGACGAAACGAAAGAAAGTTACGGAGCGGGAAAAATTGAGGATTTCAGGCAGTCTCAGCTGCTTGATCTGTACGCGTGTGTCGAGTGCGGCCGCTGTACAAATATGTGTCCTGCAACAGGCACCGGAAAAATGCTGTCTCCGATGGACTTGATTTTGCGTCTCAGAGACCATCTCACTGAAAAAGGCGCTGCCGTCACCTCGCGCTCCCCATGGGTGCCCGCAGCAGCGTTTCGGCATACGAGAGGCAATCAGCTGGCTGCGGCGTCAGCGGGCAGCGGATCGCAGGAAGCCGCAGCGGCGCTTGATTACAATCCAAGCTTGATCGGCGACGTCATCACAGAGGAAGAAATTTGGGCATGCACCACTTGCCGAAACTGTGAGGATCAATGCCCGGTCATGAATGAGCACGTGGATAAAATCATCGACCTCCGCCGCTACCTCGTACTGACAGAAGGAAAAATGGACAGTGACGCCCAGCGCGCAATGACAAGTATTGAGCGGCAGGGGAATCCGTGGGGACTCAACCGCAAGGAACGTGAAAATTGGCGTGACGAGGCGCCGGATGCTGAGATTCCGACTGTAAAAGAAATGAAAAAAGAAGGAAAAGAATTTGAGTACCTTTTCTGGGTAGGCTCCATGGGGTCTTACGACAACAGAAGCCAGAAAATCGCAATTTCCTTTGCCAAGCTGCTCAATCACGCGGGCGTGTCCTTCGCGATCCTCGGCAATAAAGAAAAAAATTCAGGAGACACGCCGCGCCGCCTCGGAAATGAATTTTTGTTCCAAGAGCTGGCTGAGAAGAATATTTCTGAATTTGAAAAAAATGATGTCAAAAAAATCGTTACGATCGATCCCCATGCATACAATTTATTTAAAAACGAATATCCGGATTTCGGATTTGAAGGGGAGGTTTATCATCATACAGAAGTGCTGGCCGAGCTTGTGAAAAACGGAAAATTAAGACCGCAGCACCCGCTTCATGAGACGATTACCTTCCATGATTCATGCTATTTGGGCCGGTACAATGAAGTCTATGATCCGCCGAGAGAGATTTTGAAAGCCATTCCGGGCGTGCAGCTTGTTGAAATGGAGAGAAACCGGGAAACCGGCATGTGCTGCGGAGCCGGCGGGGGATTAATGTGGATGGAGGAAGAAACAGGCAACAGGATTAACGTCGCCAGGACAGAGCAAGCGCTCGCAGTCAACCCATCGGTGATCAGTTCCGGCTGTCCGTACTGTCTCACAATGCTTGGGGACGGCACAAAGGCGAAGGAAGCCGAAGACCAAGTCAAAACGTACGACGTCGTCGAGCTTCTGGCTCAATCCGTTTTAGGCGCTGATCTGAAAATGGGGGAGAAGCAATGAATTTTTCATTATCAGAAGAACATGAGATGATACGAAAATTGGTGCGCGATTTTGCGAAGCATGAGGTGGCCCCGACAGCGGCAGAACGGGACGAACAAGAACGCTTCGATCGCGAGCTGTTTCGGGAAATGGCAAATCTGGGGCTGACGGGAATTCCATGGCCTGAAGATTACGGCGGAATCGGAAGTGACTATTTGGCCTACGTCATCGCGGTGGAGGAGCTGTCAAAAGTGTGCGCATCCACCGGTGTGACGCTTTCCGCCCATATCTCTCTTTGCAGCTGGCCGCTGTTTGCCTTTGGGACGGAGGAGCAGAAGACAGAGTACTTAACACAGCTGGCCCTCGGAGAGAAAATCGGCGCATTCGCATTGACCGAAGCACGGTCTGGCTCTGACGCCGGCAGCATGAAAACAACTGCTGAACGAATCGGCGATGACTATGTGTTAAATGGTTCCAAAGTGTTTATCACAAACGGCGGCGTTGCTGATATTTACATTGTTTTTGCCGTCACCGATCCCGAGAAAAAGAAAAAAGGCATTACCGCTTTTATAGTAGAAAAGGATTTTGAAGGATTTTTTACAGGCAAGAAAGAAAAGAAGCTGGGCATCCGTTCTTCACCGACAACGGAAATCATGTTCGAAGATTGTGTAGTGCCCGTATCAAAGCGTCTCGGACAAGAAGGAGAAGGCTTCAAAATCGCGATGAAGACGCTTGACGGAGGCAGAAACGGCATAGCTGCACAAGCCGTAGGCATCGCCCAAGGAGCGCTTGATGCGGCGCTTCAATATGCAAAAGAGCGAAAGCAATTCGGAAAAACGATCGGCGAGCAGCAGGGCATCGCTTTTAAACTCGCGGATATGGCGACAATGATAGAAGCTTCAAGGCTATTGACCTATCAGGCTGCGTGGTTAGAATCATCGGGTCTTCCATATGGAAAAGCTTCCGCCATGTCCAAACTGATGGCTGGGGATACGGCGATGAAGGTAACGACCGAAGCTGTGCAGATTTTCGGTGGCTACGGCTATACAAAAGATTATCCGGTAGAACGCTATATGCGTGATGCAAAAATCACGCAAATCTATGAAGGCACTCAAGAAATTCAAAGACTGGTCATCTCCAGAATGCTCGCGGATTAACGGAAAACATCTCTCAGTCGGATCACTCTTGTAAAATTATTTAAATTAACGCTGTTAAGGGTAGCATATTCTGTTTTATTTTGTTTATAATGAGAGGTATGGTTTGTATAAGAACGATACAAAATCGCTTTCATTATTGATAAAACAGATACATATAAGTAATAGAAAGGGAGTGTCCGACCTTGGGTATCAAACAATATTCACAGGAAGAGCTAAAGGAAATGGCTTTAGTTGAAATCGCTCACGAATTATTTGAAGAACATAAAAAACCAGTTCCTTTTCAGGAGCTTTTAAATGAAATCGCATCTTTGCTCGGCGTGAAAAAAGAAGAGCTTGGAGACCGCATCGCTCAATTTTATACAGATTTAAACATTGACGGCCGCTTCCTTGCGCTTTCTGACCAGACGTGGGGGCTTCGCAGCTGGTATCCGTATGATCAGCTTGATGAAGAAACTCAGCCGACAGTCAAGGCGAAAAAGAAAAAAGCGAAGAAAGCAGTCGAAGAAGATCTTGATCTTGACGAGTTTGAAGAGATCGACGAAGATGACCTTGATTTGGATGAAGTTGAGGAAGAACTCGATCTTGAAGCCGACGATTTTGACGATGAAGATATTGACGAAGACGACGACGATCTTGAGATCGAAGAAGATATTGTTGATGAAGATGATGAAGACTATGATGATGAAGAAGAGGAAATTAAATAGTATCAGATTTCATCTTCAAAACGATCTTGACTTTCATAGTCGAACTATGTAGTATGTATTTTGGGCTCTTCAAAAACGAAGAGAGAACATAGTACGTTATGCTCCCTTTCAAGAAATTGAAAGGGAGCTTTCTTATTTTCACCCCTCATTTTTCTTATAAATCATTTAAAAGGCTAAATGATTTTTTATAAAATAGTACATTTTAAAAATGTAGCTAAGAGCGAAGAGAGGAGCAAACGAAATGACGAAATATATTTTTGTAACCGGGGGAGTTGTATCCTCACTTGGAAAGGGTATTGTAGCAGCTTCATTAGGGCGTTTGCTGAAAAACCGCGGACTGAACGTGACGATTCAAAAATTCGATCCATACATCAACGTTGACCCGGGAACAATGAGCCCGTACCAGCACGGTGAAGTATTCGTAACGGATGACGGCGCTGAAACAGACTTGGACCTTGGTCACTATGAGCGTTTTATCGACATTAACCTGAATAAATTCAGCAACGTGACAACAGGTAAAATCTATTCAACAGTTCTTAAAAAAGAACGCCGCGGAGATTACCTTGGAGGAACCGTACAGGTCATTCCGCACATCACAAACGAATTGAAAGACCGTGTTTACCGCGCAGGGAAAGAGACAAACGCAGATGTTGTCATTACAGAAATCGGCGGTACTGTCGGAGACATCGAATCACTGCCATTCCTTGAAGCGATCCGCCAAATGAAGAGCGACATCGGCCGTGAAAACGTAATGTACATCCACTGTACGCTCGTACCTTACATTAAAGCTGCTGGCGAATTAAAAACAAAACCGACACAGCACAGCGTAAAAGAATTGCGCAGCTTGGGCATTCAGCCAAACATCATCGTCGTTCGTACAGAAATGCCGATTTCTCAAGATATGAAAGATAAAATCGCGCTTTTCTGCGACATCGATACAAAAGCGGTTATTGAATGTGAAGATGCGGACAACCTTTACTCCATTCCGCTGGAGCTTCAAAAACAAGGGCTTGATAAGCTTGTTTGCGAGCACATGAAATTGGCATGCAAAGAAGCGGAAATGTCCGAGTGGAAAGAGCTTGTTAACAAAGTCAGCAACCTGTCTCAAACGATTACAATCGGCCTTGTCGGCAAATACGTTGAGCTTCCTGACGCATACATTTCTGTTGTCGAGTCTCTCCGCCATGCGGGCTATGCGTTTGACACAGATGTAAAAGTGAAGTGGATCAACGCGGAAGAAGTGACAGAAAACAATATCGCAGAACTCACAAGCGGAACAGACGGCATCATTGTGCCGGGCGGATTCGGAGACCGCGGTGTTGAAGGCAAAATCGTCGCGACAAAATACGCGCGCGAAAACAACATTCCGTTCTTGGGCATTTGCTTGGGCATGCAGGTGGCGTCTATTGAATACGCACGAAACGTATTGGGCTTAAAAGGCGCTCACTCAGCAGAAATTGATCCGTCAACCCAATACCCGATCATTGATCTTCTTCCTGAACAAAAGGATGTGGAGGATCTCGGAGGAACGCTTCGTCTCGGCCTTTACCCTTGTAAGCTTGAGGAAGGCACGAAAGCCTTTGAAGTGTATCAGGATGAAGTGGTGTACGAGCGCCACCGCCACCGCTATGAGTTTAACAATGAATTCAGACAGCAAATGGAAGAGCAAGGCTTCGTATTCTCAGGCACAAGCCCTGATGGACGCCTTGTTGAAATCATCGAGCTGAAAGACCACCCTTGGTTCGTGGCTTCTCAGTTCCACCCAGAGTTCAAGTCAAGACCGACAAGACCTCAGCCTCTATTCAAAGGCTTTATCGGAGCGTCTGTCGAAGCTGCAAATCAGAAGTAATAAAAAAGACTTGCCGTTTGTCAAAAGCGGGCAAGTCTTTTTTATTTGTTTCCGGCAAGTTCCAGCATGTACAATAAGATATTATGCATACTCTTGCAGAATTTCTTTTAGTGTAAACGATAAAGCGTGATAGACATACAGTGCTGTCATTAAAGAGGGAAATCCGTAACGGGTGCCGTCTTCATCGGGAACAAGCGGCATTTTTAATTTAGAATCAATATGCACATCACAATACTGTTCTATTCCCGCACTGTCTTTGGCTGCGGGCGATACGCATACGACTCCCGCACCTTTTTCATAAAGCTCTTTTGCGAGCGCCTGTTCTTCGGCTGTGCCCGTCCCTGAACAAAACATCAGCACCCTGTCGCTTTCTGTCACTTCCTCAGCGCTTTCTGGAAAGGCTTTGACAGATGGGAAGGGTTCTTTGCTTTCGGTGGCCTCATAAAAGACGCCCTGAAGCTCATTCGCTCCATATAAATAAATGGAATGCCCGCTGATCACCGCTTGAGCAAGCAGCCGCGCCCCATCTTCAATCGCGTCAGATTCCTTATCCTGAATGCGGGAAAAAATACCTGTTAACTGCGTCGTGAATATTTTCAACATAAGTGAATCCTCCTTTATAACGTACAATATCAGTATACAACAAAAGAGAAAATGCTCAGAAAATGTCGTAAAGTAGACTATTATAATTAAAGGAAATAGTAAAATCAAACAGAATACATACAATACTGCTTACTTTTGACGAAAATCATAATATTGGGGTGTAAAATGATGAATGAAAAAATTTTAATCGTTGATGATCAATACGGCATTCGTATTTTGCTAAATGAAGTGTTCAATAAAGAAGGCTACCAGACGTTTCAGGCTGCGAACGGCCTGCAGGCGCTTGACATTGTGACAAAAGAACGGCCCGACCTTGTGCTTTTGGACATGAAAATTCCCGGCATGGACGGAATCGAAATCTTAAAACGAATGAAGGTCATTGACGAAAACATCCGGGTCATTATCATGACGGCATACGGAGAGCTCGACATGATCCAGGAATCGAAGGAATTGGGCGCTCTGACGCACTTTGCAAAGCCGTTTGACATCGACGAAATCAGAGACGCCGTCAAAAAATATCTGCCCCTGAAGTCGAATTGACAAAAAGAAGAAACAAATGAATCATGTCATTATGTTGCCGATTTGTCGAAAAGTTGGTATCCTAGTTATGGAGAAAAAGCGATCTGAGTATTTACATATGACAGCAATATATGGGTCATGCTAGGGTGGAAAGCTTTTTTCGCTAGAAGACAATCAGGCTACATAAGGAGGACATTCGACATGCCTTTAGTTTCTATGACGGAAATGTTGAATACAGCTAAAGAAAAAGGGTACGCTGTAGGACAATTTAACTTAAACAACCTTGAGTTTACTCAAGCGATTTTACAAGCAGCTGAAGAAGAAAAATCTCCAGTGATCCTTGGTGTTTCCGAAGGTGCGGGACGCTACATGGGCGGCTTCAAAACAGTCGTTGCTATGGTAAAAGCACTTATGGAAGAGTACAAAGTGACAGTTCCTGTTGCGATTCACTTAGACCACGGTTCAAGCTTTGAATCTTGTGCGAAAGCGATTCATGCAGGTTTCACATCTGTAATGATCGACGCTTCTCACCATCCATTTGAAGAAAACGTAGCAACAACTGCTAAAGTTGTTGAGCTTGCTCATTTCCACGGAGTATCTGTAGAAGCTGAGCTTGGAACAGTAGGCGGACAAGAAGATGACGTTATCGCTGAAGGCGTAATCTACGCTGATCCTAAAGAGTGCCAAGAGCTTGTTGAGCGCACTGGCATCGACTGCCTTGCACCAGCATTAGGTTCTGTTCACGGCCCTTACAAAGGTGAGCCAAACCTTGGCTTCAAAGAAATGGAAGAGATCGGAAAATCAACTGGTCTTCCGCTAGTTCTTCACGGCGGTACTGGAATTCCGACTGCTGACATCAAAAAATCAATTTCACTTGGTACAGCTAAAATCAACGTGAATACTGAAAACCAAATTTCTTCTGCAAAAGCTGTTCGCGAAACATTGGCAGCTAAGCCTGACGAGTACGATCCACGTAAATACCTTGGACCAGCTCGTGAAGCGATCAAAGAAACAGTTATCGGTAAAATGCGTGAATTTGGTTCTTCAAACCAAGCTTAATTCAATTGGAACTTTTTATAGCCGCCTGACAGCTTGACAGGCGGTTTTCCGTCTATCTTTAGAAAGCGCAATCATATTCGCAGTTCAGAAAATTTCTTAATCAGGGAGGCTTTTTGAAAATGTTATTCTTTGTTGATACAGCCAATATCGATGAAATTAGAGAAGCGAATGAATTAGGAATTCTCGCCGGTGTAACGACGAATCCTAGTTTAGTAGCAAAGGAAGCTAATGTATCATTCCACGACCGTCTTCGCGAGATCACAGACGTCGTGAAAGGCTCTGTAAGTGCAGAGGTTATTTCTTTGAAAGCTGAGGAAATGATCGAGGAAGGAAAAGAACTGGCGAAGATCGCACCGAACATTACGGTGAAAATCCCGATGACGTCTGACGGTTTAAAAGCGGTAAGAGCACTTACTGACTTAGGCATCAAAACAAACGTCACATTGATCTTCAATGCAAACCAGGCGCTTCTTGCTGCCAGAGCGGGGGCAACATATGTATCTCCATTCCTGGGACGTTTAGATGACATCGGCCACAACGGGCTTGACCTGATTTCAGAAGTTAAACAGATTTTTGACATTCACGGCCTTGACACGCAAATCATTGCAGCGTCAATCCGCCACCCGCAGCACGTGACAGAAGCTGCTCTTAGAGGGGCTCATATCGGCACAATGCCGCTGAAAGTCATTCATGCGCTCACTAAACACCCGTTAACAGACAAAGGAATCGAACAATTCCTGGCAGACTGGAACAAATAATGAAAGGGGCGGCAAACAGCTTTATGCCTGTTTGCCGCGGCCTTTGTATTTCACCGACCTGATACAGCGGATCTTCAGATGCTGACGCCGCTTTACAGAGAAGGAATCATTGGGCTGTAGAAGCTGATATCGGAATGAAGGGTATGCGTACTGCTTTTGCCGGATGACGACGATGTCTCTCGAGCCGGCGGGTCTCTGTGCATCTTTTGAAACCTGTACCCCCCAAAGCTTCGCTATTTTCTTCCTGATATTTTACAATGTGTTGTATTCTTTCTCTTCGAATTGGCTAGATTTTGGACATGAGCTTTATTTGCAGAGACAGAATAAAATGACATTTTATTTAGCTCCGCAGCTATCTTCTTATGGAAGGAGACTATCATGGAAAAGTTGAATATTGCCGGCGGTGACTCGTTAAACGGTACAGTACATATCAGCGGCGCTAAAAACAGCGCTGTTGCGTTAATACCTGCAACCATTTTGGCAAATTCCGAGGTGACAATTGAAGGGCTTCCAGAGATTTCAGATATTGAAACGCTGCGTGACCTGTTAAAGGAAATCGGCGGCAACGTGCATTTTGAGAATGGGGAAATGGTTGTTGACCCTACGTCGATGATCAGCATGCCGCTTCCTAACGGGAAAGTAAAAAAGCTTCGCGCGTCATATTATTTAATGGGGGCGATGCTCGGCCGCTTCAAGCAGGCGGTCATTGGATTGCCTGGCGGCTGTCACTTAGGGCCCCGTCCGATTGATCAGCATATCAAAGGCTTTGAAGCACTCGGAGCTGAAGTAACCAATGAACAAGGCGCCATTTATTTGCGAGCTGAAAGGCTGAGAGGCGCACGGATTTATTTAGATGTCGTAAGCGTTGGGGCAACGATTAACATTATGCTCGCCGCTGTTTTGGCAGAAGGGAAAACGATCATCGAAAACGCTGCCAAGGAGCCTGAGATCATTGACGTCGCGACATTGCTTACCAGCATGGGCGCCAAAATCAAAGGTGCGGGCACCAATGTGATTCGAATCGACGGCGTGAAGGAACTGCACGGCTGCAAGCATACGATCATTCCGGACAGAATTGAGGCCGGGACATTTATGATTGCAGGGGCTGCAATGGGCAAGGAAGTCATTATCGATAACGTCATTCCCACTCATCTAGAGTCGTTAACGGCAAAGCTGAGAGAAATGGGCTATCATATCGAAACAAGCGACGACCAGCTCCTCATTGTCGGCGGGCAGAAGAACTTAAAGCCGGTTGACGTTAAAACCCTCGTATACCCGGGGTTTCCGACTGATTTACAGCAGCCGATGACGGCGCTACTGACAAGGGCGAAAGGGACGAGTGTCGTCACAGACACCATCTACTCGGCAAGATTCAAGCACATTGATGAGCTGAGACGAATGGGTGCCAATATGAAAGTAGAAGGCAGATCTGCCATCATCACAGGTCCTGTCGAGCTTCAAGGCGCAAAAGTGAAGGCGAGTGATCTGCGTGCCGGAGCCTGCTTGGTGGTAGCCGGACTGATGGCTGATGGCGTCACGGAAATTACGGGACTGGAGCATATTGACCGCGGATACAGCAGCCTTGAGAAGAAGCTTGAGGGGCTTGGAGCGACAATTTGGCGTGAAAGAATGACTGACGAAGAAATAGAACAGCTTCAAAATTCATAATGGTTTCTTGTGAGAGGAGATCGTGTTGAAATGGAAAGAAGTTTATCAATGGAATTGGTACGTGTGACCGAAGCTGCGGCATTGGCATCAGCAAGATGGATGGGCCGGGGAAAAAAAGATGAGGCTGATGAAGCGGCAACAAGTGCAATGAGAGACGTTTTTGATACAGTGCCGATGAAAGGGACTGTTGTAATCGGTGAAGGGGAAATGGACGAAGCGCCAATGCTGTATATCGGGGAAAAACTCGGAAACGGGTACGGCCCGCGCGTGGATGTCGCAGTTGACCCTCTTGAAGGCACAAACATCTTAGCAAGCGGCGGCTGGAATGCGCTGACGGTTATCGCGGTCGCAGACCATGGCACGCTTCTGAATGCTCCTGACATGTATATGCAAAAAATCGCAGTCGGTCCGGAAGCGGTGGGCTGCATTGACATCGAAGCACCTGTCATTGACAATCTTAAAGCGGTGGCAAAAGCGAAAAACAAGGACGTTGAGGACGTCGTTGCCACAATTTTAAACCGTGAAAGACACGCAAAAATCATTTCCGAGCTTCGTGAGGCCGGCGCCAGAATCAAATTGATCAATGACGGCGATGTCGCAGGCGCCATCAACACGGCTTTCGACCACACGGGCGTTGATATCCTGTTCGGATCAGGCGGCGCTCCTGAGGGTGTGCTTTCCGCTGTTGCGCTAAAAGCACTCGGCGGAGAAATCATTGGTAAACTTCTTCCGCAAAGCGAAGAAGAAATCACTCGCTGTCACAAAATGGGCCTTGATTTAAGCAAAGTCCTTCGCATGGAAGACCTTGTGAAGGGTGATGACGCGATTTTTGCAGCTACAGGGGTTACTGACGGCGAGCTGTTAAAAGGAGTTCAATTCAAAGGCTCTGTCGGTACAACTGAAAGCTTAGTTATCCGTGCAAAATCGGGCACTGTTCGTTTCGTTGACGGCAGACACAGCTTGAAAAAGAAACCAAATCTTGTAATCCGTCCATAACAAACAGAAAAAGCGGGTGTGAGCCCGCTTTAACTTTTGCAGAAAAGCGTCAACTCTATCAATTCCGTGTCAAAACCTTATTTCAGTTGAATAATTTTTTGAAATAAGGTAAAAATAAAGAGTGCTGCGAATTTTACTGCGTAATACCTTCTTTTAAGCACTAGGAAAGTTTCAATTTCTACCGCATACAGACGATATAAGTATTGATCTTCTCATGTTTTTGTCCTCGCTTCCTTCAAAACTCATTAAGACAATCCTTTTAACAAAAGCGCCGATCATGGGTGGAAGTGTTACCGATAGAAGTTCCTTTATGTTAAAAAAAGAATGTGCTTTGGCGGATGTTGTGCAAAAGCAGCAGATGACATGTTCAGAGTAAGATATTGACTATGAAAAGCGTGGTGTTTTTATGAAAGACGTATCTATTTCCTCTTTGGAAAATATGAAATTGAAAGAGCTTTATGAACTTGCAAGACATTATAAAATCTCCTATTACAGCAAACTGACAAAAAAAGAACTCATTTTCGCCATTCTGAAAGCGAATGCAGAACAGGAAGATCTGCTGTTTATGGAAGGTGTTCTTGAGATCATCCAGTCTGAAGGTTTCGGCTTCCTGAGACCGATCAACTACTCTCCAAGCTCAGAAGACATTTACATCTCAGCTTCACAAATCCGCCGTTTCGATTTGCGGAACGGAGACAAAGTATCAGGCAAGGTTCGCCCGCCAAAAGAAAATGAGCGTTACTATGGACTTTTGCACGTTGAAGCAGTAAATGGGGATGATCCCGAATCTGCAAAAGAGCGTGTGCATTTCCCGGCTCTTACGCCACTTTATCCGGATCGTCAAATGGTGCTCGAAACAAAGCCGAACTTCTTGTCTACAAGAATTATGGACATGATGGCGCCGGTTGGATTTGGGCAGCGCGGATTGATTGTTGCGCCGCCGAAAGCCGGAAAAACGATGCTGCTGAAGGAAATTGCCAACAGCATTACAGCGAACCAGCCTGAAGCAGAGCTGATCGTGCTTTTAATTGACGAAAGACCTGAGGAAGTAACCGATATCGAGCGCTCTGTAGCTGGGGATGTCGTCAGCTCAACGTTTGATGAAGTGCCGGAAAACCATATCAAAGTGGCCGAGCTTGTGCTTGAACGTGCGATGCGTCTCGTGGAACACAAAAAAGACGTCATTATCCTGATGGACAGCATCACACGGCTTGCCCGCGCCTACAACTTAGTGATTCCGCCAAGCGGAAGAACGCTTTCCGGGGGGATTGACCCAGCGGCGTTCCACCGTCCGAAACGCTTCTTCGGGGCTGCGAGAAATATCGAAGAGGGCGGCAGCTTAACCATCCTTGCTACGGCTCTGGTCGATACAGGTTCACGTATGGATGATGTCATTTATGAAGAATTCAAGGGAACAGGCAACATGGAGCTCCATCTTGACCGCTCTCTTGCCGAGCGCCGCATCTTCCCTGCCATCGATATTCGCCGTTCAGGAACGCGCAAAGAAGAGCTGCTTGTGCCTAAAGAGCATCTTGATCGTTTATGGTCTATCCGCAAAACGATGTCTGATTCACCTGATTTCGCAGAAAAGTTCATGAGAAAAATGAAAAAAACCAAAACAAACCAGGAATTTTTCGATATTCTCAATCAAGAATGGAAACAGGCAAATCTATCATCTGCAAGAAGGTAAATTGTATTTGCAAAAGAAGTAAATCACTGATATAATTTTCTCATATGCGTTTCGGACAATGCTCCGAAATAATAACTCTGTTTCCACACGGGATTCAGGGCGGAAGGAGATGGATACAATGAAAGCAGGAATTCATCCTAATTTCAAAAAAGCAACAGTTAAATGCGCTTGCGGAAATGAATTTGAAACAGGCTCAGTAAAAGAAGAGGTACGCGTTGAGATTTGCTCTGAATGCCACCCATTCTACACTGGCCGTCAAAAATTCGCTTCTGCTGATGGTCGTGTTGATCGCTTTAACAAAAAATACGGTCTTAAGTAATAATAGATTTCTCAACAGGCAAGCAGCAGTCTTGCCTGTTTTTTATATTGTCTAAAACACAGCTGGCAGAGAGAGGGGAGCGAAGCCTATGTACATAATGAAACAAAGCGGGTGGCTTGAGCTGATTTGCGGCAGCATGTTCTCAGGGAAATCTGAAGAGCTGATCAGAAGAGTGAAGAGAGCAACTTATGCCAAGCAGGAAGTCAGGGTATTTAAACCTGTAATTGATAACCGATACAGCGAAGCTGCTGTTGTCTCCCATAATGGAACATCGATGACGAGCTATGCCATTTCGTCTGCTGCGGACATTTGGGATCACATCAGTGAAAGTACAGATGTGGTTGCGGTTGATGAAGTGCAGTTTTTTGATCAGGAAATTGTTGAGGTTTTATCATCTCTTGCCGATAAAGGCTACCGTGTGATAGCAGCAGGCCTTGATATGGATTTTAGGGGAGAGCCGTTCGGTGTCGTCCCGAATATCATGGCGATTGCGGAAAGTGTGACAAAGCTGCAAGCCGTCTGTTCTGTTTGCGGATCACCGGCGAGCAGAACACAGCGCCTCATTGACGGCAAACCTGCTTCTTACGATGATCCGGTCATTTTGGTTGGTGCATCTGAATCATATGAAGCAAGATGCAGACATCATCACGAAGTCCCAGGAAAATCTAAAAAATAGTCCAAAACATGGGTATAAAGATAGAATGCACCGGCTAAAAACACCGGTGTTTTTTTTATATTCTGATAATATTCAATTAAAAAATTTAAATAAGTATATTAAAAAATTAAGTAATTTTCTTCCCTTGAATTTTGATTTTGACAGGCATACAATAGCTTACGTAATGTAAATAGTTTTGAGACATTGTTCGAATAATTGTCACAAAGTCGCATAAAGATCATGATCGGTCATATTTTAGATGGGTTATTACTTAACTTGGTTAACTATTTCAAGAAAGAAGGAGATTTGCTTGAATAACATAAAAAAAACGAAAGAAGGCCACTTAGAAACAACTCTTAGAGGAAAAGAAGTTTTATCTATTCCTACTTTAAATAAAGGCGTTGCTTTTTCACTAGAAGAAAGACAAGAACTCGGCTTAGAAGGGCTTCTGCCGCCAACTGTACTTTCTCTTGATCAACAAGCACAACGCGCGTACGAGCAATTCCAAGCGCAGCCTGACCGCCTTCGTCAAAATGTTTACTTAAGTGATCTTGCAAACCGTAACGAAGTTCTTTTCTATAAATTGCTGAAAAACCATCTTCGCGAAATGCTTCCTGTTGTGTACACGCCAACAGTTGGTGAAGCGATTCAGGAATACAGCCATGAATATAGAAGACCTCAAGGAATCTACTTGTCAATCGATAATATTGACGGTATTGAAAAAGCGTTTGAAAACCTTCATGCGACAGCAGGTGATATTGATCTTATCGTTGCTACTGACTCCGAAAGCATTCTCGGTATCGGTGACTGGGGTGTAGGCGGTATTAATATCGCAATCGGTAAATTGGCTGTTTACACTGCTGCAGCTGGTATTGACCCTAGCCGTGTTATCCCGGTTGTGCTTGATGTCGGTACGAACAACGAAAAACTTCTAAACGATCCTTTATATATTGGTAACAAGCATGAACGTGTTCAAGGTGAACGCTACGAAGCTTTCATTGACGCTTATGTAAAAGCTGCATTGAAATTCTTCCCTAAAGCGCTTCTTCACTGGGAAGACCTTGGCAACAAAAATGCACGTAACATCATGAAAAAATACAATCATGAAATCCTGACATTTAATGATGATATTCAAGGTACTGGCGCGATTACACTTGCAGGTGTGCTTGCCGCTATGAAGAAAACCGGCGCTTCTATTAAAGATCAGCGTGTTGTTATCTTCGGTGCTGGTTCTGCTGGTATCGGTATTGCTGACCAAATCCGTGACACAATGGTGCTAGCCGGATTATCTGAAGAAGAAGCTAACAAACGTTTCTACACACTTGATTACAGAGGCTTGCTGACTGAAGACATCGAAGGCATCCTTGATTTCCAAAAACCTTACCTTCGCAATGCGGATGAAGTGAAAGACTGGAAGCGCGATGAAAAAGGTCAAATTCCATTCGATGAAGTGGTTCGTCAAGCGAAACCAACGATCTTGATTGGTACTTCAGGGGTTTCAGGTGCATTCACAGAGGAAATTGTAAAAGAAATGGCATCTCACGTAGACCGTCCGGTTATCATGCCGATGTCTAACCCGACTCACCTTGCTGAAGCTGTTCCTGAAGATCTGTTCAAATGGACTGACGGAAAAGTGCTTATTGCAACAGGAAGCCCATTTGACAATGTAGAATACAACGGTGTTTCTTATGAAATCGGACAATCTAACAACGCATTCGCGTTCCCTGGTCTTGGACTTGGTTCAATTGTAGCTGAAGCGCGTATCATTACACCTGCTATGTTTGCAGCAACTGCTGATGCGATTGCTGAAATGGTTGATCTTGAAACACCTGGAGCAGGATTGCTTCCAAGCATTGATAAGCTTCAAGAGGTTTCTATCCAAGTTGCGATTGCCGTTGCTGAAGCAGCAATTAAAGACGGCGTGGCAAATCGTCAGCCTGAAGATGTGAAACAAGCGGTACTTGATGCAATGTGGACACCTGAATACAAAAAAGTCATCGCGAAATAATTAGCGAGTAAATTTTTCTGTCCGAGGGAAAGCTTTTTGTAAAGCTAAAGTATACGGACATAGGATTTGGAGGAGAATATTTTGAGCATCTTAGATATCTTAATCCTCCTGGCGCCGATCTTCTTTGTTATCGTGCTGGGTTGGTTTGCAGGACATTTTGGAAGTTATGATGCCAAGTCGGCAAAAGGGGTAAGTACGTTAGTAACGAAATACGCACTTCCAGCTCACTTTATCGCTGGTATTTTGACAACTTCCAGAAGTGAATTTTTATCACAAGTACCTTTAATGATTTCTTTAATTATTGGGATTGTTGGTTTCTATATCATCATTCTTTTGGTTTGCAGATTTATTTTCAAGTATGATTTAACGAACTCATCTGTATTTTCTTTGAACTCTGCACAGCCGACATTCGCATTTATGGGTATCCCGGTATTGGGAAGCTTATTCGGAGCGAATGAAGTTGCGATTCCGATCGCGGTCACAGGTATCGTGGTTAACGCGATTCTTGATCCTCTCGCGATCATTATCGCTACTGTTGGTGAGTCTTCTAAGAAAAACGAAGAGAGTGGCGACAGCTTCTGGAAGATGACAGGAAAATCAATCCTGCATGGTCTTTGTGAGCCGCTTGCAGCTGCTCCGTTAATCAGTATGATCTTAGTGCTGGTTTTCAATTTCACTCTTCCTGAGCTGGGTGTTAAAATGCTTGATCAGCTTGGAAGCACAACATCTGGTGTTGCTCTCTTTGCTGTCGGTGTTACCGTTGGTATTCGTAAAATTAAACTCAGTATGCCGGCTATCGGTATTGCGTTACTAAAAGTTGCGGTTCAGCCTGCGTTAATGTTCCTGATTGCTCTTGCTATCGGACTTCCAGCTGACCAAACAACAAAAGCAATCCTTCTTGTTGCATTCCCTGGTTCTGCCGTTGCAGCCATGATTGCGACTCGTTTCGAGAAACAAGAAGAAGAAACTGCAACTGCGTTTGTGGTCAGTGCGATTCTGTCATTGATTTCACTTCCAATCATTATCGCGCTTACTGCGTAACAAAAAAAGCTCCCTTTACGGGAGCTTTTTGCTTTAGGTTTGAAATTTGAACAGTGACAGCAGCGGTTTTTTTCTTGTTTTGGTTTTTTCAGAAGCAGCAGCGGTCTCGGGGATCGGCTGAGCGGTGAATTCTTTCATTTGTGAGGTCAGTGATTGCAGATCTGCAAGAATATCATCGATTTCTCTGCGGTGCTGAAGCAGCTGGTAAGATACACCTTCATCGGCTTTTTGTTTCAGCTGGCGTTCCAGTTCCGACATCCTTGCCATCAATTCGCTTTCGTCCTGCCTTTGCTGTAAAAGGGTGTCCAGCTTTTGTTCAAGCTGCTCGATTCTTCGTTCTGTGTCGCTACTTGTTTTTTGGACAAGGAAGCCTGTGCGCTTTTTAGCGCTTTTCGGCAGATGAATATCCTGAATCGCCGTGCCTTCAGAGATTTGTTTTTGAACGGATTTTAGAACCTTCACGTCTTCTGCCGTGAACGAATAGTGTCCGAGCTCATTGCGTTCGGCCGGAAGATTCAGCTGCTTCACCCACCGCTGCACCGTTTTTGCGGAGACGCCGAGTTCACTTGCTACCATATTTGTATTCATGATCCCATACCTCCTTTTAAGCTAGGTATTCGACCATAGAATGCGGTTCCCTTCCCGTTAGACAAAACAAGAAAAGATTCGGCAAAGAAAGTGGGTATCTCCTTTTTTTCTTCAAAAACTGTTATTGTTCATACAGTTCTAATGGAAGCTGGTCAGGATCAAAAAAGAAGGTGAAACGCTTGCCGGTCAGCGGATCTGTTCTGATTGGCTCTGTTTCGATTCCTTTTTCATGAAGCTCCTGAACCGCCTTATCCAAGCTGACGACTGTAAAGGCGAGGTGGCGCAGGCCTGCGGCTTCAGGCCGGGTTTGTCGTTCGGGCGGATCGGGAAACGAGAACAGCTCAATGACATACGAGCCGTTAAGCGACAAATCAAGCTTATAGGAGCAGCGCTCTTCGCGGTACGTTTCTTGAATCACCTGAAAACCAAGCTTATGTACGTAGAAAGCTTTCGACTTTTCGTAATCTGAACATATGATTGCAATATGATGTATGGATTTCAGCAACATCATCCCTCCTCGAATTCCAGTATAGCAGAGGGAGCTTTTCCAGCTGGGATTGAAATGCTTTTGACTGGGGTTAATCACTATACTATAATGAGAATGTTACGCACAGGAAAACAGAGGTGAAGACCGTGTTAGACCGTTTAAAATCAATTGAAGAACGATACGAGAAATTAAATGAGCTTTTGAGCGATCCAGAAGTAGTCAACGATCCGAAAAAGCTAAGAGAATATTCAAAAGAGCAATCTGATATACAAGAAACAGTTGACGTATATAGACAATACAGAGATGCGTCAGAACAGCTGGCTGATGCAAAAGCGATGCTTGAAGAGAAGCTGGACGCTGAGATGCGCGACATGGTGAAGGAAGAGATTTCTGAACTTCAGAAGGAAACGGAAACACTGTCCGAACGCCTGAAGGTGCTCCTGATCCCGAAAGATCCTAATGACGACAAAAACGTTATTATGGAGATCCGCGGGGCTGCGGGAGGCGAGGAAGCCGCTTTATTCGCGGGCAATCTGTACAGAATGTATTCCCGTTATGCTGAGCTTCAGGGCTGGAAAACAGAGGTCATGGAAGCGAATGTAACCGGAACGGGCGGCTACAAAGAGATCATCTTTATGATTACGGGAAGCGGCGCGTATTCTAAACTTAAATATGAAAACGGCGCCCACCGCGTGCAGCGTGTTCCGGAAACAGAATCAGGCGGCCGCATCCATACATCCACTGCAACAGTAGCATGTCTTCCTGAGGCAGAAGAGGTAGAGGTTGACATCCATGAGAAGGATATCCGTGTCGATACGTTTGCTTCAAGCGGACCGGGCGGACAAAGCGTTAACACAACAATGTCTGCGGTTCGTCTGACTCACTTGCCGACAGGTGTTGTTGTATCATGCCAGGACGAAAAATCTCAAATTAAGAACAAAGAAAAAGCAATGAAGGTTCTCCGTGCCAGAATCTATGATAAATTTCAGCAGGAAGCCCAGGCTGAATATGATCAAACACGGAAATCAGCAGTCGGATCTGGTGACCGCTCTGAACGTATCCGCACATACAACTTCCCGCAAAACCGTGTGACGGATCACAGAATCGGTTTGACGATTCAAAAGCTTGATCAGATTCTTGAAGGAAAACTTGACGAAGTGGTTGAAGCGCTGATTGTTGAAGATCAGGCAAGCAAGCTTCAGCAGTCGGAAGGTTAAGATGAAGACGATATTCGAAGCCCTGAAATGGGCTTCTTCTTATTTAACCGAAGCGGGAAGAGAAGAAAATGCAGCCGAGCTCCTATTGCTTTATGATACCGGAATGGAGAGAAGCAAACTGCTCGCAAGCTTACAGGAACCGATTGGTGAAGACGAGCTGTATCGCTTTAAGCGTCACGTTGAGATGCATAAAGAGGGCGTGCCGGTTCAATACATTATAGGAAAAGAGTTTTTTTATGGACGGGAATTTATGGTGAATGATGATGTGCTGATCCCGCGGCCGGAAACTGAAGAAGTTGTCTTTCATTTGCTTGAAAAATATCGGAGTGTCTTTTCTGAAGACGGCAAGCTCGAAGTTGTTGACGTTGGTACAGGGAGCGGCGCAATAGCCGTCACGCTTGCGCTTGAAAACCAAAACTTTTCTGTGTCGGCGGTCGATATTTCGAAAGAGGCGCTGCAAGTCGCCTCTGCCAATGCAGAAAAACTCGGTGCAAATGTGCGCTTTTATCAGGGCGATCTGCTTGAGCCTTTTATTAAGGCGGGAAAAAAAGCGGATATCATTGTCTCAAACCCGCCATATATTTCAGAGGAAGAAATGGCTGATCTATCGGAAATTGTCCGTTTTCATGAGCCGCTGCACGCGCTCACCGATGGCGGAGACGGGCTGAAATTTTATAAGCGGTTTATGGAAGACATTCCGCTTGTCATGAAGGATAAAGTATTTGTCGTTTTTGAAATCGGCTGGAAACAGGGAGTGGCGGTCAAAGACTTGATCCTCAAGGCGTTTAAGGGAGCGGAAGTGGAAGTGCTGAAAGATATTAATGGAAAAGACAGAACCATATGCGCTCTGATTCATAGAAATAAATAAGCAGCTTGCTGGCGAGTGAATGGATCAAGCTGTTTAACACCAGCAAAGGGGATGTAAACATGAAAAAGGCCCTGACAGCAGGAATCCTGCTCATTGCGATTGAGAGCATGATTGGCACCATTTTTCCGCAGGCTCTTTCATATGAAGCGATTTTTGGCGTTGCGTCTCTCGTTTTAGTGGGGCTCGCGATCATTACATCGGGTTTGGCTGTAAGCGGAAGCGATCAGCGGGCAAACTACCATTCAGAAACCAAAGAAGGCCGTACATCTCGCATGAAAATGGCGGCCGCTTTCTTTGTTGCGGCGATACCTTCCATTCTATGTTATTTGCTGACGATTTTGTTTTAATAAAAAAGGAAGCCTCTTAGGCTTCCTTTTTTTGCAGTAAAACAGAGTCCCATATCCAATAGATAAGAGCTGTTAATACAGCGAAAAGATAGAAGGCTGTATTTTGAAACAAAGATTGTCCCGAAGGCTGAAGCACGCCGAAAATGATCGCGTTGGCAATAAAAGCAGCGGCAAGGTAATACAGCAGATACAAAGGGCTGAACCGTTTCGGCTTTTTATTCATCATGATTTGAAGCGGCAGTGCGAAGATCAAATAAGGGAACAGAAAATAAAATGCCATTGTGATGAGAGCGGCAATGATAAATGAATGAATATAAATTACTGAATAAAGAACGGACATCGTGAATGCTGATAACAGCACTGTATAATTGTATTTCATCTTAAACCTCCTAAAACACTATCGTACCATAAATAAGATTAACAGCTTGCTAGATTTTTTTCACCCTGCACGTTTACCCCCGGCTCTCCTTGTCCATAATAGGGCTAGAAACAAAGCACGGAGAGGAACGGTGGGGACCGATGAAAAAAACAGTAATCATTTGTATATATATCTTTCTTTTACTATCTGGAGCGCTCGTAGGGCTGGCAAAAGAAGAGACGGCACAGAAATCGGAAAATCAGCCGGTGGTCATACCGGATCAGGCAATTCGTTTGAGAATATTGGCAAACAGCGATAGTGACCAAGATCAGCAATTAAAACGTCATATAAGAGACGCGGTGAATAAAGAAATCACAACTTGGGTAAAGGATATTACTTCTATTGAAGAAGCGCGTCGCGTGATTCGTTCAAAGCTGCCTGAAATCAAAGCGATTGCAAAGGAAACAATGGAGAAAGAAGGAGCGAATCAGTCGATATCTGTTGATTTTGACAAAATCTCGTTTCCGACAAAGCTTTACGGCAACATGGTATATCCTGCCGGTGAGTATGAAGCGATTTTGATTACGCTTGGAAACGGAGACGGAGCCAACTGGTGGTGTGTGCTGTTCCCGCCCCTCTGCTTTCTCGATTTTTCTAACGGGGAAGCCGTCAAAGAACAAGAAGATAAAGAAGCCTCAAAAAAGCAGACTGAAAAAGTGCTTGAGGACGTAACTGCTAAAGCGGAAAAAGCCAAAAAAGAAGAGAACGAAGAAAAAGAAGACGGCACAGAAGTGAAATTCTTTTTAGTCGAATGGATTTCCGATCTTTTTTCCTAATCATCTGGTCTAAAAATAGATTTGCCTCATAGATTGGAAGAAAGAACGCAAAAACGGGGTGAACGGATGTTTTATCAACTGCGGGTGGCAAGGGAAAAAGACGGAGATGTGCTCGAGGCATTTTTAAAACAGGCGAAAACCAGCTATGAAGGCGTGAAAGAAGGCTTCACTCAATTTCTTATGCTGGAGGACAGTGAGAAAAACATTGCCGGATGCCTCGGTATTGAAAAAATAAGCTGTGACCAGGGGCTGCTGCGATCACTTGTCATATCGGACAAGCTTCACCAAGGCCATATCGTCACGCTTTTTCAAAGCATGGAGGTGCTGTGCGAAAAGCATCAGATCAAAACCGTGTACCTAGTAGCAAATCAGCATTCCTCTGCGGATTTTCTGACGGCCATGGGTTTTGAAAGAGCTGATAGTGTACCGGAGGAGCTGTTTTCTTCTGATCACTTCTGTGAATCGCGGCAAACAGAAGGAGCCGTTTTGATGAAAAAAGCGTCTGGATAAGTGCAGTTTATACACACACTTATCCACTTCTTTATTAGCGTTGTCCACAATTTGTGGATAACGCTTGTTTTATTACAGGACATCTTTTATACTTTCAAAAGGATTACACGCGTAAAACAATCGTTTTATTGTTGTGAATAAGGAGTTTGGTCAGAAATGAAAACGAAAAGATGGTTTGTGGATGTAACTGACGAGTTATCCACAAATGATCCACAAATTGCACAAGCAGCCGCTTTGCTCCGAGAAAATGAGGTCGTTGCCTTTCCGACAGAAACAGTATATGGCCTAGGCGCAAACGCAAAAAATACGGATGCCGTCAAAAAAATATATGAGGCGAAAGGACGGCCGAGCGATAATCCCCTGATTGTCCACATTGCGGATATCAGCCAGCTTGAGGATTTAACGGGCCCAGCGCCGGAAAAGGCGAAAACATTGATGAAACGGTTTTGGCCGGGAGCACTTACGCTCATACTGCCTTGCAAACCTGGTGCGCTTTCACCTCGTGTAACGGCAGGTCTTGAAACGGTTGCCATTAGAATGCCGGATCATCCGCTTGCCCTTGCATTAATTCGCGAATCGGGACTGCCGATTGCAGCACCGAGCGCCAATCTATCAGGCAAGCCAAGTCCCACAAAAGCGGAGCATGTGGCACACGACTTGGATGGCCGCATAGCCGGTATTATGGATGGAGGCCCTACCGGAATCGGGGTCGAATCAACCGTGCTTTCATGTGCGGACGACATCCCTGTTCTCCTGCGTCCTGGCGGCATTACGAAGGAACAAATTGAAGCGGTGATCGGGCCGATTCATGTGGATAAAGGGCTCAGCGATCAAAACGAGAAGCCGATTTCTCCAGGGATGAAATATACACATTATGCGCCGACAGCGCCTCTTGCCATTTGTGAAGGCAGCCCAGAGCGCATTCAGCACCTCATTCAAGAATATCAACAGGGCGGAAGACGGGTCGGTGTCCTGACGACAGAAGAAAACGCGGGCGTTTATTCCGCTGATTATGTGAAGAGCTGCGGAAGACGGGCTCAGCTTGAGACTGTTGCGGCAGGGCTGTATGATGCTTTGCGCAGCTTTGATGAGAATAAGGTGGACTTTATTATTGCGGAATCCTTTCCGGACACAGGTGTCGGTCTTGCTATTATGAACAGGCTGATGAAAGCCGCCGGAGGAAGAGTGATTCGCTGAAAGCAGTCAGATGTTCTAACCCTTTTTGGACACGCATAGGCTAAAAAAGCGGGGCGTGTCCAAGGGGGTTATTTATGTATGTCGGATTTGTTTATAGGCGAACTGATTACATTAAGCATCATGGCGTTTGCTTTAGGGATGGATGCTTTTTCTGTCGGCCTTGGAATGGGCATGGTCAAACTTAGAAAGAAGCAGATATTCTATATTGGTTTCATCATCGGCCTCTTTCACGTCATCATGCCTCTCGCAGGGATGGCGGCCGGTAACATGCTGTCAGGGCTCCTCGGCGTGTTAGCGGTTTATATCGGTGGGGCGCTGCTTTTTGTTCTTGGGGTTCAAATGCTTATGGCCTCTTTTAAACAGTCAGAAGAACGATTCATGTCACCGGCAGGGCCGGGCTTATTGCTGTTTGCCATCGGCGTCAGCCTTGACAGCTTTTCCGTCGGCTTGAGCTTGGGGATATACGGCTCGCATCCGCTCCTCACAATTACCCTGTTCGGGCTGTTTAGCATGATGTTGACATGGCTGGGCCTGCTGGTCGGAAAACAAGTGCAGTCATGGCTTGGCACATACAGCGAAGCGCTCGGGGGCATCATATTAATCGTGTTTGGACTAAAGCTGCTTTTGCCAATTTAATATACCAATAAAAGAAACGAAGTCGCCGTTTCTTTTTTCTTCATATATAATAGAGAAAAATAAGGGGTGACTGACATGGATATTATTTTTGTCTGTACTGGAAATACGTGCCGCAGCCCAATGGCTGAGGCGCTTTTTAAATCAATTGCAGAAATGGAAGGGCTGAATGTCAATGTCCGCTCGGCAGGCGTGTTTGCTTCGCCTAATGGGAAAGCGACGCCTCATGCAGTCGAAGCGCTGTTTGAAAAACACATTGCCCTTAATCATGTGTCTTCTCCATTAACTGAAGAACTTATGGAATCGGCTGATTTGGTTCTGGCTATGACCCATCAGCACAAACAGATCATTGCCAGCCAATTTGGACGTTATCGTGATAAAGTGTTTACGTTAAAAGAATATGTTACAGGCAGCCATGGTGATGTCATCGATCCGTTCGGCGGCTCAATTGACATCTATAAACAAACGCGAGATGAGCTTGAAGAGCTTCTTCGGCAGCTGGCAAAACAGCTGAAAAAAGACCGTAGATAAGTTGTCAGAAAATCTGCAAACAGGTCATTTGCAAATCCTGCGTGAAGGAGTAGAATATAGTGAAAAGCACATCATATGGTGTGAATCAAAGAGCGGACAGGCTGCGCGGTCAATAAAGCGGGCGGGCCGCATCACACACGCTGGGAGGAAAAGCAGATGAAAGTAGCCATTGCATCGGATCATGGCGGCGTTCACATTCGAAATGAAATCAAAGAGTTAATGGACGAATTGCAAATTGAATATATTGATATGGGCTGTGACTGCGGCAGCGGCTCTGTCGATTATCCGGATTATGCTTTTCCGGTGGCCGAAAAAGTGGTTAGCGGCGAAGTTGACAGAGGCATTTTAATTTGCGGGACAGGCATCGGCATGAGCATTTCCGCTAATAAAGTAAAAGGGATTCGCTGCGCGCTGGCGCACGATACCTTCAGCGCGAAGGCGACGAGGGAGCATAATGACACAAACATCCTTGCGATGGGTGAACGGGTGATCGGACCTGGTTTGGCTCGGGAAATCGCAAAAATCTGGCTGACTACTGAGTTTACCGGGGGAAGACACCAAACGCGTATTGGAAAAATCTCAGATTATGAAGAGAAAAACCTGTAGGGGTGCTGTTTAATGAATGAGTTGAAACAAACGTGGAAGACGATGCTGTCTGAGTTTCAGGACCAAGCGGAATTGAAACAAGATCAGCTCTTCGTCCTTGGATGCAGCACGAGCGAAGTGGCCGGCAGCCGGATCGGCACATCGGGCAGTGTAGATATCGCTGAAAGCATCTACAGCGGACTTGCCGAGCTTCGGGAAAAAACGGGAATCCATCTGGCGTTTCAATGCTGCGAGCATTTAAACAGAGCGCTTGTCGTCGAAGCAGAAACAGCCAAGCTGTTCAGGCTTCCAACCGTTTCTGCCGTGCCCGTTCCAAAAGCGGGCGGCGCGATGGCGTCTTATGCGTTTAAGCAGATGAAGTCTCCTGTTCTTGTTGAAACCATTCAGGCTGACGCCGGAATTGATATAGGCGATACGTTTATCGGCATGCATCTGAAGCCGGTGGCTGTCCCTGTGCGTGTCTCTCAAAACAGCCTCGGTTCAGCTCATGTGACATTGGCGCGTACACGGCCGAAACTAATCGGCGGAGTGCGGGCGGTTTATGAGTGCGAATGAAAGGACTGCATAGCCAGTCTTTTCTTTTATTTTAAGACAGTGAAATAAATTCCGAACTTTAAATTAAATTTAAGTTATCAATATTCGTTTTTACCAATAAAAATTTAGATTTTTTAAAAATAATCTTTTACATCGGCCTTAAAAACCATGTACAATAGTGATGGTAAAAACAAAGAACAGGATACGGATAGGAGAGGATCTCGCTGATGAAACATTTACCTGCGCAAGACGAACAAGTGTTTAACGCCATTAAAAATGAGCGTGAACGCCAACAGACTAAGATCGAATTGATTGCTTCTGAGAACTTTGTAAGTGAAGCGGTTATGGAAGCACAAGGATCTGTTTTGACAAATAAATACGCAGAAGGATATCCGGGCAAACGCTACTACGGCGGATGCGAGCACGTCGATGTCGTTGAAGATATCGCCCGTGACCGCGCGAAGGAAATCTTTGGAGCGGAGCATGTAAACGTTCAGCCTCATTCAGGCGCGCAAGCAAACATGGCAGTGTACTTCACGATTTTGGAGCAAGGCGATACTGTACTTGGGATGAACCTCTCCCACGGCGGCCATTTAACACACGGAAGCCCAGTCAACTTCAGCGGTGTTCAATATAACTTTGTTGAGTACGGCGTAGATAAAGAAACTCAATATATTGATTACGATGACGTGCGTGAAAAAGCCCTCGCTCATAAACCGAAGCTTATCGTAGCAGGAGCAAGTGCGTATCCTCGTACAATCGACTTTAAGAAATTCCGTGAAATTGCTGATGAAGTCGGCGCTTACTTCATGGTGGATATGGCACATATCGCAGGACTTGTTGCGGCAGGCCTTCATCCAAACCCGGTTCCTTACGCTGATTTCGTTACAACAACAACACATAAAACACTTCGCGGTCCTCGCGGCGGTATGATCCTTTGCCGTGAAGAGTTTGGCAAGAAAATTGATAAATCGATCTTCCCTGGAATTCAAGGCGGCCCGCTGATGCACGTTATTGCCGCAAAAGCTGTTTCATTCGGTGAAGTATTGCAGGACGATTTCAAAACATATGCACAAAACGTCATTTCAAACGCGAAACGTCTGGCTGAAGCCTTAACGAAAGAGGGCATCCAGCTCGTTTCAGGCGGAACAGACAACCACCTTATCCTTGTTGACCTTCGTTCGCTCGGACTGACTGGTAAGGTTGCGGAGCATGTACTTGATGAAATCGGTATTACGTCTAACAAAAACGCGATTCCATATGATCCTGAAAAACCTTTCGTAACAAGCGGCATCCGTCTTGGTACAGCTGCTGTAACTAGCCGCGGTTTTGACGGAGACGCTTTAGAAGAAGTCGGTGCTATCATTGCGCTTGCATTGAAAAACCACGAAGACGAAGGAAAACTTGAAGAAGCAAGACAGCGTGTAGCTGCTCTGACTGATAAATTTCCTTTATATAAAGAATTAGATTATTAAGATCCTAAAACCCGCTTGGGCTTATGCCCGGCGGGTTTTTTGACGATGTTCTTGAAACTCAATGTCTTTTTTTGTAGAATCAATAGAAGTGTGTAATTGTTGATGGGACAATAAAAAAGGAGCTGAAACACAGTATGGGAAAGGTTTATGTATTTGATCATCCTTTAATTCAGCACAAGCTGACATATATACGGAATGAAAATACAGGTACGAAGGATTTTAGAGAGTTAGTAGATGAAGTGGCTACACTCATGGCATTTGAAATTACCCGCGATCTTCCTCTGGAAGAAGTGGATATCAATACACCGGTTCAGGCTGCGAAATCGAAAGTCATCTCAGGGAAAAAACTCGGAGTGGTTCCTATCCTCAGAGCAGGATTGGGAATGGTTGACGGCATTTTAAAGCTGATTCCTGCGGCAAAAGTGGGACATGTCGGCCTTTACCGTGATCCAGAAACCTTAAAACCCGTGGAATACTATGTCAAGCTTCCTTCTGATGTGGAAGAGCGTGAATTCATCGTGGTTGACCCGATGCTCGCTACGGGCGGTTCCGCAGTTGAAGCTATTCACAGCCTTAAAAAACGCGGTGCGAAAAATATCCGTTTCATGTGTCTTGTAGCAGCGCCGGAGGGTGTGGAAGAATTGCAGAAGCATCATTCGGACGTTGATATTTACATTGCGGCGCTAGATGAAAAATTAAATGAAAAAGGTTATATTGTTCCAGGTCTCGGAGATGCGGGTGACCGCATGTTTGGAACAAAATAAAAAATGAAATCCCCAAAAGGGGGTTTCATTTTTTTATCCAGTTTTTTGCTATTCGGTGAATCTGTATACAATTATAGGTGAAAATGTGAACATTCTGTGGAGACGTAAAGTATAAAAAGTTTTTTAACTTTAAACAGATTGACACATGTTAGGGGCTATTGTATGCTAAACGAGGGTATTATGAGAAGGTTTTCATAGCTTTCATTATAGTCCTCATCCTCAATGTAAATCCTCTCAGCAAACCCGTATTATGAGGATTTATTTAAGCGAATGAAACAGCATCCCTGCAAGGCTTGCGGATGAATGATTTTTTCGAACAGGCCCGTTTTGCCGGTCAAAAAAGGTCTTCTACTAAGGGTTAACCGCTGATTTTTGCCGTATCCAAGCTATACATTATTTTTTCATCAGGAGACAGATAATTGATGGACGATCCCAAGCTTACATTTAGCAGACAACGCAAATATTTATTGTTCATTTTGGCAGTGTATGTACTGGGTTATGGTTTAACAGCGTATAAAACCGTTTTTTTAGGCCTTATTCTGGGAACTGTTTTCAGTTTGTTTAATTTTTTACTGCTCGTCAGGAGAATGAATGCTTTTGACAGAGCTGTTGAGAAAGGAAAGTCCATACGATCTCTCGGGAGCGCAGCGCGGTGGTGCAATGCGATTCTTGCTGTGGCTGTTGCCTTTAAAAATCCCGAATATTTTCATATGGCAAGTACAGTTATTGGATTAATGACAATATACCCTGTCATTATGATAGATTCCTTTATCCAGCTTAAACGTTCATCAATGGAAGAGAGGTGAAAACCCTTTGAATCATGGTTACAGAACTATAGAATTTCTAGGTCTTACTTTTAATCTGACAAACATTCTGATGATTACTGTGGCGAGTGTGATTGTTTTATTGATTGCTATATTGACGACAAGAACGCTTTCGATCCGTCCCGGAAAAGCCCAGAACTTTATGGAATGGATTGTTGATTTCGTCCGCAATATTATTGGCAGTACAATGGATTTAAAAACAGGGGCTAACTTCTTGGCACTTGGTGTCACATTGCTGATGTACATATTTGTGTCGAATATGCTGGGGCTGCCGTTCTCTATTACAATCGGACATGAGCTCTGGTGGAAGTCTCCGACAGCCG
The DNA here is from genome assembly GCF_002837495.1 of Bacillus sp. SN32. Lineage (NCBI taxonomy): Bacteria > Bacillati > Bacillota > Bacilli > Caryophanales > Bacillaceae > Bacillus > Bacillus sp. SN32. The sequence goes on along the minus strand of NZ_PJCT01000002.1, from coordinate 633,197 downwards.
ATCCTGCCATTACATTAACGCTAGCCGTGATGGTTGTTGCTTTAACCCACTACTATGGTGTGAAGATGAAAGGGCTCAAGGAATATTCCAAAGACTATTTAAGACCTGTTCCATTCATGCTCCCGATGAAAATCATCGAAGAGTTTGCGAATACGCTGACTCTAGGTTTGCGGCTGTATGGTAACATCTTCGCCGGTGAGATTCTTCTCGGCCTGCTTGCGGGATTAGCAACAAGCCATTATTCGCAAAGCGTGGCTCTCGGTCTTGTCGGTACAATCGGTGCCATTCTGCCGATGCTGGCATGGCAAGCATTCAGTTTATTTATTGGTGCTATCCAGGCATTTATCTTTACAATGCTGACGATGGTGTACATGTCTCATAAAATCAGTCATGATCATTAAAACATTATATCCAAACGGATAACATTTTAAAGGAGGAACTTTTTCATGAATTTAATAGCAGCTGCGATTGCAATTGGTTTAGGCGCACTTGGTGCAGGTATTGGTAACGGTTTGATTGTTTCACGTACGGTAGAGGGGATTGCCCGTCAGCCGGAAGCAGGTAAAGAACTGAGAACTCTTATGTTCATGGGTATCGCATTAGTTGAAGCCCTTCCTATTATCGCTGTCGTTATCGCATTCTTAGCGTTCTTTGGCTAAGCATAAAAGCCTTATATGAACTAAAAATGGCGAAGATCATTCCAAGAGAACCTTCGCCATTGCTTTATGTCTGATAAGCATCCCGCCTTGCCGGCTGAAAAGAGACAAGTGCGGCTGCTGGATCAGCAAAGAAAAACCTGCAGAAGGGAGTTGCCGTAGTAGATGTCTCAATTACCACTTGAACTAGGATTGTCGTTTAACGGCGGAGATATCCTGTTCCAACTGTTAGCTATGTTAATCTTATTAGCGCTTCTGAAGAAATACGCTTTAGGGCCGCTATTAAACATAATGAAACAGCGTGAAGACCACATCGCTGGAGAAATTACGTCTGCTGAAGAAAAAAATAAAGAAGCGCAGCAGCTGATTGAAGAGCAGCGCGTTCTTTTAAAAGAAGCAAGACAGGAATCCCAAACTCTTATCGAAAACGCAAAGAAACTGGGAGAGAAGCAAAAAGAAGAGATTATTCAGGCTGCACGTGCAGAATCTGAACGTCTGAAAGAAGCAGCAAGAACTGAAATCGTGAAGGAAAAAGAACAGGCGGTTTCTGCTCTCCGTGAGCAAGTAGCGTCTCTTTCTGTCATGATTGCGTCGAAAGTGATCGAAAAAGAACTGGATGAACAAGCGCAAGAGAAATTGATCCAGGACTATCTTAAAGAGGTAGGAGAAAGCCGATGAGTGGATCAGCTGTCTCTAAACGATATGCATCAGCTCTTTTTGATATAGCCAATGAGTCCGCTCAGCTGAATCAAGTAGAAGAAGAGCTAACTGTTGTAAAACAAGTATTTCAAAATGAAAAAGCGCTTAATGATGTGTTGAACCATCCGAAGGTGCCGGCTGCGAAGAAAAAAGAGCTGATCCAAAATGCATTTGGCTCTTTGTCACAGTCCGTGCTTAATACGATTTTTCTTTTGATTGACCGCCATCGTGCCGCGATTGTGCCTGAGCTCACAGATGAGTTTATCAAACTCGCAAATGAGGCCCGTCAAACAGAAGACGCAATCGTATATTCAGTGAAACCGCTGACGGATGCGGAAATTTTACCATTATCACAAGTGTTTGCAAAAAAAGCCGGAGTCGCTTCACTGAGAATCAGAAATGAAGTGCAGACGGATTTAATAGGCGGCATTAAAGTCCGCATTGGAAACCGGATTTATGACGGCAGCGTAAGCGGGAAGCTTCAGCGCATTGAACGTCAATTAGCCGGGGAAAATCGATAGAAGGGGTGAAACCTAAGTGAGCATCAAAGCTGAAGAGATTAGCACGCTGATAAAACAGCAAATACAAAATTATCAATCTGATATTGAAGTTCAAGACGTAGGTACAGTCATCCAAGTCGGTGACGGTATTGCTCGTGTGCACGGCCTTGACAACTGTATGGCCGGTGAACTTGTCGAATTTTCAAACGGTGTTTTGGGTATGGCTCAAAACCTTGAAGAATCAAACGTAGGTATCGTCATCTTAGGACCTTTCAGTGAGATCCGTGAGGGAGACGAAGTAAAAAGAACAGGCCGCATCATGGAGGTTCCTGTTGGTGAAGAGTTAATCGGCCGTATTGTAAATCCGTTAGGCCAGCCGGTAGACGGACTTGGCCCGATCCTTACAAGCAAAACTCGTCCGATTGAGAGCCCTGCACCAGGCGTTATGGACCGTAAATCCGTTCATGAACCGCTTCAAACCGGTATCAAAGCGATCGATGCACTGATTCCAATCGGCCGCGGCCAGCGTGAGCTGATCATCGGTGACCGTCAAACAGGTAAAACATCTGTTGCGATCGATGCGATCCTGAACCAAAAAGACCAAGACATGATCTGCGTATATGTTGCGATCGGTCAAAAAGAATCAACAGTCCGCGGCGTAGTAGAAACATTGCGTAAACACGGCGCGCTTGATTATACAATTGTTGTAACGGCGTCTGCGTCACAGCCGGCACCGCTTCTGTACCTGGCACCGTATGCTGGGGTTACAATGGCAGAAGAATTTATGTACAGCGGCAAGCACGTTCTTGTTGTATACGATGATCTTTCTAAACAAGCGGCTGCTTACCGTGAGCTGTCCTTGCTTCTTCGCCGTCCGCCAGGCCGTGAAGCGTTCCCTGGGGATGTATTCTATCTTCATTCCCGTCTGCTTGAGCGTGCAGCAAAGCTTAGCGACGCGAAAGGCGCAGGATCAATTACAGCTCTGCCGTTCGTAGAAACACAAGCCGGAGATATCTCTGCTTATATTCCGACGAACGTCATTTCCATCACCGACGGACAGATCTTCCTGCAATCTGATTTGTTCTTCTCAGGCGTACGTCCAGCGATCAACGCCGGATTGTCTGTATCCCGTGTCGGCGGCTCAGCGCAAATCAAAGCGATGAAAAAAGTATCAGGTACTTTGCGTCTTGACCTTGCGTCATACCGTGAGCTGGAAGCATTCGCTCAATTCGGTTCTGACCTCGACCAAGCGACTCAGGCAAAACTGAACCGCGGTGCACGTACAGTTGAAGTGCTGAAGCAGGATCTGAACAAGCCGCTTCCGGTTGAAAAGCAAGTAGCCATTCTTTATGCGCTGACAAAAGGATATCTCGATGATATTCCTGTGGCGGATATCAGACGTTTTGAAGATGAGTACTACATGTACCTTGACCAAAACCATAAAGACCTGCTTGACGGAATTGCGAAAACAGGAAACCTTCCTGCTGATGAAGACTTCAAAGCTGCAATCGAAGGCTTCAAACGCACATTTGCACCAAGCAACTAACTCGAATGCTGATGAGAGAAAAAGGTTCTCTTTTTCTCTCTTTTTACGCAGATGAAGAGAAAAGGTGGTGAAATCTTTGGCCTCATTACGCGATATTAAGTCAAGGATCACGTCAACGAAAAAAACAAGTCAGATTACAAAAGCCATGCAGATGGTATCTGCGGCTAAGCTGAATCGTGCTGAAAACAATGCAAAATCATTTGTGCCATATATGGATAAAATCCAAGAGGTTGTGTCAAACGTCGGAAGAGTTTCCGGCAACGTAAAGCATCCGATGCTTCTCAGCAGAGAAGTGAAAAAAACGGCATACCTTGTCATTACGTCTGACCGCGGTCTTGCCGGCGCTTTTAACAGTTCGGTTTTACGGAGTGCTTATCAGGCCATGCAAGAACGTCATCAGTCTAAGGATGAGTATGCGGTGATTGCCATCGGAAGAGTGGGCCGTGATTTCTTTAAGAAACGGGAGATTCCGATCATTTCCGAGTTAACAGGACTAGGGGATGAAGTAACGTTTACAGAAATTAAAGATCTTGCCCGTCAAACGATCCAAATGTTTATAGACGGTGCGTTTGATGAATTGCACCTTGTTTATAACCATTTTGTCAGCGCCATTACTCAAGAAGTAACGGAGAAAAAACTTCTGCCGTTATCTGATTTGGGCAGCGGCGGCGGAAAAAGAACGGCGTCTTATGAATTTGAACCATCTGAAGAGGAGGTTCTGGAGGTTTTGCTTCCTCAATATGCAGAAAGCTTAATCTTCGGTGCGCTTCTTGACAGTAAAGCAAGTGAGCACGCTGCAAGAATGACGGCGATGAAAAACGCGACAGACAACGCGAAGGAACTTATCGATTCACTTTCGCTTTCTTACAACCGCGCTCGCCAAGCAGCCATCACACAAGAAATTACGGAAATTGTCGGCGGAGCAGCCGCTTTAGAATAGAAAGATTTTGTCAGGAGGGATAGCGATGAAGAAAGGACGCGTTAGCCAGGTATTAGGACCGGTCGTCGACGTGCGTTTTGAAGACGGTCACTTGCCTGAAATTTATAATGCGATTAAAATTTCACAGCCAGCTGCAAGTGAAAACGAAGTAGGTATTGATTTAACGCTTGAGGTCGCTCTTCATTTAGGTGATGATACAGTCCGTACAATCGCAATGGCATCTACAGATGGTGTTCAGCGCGGTATGGAAGCTGTAGATACAGGAGCGCCAATCTCAGTACCGGTTGGTGATGTAACACTTGGACGTGTATTTAACGTTCTCGGAGAAAATATTGATTTGAATGAGCCGGTTCCTGCGGATGCGAAAAAGGATCCGATTCACAGACAGGCGCCTTCATTCGATCAGCTTTCAACAGAAGTTGAAATTCTTGAAACAGGTATTAAGGTTGTTGATTTGCTTGCTCCTTACATTAAGGGCGGTAAAATCGGATTGTTCGGTGGTGCCGGTGTAGGTAAAACAGTATTAATCCAGGAATTAATCAACAACATCGCGCAAGAGCACGGCGGTATCTCTGTATTCGCCGGCGTAGGAGAGCGTACTCGTGAAGGGAACGACCTTTTCTACGAAATGAGTGACTCTGGCGTAATCAACAAAACAGCCATGGTATTCGGACAAATGAACGAGCCGCCGGGCGCACGTATGCGCGTTGCTTTGACAGGCCTTACAATGGCTGAGCACTTCCGTGATGTACAAGGACAGGACGTACTGTTCTTCATCGATAACATTTTCCGTTTCACACAAGCGGGTTCAGAGGTTTCAGCCCTTCTTGGCCGTATGCCTTCAGCGGTTGGTTATCAGCCGACGCTTGCAACTGAGATGGGTCAGCTCCAAGAGCGTATCACGTCTACGAACGTTGGATCAGTTACATCTATCCAGGCGATCTACGTGCCTGCCGATGACTACACTGACCCGGCGCCGGCGACAACGTTCGCTCACTTGGATGCGACAACAAACCTTGAGCGTAAATTAACTGAAATGGGTATTTACCCTGCGGTTGATCCGTTGGCATCTACATCACGCGCCCTTGCTCCTGAAATTGTCGGAGAAGAGCATTATGCGGTTGCGCGTGAAGTACAGTCAACGCTTCAGCGTTACAAAGAGCTTCAAGATATCATTGCGATTCTCGGTATGGATGAATTAGGCGAGGAAGACAAACTTGTCGTTCACCGCGCACGCCGAATCCAGTTCTTCCTTTCTCAGAACTTCCACGTGGCTGAACAGTTCACTGGACAAAAAGGTTCTTACGTGCCTGTAAAAGAGACGGTACAAGGCTTCAAAGAAATCTTAGCCGGTAAATACGACCATCTTCCAGAAGATGCGTTCCGTCTTGTAGGCCGTATCGAAGAAGTTGTTGAGAAAGCAAAAGAAATGGGTGTAGAAGTTTAATCTGGTCCTAGGAGGGTAAAAGCATGAAGACCGTTAAAGTCAATATCGTTACTCCCGACGGCCCAGTATACGATGCGGATATCGAAATGGTGAGTGTGAGAGCCGAAAGCGGCGATCTCGGTATTTTGCCAGGCCATATTCCTACCGTGGCTCCTCTTAAAATCGGCGCTGTCCGTCTGAAAAAAGACGGGCAGACTGAAATGGTTGCCGTCAGCGGCGGATTTGTCGAAGTCCGTCCTGATCAGGTCACTATCCTTGCCCAGGCTGCCGAGACAGCAGAAGGCATCGATAAAGAGCGCGCTGAAGCTGCACGCCAGCGGGCGCAGGAGCGTTTGAATTCTCAATCAGATGATACTGACATTCGTCGGGCTGAGCTTGCGTTACAGCGGGCTTTGAACAGATTGGATGTAGCAGGGAAATAAGAAAAAATCCTTCTCATAAAGAGAAGGATTTTTTTATGAACGAACAAGAGAATCAAACAGCGACAGCAGCGGGCGATCCTCTTTTTGGCGCAGGTATAAACCATCACAGGCATTCATTGTATGCCACGATTTGCGATGTCTTCTAAAGCCAAGTGTATAAGCGCCGTCTTTATAGGGATAAGGTTTTACAACCCATTCAGCATCTTCATGGCGGGCAATCACGCAATCTATAAGATAAACACTGATCATTTTCTCGAATTCTTCAATAGGAAGATTCCAATCAGCAAGCAAAAGCTCTTGTATACTTTGAAAATAAAGGTTTTCAAGCTCTTCAAGGCTTTCTCTCGTATAGGTAAGAGAAATGTTAAAAAACTGACACAATTCATTCAGTTCTTCAATCTGTGACTGTCTATAATCATAATAGAATGCAATTGCTTCCCATTCCTGATCAAAAATTGGCAGGTCCTCACTATATTGCTTTTCAGGCTGAAAAAAAGAATGATTCACATTTGCCAGCTCCTTTCCAATAAAGTATACCATGTAAAAGAATCGCACTTTAAGCGGGGATTAGCCCTAGATTTGGCTGATTATTCCGTTCTGTATAAAATGTATCATCTTTATCTGTGCTTCTTATATAATAAGAAAGGGTATGAACGCAGAGAAAGGAGTGTAATAGATGAGTGTATTGGGACAGCAGGCTGCAATCGGCATTGTCGTTCACCTGATTTTTATAGCAGTGACTTGGTGGGCGTTGCAAGCCGTCAATATAGATCCGTTAATCAAAAAAGGCAAAGTCGTGCAGGCAAGACTCCTGATGATTTTGCTGACAATCGCCATTGGAACGGCCGTTGCCAATTTCTTTTTAGATTACCTCAATTATTCACAGCAGCTTCCCTATCTATTTTAATAGGTTTTGAACATTATTATCATTAAATGGTTGGGAGAAGCGGGTTGAGGCGAATAGCTCGAGTTTTGACGAAGATTTTTACGTATGGCGCCTCTTGCCTCCGGTAAAACTGGGGATAAGGGGGAGAGATGAACATGAAGAAAAAACAAGTAAGCCACGCTATTATCATTTCCGTCATGTTAAGCTTCGTCATTGCTGTTTTCCATACCATTCATGCGAGTGAATTAACGCCGTTAGCACAAATGGCAGAGGGGATGGAACGCCAAGATGTGTCAATAGATAAGTGGACATTGCATGCAAAACAAAACATGTCACTGACCGAGAAAGAATTTTATCAAAAAGTGCAACGTTTAAAATCAGAGTATCGTCAATATGATTGGGTGATTGCACGGGAAGATAAAGTCGTAAAGGCAATTGGCACATATACTGACAAAAAAAATCGTACTTCTTTTAGACTGCAGCTTGTCACAACCCTCAAAAAACACAATCCAACTTCGTATTTATTATATGAGCAAATGAGTCTAGAGACACCGGATAGCTGGAATGATACATATGAACAGTTTGAACGGGAGACACTTGGGATATTCCAAGAAAAAGTAGTTATTTTTACTTGTCTAAATGGTCACTTAGATGATAATATGAATATTGTTTTGCAAAAAAAAGCAAATCAGTTATTAAATGAATTTCAAGCAAGATCAGTAGAACATGTAGTTGAGCCAAATTTCGTTTCTATTTCTGCGTTTACAGATGAGTGGGAAGAGTACATTATGACCTCGAAACATAAAATGAATTTGCAAATTGCACTTAGAAGTGCAGGAATGGGCGGAAAACATACCGTTACGGTTGGCACACCAATCGTTACGACTGAATATTAATATAGAGAATTTAGGGACGCGGAGGGGAATACCTTGGAAAAAATCATCGTCCGCGGCGGTCAGAAGTTAAACGGCACAGTCAAAGTTGAAGGCGCTAAAAATGCCGTTTTACCTGTTATCGCTGCATCTTTATTAGCAAGTGAAGAAAAAAGCGTAATTTGTGATGTACCTACGCTCTCCGATGTATATACAATTAACGAAGTGTTGCGTCATTTAGGAGCAGATGTGCATTTTGAAAATAATGAAGTGACTGTAAATGCTTCATACGCTTTGCAAACTGAAGCACCTTTTGAATATGTTCGTAAAATGCGTGCGTCTGTGCTTGTCATGGGGCCGCTTCTTGCGCGTACAGGTCATGCAAGAGTTGCACTTCCGGGCGGATGCGCAATTGGTTCCAGACCGATTGATCAGCATTTAAAAGGTTTTGAAGCAATGGGCGCAGAAATCAAAGTCGGTAATGGCTTCATTGAAGCTGAAGTAAAAGGCCGACTGCAAGGCGCAAAAATTTATCTGGACTTCCCAAGTGTAGGAGCTACAGAGAACCTGATTATGGCAGCCGCTCTAGCTGAAGGAACAACAACGCTGGAAAACGTGGCAAAAGAACCCGAAATCGTTGATTTAGCAAACTATATCAACGGCATGGGCGGAAAAATCCGCGGAGCTGGCACCGGCACCATCAAAATTGAAGGAGTCGAAAAGCTTCACGGCGTAAAACACCATATTATTCCTGACCGCATTGAAGCGGGCACATTTATGGTTGCTGCTGCGATCACTGAAGGAAACGTATTAGTAAAAGGAGCCGTTCCTGAACACCTCACCTCTTTAATTGCAAAAATGGAAGAGATGGGTGTAACAATTAAGGATGAAGGTGAAGGTCTGCGTGTCATCGGCCCGAAAGAACTTAAACCGATTGACATCAAGACAATGCCTCACCCGGGCTTCCCGACTGATATGCAGTCACAAATGATGGCGCTTCTGCTTCGTGCAAGCGGCACAAGCATGATTACAGAAACAGTTTTTGAAAACCGTTTTATGCATGCGGAAGAATTCCGCCGTATGAATGGTGATATCAAGATTGAAGGACGTTCTGTCATCATTAACGGTCCTGTACAGCTTCAGGGAGCTGAAGTTGCAGCGACTGATTTGCGTGCAGGTGCAGCGCTGATTCTTGCGGGGTTAGTGGCTGAAGGTCACACACGTGTTACTGAATTGAAGCACTTAGACCGCGGTTACGTTGATTTCCATAAGAAGCTTGCCGCTCTGGGCGCAGACATCGAACGTGTAAATGATGTGTCTGCTTCTGAGCAAGAGAATAAAGAAGTCGTTTCTGACTTAAATGCATAAACTTACTTGAAAATCAGTATGTCACTCTGGCATACTGGTTTTTTATTTTTTGTGTATTATCATCATTATGCGCAAAATAGCAAAAAAGAATACGTAAATGACAAATAAAGTTTCTGTCCAAAACGAGAGTCATATTAGCTTGTCCCTGCCCATAGACTAGACTAGAGTCGAATCCCGAGCAGGAGGCAGCTGAATATGAAACAATTCGCAATCACACTATCCGTACTATGTGCATTGATTCTCTTGGTTCCCACACTCTTGGTTATACCATTCCAGCATAATAAGGAAGCGGGGGCCAGCGTAGAATCAGAAAAGACAGCAGTCAGCACGAAACCAGCATCGAAAGGAGCAGAAACATTGAAAGCATCACCTGTTTCTATTCCCGTCTATCGAACCGCAAATCAATCCGTAGAAAACATTCCGCTTGAAGAGTATGTGATTGGAGTCGTCGCCTCCGAAATGCCGGCAACCTTTAAACCTGAAGCGCTGAAAGCCCAGGCGCTCGCCGCCAGAACATTTATTGTCAGACTGATGGTGTCAAATTCAGCGGTAGAGGCTCCTAAAGGCTCACTGGTGGATGATACACAGATGTTCCAGGTGTATAAAAGCAAAGCGGAGCTGAAAAAACAGTGGGGCACAAGCTATGAGACAAAACTGAAGAAAATCACAGATGCGGTAGCCAGTACGCAAGGCAAAATTTTAACGTACAACAACCAGCCGATTGAAGCCTCCTTTTTCTCCACAAGCAACGGCTACACAGAGAATGCAGAAGCTTATTGGACAAGTGCTATCCCATATTTAAAAAGCGTCAAAAGCCCATGGGATAAAAAGTCTCCGAAATATAAGGCAACGAAAACCTTTACAGCGGCAGAATTTCAGCAAAAGCTTGGCGTCAAGCTGGATGGATCTAGCGCAGTAGGGAGGATTACCGGCGAGACACCGGGCCACCAGGTTGCAACTGCCGTCATTAACGGCAAGACGCTGAAAGGAAGAGACATACGTGAAAAGCTGGGTCTCAACTCCGCCGATTTTGAATGGAAGCGAAATGGAGACACAATTACAGTCACGACGAGAGGATTTGGCCACGGTGTGGGGATGAGCCAATACGGAGCGAATTTTATGGCCAAAGAAGGCAAAACGGTTGATGACATTGTAAAGTACTATTACCAAGGCACACAAATTTCTGAGGCAGATGCGTTTTTGAATAAATATATGGCGAAAAAGTAGAAAAAGACGCTCTTTAGGCGTCTTTTTCTGTTCCTGAATATCTTTTATCTAAGAGCAGCTGAAACGGTTTAGAGGAGCTTCTGACCGTCTTTAAGGATCAGTCCTTTTTTCCTGATTTCAGGCTTTGAGATTGTGGTAAAGTCATCCACATGTGTCGACAGACTTCGACAGACTCATATAACGAAAGCCGAAAGGCGGACAATCTTCTCTTTTCATAGGGGCGTTAGGTGGAAATCACTAATAAAAACATAGGTTTCTATGCAAAAGTAAACAACAGCAATGGGGAAGCCCGCCCTATTTATTTCTCGGTTTTTGTTGATTACGATAGATTATGTTCAGCGTTGAACATCTGCACGCAGAAACAAATTGGTAAAGGGGTACGAACATGAAGAAAAGATTTTCACTGATCATGATGACAGGATTGCTTTTTGGATTAACTTCACCTGCTTTTGCAGCTGAAAAGAAAGAAACGGAGGCTAAAGCGCCGGCGAACGTGGCGGTCTTGCTTGATGCCAGCGGAAGTATGGCGAAAAGAATAGACGGTGTATCTAAATTTAATTCAGCCAAAAAAGAAATTTCAAAGTTTGCGAGCTCACTGCCAGAAGGAACTCAGGTGAAAATGAGCGTGTTTGGCTCTGAAGGAAACAATAAAAATTCCGGAAAAGTTCAGTCATGTGAAGCCATTCGCAACGTATACGGCTTCCAAAGCTTTAACGAGCAAAGCTTCCTCAATTCTCTCAATACAATTGGGCCGACTGGCTGGACGCCAATTGCCAAAGCGCTGAACGAGGCGAAATCTTCTTTTGACCAGCTTGATGCAAAAGGGGAAAAAGTGGTGTATCTGTTGACAGACGGTGAGGAAACGTGCGGAGGAAACCCGATTAAAACAGCAAAGGAACTGCAAAAAGACAATATCACTGTTAATGTGATCGGCTTTGATTATAAAGAGGGATACAAAGGCCAGCTGAACGCAATTGCGAAAGTAGGCGGCGGTGAATACTTCCCGGCTTATACCCAAAAAGATGTTGAGAAAATTTTCACTCAGCAATCACTAATGTTATCTAAATAAGAAAAAAGAGGCTGGTGATGGTCAGCCTCTTTTTGTATGTAACAAAAACTTCAAAACTAATTAGCTGTCTGCCTGTAGCATAGTAGCAGATTTCCGTTTTTCTGTCATAATCAAGGCGAAAAAAGAATGAATGATCACACAATCTGTTTATGCTTTCTGGGCGGAAATGGCTAAAAATGAACGGCATTTCAAGCGATTTTGGACAGATCGTGAAAGCAGCACAAAAGGCAGCATGTCCTATATCTTTTTGCATTTTCGTATTCTAGCATAAAGAAGAATCCAACATATAGTTGGAAAATATGAAAAAGAAAGGAAGTAATCATATGAAAAAATTGCTGGCTGCCGGTATCATTGGATTGTTGACTGTTTCCATTGCCTCCCCGTCTTTTGCCGCTGAGAAACAGGCTGATACAAATGTAGCTGTTTTGTTTGACGGAAGCGGAAGCATGGTTCAAAAAACAGGAGGAGAGCGCAAAATAGACATTGCCAAAAAATCAGTAAAATCTTTTGCCGAACTTCTTCCGAAGGATACAAATCTTATGCTTCGCGTTTTCGGGCATGCAGGGAACAATAAACTGTCCGGTAAAGCCCTTTCGTGCAGTACGACGGAAACCATTTACGGCCTTCATCCATATGAAGGGTCTCTGTTTGACAATTCATTGAGTGAGCTCAAGCCGACTGGATGGACACCGATTGCCAAAGCACTTGCAGACACAAGAAAAGAATTTGAAGCATTTGACGCAGACGGGAAAAACGTGGTGTATTTAATCACTGACGGTGAAGAAACGTGCGGCGGAGACCCTGCGGCAGAAATCGAAAAGCTCCGTGCATCAAATGTGGATACGATTGTAAACATCATTGGCTTCAACTTTGATGTCAAGGGTAATGAAGAGATGAAACAAGCAGCTGTCGCTGGCGGCGGAGAATATATTTCAGCGAACAGTGCGGATGAGTTCGAACAGGCTTGGGAAAAAGAAGCACAAAAATTTACTGAGTAAGGAACCTAAAGATCAGGCGCTCCCCCAGGCGCCTTTTTTTATTGGTTTAAAAACAGTTTGGGCGGGAATGATACCCTAAAAAGGGGTTGAACATATGAAATTATTCGGAATGATTTTTCTTATAGCCACCGTTGCATTCATATTGCTTGGTGTTCTTCTAAAACTGGCAGCCTTCTTTTTTGTCAGCATTCTCACCTTGATCGCAGCTATTGTGCTGTTTACGGTTCTGAAAAAGAATCAGCATAATCAAACATAGAGTCCTTTATACAGTGTCGACAAACCCCGCGTTCGTTGTCAATGCACATTGGTGCTCACGTGTTATAAAAGGAACGGCGGCTAAATGCTTAGGCGCCCTGCCTAAACACCGCCGTCATCACATCCTGTGAAAGCCCTTTATATAGAGGGCTCTTTTTGTGTCTCAGAATTCGACAAAATCCGAGGAGTGTGAAAAAATATAAAGGCAGGAACATTGCGGAGGGGAAGAGACATTGAACGATAAAGTAACTGCGGTCAGGGATGTATGGCGCTATGAACAAGGGGAAATAAGCAAAGTAGAAGACCGGATGGTGACAGAATTCCCTTTGACAGTGATACTGAATGGCAGTGAATTTGTGACGCTCGTTTGTACGCCTGAGCATATCGAAGAGCTTGTCATCGGATTTCTCGCATCAGAGGGTGTTATACGATTTCAAAAAGAAATTAAAAGGTTTACAATAGATGAAAGTCTCGGTTTTGTATATGTCGACCTCGTTCACCCTGAGACATTGGATCAAAAGGATTATACGAAACGGGTGATCGGCTCATGCTGCGGAAAGGGCCGTCATTTTTATTTTCAGCAGGATGTCAAAACAGCCAAGACGGCTGTCAGCCAAATCAAGATATCACCTGAGGCATGTTTGGCGCTTATGAAAGACATGCAGCAAGGGAGCGGGACGTTTCAGGATACGGGAGGCGTCCATAATGCGGCGCTTTGCGACACAGAGAAGCTTCTGTTGATGCGCACAGATATCGGTCGGCACAACGCACTTGATAAACTATACGGACACTGCCTTCTAAACGGTATGTCCGTACGCGACAAACTGATTGTGTTCAGCGGCAGAATCTCATCAGAGGTCCTGTTAAAAGCGGCCAAAATCGGCGTGTCGATTGTCATTTCCAAATCGGCCCCGACGGAGCTTGCGATTCAAATGGCTGAAGAATTGAATATCACAGCGATTGGATTTGTCAGAAACGGATCATTTAATGTATATACACACCCTGAGAGAATCAGGGGATAGGAAGGGGCTGTAGCTATGATTACAGAGTCGCGTCAGATGTTGGATAAAAGAAACAGACCGCTGAGAGACCTTCGCATTTCTGTTACAGACCGCTGCAACTTCCGATGCACGTACTGTATGCCCGCCGAATTATTCGGCCCGGATTATCCTTTTTTAAAGAAAGAGGAGCTGCTTTCATTTGAGGAGCTGGAACGGCTTGCGACATTGTTTGTCACAAGATTTGGCGTTGAAAAAATCCGCCTGACCGGCGGAGAGCCCCTCATGAGAAAGGATATGCCGGAGTTAATCAAAAAACTGGCCCGCATACCGGGTATTCGTGACATCGCGATGACGACAAACGGATCACTGCTGCCTGTTTATGCAAAGAGGCTCAAGGAGGCTGGGTTGAAAAGGGTTACGATCAGCCTTGATTCTTTAGAAGACGAGCGTTTTAAGAAGATAAACGGGCGTGGCGTTTCTGTCAGCAAGGTGCTGGAAGGCATTGAAGCGGCGAAGCAAGCAGGGCTCGGTGTTAAAATCAATATGGTCGTTCAAAAGGGCGTCAATGAAAAAGATATACTGCCTATGGCCCGTTATTTTAAAGAAAAAGGGCATATCCTGAGATTCATTGAATTTATGGACGTAGGCAACACCAACCAATGGGAAAAGAAAGACGTCATGACAAAGGCGGAAATCATAGATTTGATCAATGAACACATGCCGGTTGAGCCGATAGCGCCTAATTATATAGGCGAAGTGGCTTCCAGATTCCGCTACTTGGACGGCTCCGGAGAAATCGGCGTCATATCATCTGTATCTGATGCGTTCTGCGGATCTTGCAACAGAGCCCGTCTTTCTGCGAGAGGAGAGCTGTTTACCTGCTTATTCGCTTCAAGCGGATTTGACCTCAGAGCTCCGGTTCGCCAGGAATTAAGTGATGACGAACTATCAGAAATGATCGGGACAGTATGGAAAAATCGGATTGATCAGTATTCAGTCGATCGTACGCTATCAAAAGCATCTGGCAAAAAGAAAGTGGAAATGTCTTATATTGGCGGTTAATTTGAAGTCAAAAGCTTATCGGCACTGTCCGATAAGCTTTTTTATTAGAATCCGAGTGCAAAAAATACGTATAAAAACCGAAATATATAAGGATAGGCATAAAGAAGGAATCATTGTAAGAAAATTTAATTCCAAAGCCATACATTATGATAAAATATAACCAATTAGAAAATAGAAAGGGTTGGAGGGGCATGGCCGCGTACGAGATCCCGTCATCTCAAGTAGGAGTGAAAATCAATAAGTGGTATAAGCACATTTTAGCATTTCAAGTGGCTGATGCCGTAAAGCTGAAGGAAGAAATTGATCTAGATATAGAACAGATGGAAGAGGATCAGCTGCTTCTCCTGTATTATCAGCTGATCAGCTACCGGCACCAAATTATGCTGGATTATGTAAAGCCTGACCTGCACGAGGAATCTCAGCTTCAATATCGTGAATTGATCAAAACGCTGGAAAGCAATCAGGACAGCATCTCCGGATTATCTGAGTATTATTTTCACTTGTTTAGAGGAATGTACGAATTTGAACAGAACAATTACATCTCGGCTATATCCTTTTATCGGAAAGCTGAGAAGATGCTTGCGTTTGTAGAAGATGAAATTGAAAGAGCGGAATTTCATTTTAAAGTGGCGGAAGTCTTTTATATTATGAAGCAGACGCACTTTTCCATGAACCACGCCGTACAGGCGCTGGAGACGTATAAGGCTCACGATTTTTACAGAGTCAGAAGAATTCAATGCCATTTCGTCATATCAGGAAACTACATAGACTACAGAAATTATGAAAAAGCGCTTGAACATTTAGATGACGCGTATCGCCTTGCTTTATTGGAAGGACAGCCCCGTTTGATCGGATCAGCCCTTTATAATATCGGGAATTGCTATGATGACAAGGGGGAGCTGGATCAGGCCGCCGAATACTTTGAAAAAGCGCTTCCTGTCTTCGAGGATTATCAGCTGGAACAGCTTCCAAAAGCGCTCTTCAGCCTGACTCGCGTTCTTTTCAAAAAACAAGATAGCGAAGCTGCGATACGGTACTATGAAAAAGGGATTGCCATTGCCCAAAAACGAAACGACTTCTTCAGTCTGGCAAAATATAAATTTCTGCAGGCATTATATGTGGAATCTGTCAATTTGGATATGATTCAAGAAGTATTTGATTATATGGAAGAAAAGGGCCTGTATGTATATATTGAAGAATTTGCTTTAGATGCTGCCTCCTATTTCAGTCATCGCGAACAATATAAAGAAGCGGTGTATTTTTATGAAAAAGCGGTCAGCATGAGAGAGATGATTCAAAGGAACGATTGTTTATATGAAGTATGAGACAAAACCATCTGCTGGCAGATGGTTTTTTTATATGCAAAAAAAGGGGAGCATCGGAACGTTTATTTCCGGGGAGAACAGGAAAAATCGCTACAGCACTGTTTTTTGAACAAAAGCCGTTTTGGGATGCAGATATGCATGTGAGGGGGAATTCAATGTTTGGTTTTAATGATATGGTGAAGTTTCTGTGGTCTTTCCTCATTGTTCTGCCGCTTGTACAGATTATACATGTTTCAGGGCACAGCTTTATGGCTTTTATTTTTGGCGGAAAGGGATCGTTGGATATAGGCATGGGAAAAACGCTGCTTAAAATTGGACCCATACGGTTCAGAACGATTTATTTTATCGATTCTTTTTGCCGGTACGGGGAGTTGAAAATTGACAATCGATTCTCAAATGCACTCGTGTATGCAGGGGGCTGCTTGTTTAACCTCATCACGATTTTTGCAATCAATCTGCTGATTTTACACAGTGTATTAAAGCCGAATGTGTTTTTCTATCAGTTTGTCTATTTTTCTACGTATTATGTGTTTTTTGCCCTGCTGCCGGTCCGATATTCAGAGAAAAAGTCATCAGACGGGCTGGCGATATACAAGGTGCTCCGTTACGGAGAGCGCTACGAAATCGATAAATAACATTAGAATGTTTATTGCCTCTCAGATCGGGAAGGTAACAAGTACACACATAATTGAGAGGGGAGAATTAACATGGGTAACGATAGTGTAAAAGACAAAATGAAGGGCGGCTTCAATAAAGCCAAAGGAGAAGTGAAGGATAAAGTCGGAGATATGGCTGACAGAACGGACATGCAGGCTGAAGGCAAAAAAGATAAGGCAAAAGGCGAAATCCAAAAGGATATCGGGAAAGCCAAGGATAAATTTTCAGATAAAGATTAATCGTACGGAAGAGGCAGGAAACGAAATGTTTCTTGTCTTTTTTTGTTCGCTTTTTCTGATGTGACTAAATATAACAAAAAAAGAAGCTGATTTGGTCAAGGTAACTAAATTTTTTAAATATTCTTTGAATTAATAGGCCTCTTCTATATAATAATGACATAAGTTGTAAAGTTTTATAACATCATTTGGGGAAATCAAACAAAGGGGTTTTGATGACGGAATGTACTGCACCGAAGAAAGTGTCGGAAGCCAGCGGGAGTGCGAAAAAACAGTTAATATCGACACAAGCGGGATTCAGTGAAGGCCGGGATTCTTCACTCGTTAAGCCGAACGGTGGCGATCAGCGAAGTGACCGTCCATGATGCGGAGTTAATGGCAATAGTCGGGTTCTCGGTATCGTGGAGGACGGCGCCTCAGACTGGCCTCCATGCATGCTTCCGGTTGCGGAGCAAAACAACGGGCTGCCATCAGAAATGTAACGTCTGGTTATGATCAATCGATGGTTTAGCACAGCCTCAACATGGAGGTTCACCCGGGGCAGATTGTCGCTGTATTAGGCCGAAATGGAGTCGGCCAATCCACTTCATAGGCCTGCTTCCGGCTAAACAGGGGGGCTATTTGTTTTAATCAAACGTTTGTTCAAAACGAAAAGGCGGTCTCAGCAGCAGCTTGCAATCGCCAGAGCGCTGATGGTAAATCCGAAAAATATTTTACTTAATGAACAATTGGAAGGAATTCAGATTTTAATTGTCGAACTAGTCAGATAAGTTATTATAGAAATTTCCAGAAAAAAAGACATTTGTTATCTTAGTCGAGCGCAGTCTGGAAAACGCGTTAACCTGTGCTGACTATCTTTCTGTAATCGACAGGGGAACGGTTGTTGACCATGGCAAGGCTGATGAAGAAACGGCATGCCGCTTTGAAAGGCACCCTACCGTATGACCCCCATTCTCGAAGAAAGGGAGGTGATGTCCCGCCTGCATGCTCCACAAATTCGTAGTAACCGCATCCGCTTTATATGACAAAAGAAGGAGGATTACAGATGAAACTGACACCGGTTGAACAAGAAAAATTGCTCATTTTTGCAGCGGGGGAATTAGCCAAACAGCGAAAGGCGCGGGGCGTTCTGTTGAACTATCCTGAGGCTGCTTCTTATATCACCTGCTTTATTATGGAAGGCGCACGTGATGGGAAGGGAGTAGCAGAGCTGATGGAAGCCGGCCGCCATGTATTAACGGAAAAAGATGTGATGGAAGGTGTGCCTGAGATGCTGGACAGCATTCAGGTGGAGGCCACATTTCCGGATGGAGTAAAGCTTGTTACGGTACATCAGCCAATTTCTGCGGAGGTGAAGTCATGAAGCCGGGAGCATTTCAAATTGCTGAGGGAACCATTACGATTAATGAAGGCCGTGAGATACGGGAGGTAACGGTAAAAAACACCGGATCACGCTCCATTCAAGTCGGTTCGCATTTTCATTTTGCGGAGGCCAACGGGGCTTTATTATTTGACCGTGAGCTGGCGATCGGCATGCGTCTTGATGTTCCATCAGGCACGTCGGTCCGTTTTGAGCCGGGAGAGCAGAAAACGGTCTCACTAGTGGAAATCAGAGGACGCAAGACAATTAGAGGGCTGAACGGAATGGCCGACACGTTTATCGATGAACGCGGCAAAGAAAAAACGTTGGCCAACTTAAAACAAGCCGGCTGGATGGAGGGTGTAATCCGATGAAAATGTCACGGGAGGAATATGCGGAACTGTTTGGCCCGACAACGGGCGATAAAATCAGATTGGGCGACACGGATTTATGGATCGAAGTCGAAAAGGATTTTACAGTATACGGTGAAGAAATGATCTTTGGCGGCGGAAAAACAATCCGCGACGGCATGGGCCAAAACGGCAGAATCACAGGGAAGGACGGCGCTTTGGATTTGGTTATCACCAACGTCGTGCTATTGGATTACACAGGCATTGTCAAAGCGGATGTCGGTGTGAAAGACGGCCGGATTGTTGGTGTCGGAAAAAGCGGAAATCCTGATATCATGGATGGAGTCGATCCGCACATGGTCATCGGAGCGGGGACAGAGGTGATTTCCGGTGAAGGCAAAATTTTAACAGCCGGGGGAGTGGACACGCACATTCATTTTATTTGTCCTCAGCAGATGGAAGTTGCGCTTTCTTCAGGTGTGACGACCCTTTTGGGAGGCGGAACAGGACCCGCAACAGGCAGCAAAGCGACAACTTGTACGTCCGGCGCGTGGTATATGGCAAGGATGCTGGAAGCGGCCGAGGAGTTTCCGATCAATGTCGGTTTCTTAGGAAAAGGGAATGCATCCGATAAAGCGCCGCTGATCGAGCAGGTGGAAGCCGGCGCCATCGGCCTTAAGCTTCATGAAGACTGGGGCACGACGCCAAGCGCCATTAAAACGTGTATGGAAGTTGTGGACGAGGCTGATATTCAAGTTGCCATCCATACCGATACGATTAACGAAGCGGGCTTTTTGGAAAACACGCTCGACGCGATCGGGGACCGGGTCATTCATACTTATCACATTGAAGGTGCAGGCGGCGGCCATGCCCCGGATATTATGAAGCTCGCTTCTTACGCGAACATTCTGCCGTCATCTACAACGCCAACCATTCCTTATACCGTTAATACGATGGATGAGCATCTTGACATGATGATGGTTTGCCACCATTTAGATGCGAAAGTGCCTGAAGATGTGGCGTTCAGCCATTCCAGAATCAGGGCTGCGACGATTGCCGCGGAGGATATTCTCCATGATATCGGTGCGATCAGCATGACATCATCGGATTCCCAAGCGATGGGGCGGGTCGGTGAAGTGATTATCCGAACATGGCAGGTAGCCGATAAAATGAAAAAACAGCGCGGCGCTCTTGCCGGCGAAAACGGAAATGACAATGTGCGCGCAAAACGGTACATTGCCAAATACACGATTAATCCGGCAATTACGCACGGGCTCAGCCATGAAGTCGGCTCGGTGGAAAAAGGGAAGCTTGCTGATCTCGTTCTGTGGGACCCGGTATTTTTCGGCGTAAAACCGGAACTGGTCTTAAAGGGCGGCATGATTGCACGTGCGCAAATGGGAGATCCGAACGCGTCCATCCCGACTCCTGAACCGGTTTTCATGCGCCAAATGTATGCGTCTTACGGAAAAGCCAACCGCTCAACCTCGATTACATTTATGTCTCAGGCAAGCATAGAGCGTGGTGTGGCGGAAAGCTTAGGGCTGGAAAAAAGGATTTCTCCAGTCAAAAATATCAGAAAGCTGAGCAAGCTGGATATGAAGCTGAATTCGGCTTTGCCGAAGATTGAGATTGATCCAAAAACCTATCAGGTCTTTGCTGACGGGGAGGAGTTGTCTTGCCAGCCTGTCGATTATGTCCCACTTGGACAAAGATATTTCTTATTCTGATAAGACGCGGCCGGAGTGCATCCGGCCGTTCTATTGACTAAAAACGGTGCACAAAACCCATGTATTTAGTGTATATTAGATGTTGACAAACGAATCAAATGTAACTATTATAGTTACAACGGTGGTGAAAAAACATGATTAACAGCCGTCTTGCTGTTGCCATTCATATTTTATCCCTCATCTCGATGGATGAAAAAACATCTTCAGAAATCATTGCTGACAGTGTCAACACGAATCCGGTAGTTGTGCGAAGAATGATCAGCCTGCTGAAAAAAGCTGATATTCTCACATCACGCGCCGGGGTGCCGGGTGCAAGCCTCAAAAAAGATCCTGCTGATATTTCTCTTTTAGAAGTGTACCGGGCTGTCCAAAAGCAAGAAGAACTCTTTGCGGTTCATGAAAACCCGAATCCGAAATGTCCGGTAGGGAAAAAAATTCAGAACGCTCTGGATGAAACGTTTGAAAGTGTGCAAAGAGCGATGGAAAATGAACTGGCGAGCAAGTCATTAAAAGATGTTATGAATCATCTCTTTTAATCAAAAGGGATGACTTCTCACCGCTAACATGTAACTAAAATTGTTACAAATAAGGAGGAAATGAAAAATGAAAATTGGTATTATAGGCGCAAGTGGGAAAGCGGGAAACGAGATTTTGAAAGAAGCGAAAAAAAGAGGCCATGAAGTGACAGCCATCGTCAGAAACGCTTCAAAAGTGCAGGAGCAAGACGTAGCGATTTTGGAAAAAGATGTGTTTGAACTGACTGCGGAAGACATCAAGCCTTTCGACGCGGTCGTAAACGCTTTTGGAGCAGCACCCGGCCAAGAACATCTTCATGTTGAAGCAGGAAGAGCACTCATCAGCATTTTAAAGGACGCGAAGCACACAAGATTGCTTGTTGTTGGCGGAGCGGGAAGCCTGTTTGTTGATGAAGCCAAAACAACCCGTTTAATGGATACGCCGGAATTTCCGAAAGAATATTTGCCAACCGCATCAAATCAAGGCGAGAACCTGAAAGATTTGCAGCAGACAGACTCCATTTCCTGGACGTTCCTCAGTCCTGCGGCATTTTTTGATCCAGCAGGAAAACGGACTGGCTCTTACCAAAAAGGAAAAGACAATGTCATCGTAAATGCAAAAGGCGACAGCTATATCAGCTATGCAGATTATGCCATTGCCGTGTTGGACGAGCTTGAACATCCCGAACACAAAAATGAACGCTTCACAGTGGTAAGCGAAGCGGAATAATAAAAAACCCGGAGCCAGCTCCGGGTTTTTCTCATTAATAAGTGCTGTACGTATCGCTGAAAAGGCCGTCAGCAATCCCAAGCATTAAAAAGATGAAGAAGGCGATAATCGCAAGAATGGATACAGCAATGCTTACGATCAAATAAATCCCTTGCATCTTTACGAATTTCGCGTAATTCTCCAGCATTAAGTCTTCAGACTGTCCGCTATTGTGTTCAGCCATTTGGCCTGCTTCCCTAGCTGACCTCATCAAAAAGATACCGGAAATAATTTGCAGTACGCCTGGCACGGCACCGATTAGAAAAATGAACGCGCCTGAAAGCGCGGTAATTGCGCCCATAATAATAAATAAAATGCCTGTAGCTTTTCCCCATTTCGAAATGCTGATGAGGGTTTTGTTCATTGTTTCAGGATTCATGTATACTGGCTCCCCTTTACAAAAAAATACTCACTTTTCTTTTATACACTATTTGTGAGAAGTTTTGTATATAGAAAATAACATTTTGGGGATTGACCCTAACGTTGCGTGATTGTTTACGATAAAAAAGAGGAGGTGTTATGTATGAAATATCAAGTTAAACAAGTGGCGGAGATATCAGGTGTTAGCATTCGGACGCTTCATCACTATGACAATATTGAGCTTCTGAATCCTTCAGCGCTTACTGATGCTGGGTATCGTTTGTACAGTGACGCAGATCTGGAAAGACTGCAACAGATTTTATTTTTCAAGGAAATCGGGTTTCGTTTGGATGAAATTAAAGAGATGCTGGATCATCCGAATTTTGACCGGAAAGCGGCACTTCAGTCGCAAAAGGAGATATTGATGAAGAAAAAACAAAGAATGGATGAGATGATTCAAACAATTGACAGGACGCTTTTGTCCGTTGATGGAGGGGAAACGATGAATAAGAGGGATTTATTTGCCGGATTAAGCATGAAAGACATTGAAGAGCACCAGCAGACATACGCTGATGAAGTCAGAAAGCTGTATGGAAAGGAAATCGCAGAAGAAACAGAGAAAAGGACATCTGCATACTCGGCAGATGATTGGAGCACGATCATGGCTGAATTTGATTCGATTTACAGACGAATTGCGGCGCGAATGAAGCATGGGCCCGATGATGCAGAGGTTCAGGCCGCAGTGGGGGCATTTCGCGATCATATTTGCCAATATCATTACGATTGCACACTCGACATTTTCAGAGGACTCGGGGAAGTGTATATCACTGACGAGCGATTTACCGATTCAATCAATCAATATGGAGAAGGTCTTGCCGCTTTTTTGCGGGAGGCGATCATCATTTACTGTGACCATCAGGAAAACCCCCGGCCGTAAAGGCCGGGGGTTTGCGCATCTTATAAGATCGGCGACAACAGCCGCGAGACGGATTCTTTTATTCGAATCCACAACGGGCGCTGCAGATACTCCTCATAGGTGAATTTTCTGGATACTAGCAAATCTTCTTTAAAAGTTGAAACCAGTTTTTTAGCAATGGTGATATCGTAAATAAATGCATTAACCTCAAAATTCAGCCTGAAGCTTCGGACATCAATGTTCGCTGTGCCGACTGAAGCGATTTCGTCATCCACCACGATGGTTTTCGCGTGAATAAAGCCGTTATCGTAAATATAGACAGTGGCTCCGGCTTTCAGCAGATCGCCGATATACGAAAGTGTTGCCCAGTATACAAAGGCGTGATCAGGCTTGTTCGGAATCATAATGTTAACGTCAATGCCCGAAAGGCAAGCGATTCTTAAAGCATCCAGCAGGCTTGCATCTGGGATAAAATAAGGTGTTTGTATCAAAATGGAACGCTTGGCGTTCGAAATCATTTTGATGTAGCCATTTTTAATTTGTTCCCATTCCGAATCAGGGCCGCTTGTGACAATCTGCATCCCGACGTTGCCTTTTGGGCCGTAATCAGGAAAGTGATTTGGAATATATGTCAGCGTATGGTGATGAGAAGCTTGGTTCCAGTCAAGGATGAACCGTGTTTGGATGGCGTGCACGGCCGTTCCTTGCAGCCGGATATGCGTATCCCGCCAATAACCGAATTTCGGATTAAGCCCTAGATACTCATCTCCGACGTTAAAGCCTCCGACATAACCGGTCATTCCGTCTATGATCACAAGCTTTCGATGGTTCCGGTAATTCAGCCGCAGGTTAATCGGCCTGAGCTTTGAAGGGAAAAAGACCTCCACATGCCCGCCAGCCTCGCGAAGCTCTTTAAAAAACTTTTTTCTCAGCGTTCTGGACCCGAGTTCATCATAAAGCACTCTGACCTGAACACCTTCTTTCGCCTTTTGGATGAGAGCGTCCCGCAATTTTTTGCCTAATTCATCGCCTTTATAAATATAATACTGTAAATGGATATGATCCTTAGCCTTTGAAATGTCACTCAGCAGCCGCTGAAATTTATCCCGTCCATCTGTAATGACGTCAACTGAATTATCCTCTGTAAACACAGCATGGTTATTCATAATCAGCATATAAATTAAATCTTTGTTATCAAAGGTTGCCCGGTTGTTAAACTGAAATTGCTTGGTTTCTAAATCTTCAAGCTGATGCTTCAGCAGCCTTTCAATTCCAATCTTTTTCCGGTCTTCCCATTGAAACAAATGCTTGCGTCTGAGATTATGGCCGAATAATAAGTATAAAATAAAGCCTAAAACGGGAATAAAGAAAAGAACAAGCAGCCACGCCCAAGATGCACTGGCATCGCGCCGTTCTTTGAAGATGACAATGATGGCCAAAAGAATATTTAAAATGAAAAAAAGTGATAAAAGGATGGAAGAAATACTCACTTTGTAACCCCGCTCATTCATATTTATCAAGAAGATTGCCATTAGTATTCCATGAATAACAGTGATCTGATTCCCATTACAAATTATAACACTCACATTTTAAAAGAATAAAGAGCGGTGATCCAGATTCTTCGTGAAAAATACGGGCAGATTTCTTTAAAACCAGCTTGCACCTGCGTTAAAATAAACACATATGTAACGTTCGTGAAGCTTGAAACATCAAATAAAGGGGGAGGATTATATGAACTTTTACAGAGTCGAACAAATGCCGGGGTTCATCAAAACAGAAATGCAAAAAATTCAAAAGGCCGTACAGCCTTTCATGAAAAAAACCGTCATTTACCGTTTTCTTGCTATTCCGCTTGCTGCATTCTCTCTCTTTAATTTAGCTGCTTTTCTATTTCATGCTTCAGCTGACAGGGAGTCCCTGATCAGCGCAGGCATATTCGCCATTTTGGCGGCGCTCGGTCTCGCATTTTTTAAAGAGGCAGGCTATCAGCATAAACAAATCCAAAAAACGGTTCACATCTATATGCTGAACAGGATCAAAAAGAGCGAAATCCTTTCAGAAGAGCGGAAAAGCTCCTACGCACGACAAATAAAGGAAGAGCCTTTTGCGATGCGGAGTTTTGTTGAATTTTTGACTGAGGAAGACAGACGCAAAAAAATGTATTAAAGAAGAGCTGCACCCGGATTTCTGGGATTTTCCAGACGATCCGGGTGTGTTTTTTTGCATGCAGACACCCGAAATAAAAAGTGCGGTTTCGGATTGATTCCGACTTCATCCGTTTTTTTGATATTCATTTCTGGGTAACAGCGTTGCTTTGTTGATTTCCACTACTAGAGATGTCTATTGTATGCTTGCTTCAGGATTTGGTGTTTACGCCGGCCTGCTTTGAATAGTCAAATAAAATAGGCATGGTTCCGTTTATATGGAACTCATGCCCTGTCCTGTCTCATCATTATTCAAACACCGGATCATCCTCATAATAATAAGAATCCGGATCATCATACGAAGGCGTGTTCTCAAAAGCAGCAATGCCGATTACCACCAGCACGAAAATGGCTACAATGATCCCGATCAGGACAGTAAAGATACTGGATGCTGCATAAAACAGCTGCATTTTTATAAATGTCCCGTAATTTTCAAGCATGCTTTCGCCAGCGCTGCCGGCTAGATTTCCTTCGGCTTCCGCGGCTGCTTTTGCTGAGCGCATCAAAAATACGCCTGATATAATGAGCAGCACGCCCGGGATGGCGCCAATCACTGTTATCAAAACAGACAGAGTGACAAGCGATCCCATAATGATTAACAAGATGCCAGAAATTTTGCCCCACTTGGCAATGTCGGATAGCGACTTGACAGCAGAGGCGCTCAGCTGGCGGGTCTCCTGTTCAACAGGTGCAGTCTCCTCTTCAACGAGGCTATTTTCTTCATTATGATTTTCAATTTCGTTTTCATCTTTATCCAGACTAATCATGAAAGCTCTCTCCCTAAAATTTTTAAATCGTATCTTTTTCCGTCCATTTCGGCGATGCCGGGGAATAGTCCCCATTCTGCAAACCCGTGCTTTTCAAACAGCTTCAGGCTTGGTTTATTATGCCCGAAAATGAAGGCCATAAGTGAGCGAATGCCAAGATCCGGGGCAATGCGGAGCGCTTCCTGAAGCAAATATGATCCAACGCCTTTGCCGCGGCATGCTTCGTCAATGTATATGCTGACCTCCGCTGTTTTATTATAGGCTGGCCTTCCATAAAATGTTTCAAAGCTGATCCAGGCAGCGACGTTTCCGTTTTCGTCCTCGGCCACATAGAGCGGACGTGCCTCTGTATGTCCCAAAAACCATTCCATCCGGTCTTCAGGAGTTACCGGTTCGGTATCGGCTGTTACCATTCGAGAAGCAATCGTTGAATTATAAATCGCAACAACAGCTTCTAGATCTTTATTTTCAGCAAGGCGCAATGTCATGTTCATACGTTTTTGGCACTCCTCTCAAAAAAAATGACATATTTTCGTAACAGTCTGCGCAAACTACATCTAAAAAAGTTTTTTGGATAGGTGTATATATTTTCAGAAAAGTGTTCAGAATGTTGCTGAGGTGATGAAACAATGAGAGAGGAAGAAAAGAAAACTTCTCAAGTCAAAAAACTTCAGCAGTTTTTTCGTAAACGCTGGGTGTTCCCTGCAATTTACTTAGTCAGTGCGGCCGTCATTTTAACAGCTGTCCTTTGGTATCAATCAGTATCAAATGATGAGGTAAAGGATCAGTTGGCTGATAACGGCGGAAACTCCGCATATGACAACAACGACGATGCAGTTGAAGTAGGAAAGTCAATGGAAAATGTCGCAATGCCAGTTGTTGATTCTGAAAACGTTTCTGTTGTGAAAAAGTTCTATGAAACCGATGCCGCAAAAGAAGAGAAAGAAGCAGCACTCGTTACCTATAATAACACGTACAGCCTAAGCAAAGGAATTGACTTAGCTGAGAAAGACGGGAAAGATTTCGATGTCTCTGCTTCTCTGAGCGGTACGGTTGTTAAAGCTGAAAAAGATCCAGTGCTGGGATATGTTGTGGAAGTAGAACATGCCAACGGTTTATCGACTGTGTATCAATCTCTTTCCGAAGTAAGCGTTGAGCAAGGTGACAAAGTAAAACAAAATCAAGTGATCGGAAAATCTGGCAAGAACCTTTACAGTGAAGACAGCGGAAACCACGTACACTTTGAAATCCGTAAAGATGGGGTCGCAATGAATCCGTTAAACTTTATGGACAAACCAGTTTCTTCTATTGAAAAAGCAGCAGCTGCTGAAGAAAAAGCTGCCACCCAAGAAACAGAAGAATCCATTCAGCAATCTTCCGAGAAAAAGGACGGATCAACTGAAAAAGGAACAGAAGAAAAATCCGGTGAGAAAAAGGATGATTCAACTGACAAATCTGGTTCCAAAGAAAGCAGCACAACAGAAGACACTGAACAGTCTTAATGAAGAAAACGTCTATCCTTGTGATGGGCGTTTTTTTCTGTTACTTTTTGCTTTGTTTTACCGTCTATGTAGTTACATGTAGGCACGTACGTTATAAAGGAGGTTATGTCATGAACCGCCTATTGCTCGCAGGCTGGATCTTTTTTATCCTGCTTTCTGTCTGTACGGAAAGCTTCAGCGGCATGGTCGTATCGCAAACGGTGGCTTTTCATTTTCAGCCGCACCCTGATCTGTCTCAATTTTTAGTTATGGATTTTACTGAGCTTACTGTCCCTGAAGCGTTTATTCAAAAAATCGGACATGCGTTTTCCTTCTTTGTGCTGACATATTTGCTGTGGAAACAGCGGGGCAGCATAAGATCAGCTTCAGCCGGCTCATTTGCGTTTGCTTTTTTTACAGAAGTTCTTCAGCTCTTCTTCAGCAGGAACGGTTGTATTCGGGATGTGCTCATCGATGCTGTTGGTATTGGATTGTTTTATGGTTTATATGTGTTGGCGAAGCGAAGAAAACAAGAGATGTATGAGAAATATTAAAGCCGGCTGTCTTGGTTAAAGACGCCGGCTTTTGTCTTTCTTAGAAATTTTGATCGGTTGGTTTTTTCGTCAGTTTATTGATAATGGTTTCATAAATCCTCACGACCAAATCGACGAACGGGCGAAGCAGATCTGAAAATCTAAAGAAAAGGAACCCGATAATGATGGCGACAACGAGGCTGCCCAATACATCTACCGGATAGTGATGTCCCACCCAAATTCTCGAAAAGCCTGTCAAAAGCCCAAAAATGACAAGCGGCCAGCCGATTTTGCGGTTTCTGAAAAGCATCGCAATAGAAATCGCTAATGCACCTGTCGTGTGGTCACTTGGAAATGAAGCATCCGCAGCATGCGGAATCAGTGTATGCACTGTATGCGCAACGAACGGGCGCGGTTCGAAATAAACAAGCGTAATCAAATAGTTGATCACAAGGCCTGCAATTCCTGTGATGCCTGCGTATAGCACATGTTTTCTGCTTTGTGTGTTCCCAAACAGCCAGATTGCCAATAGGATAAGGGCATAGGCGACAATGGCATATTCCGTGATGAAGACCATAATGGAATCGAGAACTGAATTGTGATGAGATAGTCCATGGATTGCTTTAAAAATTTCGTAGTTCAAATAATCACCTTTTACATTTTTATATTTAGTAGACTAATCTTACTCATGAAAAGTTTCAAATAAAAATAGAGATTGTCTGAAATAACGGCGCTTGAAGAGAATTCGAAGAGGAATCGCGGTTTCTGGGGGATTCTGTGCACAAAAAAAGAGATCCGGAGTGTCCGAATCTCGTACCGATATTAAAGTGCTTCAGGTCCTTCTTCGCCTGTGCGGATGTTGATCGTATTGCTGATTTCATAGACAAATATTTTACCGTCACCCGGTGATCCCGTTTTCAGCACCCTTTTAGCGGTCTCAGTCACTTGATCAACAGGAACCTTGCTGACCACAATTTCTATTTTTAAACGCTCGTATACATTGCTTTCTATTTTTACCCCTCGATAGAGCTCCGTATGTGCTTTTTGAAGGCCGCAGCCGTGTACATTGGAGAAAGTCAGAGAGGTCACTCCGATTTTTCCGAGTTCCTGCTTCAGCTTTTCAAAATTTGCCGGACGCGTTACAATTTCTACCTTGAACATTTGACCGCTCATAGCGTCACTCCTCACATAGAATCTTGATATGCTTTTTCCCCGTGCATCGTTAAGTCAAGCCCAAGTGACTCTTCTTCTTCGGTTGCGCGAAGGGGAAGGAAGAGGCTTACAATTTTAATAATAACGAAAGTGACAATAAATACAAAAACATAAGTGGCGGCGATGGCGACGATTTGTTTCCAGATTAAGCTTGCATCACCGTAAAATAACCCATCTGCGCCCGCTGAGTTAACAGAGGTTGTTGCGAATAATCCTGTTGCGATTCCGCCCCATGTGCCGCCGATCCCGTGCAGGCCAAAGGCGTCAAGCGCGTCGTCGTATCCGAATTTCTTTTTAAGCGAGAATACTCCCCAGAAACAAACTGCCCCGCCGATGATGCCGATAATAATGGAAGCGAACGGTGTGACAAATCCGGCAGCCGGCGTAATGGCGACAAGCCCGGCGATTGCGCCAGATACCGCTCCGAGCATTGTCGGTTTTTTGTTAATGATCCATTCTACTAAGATCCAGCCGGCGATCCCGGCTGCAGCCGCGGTGTTTGTGTTGATGAACGCGTACATGGCTACACCATCTAAAGTCAAAGCGCTGCCGACGTTAAAGCCGAACCAGCCGAACCAAATCAAAGCTCCTCCTAAGAAGGTGTAAATGAGGTTATGCGGAGAAGACGCTGTGCCGTCTTTCCGTTTGCCGAGCACAATGGCAAGAACAAGTCCTGCCACACCGGAGGAAATATGAACAACATTGCCGCCGGCGAAATCGAGCGCTCCAAGCTGGCCGATCCAGCCGCCGCCCCATACCCAGTGCGCTACAGGTGTGTAAACCAAAGAGGCCCATAAAACCGAGAATAAAAGAAAAGCGCCGAATCGCATCCGCTCTGCGAAGGCCCCGGAAATAATCGCTGTAGTCAGAACGGCGAACGTCATTTGGAACATCATAAATAACGAGTGGGGGATGGTATCGCTGTAATCTCCCGGATCAAATCCGACCCCTTTGAGGCCGGCCCACTCCAGCCCGCCGATGATTGAATTGCCTGGTGCGAAGGCAAGTGTATATCCGAACAGCACCCAAACGATGGAAACGATGGCAATGGAAGAGAAACTGTGCATGGCAGTGCTCAGCACATTTTTGCTCTTTACCATTCCTCCATAAAATAACGCTAATCCCGGGGTCATCAGCCACACGAGTAAAGCGCAAAAGAACATAAAAACTGTATCGCCCATTTGCATGTCTCATTCCTCCGTATCTTTCAGAATAAAAAGCAATTATTATATTTCTTCATTATAGAGAAAAAAGAATGATAAAACATTTTCATGTAAGATTTCCTGACATGGTTTTTAAGGAATGTTATCGAGGGACGGAAAGGAAGGAGAATGGCATTTTTTGCGATATAAGACTTTGTATCTATAAAAGAAGCTATTCATATGAGCTGAAAAGGGAATTGACATTAATTAGAATACTCTATACTGTATTAAGTGTACTATATCAAATAATACACTGAGGGGGATGTATGATGAATAAAGGCGGCAGGCTGAGGAAAGCGGTACGCAAGTCGATTCCCGCGACGTTCCGATTGTTTTTAGCCTTTAATTTTTTCGTGTACGGTCTGGCGAAAGTGGTAATTGGCCAGTTTGGCGAGGTGACGCCTGAAATCGAGGCGGCTGCCGGGAAGGGGTTTACGATCGCGTGGACATTTTTCGGTTATTCTCATGTCTATGAACTGTTTATAGGTTTTGGTGAAATCCTGGCAGCTGTTTTATTACTGATTCCGCGAACGGCTGCATTAGGGGCGGTTATTTTTATGCCCATTATTGTGAACATCGTCTTGATTAACTATTGTTTTGATATTGGCGTGCAGGATCTTAGCACGATATTAATGGTTATGTGTCTTATCCTGCTTTGGATGGACCGCCGCAAATTCATGGGCATTTTCAGGCAGGAACCGATAGACAGCAGGCAGGTGATGAAGCGATGACGCCCCTTATGATTACTGTGCTTGCCGGTTTGTTCGTATGCACAACCTGTTACTACTACATAAAAGAAAAATCATGAGAAAACGCTCCTTCTGAGAATTTCACAAGCATCATAAAAGAACTTAGGCAGTGTGAAGAGTAAAATATGCAATGTGAGAAACACTAACAGTATCAGGAGGAGACGTATGATGAATACACTCAACATTGATTTTCAAAAAACAGCATTGGTTATCATTGATTTACAAAAGGGAATTGTGCCGATTGATCAAAGCGGCCAGGTTGTCCCGAACGCGAAAAAGCTCGTAGATGAATTTCGGAAACATAACGGGTTCATCAGCTTTGTAAATGTAGCCTTTCATGATGGAGCGGACGCCCTGAAGCCGCAAACGGATGAGCCTGCGCAGGGAGGTTCAGGGAAAATGCCGGCGGACTGGGCCGAATTTGTTCCGGAAATCGGTGTGCAGGATGGCGATTATACTGTGACAAAACGGCAATGGGGTGCTTTTTTTGGCACAGATTTAGACTTGCAGCTCAGACGCCGCGGCATTGATACGATTGTATTGTGCGGCATCGCAACGAATATCGGGGTGGAAAGCACAGCACGGGAGGCATTTCAGCTTGGCTATCAGCAGATTTTTATTACAGATGCCATGTCCACATTTAGCGATGAAGAGCATGAAGCCACACTGCGCTTTATTTTCCCGAGAATCGGTAAATCGCGAACGACGGAAGAGTTTCTGGAACAAGTGAAATGATGTTATCGAAAAAAAGCCGGGCTGTTTTTTTAACAGCGGTGGCTTCGGGAACAATGCTGAATCCGCTGAACTCGTCTATGATCTCTCTTGCGCTCCATAGCATCCAGCATGAGTTTCACCTCTCGTTTACAACGGTTTCCTGGCTGATTTCCTCGTTTTACTTGGCGAGTGCCGTGGCACAGCCGGTTACGGGAAAGCTCGGTGATTTGATTGGGCGGAAACGCTTGTTTTTATTCGGGCTTATTCTTGTTGCGATTTCTGCCATCGGGGCGCCGTTTGCGCCGACGTTTATGACATTATTGGTCATGCGGCTGTTTCAATCGGTGGGGAGCAGTGCGATTTATCCGTCAGGTGTCGGCTTGATTCGGAATCATATTCATGAGCGCCAAGCTTCAGCCTTGGCTGTACTCTCTATATTTGCGTCCGCCATGACGGCGCTGGGGCCGACAGTCGGCGGGTTTTTGATTGTATGGGGAGGCTGGCCGGCGATCTTTATCGTTAATTTGCCGTTTATTATCCTCAGCTTCTTATTGGGCCTGTATATGTTCCCGAAAGATCAGAAAAAAGGGGCGGGAATCAAAACCATTATTCGGCAGCTCGACATTCTTGGAATTGTTTTATTTGCCGGGGGAATCATTTTCCTTCTATCCTTTTTGCTGTCGTTCAGCACGTCGCCGCATGCGGTTGAAGGTGTGCTTGGCTTGCTTCTGCTCTGTGCGTTTGTCTGGCGCGAGCTGAAAACGGATAAGCCG
This sequence comes from Bacillus sp. SN32, assembly GCF_002837495.1. Taxonomy (NCBI): domain Bacteria; kingdom Bacillati; phylum Bacillota; class Bacilli; order Caryophanales; family Bacillaceae; genus Bacillus; species Bacillus sp. SN32. The sequence continues at coordinate 600,396 of NZ_PJCT01000002.1, read as the reverse complement.
TTTATTGATGTCCGTCTGTTTAAAACACAGCGAAACCTGTCAGCCGTGTATGTTCAGTTTATTTTACTGAATGTTTTCTTCTATTGTTTATTTTTTGGTCTGCCAAGTTACTTTCAGGATGAAATGCATCTTTCTGTTCAAACGAGCGGCCTGTTTATGCTGTTTATGTCTGGAATGAGCATCGTTGTGTCACCTTTAACTGGCAAATGGATCGACCGATCTGGTGTCGTCAAACCGATCTTTGCGGGAGCGCTTTTGATGACGGCTGGAGCCGTGCTCTTAACCATCTTTTTTATCAATGTCGAGACCATTGGGAAAGGCCTCATTCTATCGCTCTTGGGTATAGGCTACGGACTGGGAAATGTCGCGCTTCAGGCAGCGATGCTGAAAACGAGTCCTTCCAACATGGTAGGAACGACTTCAGGCCTGTTTCAAACCTGCCGTTACCTAGGATCGATTTTGTCTTCGGTGATCCTTGGCATTCTTTTTGGTAAAGAAATCACGGCAGCCCATTTTGATATGATGGGAATCATTATGATCATAGCGGGCGGAGCAAGCCTGTTAATGGCTGTGAGATTTGCTGCATTAATGAAAACTGCATCTTAAGAAAGAGACGGGCTCTGAGGTCTGTCTCTTTTTCTTGTTTAAGCTGTTCAAATACAAACGGGAAAATTGTATATCATAGCCAGTGTTATTGTCTGACCTTTCAGTTATATTAAGTGACATCTAATGTCAAAAAACATAACATGTGACGACATATAGACAATATGGAAAGGGGAGCCGGCTATGAAATTAAAAGAGAGTCAGCAGCAATCCAACAGGCTGAGCAATGAAGATCTGGTGCCTTTGGGACAGGAAAAACGGACGTGGAAAGCAATGAACTTTGCCTCCATTTGGATGGGATGTATACATAACATACCGACCTACGCGACCGTGGGAGGATTAATTGCGATCGGCCTTTCGCCTTGGCAGGTGCTGGCGATCATTATTACGGCATCACTTATCCTATTTGGCGCTCTTGCCTTAAACGGCCATGCGGGGACAAAATACGGGCTGCCGTTTCCCGTGATCATTCGGGCTTCTTACGGGATATACGGCGCGAATATCCCGGCGCTTCTAAGGGCGTTTACAGCTATCATGTGGCTTGGCATCCAGACCTTTGCGGGTAGCACGGCACTGAACATTTTGCTTTTGAATATGTGGCCAGGCTGGGGAGAAATTGGCGGCGAGTGGAACATCCTCGGCATTCACTTGTCTGGTTTGCTTTCCTTTGTATTCTTTTGGGCCATTCATTTACTCGTATTGCATCACGGCATGGAGTCGATTAAACGTTTTGAGGTGTGGGCAGGGCCTTTAGTGTATCTGGTATTTGGCGGCATGGTATGGTGGGCCGTCGATATTGCCGGAGGATTGGGGCCGATATACTCTCAACCAGGAAAGTTTCATACGTTTTCAGAAACATTCTGGCCGTTTGCTGCCGGAGTTACTGGCATCATCGGCATCTGGGCGACATTGATCTTAAATATACCTGATTTTACACGGTTTGCTGAAACACAAAAAGAGCAAATCAAAGGACAATTTTACGGCTTGCCGGGAACGTTTGCGCTTTTCGCATTCGCAAGTATTACGGTGACCTCCGGCTCGCAGGTCGCGTTCGGAGAGCCGATTTGGGATGTTGTCGATATTTTGGCGCGGTTTGATAACCCTTATGTCATCGTCTTGTCCGTGATCACACTCTGCATCGCCACGATCTCTGTAAATGTCGCGGCGAACATCGTATCGCCCGCTTATGATATAGCGAATGCCCTGCCGAAATATATCAATTTCAAACGTGGCAGCTTTATCACAGCGTTGCTCGCTTTATTTACGGTTCCATGGAAGCTGATGGAGAGCGCGACAAGCGTGTATGCGTTTCTTGGCTTAATAGGCGGCATGCTTGGACCGGTGGCAGGCGTGATGATGGCCGACTATTTTATCATTCGCAAACGTGAGCTCTCGGTAGATGACCTGTATTCCGAAACAGGACGGTATGTGTATTGGAAGGGCTACAATTACCGTGCGTTTGCAGCCACAATGTTAGGAGCGCTGATTTCGCTGATTGGCATGTATGTTCCTGCATTGAAAAGCTTATACGATATTTCTTGGTTTGTAGGTGTGCTAATCTCCTTTCTTTTCTACATTGTTCTGATGCGTGTTCACCCGCCTGCATCATTGGCAATTGAAACGGTTGAACATGCGCGGGTCAGCCAGGCTGAATAAGATCTATTTAGACGGTATATTTTCATATTTTTGAATGGTTTTCCATAAATAGAACATTTATAATTGTTTTAGAAATCTATTCTAAAACGAAATGGGAATCGAAAATGAGAAAATGGTATTTTATTCTTTTGGCGGGTGTTTTAACGTCTGTCATCCTCGCTTTCGTTTATGATAAGACAAAAGCGAATGAGGAAGGATCTGGGGATTATCTGTATGTTTCGCCAAATGGCAGTGATCAAAATGAAGGAACAAAAGAAAAACCGTTTCGTACATTGGCACACGCATCTGAGAAGGCTGCTGCCGGCACAACTGTCATAATTCGGGAGGGCACGTATCATGAGACCCTTGATGTAAAGCACAGCGGTACGGACGGAAAGCCTATCACATTCCGAAACTATGAAAATGAAAACGTCGTGATTAGCGGTGAATCCATTACGAACGCAAAATATGAGACACCGCTCATTCATATTCACGATAAACATGACATTGCCATCAGCGGTTTAACGATTCAAGATCTTTCTGTTTCATCTGAGGAAGCAACTGCTATAGGGATTTATGTATCAGGCTCCAGCAGTCATATCGCCATTAAGGATAATCACATCCGGGGGATTAAGACAACAGCGGATGAAGGAAATGCTCATGGAATCGCAGTTTATGGGACTGGCAGCATGAAAGACATCCAAATCGAGGACAATACAGTTGAGAATCTGACGCTTGGAGCGAGTGAAGCAGTTGTGCTGAACGGTAATATCGACGGCTTCACTGTTGCAGGCAATCTGGTCCGCAACAATAACAACATCGGGATCGATCTAATTGGTTATGAGGGAACCGCGGATAAAAACGATTACGTGCGAAACGGAATCGTAGAAAACAATACAGTTTATCAAAACTCGACTTACGGCAATCCTGCTTATGGAGATGAATACTCAGCGGGCGGGATTTATGTCGATGGAGGACACAAGATCGAAATTAAGAATAACACAGTTTACGATAACGATATTGGGATTGAAGCAACGTCTGAACACAAAGGAAAGTATGCAAATGCCATTCAGATCACAGATAACAAAGTGTACAACAATGCGTACACCGGTATTTCAATCGGAGGATATGACAAAAAGCGGGGCGGCACCAGCAATTCTCTGATTGCCCGCAATATTATGTACCGGAATGACACAAAGGGACTGTACGGCGGACAGCTGCTGCTGCAGTACGATACGAAAAACAACACAATTGAAAAGAATATATTGACGGCCGGTGATTCCAGATTATTTATCGGAAACGATTTTACAGAAAATGAAGGAAATACGGTCAATCATAACGTGTACCACAAGGAAGCGGATCAAGACGGCATATGGATGTGGAAAAAGAAAGAATATGATTCATTTTCGTCGTATCGAAAAGCAACAAAAAACGATCAGCAATCCATTTATGCCGACCCGATGTTTCGTGATGAAGCGTCCTATGATTTTTCGTTAGATCCTGATTCACCTGCGCGGAAAGTCATTGAATAATATGCCATAAGCGGCGTTCTCTAAGAGAGCGCCGTCAGATTGTAGAGAAACTCATGTTTTTCTACAATTTTTTTATTTTTAGCTCATGTATGATGAATGAACTTTTTCATGTTCTGACATGCAGATGGGAGAAGAACTTGCCACTTACGTTTTGTTTTCCCCTCAATCGGCCGTAGCGAAACCCATGCTGCAAAGCTGCGCTCTTGTCGAGATGTTCTCTCAGTCTGAGGGGCTAAAAGCCCCCGTTGTCTTATCTACTTGCACTTTCATAATACGCATAATTTCCAGCTTTGCCTTTAAAGTAAAATGTAGTACCAAAACGATCGAAACTATTTGCAAAAACGCCATTATCTGAATACATACATAATCTATTACTTGCGCCTTTAAATGGAGTTATAGAACAATCTACAATTGAAGTAGCCTTCGTACGCATATCCCCATCCGTTGAATCATTTATAGCAAGAGCTTGTCCAGAAACAGGTAAAAGCAATCCTAAAGATAAAGCAACTCCAGTAATTGTCCTTCTCAATTTCATGTGAATCATCTCCATTCCCAAATTTTGTAATACATCTTAATTATAAGAGGGATAACCCTCTATTGGAAGGGTCTTAAATACTATTTTGTAATAAAAAGGAATTTTAATAAATCAATACTCACCGTTTCACTTATTGATTCTATCACTTATAAAATAATTTACAGGATTTAGTTTAGTTTGAACGTAAATCATATTGTCACGGTTCTGAATGAAGTGATACGAAGGAGTCAGAAGTGTTTTCTCTCAAAGTACATATGTTTCTAACAAGCTAATTTAGTGTTGAAGAATCTCAATTATTATGACATGAAAAAAGGGAGCACCATAGCTCCCTCAGGCTGGCGGCGTTCTCTAAGAGGGCGCCGTGTTTTAATGGAAAAAAGACTGCCGGGATTTCCCGGCAGTCTGACAAGTTATTCTGCAATAGACACTTTTCCTTCAGCCTCAGCAGGTTTTTTCTGGCTCCACGTGTAGAGGAGCAGGGCAATTAAAACGAACAGCCCCGCTGTTAAATAAATGGCAGAGAAGCCGGCAGATGCTACAAACAATCCGAATACATACGATCCTACAGCAATTCCGCTGTCAAAGAAGGTAAAGAACGTTGCCGTTGCAAAACCGGAGCGGTGAGCCGGAGATTTCTGAATCGCCAATGTTTGCATGCAAGGAACGATTGATCCGTAGCCAAGACCGATAACCGCCCCTGAAAGCAGAAGCATTAAGCCGCTATGTGTGAAGGACAGCATGCAGAGTCCAACAGAGAAAATCAGGATTGATGGATAAATGACAATGCCCGGTCCGACTTTGTCGAACAATTTCCCTGTGAACGGGCGTGCAATCATCATTGTCACCGCAAAACAAACAAAGAAATATCCGCTTATATCCGAAAGGTCAACTGATTTGGCGAATACAGACAGATATGATGTGACTGTTGAATAACAGAAAGAAATAAACAAACCGACCGTCGCAATTTTGAGTGCGCCCTTTTCAAACATATCCGAGAACGCAAAACGGAATACAGTCGTACCGCTGTCCTTACTTTGCGGCACTTTTATCAAGAACGAAACAAGTAAGCCCGCAACCATAAACAGCGCAAAGGCTGTAAAGAATACAGGAAAGCTTACCACTCTCATCAAATTCAGACCAAGGAAAGGTCCGATCGCCATAGCGAGGTTCATAGACATGGCAAAGTATCCAAGCCCTTCACCGCGCCGTTTGGCTGGAATAATATCAGCGGCAATTGCACCTGTAACAGTCGTTAAAATGCTGAACCAAATTCCTTGGAAGAACCGCAATCCGAGCAGCAGGGAAAAGTTATGAATCGGCATATACAGAAAAGATGATAGGGCGAAGAGCGCCATTGATACAATCGCCATTCTTTTCTTCCCGAAACGCTCAACGATGGCTCCGGAGAAAGGCCGTGTAATGATCGCAGACAGAAGGAACAGGCTGATTAAAAGCCCGCCTTGTGATTCTGTGCCGCCAAGCTCTTGCAGTGTATAGATCGGCAATACAGTTAAAAATGTATAAAAGAACACAAACACAAATAAATTGACAAGCAGGACCATAATAAAATCCTTGGTCCATATCGCATCCGCTTTTTTCAAATGTATGTCACTTCCTTATTTTCATTGTTGTAAAAACATGTGGAATAAATGAGAAAAAGCTTCTTTATCTTCATCCCGGAAATCAGCAAGCAGCTCTTCCTCGAATTTCAGCATTTTCACATTGATTTCTTCGTATTTTTTCTCGGCTTCTTTTGTGAGGACAACAAGTTTTTCCCGTTTGTCTTCACCTTGCCGTCTCTGAACCCAGCCGTTCTCCTCCAGGCGTTTTATCGTCCGAGTCACAGTCGGCGCTTCCACATTTAAATAGGACCAAATCTCTTTTTGAGTCATTGGTCCGATCGTACGCAAACAATATAAAACTGACCATTGAGATGAATAAAGGCCGAATGGCTCTAGCTGTTCATTGGCTTTCTTGGCAATCAGGCGGGCGCTTTGGTTGATTTGATGAATGAGGTGTCTGTTGACGTAGGACATGTCGGTCTCCTTCTAAAAAACTTACCTAAGTAACTAATTGCTTATTTCATTTTACAGGAGCGATCGATAGTTGTAAAGGTGAAAATTTAGTGACGCGAAATAGTTTGCTGAATCTGAAAAAGTTCGTTTCACCCCTTGTCCTTATTGAGTTTTTAGCATATTCCCAAAAGAATGCTAATACACTGTTACAAACCTAACAAAGAGAGTGTTTGAGGTGAGGGATCGTGGGCATATTTCACAAACTTACTTTTAAAACCATACAACGAAGAAGCGGCATAATGAACGACTCTTTACAGAATACGGATCTCATTTCACACTTCTCACATCCATTTTAGGGAGGTCGAGTGGTGTGCACGATTACATCAAAGAGCGAACAATCAAGATAGGGAAGTACATCGTGGAGACAAAGAAAACCGTTCGTGTCATTGCGAAGGAATTTGGTGTTTCCAAAAGTACAGTACACAAGGATTTAACAGAGCGTCTGCCTGAAATTAACCCCGACTTGGCAAACGAAGTGAAAGAAATACTCGATTATCATAAATCCATCAGGCATTTAAGAGGAGGAGAAGCGACAAAGCTCAAATATAAAAAAGATGAAATTCTCGAAGGAGAGCCTGTTCAGCAATCGTAATCACCTGGCATTGCCTTCTTGAAATCGTTCATAAAACATCCGCAAAAATTTGTAAAGAACTTATTGTGCTTCCAACTTTTTTTCTATATTTTATGATAATATATATAATTAGGGCACAATGTGGATATTTACTGTGAAACAGATTTTCAAGGAGGATATAAATAGATGTTTGCAAGGGATATTGGTATTGACCTCGGTACTGCAAATGTACTGATCCATGTTAAAGGTAAAGGAATTGTTCTGAATGAACCTTCCGTTGTTGCACTTGATAAAAACAGCGGCAAAGTGCTGGCGGTTGGCGAAGAGGCAAGACGAATGGTTGGACGTACACCTGGGAATATTGTTGCGATTCGCCCGCTGAAAGACGGAGTTATTGCTGACTTTGAAGTAACAGAAGCAATGCTGAAACATTTTATTAACAAGCTGAATGTAAAAGGCCTGTTCTCAAAGCCGCGCATGCTCATTTGCTGCCCGACGAATATTACATCCGTTGAGCAAAAAGCAATTAAAGAAGCTGCAGAAAAAAGCGGCGGGAAACATGTGTACCTTGAAGAAGAACCTAAAGTTGCCGCTATCGGCGCGGGTATGGAAATATTCCAGCCAAGCGGTAACATGGTTGTAGACATCGGAGGCGGGACGACGGATATCGCGGTTATTTCAATGGGCGATATTGTCACCTCCTCTTCTATTAAAATGGCTGGGGACAAGTTTGACATGGAAATCTTAAATTATATCAAACGCGAGTACAAGCTGCTGATCGGCGAACGTACTGCGGAGGATATTAAGATTAAAGTCGCAACTGTTTTCCCAGACGCACGTCACGAGGAAATTTCCATTCGCGGACGGGACATGGTTTCCGGTCTTCCAAGAACAATTACAGTAAACAGTAAAGAAGTTGAAGAAGCCCTTCGTGAATCTGTCGCTGTTATTGTTCAGGCTGCGAAACAAGTGCTCGAAAGAACACCGCCTGAACTTTCTGCTGATATTATTGACCGCGGCGTTATTATTACCGGCGGAGGCGCGCTCTTAAACGGCCTTGACCAGCTGCTTGCTGAAGAGCTGAAGGTACCGGTCCTCGTTGCTGAAAATCCTATGGATTGCGTAGCCATCGGCACAGGTGTCATGCTTGATAATATGGACAAGCTTCCTAAACGCAAACTAAGCTGATTTCACAAACCTCATTCTGCAAAAAGAATGAGGTTTTTTTATGAAAAAGCCTTCACGAAAAGATGTTAAATGACGATAATAGGATAAAATACTGAGTTTTTATTATAGAACGAACGTTCCTATATGACAACTGGAAAAAATGCCATTTTTAGAGGTGGGAAATTTGTTAAAAGGATTATATACAGCAACATCCGCAATGATTGCCCAGCAGCGAAGAACGGAAATGCTTTCAAATAATATTGCTAACGCAAATACATCAGGATATAAAGCTGATCAAGGCTCGATGCGCGCGTTCCCTGAGATGCTGCTCAGCAGAATAGAATCAAAATCTCCGGCCGGGACATCGAGGACGGAAATCGGTTCCGTGAATACCGGAGTGTATATGCAGGAGCTCAAGCCTCTCTTCACACAGGGAAGCCTGAAGTCCACAGATCAGCCTACAGACATTGCATTGATCGAAAATCAAGTTCCGATGAATGCGGAAACCAATGAAAAAGCTGCTCTTTTTTATCCGGTTCAAACAGCGGATGGAATCCGTTATTCAAAAAGCAGCACATTTTCACTAAATGAGAACAACCAGCTGACGATCAACGGACGCCCTATTTTATCGACGGATCGCCAGCCAATCACTGTTGATAATGAGAATTTTACTGTGTCTGAAAACGGTACTGTGACAACGAACGGACGCACAGCCGGCCAAATTGATGTCAGAATGGCGGAAGATGTCCGCAATCTCAAACGGGACGGAAATGATTTGTACAGCACGGCGGACGGTAATGATCTGCCAAGCGCAGCCGGAAACAATCAGGTATCCTATTCATTAAAACAAGGCGTCTCAGAGCTTTCAAACGTGGATGTGACGAGCGCCTATACAGAAATGACTGAAGCGTACAGATCGTTTGAGGCGAATCAGAAGGTTATTCAGGCTTACGATAAAAGTATGGATAAAGCAGCGAATGAAATCGGAAAAATTTAAGATAACGGAAGAAAAAACGGGGGACATCAACTATGCTCAGGTCAATGCTAACGGCATCAACAACCTTAAACCAGCTGCAGCAGCAGATTGACACAATCAGCAGCAACCTTTCAAACAGCAACACAACCGGCTATAAGGCAAAAGATACGAATTTTTCTGAGCTTGTCAGACAGCAATTCGATCAGGTTGATGAAAAAAACGAGGAAGTGGCAAAAGCCCGAAAAACGCCGCCCGGCTTGCGCCTTGGCGTCGGAGCGATGATGAATTCACGCCTTGTCTCTGATCAAGGTAGCATTCAGAAGACGGATCGCGATCTGGATATCGCATTTACGTCTCCATACCAGTATCTTCAGGTCAATGTAAATGGAAACCGCCAGTATACGAGAGACGGAGCATTATATTTAACGCCTTCAGCCAATAATGCCAACCAGCTGCAGCTCGTCACTGGAAATGGGTATCCCGTACTTGATGAGAACGGCAATACAGTGAACATCGACAGCTCAATGAAGAATATCACCATCAATAAGAACGGCACCTTAACCGCATCTGACGGAAACGCGGTTCAGCGGTTTAATCTTGGCGTTGTCCAAGTGAATAACCCTCAAGAGCTGAAATCCGAAGGGAATAACCTTTTCTCTATTGATAATGCGGCAGCTTTAGAAGAGCTGAACGGCGCAAATAGACAAAACATCGGCATGCAGCAGGGCTCACTTGAGATGTCCAATGTCGATATTTCAGAACAAATGACAGATTTGATCACGTCCCAGCGTTCATATCAGCTGAACAGCAGAACGATCACAATGGGAGATCAAATGCTCGGTTTAATCAATTCAGTCAGATAATAAGAAAATGGGCGTTTTTCAATCAGCCGCGCATGATAAAAAAAGCGGCTTTTTCGAAATCGTCCTTTTTTTTGTAGTATTCCGTAATATCTTCTAACAGCACTTCTAAATCCACCCACGCCTCGATTTTTTCTAATTCAAGCACATATTCGAGCAGCTGCTCATAGGGATCTTCCACTGAGGTGTAGAGGGCTTCAAGCGTTTTTAATTTTAAATAAATGGTTTGAATGTCTACCTTTTCAGATAATTCTTTTCCTTTTTGAAGGACGGCTTTAGCTTCTGTGATGTTTCCTGTTTTAAAAAGCGCTCTGACAGACTCGTACACACAATGAAGATATGAGACTGGTGAATTCATTTCAAATTCTTGATTCTTTAATACTTTTCTAAAGTAAAGAAGCGCTTCCTGGTCTTTTTTCTCGGTCGCTTTTAAAAAGCCAAGGTTATAATAAGCGTGGCATAGCAGGTTTTCGTCATGTAGTTGCTGGGTTTTCTTAATGATTTCTTTGAAAAGCTGTTCAGCTTTTTCATAGCGTTCTTGATCAATATAATTCACGGCGAGCAAAAGTTTACAGGTGATTACCTTTTTGATATAGCCGAATTGGTGCAAATAGATGTGTAATGCTTTTTTGACGTATTGGATGGAAAGCGGCGGTGATTTCATCAAGTAATAGGCGCCGGCGGTTTGATAATATAAATCAGCGGCTTCAAACGTATTTTGAATGGCGGCCAGGTACTGTTCAGCTTTTTTAAAATGATGTACTGCATGTTTCGGAGCTGTTTTTACCATCTCATATAACCCAGAGAAAAAATACAGATAATATTTCAATTCATCATCCATTTTGTCTTCCAGGCCATATAGGTCATCGAACAATGAATCGAGTCCGTTCTGGTTTTCAAAAAGCAGCTGATGGCGGGCCTGAAACAATTGATAACGCATCCAAAGTTTTGTGTTCTTTTTGATCTTTGGAAGGTGCTGATCAATTTTCTCTTTCAGTGTGCAAACGTGATTCATTTTGCGTTTGCTCATTGCGGAATACCACTCGTCTAACATGTTTAGCATTCTTTTTTCAATAAACTTCGAAATCATTTTCCTACCTCTTTGCTATTGGTAAAATCTATAATTATCATATCATAACTTTTGACGGCTCTCATTGACAGTTGGTTACATTTTAGCGCGGTTGAAAAAGAGATTAATTCATAATATACTTTTCAAATGTACAGATTGGATCTTTGATGATTGCTATACATACTAATGCAGATGAAGGAGATGTCAAGACAATGCTTGATACTCAGCAAATTAAAGAAATTATTCCTCACCGTTATCCGTTTTTGCTTGTGGATCGGATTACGGAAGTTGAAGAGGGCAAACGGGCAAAAGGCTATAAAAATGTAACCGCTAATGAAGAGTTCTTTAACGGACATTTTCCTCAGTACCCGGTTATGCCCGGCGTATTAATCGTAGAAGCACTCGCTCAAGTCGGAGCTGTTGCGATGTTGATTAAAGAAGAAAACCGCGGCAGACTGGCTTTTTTTGCAGGCATTGATAACTGCCGCTTTAAAAAACAAGTCAAGCCTGGTGACCAGCTTCACCTTGAGGTTGAAATCATTCGTGCCCGCGGTACAATCGGGCGCGGAAAAGGCGTTGCCACAGTTGATGGCGAAGTCGTTTGCGAAGTAGAACTGACTTTTGCCCTCGGAGAATAATTGAAAAAAGGCAGATGGCCAGCGGCACATTTGTCTTTTTTTCTTTACAAATATAGAAAAGCAGGTGATTGTATGTGGAATGAATTTAAAGCCTTTGCCATGCGGGGGAATATCGTAGACCTTGCGATTGGTGTTGTGATAGGCGGCGCTTTCGGAAAGATCGTCACATCTCTAGTAAATGATATCATTATGCCTTTGGTCGGTTTGCTGCTGGGAGGGCTTGACTTTTCAGGCCTGTCGTTTACGTTTGGCGATGCTGTAGTGAAGTATGGCAGCTTTATACAGACGATTGTGAACTTCTTAATTATATCGTTCTCCATTTTTATCGTCATTCGGACTTTGAATGGGTTAAGGCGCAAAAAAGAAGCAGCAGAAGAAGAGGCTGCGGAGGAAGCGGTGGATGCACAGGAGGAGCTGCTGAAAGAAATCAGAGACCTGCTGAAGCAGCAAGCAAAGTCGCCGGAATAAAAAAGATGCCGTTAGAAACGGCGTCTTTTTTTTCTCAATTTCCGTTTAGGTTCGTTCTGTGTCCTTCAGTTCTGCAGGGCTTTCTGTTGTTTCAGCGAGATGAATGAGCATTGAGACAGAGGTGCCTGCATCCGGAGTGCTGGTAATCATCAACTCGCTCCCGCAAAAATGTTTCAGCCGCTGATTGATATTTTTCAATCCGACGCTGCGATCGAAATCCGCAGATAAGAGATCTTTTTGTTTTTCCGGAGGCATCCCCGCACCGTTATCCTCTACTTTGATGTGATACTTATTTTTGCATTGTTTTTTAGCTGTCAGTTTGATCCATCCTCCGCCTCTTTTCTTGCTGACACCGTGAAGAACGGCATTTTCCACCAAGGGCTGAATCATTAAAGGCGGAAGGATAAAGTCAATGTCTTCATCTATATCGAAAAGAACCTCAAGCCGATTACCGAATCGCGTCTTTTCTATAGAAAGATAGGAATTGATAATCGAAAGCTCATGTCTGAAGGAACTGATGGCTGATGTATTTTGAAAGTCAAAACTCATTCTTAAATAGTTGGTAAATTCCTCTGTTACCTCCCGGGCCTTTTCAATATCCAAATGAGTGAGAGAAATAATCGTGTTTAATACATTATAAAGAAAATGAGGCTTGATTTGCGACTGGAGAAACGCCATTTCCATTCTTGTGGCTTGATTTGCTGTATGTTTCATCATGATCAGGTTTTGAATACGCGCCATAAATTCAGAGTAATGATAAGGTTTTTGCAAAATGTCATTCGCTCCGGCATGAAAAGCCTTGTATTTGTCATGGCCGATAATGGCAGCTGTAATGATCAGAACCGGAAGATCAACCATGCTGAATCGTTCGCGAATTTTCATACAGACTTCGAAACCAGTCATATCCGGCATCATCAAGTCCAAAATAACCAAATCAAGCTTTGTGCAAGAGACGATTTCTAATGTTTCCTTTCCGTTCTTCGCAGCAATCACATTGTAGGGCACACCTTCAAGCATATCGTTTAAAATTTTTAAACTGTCAATGTTATCATCGACAATCAGAATGGTTGGAGCGTCAATACTCTCAGAGTAATAAGGCGTGCTAAATGAGATATCTGATAGATCTCTCCCGGATTGTAATTCAGGAAGGCGTTTTTTTGTTTCAGATACAGGTTCATTTTGGGCGATCGGCAAGGTGAAATGGAATGCCGAACCTTTTCCTTCTTCTGATTCGACCCAAATATCTCCGTTTTGGAGCTGAACCAGCTGTTTGACAATGCTGAGGCCAAGACCGGCACCATCGTCTTTATTCTTTTCGGCTTGCTGAAAAGACTCAAAGATGGTTTGGCGATCGGCTTCTGAAATGCCGCTTCCCGTATCTGCTACTGTCACTTTGATCATGTTATCGTTCAGTCTTGAAGCAGAAAGTGTGATTTGGCCCTCTGTTGTATATTTGATTGCATTGTCCACTAAATTGGTTAATATTTGGCGGAAGCGGTTTTCATCTGTGAGCACCAGAGGAAGATCGTCTGGGATATGGTTCATGATATTTAAGTTTTTATGTCTCGATAAGAGGTTGTAGAAATTCATTTCCGAACAAACTAAAGTATAAATATCAACAGGAACCGGGTGGATTTGAAGCATGCCTTGCTTTATTTTTTCTAAATCCAGGATGTCATTTACCAGATTGGACAGCCTGTAGCCCATGCGGATGACGAGCTGCATATTTTCTTTCTCTTCTTCTATCGTTCTTTTTCCCTTGCCGGCCAGCAGGGTCTGGCATATATTAATGATGCTGTTCAGCGGTGTTTTGAATTCATGTGATGTTTTGGCAATAAATTCATCCTTTAGCCGGTCACTTCTGAGCAATTTCCACGACAGCACTTCATTTTCACGGAATGCCCCGGCAAATTGCTGTGCCATTAACAGAACGATCGCCAGCAAAGCGATAACTGTTGGCAATGAATAAATCGAATTAAAGGAAAAGGCTGTTTTGCCGCTATAAGCTGAAATGGTGGTTAAAATGACAAAAGCACTCATTGATATAGAGGCGATGGTCAGATACAGACTTCCTTCCATTTTGCGGATCGCAGCAATCGTAAAAATATATGTAATATAAACCAGAGTCGAGACCGCTAGCACAGAATGTAAGATGTACGAGGCATGGCCGATAAAACCCACGGTTAAAAAATCTGTGACTAAGACCAGCCCGGAAGAAACAGTGGCAATGCGAATAAATCGCTTTGAAACAATCTCTCTGTAAGCAAAAAAGAGATAGAGAAAAACCGCAATGCTGACGAGCACTGTAGAGATGGCCCTCAATGAATTTAGCAGTGAAAATGAAATTGACGGATAGAGGAGAAATATAATCCGCTCTTTTCCGATCATCAGAATAATGAACGAAAACAGAAGACACATAACAGAAAAAAACAACAAATGTTTATCTTTTTTTCTTTGCAGGAAAAAGCCCAGAAAATATAATCCGGTAATGAAAAAAGCTGTAATCATGATTGTATCATTAAGAAAGGAAATTTTATTTTCCCGCACTATTTGTTCCTGGGTGCCAAAAGTAATTGGCTTTGCGATTCCCCATCCCGGCGTTTTTCCGAAGTTCGAAAATTGTACGACAAGTTCATTGTCACCCTTGTGAAGCGTAAAAAAGCTCGTATATGGGCGGTTTTGTGCCGCAAAATCAGGTTTATCTGAAGGGTTGCCGCTTTGGCCAATGAATTGTCCATTAAAATAGATGCGATTGGCACTGTAAATAAACGACGTGCTGATCCCAAAAACCTGATTGTCTTGCTTTGATCTGATGGTCAGCTTATACGTTCCGTAATCAACATTGATACCCTGCTTGGCCAGCTTCACATTGCTGGGGACATCAACGAATAAGGGATCTTTTCCTTTTGCTGAAGCGATCTCTTTTGGTGACAGAATCTGATTTGGATACAATGTCCATTTTCCGTTTAGCTGTACATTCCCATCCTTCTGAAAATCCCAATTCTCCAAGTTCATGACCCCATGCCTTGCCGCAGGAAGCGTTGATCCGGAAAAATGGTCAATGGCTATGAAACCCATAAAGAATGCAGCGTAACCGAAAATAATCGAAGTGAAGATCAATTTCTCTTTCATATCATGGCTCCTTTATTCAAATAGGATCATTCTAAATTCCTATTTTTTTATAAATATTGTAAGTGCAAAATTTCAAAAACTACAATAGAAAGAAAAAGAATCCAGATAAAGGGGTTATTTGTCATGATATAATAGAAGTTATTTACTGATATCTCGATTTTACATATAGGGTGGGATGTTTTGTGAAAGCGTTAATTGTTGACGATGAGCACTTGGCATTGCTCCATTTTAAGAAAATGCTTGAACGAACAAACGCCTTTCAATCTATTATGGCGTATCAAGATCCGGTTGAGGCCTTAGAGCATCCTGAGACTCCTGCTGTAGATGCGGTGTTTCTTGATATTGAAATGCCGGGGGTAAATGGCATTGAGCTTGCTGAGGCGATTCAATCGATGAATGAAAACATCCAAGTCGTTTTCATCACGGCTTATAATGAGTTTGCTATCAAGGCGTTTGAGCTGAATGCCATTGATTATTTGCTGAAGCCTGTCATATACAAGCGGCTTGAGACAACTGTTGAACGAATCAAAACGAATAATATGCTCAGACAAAATGCAGAAAATACCGAGGCGCATTTTTCCATCCAATGCTTTGGAAGCTTGCAGTTTCATCAAATCTTAAAGGGTGTCAAAACAAGCATTCCAGTCAAGTGGAGAACGTCGAAAGCACGTGAAATATACTTATTTTTGCTTCACAATCAAGGCCATGTGGTCAGTAAAGACATGCTAATCGATCTTTTTTGGCCTCATTACGATGTTTCAAAAGCAAGCACCCAACTTTACTCCACCATTTACCAAATACGAAAACTATTCAGCCAGATCCCTTTCAGCCAAACTATCGAGAAGACTGATACTGGATATATTCTTCGGCTTTCAGGCGCAAAAATCGATGTTGTCGAATGGGAAAAATCACTAAAAGGGGCGCCGCCGCTCAATACGGCTACATTACATCTGCACATGGATATTTTCATGTCCTATCAAAATCATTACCTAATGGAGCACGGTTATCTTTGGGCAGAACCGGAAAAGACGCGTCTTTCCCAGCTTTGGCTTGGAAAGGCCTATGAACTGATCGATTATCATATTCATGAAATGAACGATCATCAAGCGATGGACATTTGCCTGCAAGCGGAGAAAATTGAGCCATGCGATCATAAAATTATGCAATACAAGCTGCAGCTATTCAACAAAAACGGGAAGGTAGAAGATGCGATAAAAGAATATCAGCGTTACAAACAAATGAAGGATCAAATTAATTAAAGAACTCCAAACCAGTATGTGTCGATTGCTTTTCGATGCACACTGGTTTTTTTGTGCACTTAAAGAGAAGGCCTCGCCATATGTCTCCTGGGTGAAACTTCAACTCTCTCCAATTCACTTCAATCATACATGATTTCTGAGTTGTACAGAAATTGTATAGTTCCATTTCATACAATGTAGTTTGGTTCGGATGGCAAATCTTAGTTTTGAAACTCATTCGGTATTAGCAGTTCTTTTTGAGGGATGAGACATGATGTTATGGTCTCGCGGATCAGTCGGCAAGTGAAAGATAGATAAGAAAGGGAGGAATGAAAAGTTGAGAACGAGGAGTTTTCCCTTAGGGCTGAAAAAAAGCGGGCGGATCGTTATGATCATAAGCCTTGCCATCTTTTTCTTCTTCAGCCAGATCGCCAGCTATACTCTTACAGCACAGGCTGTGGACGTAACGTCAAGTGACAGCCAATTCTTCGATTCGGTAACAGTTAAGGACGCAAAGAGTCAGATTGTTGACGGATCAAAAGGAAACGAACCGGCATTAACGCCGGGGGATGAAGTGATACTGACATATGAATGGTCATTGAAAAAAGACAAAAAAGCTGATAGCGAACAGGATATCAATGTGGAGATACCTAAAAGCTTTACATTTGATAAAGGTGCAGAAGGTGAGATCAAATCTGCTGATCAGGTCATCGGCAGCTATCAAGTGCCGGCGGGCAGCAGCACCATGACAGTAAAATTAACAACTGCATCCGCGGATTCTCCTGATGCCAAGGGGACCATTACACTGCCAGCTAAGTTTTCTGCAGATGTAAAAGACGATGAACATACAGCAGCAGCCCTTTTTCAGCTAGGGGGAGGCAAAACCCAGCAGGTGATCATTCCTGTTAAGAAAGAGGAGACACCAGATGCCGAGGCGGAAGAGCCAAAAAACGACTCTTCTGATACTGCGGGTGATCAGGAAGGGAAAGATGACAAATCTGCACCTTCAGTCAGCAAGGATCAAAAAGAGGAAGAACAGCAGCCGTCAGATGACTCTAAGAGCGGCGAATCCTCTAAGAGTGATGATTCAAAAAAAGTGTCATCCTCAAGTCAATCAGCTTTCAAAAGCTTGCAAACTGAAGAAAAACAAATCACGCAACATATTTTAACCGGCGTGACATTGACGGATGCAAACGGAGAGCCATATGACAAGGGCAATCGCGCCAATACGAATTCTCCGGTGAAAATTTCAATTGATTGGGCTATTCCTGACGATTTAGGAAAAACGATCAATGCCGGCGATAAATATGAATTTGATTTGCCTAAAGAATTTATTATGCATAATGACATTGTGAACCTGCCGTTAGGCGCCGGAGACACCACCTACGGGACATTTTCTATTGATACGAACGGACATGTGGTGATGACATTTAACGGCGAGGTAAAAGAAAGTTCTAATGTCAAAGGCACATTGGTTATCAATACGCAGTTCAACGAGAAAAAAATAACGGGTTCGACAACACAAAAGATTCCATTCCCTGTGAATGCCGATACTCCTGAAACAACAGTTTATTTTAAACCCAATGTGAGTAAAACCATTGATAAATCAGGTGTGCTGGATAAAGGCATCAACCCTGGTAAAGTAACATGGACGGTCGATGTCAATAAAAAGTTGGATCAAGTCAAAAATGCCAAACTCACGGAAAGCTTTCCAGATGGCGTAATCTACCGTTCAGTTAAAGTGTATGAACTCAATGTGAACATTGATGGTTCTGTCAGCAGAGGAAATGAAGTTTCTTCAGGCTACAGTGTTGATTCAAAAGGAAATGTCACATTTGACGGGACAATTGATTCAGCCTACCGCCTTGTATACGAAACCGACATTGACAATGGTGCGAAGCCGAGTGAAGGCGGAAATATAACGCTGACAAATAAGGCGGCATTCAGCGGAGACAACCTGGAACCCATTTCTGCAGAAGCCACTGTTGCAGCCAAGTATGGAAAAATGATCGCGAAATCATCGACCGGCTATGATGGAGAATCTCAAACATTCAGCTGGGCTCTTGCATACAACTACGGTGAGAAACAGATCGACCAATCCAAGGCCAGCATTAAAGATTCTTTTGGAACTGGTGATTTGCATCTTGTGAAAGATTCTTTGAAGGTTATTCCTATTACCTTTGGTCAGAATGGCAGCGAGCAAGCGGGCACGCCTTTAAAGGAAGGCGAGGACTACACGCTCATCGATAATGGAAGCGGATTTGAAATCAAATTTAATAAAAACGTAACCAGCGCTTACAAAATCATATATCAAACAAAGGTCAACAGCGGAGTGATCATTGATAAATCTACAACATACACCAATAGCGTTATAACCGGAACAGGGGATTCAAAAGAAGCTTCTGGAATAGCCATTCAGCAAAATCTCATCAAAGGATATTCAAACGTTGATTATGAGAAGAAGACGGTTGATTGGACGATTACAGTTAATAAAAATAAATACTTGATGAACAATTGGACTTTGGATGATCAATTTGAAAGCGGCGGAATGGTTCTGCTTGATGAATCGTTCAAGCTTCAAGACACAACGAACAACAAAACATTACAGAAAGACAAAGACTACACGTTAACAAAAAAACCTGATCAAAAAGGCTTTACTTTGGCATTGATCGGGGATTATGCAAAAACAGACAGTCAATTTAAGATCACTTATACGACAACATTCAATGCCGATTATTCTAACGAAAGCGTTAAGAATACAGCTCAGTCGACATGGACTGATCAAAACGGCACTGAGCGCACGAATAAGGTATCAAGCGGTTTTACGCCGAATCATCAGACTTCAAATAATGGGTTTAAAAACGGCTCATACAACGCGGTTTCAAAGGAAATCACGTGGAAAATCGGCGTCAACTATAACGGCGAGCCGACGAAAAACCCTTATATCAAAGATGCCATAACAGATCCTCAGCAATTTGTGCCGGGTTCCGTTGTCGTTAAGAGTTATACGATCAATAAAAACGGCTCGATCACAGAAGGAGACGCGCTTGATCCTTCCAAGTATGATGTCGAAGAGCCTTCTGCGAAAAATGAACGCACGCTGACGGTACACCTTAAAACAGGCGATTCTGTACCATATCTGATTGAGTTTAAGACATCACTCAAAGGACAGGTCATTGATCAGAATCAGTATACAAACAAGGCAACCTACTATAATGACGGCTATGCAGACCGCACGTTAACAGGCTCTGTTTCAGTTGCGAACGGAGGAAGCCTGGTTTTCAAAGGCGGCAAACAAAATGGAAGCTACATCGATTGGAACATCAATGTCAACTCCAGCCAATCAACGCTGGATGACGTAAAAGTTACTGACACGCCGGATGAAAATCAAATATTAGATGCGGATTCTTTTAAAGTGTATCAAGCAAAATATGATGAAAACGGAGTGGTCAAAGACAGCAGCGGAAATCTGACCGCGGGAGATGTCGAGCTTCAAAAAGACAAAGACTACACGTTAGACATCAAAACGGACAATACAACAGGTGAACAATCGTTTGTCCTGAAATTCATAGGCAGCTATAAGCAAATTGATCGCGCCTATGTGATCAAATACCGGTCTCTGATTAACATAGCCGGCACGAGCGGCCATGTTAAAAATAAGGTGTCCATTTCAGGAACAAATGTGAAGGAGCAGACTCAAGAAAACAGCAGCTCGATCTTTGTTGCCATTTCAAGCGGCGACGGTTCCGGATCCGGAGAAAAAGGAAGCCTGACGATTTTTAAGACTGGAGAGGACGATAAAGCTCTTGAAGGAGCAGAATTCCAGTTATGGTCTGAGGGCTCCAAACAGCTCCTCCGCACTGGTACGACGGATGCCGGCGGGAAGCTTACATTCGGAAATATTCGCTACGGTTCCTATGTATTAAAAGAAGTAAAAGCGCCTGACGGATATACCATCAGTGATGCTTATGCAAAAGGAGTCTCTGTAAAGATAGACAGCAACTCCTCCAAGACAGGAGCGCTGTACAAAGTCGTAAATCAACAGAACAAGGTGACGCTTATCAAACAAGACGAACAAAACAATCCTTTGGCGGGTGCTGTTTTCAAGCTGGAGAAAAAGTCAAATGACGGCACCTATACTCTCATACGAACAGATATAAAATCTGATAAAAACGGAAAAGTAGAAATGAACGGTTTGCCGGCGGGCTACTATCGCTTGACAGAAACACAAGCTCCTGAAGGCTTTATCGTAAATACAAAAGCGATTCACTTCTCAATCGCAAAGAATGAAAAGAATCAAGTGTCTGACGTCAATTTGGGGGCAATGACCAATTATCAAGGAAAAGTCTCTCTGACGAAGGAAAATGCTGAAGGCCAGAAACTTGAAGGCGCAGTATTCAACATTGTCGATCAAGATGGAAAGATTGTTCAAGAGAAGTTGACTTCAGATAAAGACGGAAAAATTGAGGCTTCGGGCCTTGCACCGGGCCATTACGCTTTTGTGGAAACAAAAGCGCCAGCCGGCTATGTGCTGAATACAAAGAAAAAAGAATTTACCATCTCAGAATCTGCAGCAGGAAAGCCTGAAGCCGCAGATGCCGGAATCGCCGTTAACGATAAAGGCTCTGTTGAGCTGACGAAGGAAGATGCAGATGGCCAGAAGCTTGAAGGAGCCGTCTTTAAGATTATCGACAAGGAAGGTAATACGGTTCAAGAAGGACTGACCTCAGATAAAAACGGGAAAGTCACAGCTTCAGGCCTTGCACCGGGACAATACGCTTTTGTTGAAACGAAAGCGCCAGTCGGTTATGTGCTGAACACAGAGAAAATAGAGTTTGAGATCTCTGATTCCTCTGAAGGAAAGCCTGAAGCTACAGATGCCGGGATCGCCATTAATCATAAAGGCTCCGTTGAGTTGACGAAGGAAAATGCGGAAGGCAAGAAGCTTGAAGGTGCAGTTTTCATCATTGTCGACGAAAAAGGAAATACGGTTCAAGAAGAGCTGACTTCCGATAAAGAGGGAAAAGTAAAAGCTTCGGGCCTTGCGCCGGGACGTTACGCCTTTGTTGAAACGAAAGCGCCAGCCGGTTATGTGCTAAACACGGAGAAAAAAGAGTTTACCATTTCTGAATCAGCAGCAGGAAAGCCAAAATCCGCTGATGCCCGGATCGTCGTGAACTATCAAGGATCGGTTCAGCTGACGAAGGAAGATCAGGATGGAAAAGGCTTAGCAGGCGCGGTATTCAAAATCACTGACAGCAATGGGAAAACAGTGAGAGACGATCTAGTCTCAAAAGAAGGCGGCAAAATTGAAGTTGACGGGTTAGCGCCAGGAAGCTACCAATTTATCGAAAAACAGGCGCCAGACGGGTATCTATTATCCGCCATCCCTGTGCCATTCACCATTAAGGCAGAAAACGGCGGCAAACCTAAACAAGTTGAAGTAACAGCGGTTAATACGAAGAACCGGGTTGTCCTCACAAAAGTGGATCAGCATGATCAACGTAAAGTTCTGCAAGGCGCAGAATTCAATTTGACAGACGCCAACGGCAAAGTGCTGAAGTCCGGTTTGGTTACCGATGACAAAGGACAAATCACGGTGCATGGCCTCAAAGCTGGCGATTATCAGTTTGTAGAAACAAAAGCGCCTAAGGATTATGAGGTGGACCAAACTCCTATATCGTTCAAGATCACAAACACAGACACGAAAACAGTCGAAATCACCGCGGAAAACATTTTGGCACCAGGTGACGTAAATGTGAAAAAAGTGGATCAAGACGATAAAAATACCGTTTTGGAGGGCGCTGAATTCAAGTTATTGGACGAAAGCGGCAAGCCTGTAAAAACTGACGGGTATGGAAAAGAGCTTTCTAAACTCTGGAAAACAGATCAAAATGGGCAGTTCACTGTAAAAGGCCTTGCGCCGGGAAGCTACCAGTTGATTGAAACGAAGGCTCCCGAAGGTTACAAACTTGACGAAACACCGATTGAATTCACAATTGAAAAAGGACAGTCAAAAGCTGTTGAGATCGTTGTTTCTAATCAAAAAGTGAAAACACCAACGCCTGATAAGCATGATCATCCTGATAAACCTGCACCGGGCGGAAATGGAAAAGATGATGGAGATCATCCGAATACCAATGGTACAGATGGCAGCTCGGATGGTCAGTCGAACACAGACAAAACCCTCCCAAAAACCGGAGATACAGACAGCATGCTGACAGCAATGATCGGTATCCTGCTGCTTATGGCAGGCGGAGGCTTAGCTGTTGCCTCAAGAAAGAAACAAAGAAAAGGATAAAGTTGAAGGCACCTGATCATCGAAGAATCGATCAGGTGCTTTTTTGAAAAGTGACACGAAGCGTTTTTAGAAGGATGCATAAGAAAGGGTTTTTTGCATGTACAAGAAAATGATCATTACGGTGTTCATCCTTTTCGGACTGCTGCTGATCTCTTCTCCTTATATCAAAGGTGGAATTATAGCTTATCTTAGCAAAAGCCAGAGTGAATCGGCCTTAACTGTGGAGCAGCTGAAAAAAAATAATGAGAGAGAAGCGGAATTTGAATTTGATTCAATCGAGCCGCCTGAGTTGATGGATGCTGTAAAGGCCGGCTTTGATCACGATCAAAAAGCGGTTATCGGGCGGATAACAATTAAAAGTGTCGATCTGGAGCTTCCGATCGTAAAAGGCACAACCAATGAAAATCTTTTGATTGGGGCGGCAACAATGCGCCCGGATCAAAAAATGGGTGAGGGAAATTATCCGTTGGCGGGCCATCATTTGAAGCAAAAGAATCTTCTGTTCGGACCTCTGGAAAACATAAAAACAGGTGCCCAAATTGTCATCACGGATTTTAAAAAGGATTATATCTATTCTGTAACATCTAAAGACATCATATCGGAAATGGATGCAGATGTAATTGAGGAGACAAACAAAAAAGAGATTACGCTAATCACATGTGACAAGGCTGTCAAAACTGAAGGGCGCCTTGTTGTGAAAGGGGAATTGGTTGATTCTTTTGGCCATACAAATTAAATATGCAAGAGTGAAAGTACGAAAAGAAAAGCTGCCGTTCAAAACGGCAGCTTTTTTCATGCAGAACATATCTATTCTAAATGTCTATTGTGATGCTCTTCGGTTCTGTGTCTGTTTTGGGGAACATGCCCCCTCATATTTATAACTTTTGCTTAAATGCTTCAATGAGTTTTGTTCCTGTATAGCCCTCTTTTACAAGGGACTCGAGAATGGTTTCAGTGCCCTGCTGTTTTCTTGTGACCATTTGTCCATAGAGTAAAACCTGGATGCTTTCTTCCAGCTTGACGATATTTTTCACTGCTGCTGTCAGCTGGGCGGGGCGATTGCTTTTTTTCGTGATCGTTACAAATACTTTGGCTTCAGATTGGCTGTTTTGAAGCTGTTCAAAAAAAGACAGATGTTCTTTCTGTACAAGCGCCTCAATCAGCCAGTGATTTTCACCGTCTTCTTTATTTATAATCAGTCCGTCAATAAGGGGAAACTGTTCGATTGATTGTTCTTCCTTGTCCACTCGTTCCACATTCAGGTCAACCAGTTTAAAGGTTTTCATTTCTTCTCACCCCGATTACTTCCAAAGTTTTCTTGCCTTCCATTATAACATAAACGTTTTCGAGGAAAAAATCCTGCAATGCTGGGGCTAAAGAATTTTGTATGAGCGAAACATTTAATAATTTCTATTTTTTCATTATACTGTAACTGACTATGGATTACGGAGAGATGTGGTATGAATCAATTTCGTTTAAAAGAAATTTATATTGACGGCGCTCCTTCTGAAAGCCATTTGATTCAAAAGGAAGTAACATATATGTTAAGCCGTAAAGAAGTGTTTGAGGTTCATCTGAACAAAAAAGGAAGAATAAGTTTTTTATACGAAACACAAGATGGCATGGAGCAGTATAAAATCAAGCTGTCAATGCCGGAAAAAAAATTGAGCTTTCAGTGGTTTGCGTGGGATGGCTCTTCCTATGTGCGCATGAATACGCAAAACTGGCTGACAAAGCAAATCTTTTTCCGTTTTTTAAAAAGTACATATTTCTTCAAAGGAAAAAAGCAAAAGATGTTTTTAGCTGAAGGAAAAATGAAAACGAAAGATAAAAACAGAGGCTGAAAGCCATTTTTAAGCGTTTTTCTTTTCCTGTTGCATCATTTACAATACATACAACCGCAAGGAGAGGAGGAATCGCATGTTCAATCAGGTCATGCTTGTCGGACGTCTTACAAAAGATCCTGATCTTCGCTACACTTCCGCCGGTGCGGCAGTTGCACATGTTACGCTCGCGGTGAACCGCAGCTTCAAGAATGCTTCAGGTGAAATCGAAGCTGATTACGTCAATTGCACACTTTGGAGAAAAACAGCTGAAAACACGGCGTTGTATTGCCAAAAAGGTTCTCTCGTCGGCGTAAGCGGACGGATTCAGACAAGAAGCTATGAAAACGCGGAAGGCGTTAACGTGTATGTAACAGAAGTGTTGGCTGACACTGTTCGTTTTATGGACCCTAAACCCCGGGAAAAAGCTGCTGATTGACACCCCCTGCTCCTCCCGTTATCTATCCATTCACTATTATCCGGATCTTCGCATCATCCCCTCAAAATTGACCAGTCGACCAGACTGGTTCTTTCTTTTTGTCTACTTAGGAAAAATTGGTTCTCTCGACGCATTTTTACTTAAAATCACTTATTAATGTTGAATAAAATTAAACAAAAACTTATAATTACTTATAAATGATTGCTGAGAAAAGGAATGAGGGCGTGTACCAAGAAGAAAGATTAGTAGCGATTTTGGATTTTTTAAAACAGCATAACCGAATTACAACGGAGCAGATCTGTACGCTCCTGCAAGTGTCAAGGGATACAGCGCGACGAGATCTTGTGAAACTTGAGGAACAGAATGCCATCATCCGCACAAGAGGCGGCGCCATTTTACCGACTGTGCATCAGAAAATTCAAAGCTATTCCGGCCGCCTGAAAACAGTGTCTGAGGAAAAAAATAAGATCGGCAGGCTTGCAGCATCGCTTATTCATGATGGTGACCGGGTGATTTTAGACGCCTCTACAACTGTTCAGGCATGTGCAAAGCATTTGAATGCGGTTGATTGTACGGTAATCACCAATTCGATTAATCTTGCGGATGTGCTGTCCGATAAAGAGGGAATTGAAATTTATCTGCTGGGAGGCAAGCTGGAAAAGGAGCACCGCTTTCTGTACGGGTCCTCTGTGATTGAAAAGCTTTCAAGCTACCATGTTGATAAAGCGCTGATTGGTGTGGTCGGCATTTCCGAACATGGCATTACAATTGCGCATGAAGAGGATGGCATGGTGAAGCGGAAAATGATACAGCAGGCAAAGCAGGTAATCGCGCTTGCAGACCATTCTAAGCTGGGCAGCACCAGTTTTTATCAGTATGCGGAGCTGAATGAAATCGACCTCTTGATTACAGACAGGCTGCCGAATCAGGCATTTTGTGACTTGCTTGACCGAAACGGCGTTGAGCTTCTCGTGACAGAGCAGGATGAAGGAAAGGACTGACAAACGTGAAATTAATTGCGATTGACTTAGATGGAACCTTACTCAACAGCAAGCATCAGGTAAGCTTGGAAAATGAAAACGCACTGCGGCAGGCGCAGCGGGATGGCATTGAAGTGGTGGTGTCAACTGGGCGCGCTCATTTTGACGTCATGTCAATCTTTGAACCGCTGGGGATCAAAACATGGGTCATCAGTGCAAACGGCGCCGTCATTCACGATCCCGACGGCAGGCTTTATCATCACGAAACGATTGATAAGAAACGGGCGTATGACATTCTCTCATGGCTTGAGTCGGAAAACTATTATTATGAGGTATTCACAGGTTCAGCGATTTATACGCCGCAAAACGGCAGAGAACTTCTTGATGTTGAGCTCGACAGATTCAGAAGCGCAAATCCGGAAGCGGATCTTTCTGTCCTTAAGCAGGCGGCCGAGGTGCAATACAGCCAATCGGGCTTTGCTTACATTAACTCCTTTCAAGAGCTGTTTGAAGCCGATCAGCCAATCGATTTTTACAATATTCTCGGCTTTTCTTTCTTCAAAGAAAAGCTTGAGGCAGGCTGGAAAAGATATGAGCATGCCGAAGATTTGACGCTTGTCAGTTCGGCTGAGCACAACTTTGAGCTTTCTTCCCGCAAAGCTTCCAAGGGGCAGGCGCTGAAGAGGCTTGCGGAACAGCTGAATATTCCGCTCGAGGAAACCGCTGCTGTAGGTGACAGTTTAAATGACAAATCGATGCTGGAGGCTGCGGGAAAAGGTGTAGCGATGGGCAATGCCCGGGAAGACATCAAATCGATAGCCGATGCTGTCACCTTAACCAATGACGAACATGGTGTCGCACATATGATGAAACATTTGTTGTAAGTATATGTGCTGCCACAAAAGCGCATCCTGTTGATAACCGGCGTAACGGATTTTTTGGAAATTCGGCGTGACGGCTATGAACGGAAAAAAGCTGGCTCTCTAGAGCCAGCTTTTTTAGTCATGATTATTGCGCTGTAGCGCTTAATGTAAACAGTTCTTCGAGCTCCTGTGTGGAAAGCTCGGTAATCCAGTTTTCACTTTGGATAATTTGATCGTTCAGGGTTTGCTTGGATTCAAGCATGACATCAATTTTTTCTTCGATTGTTCCCGTCGTAATCATTTTATGAACGTGGACAAAGCGCTCTTGGCCTATGCGGTATGCACGGTCAGTCGCTTGATTTTCAACCGCCGGGTTCCACCATCTGTCATAATGGATGACGTGATTGGCGGCAGTCAAATTAAGTCCGGTGCCCCCAGCTTTGAGTGAGAGAATCAGTGTCGGATATTCTTTCCTTTGAAATTTCTCAACGAGTGTATCCCGCTCTTGCTTGGAGAGACTCCCGTTTAAAAATTGCACAGGTTCCCCGAACGTTTTTTCAAGCAGCCGCTTCATCATGTTCCCCATCTGAATGTATTGCGTGAAAATGAGGCAGCTTTCGTTTTGGGCGCGGATCGCTGTCATCAGTTCCAGCAATTTTTCGAGCTTGACTGATCTGCCGGCCAGCAGCTCGGTTTGCTCTTCCTTTAAATAAAGCGCGGGATGATCGCATATTTGCTTGAGCCGTCCAAGCATGCTGAGGATCAGCGCTTTTCGCTGCATGCCGGTCAGTGATGTCATATGGTCAAAAGTGTCTTTGACGAGCTGCTCATAAAGGGATGCCTGCTCGGCTGACAGCGGGATAAATTCTTTTTCTTCCAGCTTCTCAGGAAGATTAAGCGCGACCTCTTCATCCCGTTTCGTCCGGCGGAGAAGGAATGGCCGGATTAATTGCTGAAGCTGTCCGATTCTCTTTTCGTCCCGGTCTTTTTCGATCGGCAGCACATAGCGTTTATGGAAGCCGGTCAAACTGCCGAGGTAGCCTTTATTCATGAAGTCAAAAATGGACCACAGCTCAGTCAGGCGGTTTTCCATCGGCGTGCCGCTCAGCGCGATATGATGAAGCCCCTTCAGCTTCCTGATTGCGCGTGATTGCTTCGTATGCGCGTTTTTAATATTTTGCGCTTCATCAAGGCAGATCGTGTTCCATGTCACAGAAGAAAGCTCTTCAGTATCGGCATGTGACAGACCGTATGAAGTGAGCACCACGTCTGCGTTTTCATAATGCGCGGCGAAATCATCACCCTTTGGCCGGCGCGGCCCATAATGGAGCGCGACAGACAGATCAGGGGCAAAGGTTTGAAGCTCCCGCTGCCAGTTGCCAAGTACGGATGTCGGCGCAATAATCAAATGAGGCGTTTTTTGCCGGCCGCTTTCCTTCACGTGAAGGAAATAGGCGATCATTTGAATCGTTTTCCCAAGCCCCATATCGTCAGCCAGACAGGCGCCAAAACCGCTTTCCCGCAGAAACAGCAGCCAGTTCATGCCGTATTTCTGATAAGGGCGGAGCGTTCCTTTGAAAGAAGGACTGACTTCGTGCTCCGGCAGGTTTTCCGCGGCAGTGAGCTTTCGAATCAGTGACCTGAGCTGTTTAGACAGATCAAACTGAATGCCGGCAAAAGCAGATGTATCAATCAGGTCCGAATCCTCAAGTCCGCCATCCTGCTGATCCATTAGCTCGCGCGCCAGAATATCAGACATGTGGAGTCCCTCTGATTCTGCTTTTTCCATCAGGCGTTTCATCTGTTTGATAAACTGCGGATCGATTTTAACCCATTGCCCGCGGATATTAACAAGGCGCCTGTTGCTGGCGACAAGCTCATTAAATTCAGCCTCAGTCAGTTCAATTCCATTTGTCGCAAACCGCCAGTTGAAATCAAGCAGTGCATTCATGCCGACAAATGACTCGCCGCGCGGGGAGGAAGACACCTTTGCTTTCAGCATCATGTTGCTGTCTCTGACAATCTGCCACCAAGACGGCAGGAGGATTTCTACCCCCATATCGACAAGCGTCTCACTTGCTTCTGACAGGAAGATCCAGGCTTCTTCCTCCGAGATCAGCGTTGTCCCGGAATCAAACGACAGCCACGGAACCGTTCTGTGAAAGCGGTCCTGCTCACGCGCGATTTTATCGCTGTACGCCTGCCACGATTTTTTGAGGCTCTTCAGTCCGTCAAAGAATTCTACAGCACCGCTCTTTTTATCGCGTAAAAACATCTCGATCTTCCATTCGTCTCCGTCAAAGTCCGGTTCATTTAAGCGCAAGCCGACAGTAAATGGAGATTGATCGTCAATCCAGCCAATGCCTTCCAGAAAATCCTCTTCATCAAGAAAATGGCCGCGGAATGTCGTAACCGCAGGCGATTTCTCCTTGATATGTTCCCATTTCTCCCGCAGGTCATCGTCGTATTGGATGTAATCCTGTACGGCAGCGGAAAACCATTCCGCAGTAAAGCCTTCCAGTATATTATCGCGGTCCTTCCAGCGAAAAACACCGTTTGTCCATGCGTCATAGTCAGGCAGAAAATCGCCGTCCGCGATAAATTCATAGATGGTCGATGCCGCCTCGATCAGCGGCTCTGTTTCTTCTGTAAGCTGCACGGAGCTGAATGAGTTGAACGAGTTTTTGCCGAGAAGCTCTACAGTCATCCATGGAGATAGCAGGACAGCAGTCGTCCCGATGAAGCTGACATCCTCTAGAAAGGTTCCGTAAAATGAGGATTCATGCCATTGGAACAAATGCTTTTTCATATGGCTGTAGGGAAGAGGCTGCTCATTTTCATCAAAGGCTGAGAGCGTAAATGACCCATCTTCCATTTGTTCGACGTGGATGAGAATTTCTTTAAGACTCGCCATCAATCAACTTTCCTTTCTGCAGTTCTTCTTGAAGCGCGCGCAGGCGCTTGTAATGCGAGCTCAGCAGCTGAATATACCGCTCCCACACCTTCTGCTTTTTCGCTTTTTTGTACAGAGTGCGCAATTTTTTCAAATACCGGGCGGCTTCCTTGTACGAGCTGCGGTTCTTCTGATCAATGAAAAAAGCCACTTCTCTATGGTAAGCCGGTATAAGCGCCTCAGGGTCGCTCGCTGCAATTTCCTTGAGCATCATTTTATCCATTTCATTGATGGAAAAGCCGACAAGGCTATGAATTTCAATCCACTCGGCATAGCGTTTTTTTTCATATAAATGATGGCTGTATTCTGTGAACGTATACGGCAGACAGCCCGCGGCAAAGCGCTCAAACAGCGCTTGATCATTGGTTTGCTGCACATAGGCATTCAACAGAAGGAACAACTCGCCGATCACATCGCGAATCTCTTTAAACGGCTTATCCAGCTTCGTATAACCCATCGCAATTGGCTCAATTTGCTGGTACCATGTTTTAAGCCGTTTCCAGTCCTTCTTGGCAGTCATTTCACTCAGCCATTGGAACGTATAAGGGAGCGCTTCCGGCGGGAATTGATCCGCTTCCGCAAAAATAACGTCATCATTCTTTTGCAGGAATTCCAAATGCAGGCGCCCGAATTGCAATTCGGGAGAAAAACGCCGTCCTGCTTCTTTTTTCAACATCTCCTGTTCGCGTGTCACCCATTTTGGACGCGAAAGCAGCGCACTCCAAATTTCACCGAAGACGCGGATGCGTTCATATTGGAAAATTTCTTCTCTCAACAGCAAATGTCGGATAACATCCGGTGTTTTATCCAAAAACGGATCAAGCGCAAAAGACAGCGCGTATGTTTTTAATTTATCAATAGAGCTGTAGATTGTATCCATCAGCTGTTCAACGTACGGATTGAGGGAATAAAAATCTTGTTCGGGGTTCAGCTTGCCCGCTTCAATCAATGTGAACATGCGAAGCCAAACCGCAATCGCGGAATGAATTTGGTACAGGCTTTTCAGCTCCGGCTTGTTCGGCGTATGTTTTTTTAATGCGGACAGGTAGCCGTAATAGAGGCCCTGCATGTTTTGGCTGCCTTCTGGCGTACGTGCCTGCCAGAGAGAAAACTCTGAATCAAAAAAAGCAAGCCAGCTTGAAAGCGATTCTTCATTAGGCAGCACCTTTTCCTGAAACTGGCGGCGGACGAGCTCTT
Organism: Bacillus sp. SN32; assembly: GCF_002837495.1. Taxonomy (NCBI): domain Bacteria; kingdom Bacillati; phylum Bacillota; class Bacilli; order Caryophanales; family Bacillaceae; genus Bacillus; species Bacillus sp. SN32. Next base: position 569,341 of record NZ_PJCT01000002.1, on the reverse strand, counting down.
TGCTTTCCTCAAGCTTTTCCCTCTCCAGCCAATACTCTGTAAAAGTACCCACTCGCTCGAACATTGCATATACATATAAAAACACAGCCAGCATATGGCGGCAGATTCTTCCGGACGGACATGAACAGCCGCTTTTGACTATGACAAACAAGTTCAATGTGACCCGCACAGGCACAACATCCTGCACGTAAGCCGTAACTTCCGTCGGACTCACTGCTTGTAAACGATAGACTGAATCCTGCCGATATAAAATAAGGGCTTTTTTGATCAGCTGAACATTTTCCTCATTGTAAGGAAGAAGTTCTTTTAACTGTTCAGCAGATGCCAGCACATCGTCTTTGGAAATCATATTCTGAAGCATGATTATCGCTCCTAACCGAGTCACGTAATAAAAAGATCCAATTTCTCTATTATATCGCAACACATCGGCCTTAAAAAGTTTTTCCTAAAAAAGGACATAAAAAATGGGATGTGTCGAATGATGTATTAGAGATTGCAAATTGATAACCAGCATCATATAATAATCGTGTTTTCAACTTAATGGAAGCTGAAAGGAAAAAAAGATGAGTGAAAAGAAATTGAATCAAGAAGAGTTTCTGAAAATTTTGATGCATGCACATGAAATTGGTGAGCAGTCATCTGAGATGACGACGAAGGAAATGCTTGAAAATTTGATTTCTCATATTAAAAATGGATATGCAACATAAAAATCCCGCACGCCTTTAGCGGGATTTTTTTATGCGAGGTTACGTGACTGCACGAATAAGAGAAAATGAGACAGCGCTGTCAACACAGTAAATATAGCGCTTACATAAAAAAGAGTAACATTTCGTTTTGTAAAAAAATGTCGAATTATGTCACGTGAAAAGCTGGAGAAATGCGGTTTCAACGTTGTATAATCGTAAATGGAAAAGGATGTTATAAGAGATTTGGAGGTATCATGGGAGAATCTACTAGCTTAAAAGAGATATTATCAACGTTAACAAAACGCATACTTTTGATTATGATTGTAACCGCAGCTGCCACTGCTGCCGGCGGACTCATTAGTTTCTTCGCACTTACACCCATCTATGAAAATTCAACTCAGATTCTGGTCAACCAATCGAAAAATGAACGAAAAGAAGTTCAATTTAACGATGTCCAAACCAATCTTCAGTTAATCAATACGTACAATGTCATCATTAAAAGCCCTGCCATCTTAGATGAAGTCATTAAAGAAATGGGCCTGTCGATGACATCCCAAGAACTGAATGACAAAATTACCGTATCCAGCGAACAGGACTCCCAAGTGGTCAACATATCAGTCAGGGATGAAAACGCGGAAACAGCGGCTCATATTGCCAATACTATAGCATCTGTTTTTCAAGACAAAATCACATCCATTATGAATGTTGACAATGTCAGCATTCTGTCAAAAGCCGAGGTTTCAGAACATCCGTCCCCTGTATCGCCAAAGCCGCTACTAAACATTGCCATCGCGTTTGCGGCCGGATTGGCGGGAAGCATCGGACTGGCCTTCCTGCTTGAGCATTTGGATAATACGATCAAATCGGAAGAGCAGCTCGAATCCTTGCTGGACATACCTGTTTTAGGGACAGTTTCCACCATTGCGAATGAGCAGAAAACAGCTAAGACCTTACAGGGTTTCCAATCTGAAAAAACGGGGAGTGGACATTTTGGCGCTTAGAAAAAACAGAGGCTCGCGGATGCGGAGAAATGTCATTGCAATGACAGAGCCGAAATCCTTGAACTCTGAACAATATCGGACGATTCGCACGAATATAGAATTTGCTTCAGTGGACCGGCAAATGAAATCAGTCATGATTACATCGGCTTGTCCGGGGGAAGGAAAATCAACAACGGCCGCCAACCTGGCTGTCGTATTCGCCCAACAGGGAAAAAAAGTGCTCCTGATTGATGCTGATTTGCGAAAACCAACAGTACATACGGCTTTTTTTCTTGAAAATACGGTTGGCTTAACATCTGTTTTATTAAAGAAAAGCTCTATGGAGCAGGCTGTACAAGCATCGAATGAAAAACATCTTGACGTGCTGACGAGCGGCCCGATCCCGCCAAACCCGGCCGAGCTTCTCTCCTCGAAGTGGATGAAGGAGCTTGCAGACGAAGCGTGTGCGGCATATGATATGGTCATTTTTGATACGCCGCCTATTCTTGCCGTAGCAGATGCACAGATTTTAGGCAACGTGGCAGACGGTTCTGTTCTGGTTATTTCAAGCGGGAAAACAGAAAAAGAACAAGCCGCAAAAGCGAAAGAGGCGCTTGAAACGTGCAAAAGCAAGCTCCTTGGGGCGATTATGAACGGCAAAAAGCTTTCGAAGCACTCTGAATACGGATATTACGGAAACAAGGACAATTTCATGCAAAATAAATAACGTGCATCGTGCCCGTTATTTATTTTTGCGAAAAAAGGGGGCTAGGACATGATCGATATTCACTGTCACATTCTTCCCGCATTGGATGACGGGGCAGGTGATTCGGCCGACAGCATAGAAATGGCAAGAGCCGCTGTTCGTCAGGGAATCCGGACGATCATTGCGACACCTCATCATAACAACGGTGTGTATAAAAACGAGCCAGCCGCAGTCAGAGAAACAGCAAATCAGTTAAACAAACGTTTAATCAAAGAAGACATTCCTTTACATGTGCTTCCGGGACAGGAAATCAGAATCTACGGCGAGGTGGAACAAGACCTTGCCAAACAGCAGCTGCTTTCGCTGAATGATACAAAATACATCTTGATTGAGTTTCCGTTTGATCACGTTCCCCGATATGCGGAGCAGCTTTTTTATGATTTGCAGCTGAAAGGATATATTCCGGTTATCGCCCATCCTGAACGCAACAGGGAAATTCGCGAAAACCCGTCTTTGCTGTATCATCTTGTGGAAAAAGGAGCAGCATCTCAGATTACTTCAGGAAGTCTTACGGGGACCTTCGGCAAGCAGCTGAAAGCATTTTCTCTCCGGCTGGTTGAAGCCAATTTGATCCATTTCGTAGCCTCAGATGCCCATAATGTGAAAACGAGAAATTTTCACACTCAAGAGGCCCTTTATGTTCTAGAGAAAGAATTCGGCTCGGAACTTCCTTATATGCTGACGGAAAATGCAGAGCTTCTCCTGCGGAATCAGACCATCTTCAGACAGCCTCCGCAACCGGTCAAAAGAAGAAAATTGTTTGGTCTTTTTTAACAGCCGATTCTCATTTCACCACTTTCTTTTTGAGAGCGATATAATAGTGTATTGTATGGTTGAATCACATTTCAGAAATCTGTACAGGCTGTACCCGACAGGCTATGCGGGAGATCATTCGCATTCATGATAGGATGTTCTCATACGATATTACGGAAGCTGCAAAGCAGCAATTTAACTGTTGGAGGGAAACAATGAATATAACAGTCATCGGAACAGGCTATGTCGGTCTTGTGACAGGTGTTTCTCTTTCTGAGATTGGACATCATGTAACCTGCATTGATATTGACGCTCACAAGATTGATGAAATGAGAAAGGGCATTTCCCCCATATTTGAACCAGGTCTTGAAGAGCTGATGAGAAAAAATACAGCTGATGGACGGCTGAACTTTGAAACGAGCTATGAGAAAGGCTTGGCACAGGCAGACATCATTTTTATAGCGGTCGGCACACCGCAGAAAAGCGACGGGCACGCCAATCTGGAGCAAATTACAGATGCGGCCAAACGCATCGCAAAGCATGTCAAACGAGATATAGTCGTGGTAACGAAAAGCACAGTGCCCGTTGGGACAAACGATTTGATTAATGGACTGATCACTGAACATCTAGCGGAGCCTGTCAGTATTTCGGTCGCATCCAATCCGGAATTTTTGCGTGAGGGGTCGGCGATCTATGACACCTTTCATGGTGACAGGATCGTGATCGGGACGGCCGATGAGAAAACAGCAAATACGCTGGAGGAGCTCTTCCGTCCGTTTCAAATCCCGATTTACCAAACGGATATCAGAAGCGCCGAGATGATCAAATATGCCTCAAATGCTTTTCTGGCCACTAAGATCAGTTTTATAAACGAAATTTCGAATATATGTGAAAAGGTCGGCGCCGATATTGAAGCAGTCGCATACGGGATGGGACAGGATAAGCGGATCGGGAGCCAGTTTTTAAAAGCGGGCATAGGCTACGGCGGCTCTTGTTTTCCAAAGGACACAAACGCCCTCGTGCAAATTGCCGGCAATGTCGAGCATGATTTTGAACTGCTGAAATCGGTTATCAAAGTCAACAACAATCAGCAGGCGATGCTGGTTGATAAAGCGCTGAACAGGCTCGGCGGGGTGACGGGAAAAACGATTGCCCTTTTAGGCCTGTCATTTAAACCGAATACGGACGATATGAGGGAAGCGCCGTCAATTGTTATTGCAGACCGTCTCGCTGCGCTCGACGCCCGTATCAGAGCCTACGATCCCATTGCAGTTGGTCATGCAAAGCATGTTCTCCCGCAAGCTGTTGAATATAAAGAGACGATCGAGGAAGCTGTCAAAGGTTCTGACGCCGTCATGATTTTAACCGACTGGGCTGACATTAAACAATTTCCGTTAGCGGCTTATCGGGATTTGATGGAATCGCCGCTCATATTTGACGGCAGAAACTGCTACACATTGGATGAAGCTGCGGCTTCAGGAGTGGAGTATTATTCTGTCGGTCGGAAGGCGGTTGTTCCGTCAGGTGCAATTCAATAGAGGAAAAAGAAAGGCTGGTTGCGCACCAGTCTTTTTTTTTCCTCTATTGCGGGGTGCTGAATACATTTGCTACTATTTAACTATTGTTTGGAAAATTATGCAGAAGTAGGGCTTCTTTAAACAATCGTTTGAAAAACATTAGAAGAAACGAAGAAAACCAGAAAATAAAACCTTGGAGATGCCGGAAAAGGAGAGAATCTGATGAATCATCTGCCCGAAAAAATGAGACCGTACCGCGACTTGCTGGAGAAATCAGCGAAAGAATACGTGAAACTGAATGTGAGAAAAGGGAAAACAGGACGATATGACAGCAAAATTGCCGGTGATCCCTATTTCCCCAAGCATGAAACATACCCGACTGATGAAAATGGACAGCCGATGAAGCTTCTGGCACAGATTAATTTCTCACACATTCCCCAGCTTGACGGCTACCCTTCTTCAGGTATCCTGCAGTTCTACATTTCTGTTCATGATGACGTCTATGGATTGAATTTTGACGATCGATGTGAACAAAAGAATTTCAGAGTGATCTATTTTGAAAATATCATAGAAAACGAAGACGAGCTTGTTTCTGATTTTTCATTTATTGGCACAGGCGAATGTGATTTTCCGATTTTATCAGAAGCGGCAGTCGAGCCTGTGAAATCTTCGGAATGGGTGCTGCCTACAGATTTTCAATTTGAGCAGTATACGGGCATGGAAACAATGGAGTTCTTTGGTCAGTTCGGCGAGGATGAAGAAGACATTTATAATGAACTGGCTGAAAACGGATTTGGCCATAAAATCGGCGGATACGCTTCTTTTACCCAGCATGATCCGCGGGAATACGCATATAAAGAACACACCATCATGCTTTTACAAATTGATTCAGACGATGATATCGATTCAATGTGGGGAGACGTCGGCATCGCCAATTTTTTCATCACACCTGACGATTTAAGGAAAAAAGACTTTTCAAACGTTCTGTATAACTGGGACTGCAGCTAATACAAGCTTTTGATCCAAAGGGTCAGAAGCGGGGAATAATAGAAGCCAAAGACAAAATCAGACGTGGTCGACCTGATGAACAATAAGCTCAGCACGGTAAGAGGCAGGCCAACAAAATCTGCCTCTTTCAAGTGCCTTTATAACTATGACATTAGGTATTTCTAATTGATAAAACGCTTTTATTAACTGTATAACGAACAAAAACAAGATCAAATACCTACATTTCAAGAGCGTTATATGCCTAAATTAAGCCATTTACCCTATTTAAGCCGCCTTCTGGCTATTTTAAAATATAATATATGGAAATAAAGTATGGAAAAGTCTATCTTCATCAGCCCCTCCATACGACTTTTTGAGTATTAAGAGGTGATTCAGATGGGTTATGAAAGTATGCTGGCGGATATCAAAAGTTCGCTCAACGGAAAAATTTCCGACGTGGAAGACAAGATCGAAAAGCTGAAAAAAGCAAAAAAGGACATAGACACACTGCAAGAAGAGGCAATCACTGAAATCAAAGAAATTGTGAAACCGGAATTGGGCAAGCATTGGACGGGAACAAAAGCCGATGATTTCGACAAGGGAAGAGAAGAGGCGAAATCGGAAGCATCCAAGATTGTGAATGATAAATATAACGAGTATATGGCTTCGATTCAGATGGAGATTATTCAGTTGGAATCTATGAAATTTTTCTATGACAAAGAATTAAAGCTAGCGAATTTTGCTGGTCATACTCTTGCTAAGGGTGAAGAATTCTTGGAGGATGCTGTTAATCAAATTAAATCTATTAAATTGTGGTGATCTTTTTTATGTCAGAAATTAAATTGAAATACGATGCTGTAATCAAAACATTAGAGTCTGTCAAAGATGCGCTTGCTGACGTATCAATCGGCGCCGCGGGGTCCAATGGAAAAAACAAACTCGATTATACGAAAAAATATCATGAGCGTGAGGAGAACATCAAAACCATGCTCGGAGACTATAAAAAAGCGGTACAGAAAAATATCGAGGATACAAAGGATAATGTAGATTCACTCAAAGAGCAGGACGAGGCGATAGCGGTAAAATAGAACAGAAAGGGCAGTGCGATGAGCAAAGTATTTGAATCTAAATCTTTAATCGAAGAAGCGAAGAGCAGAAAAAAGCAATATGAGACGCTTGAGGAGCAGCTGAATACGCTGAAAAAAGCGTTTCAGGGAGTTGCAGATTTAGGCGATAATTTTAAAGGCAAAGGCGCGGATAATATTAAAGATTTTTTTCAGGGGCAGGCGGAAATCGTAGACAGCTGGCTGACGCTTGTCTCTGCTCAAATTGCGTTTTTAAATGGCATTTCAGGAGATATTAAAGATCAAGAACTGAATGATTCATATGTGGAAACTTCTTTTTTGGATCATGAGCTGCCCAATGGAGACCTGAAAGCCTCAGAGATAGTCTCCGCTCATAAAGAAGAAATCGATTCTATTTTGTCAGGCATCAGCGATATTATTGATCTCGACATGTATACGCTTGACGACTATGCAGATAAGATGGGCGATGCCCAAAAAATCAGACGTGACACGATCACAGCTGTCGATAAGCTTGATGAATCCCTGACCACTGAATATCAAAATTTAGAATCTCTGGACAACGCAGTGCTCACCAAATATTCCGTTCTCATGCAGGCCACCAGCAACGGGAAGAGCGCTTCTCCTATGTACTATGACAAAAAAGCCTTCCACAGCAATGAAGTCTACAAAAGCGTCATTGAAGTAGAAAATCAAGGAACAACCTATATCGATGCAAAAACCCAGCAAGCAGAAGCAAGACGGCTCCAGGAAAAAGCCGAGGAAGAAGCAAACAAACCGTGGTACGAAAAAACATGGGATGGAGTTTGCAACTTTACTGGAGAAGTCACTGGCTATTATGATTATAAAAGAGCAACTGAAGGCGTTGATCCGGTTACCGGAGAAAAACTCTCCACCGCAGAACGTGTGACAGCAGGAGCTATGGCCGCAGCCGGATTTATACCAGTCGTCGGCTGGGCAGGCCGCGCCTTCAAAGGCGGAAAAGCCATCTACAAAACCGGAAAAGCAGCTATCGCAGCTGAACACGCTTTAGATGCCTACAAAACAGGCAAATCCTTAGACATTCTCAAAATGACAGAAATGGGCGCATACGGCCTTGTTGCGTCAAACGGATTCTCAGAAGCCGTCACAGGACGAGATATGTTTGGAAACAAAGTGTCTGAGGAGAAGCGGAAGCAAGGGGCGCTCGAAGCGGCATTGAGTCTGGTTGGTGCCGGTGCATTGGCGAAACACATTGATAAAGGCATCCCGCTTGCTAAATCGCCACAAGTAGCAAAAGTTGAAAAAGGGAGAAAGATTCTAGATCAAGTAAAAGAATTCAAAGTGCCGACGAATGTAAAAATTCGTGTCCACAAGACTGTCACACCGGATGGGACAACTTTCCCAATTGTTCACGCTGATGTGAAAACGAAAGCTGTGAAAGATCTTGGGGTTGTGAAGATGGTTAGTAGTGGTAAAGGCACTAAGGGTCCGATGATAGAGCAGAAGAGGAAAATACCGGGACGACCGGGTCATACAACAAAAAGTGATTCAACTGAACTTGGGAAAAACTTGTTAGAATCTATGGGATTACCGCGGTCATCAAAATGGACTGGATACCAAGCCCAACATATTATTCCTGGAGAACTATATAACCATCCTATAATTAAAAAAATTGGAATGGAAACAAATCATGCATCGAACGGTATTTTCTTACCAATCCCTGCAGAGGCAATAAGTACTTTGTCTAGACATAGAGGTTATCATAGTGTTTATAATAATGTTGTAAAAAAACAGTTAAATAAAATGGACATTAATGAAAGTGTTGAAATTTTAGAACAACAAGTCTATGAATTACAGCAAAAACTAAAATTAGGGGTAGAAAAAGGAATACCTCTTTATAAATCGAAAATCAAAAATGTAGAAAAATTTTATAAAAGGGGTCAAAACAAAAAGCTCCCTATTTGGCAAAGAGGTGGGGGGGCTACAGAGGAATTATGGGAAAGGTGGTTAAATAAATGAGTAGTTACGGTAAATATAGTGATTTAGTGAAAGAGGTAATTGACTTTATTAAACACGGAGAATTATTTAAGAATAATAATCGGAATTTGTCTGATATTACACTTATAGAAGATTTTGAGATAGCGCAACAATTAGCATGGTCTCAAGATACTGATGAAGTTGAAGTAGTTTGGCAAGATGTAAAATCAAATGAAAGCGGACAGTTGTTGGGTATAATTTTAAATGATGAGCACTTAAAAACATTAGATGAAGAATTGTCGAATATTTTCAATTCTGATGATAACTATTCTGAAGATTTCATTCCTATGGATTTTTGGGATATTGCTGAAGAAGTAGAGTCAGATCTGTATAAATGTGCAATAAATCGTCTAGTAAACGGTAATAAAGACAATCTTTTTGAGAAAATGTTTCAAGTGTATAAATCAGGCGGATGGCCTTGTGGATGGAAAGGTATATATCCTGAAGGTCAATTAGTCGCTTTTATACCCCCTAAAGATGAATAATTAGTGTATTTAATTGGGGTGCACCCAGGAGATTGAACCGGAATTTATAGCATTGAACCTTATAAAAAATAAAGTTTAGGAAATTAATAGTTACTGACAGAGGTTCTCATGGTAAGAAAACATATTAAATTAGATGTTCCAAAAGCTAATATACATCCCTTAAGAATAACACAAGGTTGGAAAGTAAATTATAATCATTTTGTTGAAATAGATCCAAGAACTTTAGAACCGAATGATGATTCCTGGTTTATGTTCACAGACAGTTTGTTGCAGCTTTATCATGAACAATCCTCAATAACGCTTGATTTAGGCTGGGTTCCTGACATTTCTCCTGAAGGTAATTATCTGGTTTTACTAGTCAAAGATAATGATTGGGAAGATCCTATTAAAGAATTTTCATCAGATGACTATAAAAAAGTGATTTTATATATTGAATATCATTTAAAACAAGTAACAACTACTTGGTGGAATGAAGTTTAGATTTTCTTGATTAAAGGATGGAATGGTTACTATTTATGGAACATGGAATCAGATTTATTAATGAATATCCTGAAATCGGTGAAGTGCTTCATCGTCTATTTGTGAATAGGGAATTAGACGAATGGTACAAGAACAAATGCGCAGAGAAAATAAAAGTACCTGATGAATTTAATCAAATAAAAGGTTTGAAAAAAATTGAAGTTAGAGATTTAAACAATCCTTCAGGAGAAATCAATATCCACTTGCAAGATCTTTCTGGGGAAAATGGATTTCATTTAGAACAGCAAATCAATATGAAAGTATCTAAATTGGTTCCTGTTTATGTATTAGATTATAGTTATTCCTAAGACACGATTTAATCGATGGCGTTTATGATATTGTAGGCACCGCTGAATCTTTAGAATTCATTCAGAGAACGAACTATATTAATAAAATAATGCAAGAGAAAGGGTTTATTGAACTCAGTTATTTATATGATTACTACGATACTGTGTATGAGTGGAGTGAATTGCCGCATATACAGCCTTTCAACAGGAGATTAACATTAGGAGATGCCTTGTTTACTGATGTATTAGAATTGCTATAGTTAAAAACTTGCCTTGTTGTCATCGGCATGTTTTTTTATAGATAGTATAACAATATGGAGTGCAAGGAGAAGCGGGATGGAAAGAGACCATATTTCTCAACTGCAGCCATTAAAAATCTGTAATGGCTGGTCTGTAGTACTGAACAATTTATGTTCAGAAAAAAGAATGCAAGAAAAATGTGAATTACTAATACTACAAAATGAAAAACGTAAGGCCTTTATTAAGGTAAGTTATGAAAATAATCAATACCATATCAAAGTAGCTGGTTTACATACAGATAAGATTTATGAAGATGAATCTTTTGATGAGATAGAACAATTATTAGAAGAGTTAGAATATCAAATCTGGAGTGTGGGAAGCGGGGTTTTAGAGGGTTTGCAGCCACTAAGCCAACAGATTCCCAATTTTTTAAGGCTAAAGATACCGGCTGGTTGGACTGTTGATTATATTACATTAAAAGATACTGATCCTAAGACGCTAGAGGCAAATGATGATGCTTGGTTATTTGACTTTAATCAAGATCTCCTGCAGATTTCTCATAAGACAAAAAATTTGCTGCTTGACGTAGGGTGGTACCCAGAAGGTGATCCAGCCGGAAGCTATGGGATTGAACTGATAAAAAACGAAGATTGGGAAAATCCTTTAGAGGATATTATGTGTACTGAACTTAAAGAATTAATTAAACAATTGGATTATATTTTTATGAAAGAAATGAAAAATGGATATTAATAAAAAAGCAGATTATACTATCTGCTTTTTTCAATGATATAATTTGGTGTCATTGCTAGATTCGACATGCAGGACAATTGAGCGCGAAGAGAGGGAAACAAGTAAAATGGAAATACATCAAATTCACGATTTTCATCTAAAAGATGAATCGGATTTTGTTCAAACACAACAATCCCTTAGAAATCGTATCAACCTATCCCACACGATCCATCCCAACTCCATCAACACCTGCGCAGGCGTTGACCTGGCCTATTGGGAGCAGGATGGAGAACCGTATGGGGTGTGCTGTATTATCGTGATTGACGCTGATACAAAAGAAGTCATTGAAAAAGTGCACAGCATGGGGAGAATCAGCGTGCCGTATGTTTCCGGTTTTCTTGCGTTTCGCGAGCTGCCTTTGATCATCGAGGCGGCGAAAAAGCTGGAGACGGAGCCGGATGTCTTCTTGTTTGATGGCAACGGATATTTGCATTACAACCATATGGGCGTTGCCACCCATGCGGCTTTTTTTTCTGGGTAAGCCGACGATTGGGATAGCGAAAACCTATCTCAAAATCAAAGGCTGCGATTTCGTGACGCCTGAAAATGAAGTAGGCGCATATACCGATATTATCATTGACGGCGAGGTATATGGACGGGCGCTGCGAACGCGGCGGGACGTGAAGCCTATTTTCTTGTCTTGCGGTAATTATATTGATTTAGACAGCAGCTATCAGATCACGATGAGCTTGATCAATCAAGAAAGCAGGCTGCCGATCCCTGTCCGCCTGGCTGACCTTGAGACGCATGTTTTGCGAACGTTTTATCAGAAAAATCACGTGTAACACTTGGTGCTCTAAGTCATCAAGTGTTTTTTTGTATGTGTGTGCTTTTCTGGTCTCAAAAACCTTGTCGTCCTTGTGGAGAGGTTTATTTGCATGTTTTCCGTGTCAAATCGATAAAAGCCTTTAATGGCGCAGACATCCACTTGTCCTTATGCCATGCTAATTGAGTGAAAACGGGGCAATCGCTCTGCCAATTGAGTTCTTTCATCCGGCCTGCTGCAATATCATCTTTTACTGTCATTTCAGGCAAGATTCCAATCCCAAGTCCGGCCATTACGCATTGTTTGATGGCTTCTATGCTGACGAATTCCAATTTGTTAGGATAGACACCGGAGTCATGCAAATTGTTCTCAAAGAGCGTGCGGTACGAGCAGCCGTCCTCTGTCAGCAGAAGAGTTTCGTTTTGAAGATCCTTCAATGTTACTGGTAAATCCGCAGGAAAAGGATGGTCATTAGCAGCCACCATTTTGATCTCATCCTGAATCAAAGATTCAACGTGCAGTGCGTCTTCCATCCGGTTTACATCCAAGATGAAGGTGATATCAAGCTGGCCCTGTAAGAGCTGTTCTTTCGCTTGTTCATTGGAGATATATGGTTTGAATATGAGCTTTACTTGGGGAAAAGCCTGTTTAAATTCTTTTATGATAGGGGGCAGACGGTATGTGCACTGGCTTTCCGTCGCCCCGATTTTTAAGGTTCCGGTTGTTTCTCTTACTTGATTTGCGGCCATTTTCGCTTCTTCTGTTAACGCAATGATCTTCTGTGCATAAGATTTGAACGTTTTTCCTGCTTCTGTCAAGATAAGCCGCTTGCCGAGCCGTTCAAATAAAGGCGTCCCAATTTCTTCTTCAAGTGATTTGATCTGAGAGGTAACGCTTGATTGTGCATAATTAAGCATTTTGGCGGTTAGGGTGAAGTTTACATGTTCTGCCGCCGTAATAAAGGTGATCAGCTGCTTCAATTCCACTTGTTCTCTTCCTTTCTAAATCGGTTTTAGCGATTGGATTAATCGAAATAATCATCTGTATTGATTGATGAATCCATTATAAGATGAAGAAAATCATTCGTAAACAAAGGAGCAGATGCATCATGAAAATTGCGGTTATTAACGGCGGAACTCGGTCTGGCGGAAATACGGATGTTCTTGCGGAGAAGGCTGTTCAAGGATTCGATGCGGAGCACATTTATTTGCAGAAATATCGAATTCGGCCAATTGAAGATCTGCGTCACGCCCAAGGCGGCTTTCGTCCTGTTCAAGATGACTACGATTCTATCATTGAACGGATATTGCAGTGCCATATTCTTGTATTCGCCACCCCAATTTATTGGTTTGGCATGTCAGGGACATTAAAGCTGTTTATTGATCGCTGGTCACAGACATTGAGAGATCCGAGATTTCCTGATTTTAAACAGCAAATGTCAGTGAAACAGGCATATGTAATAGCAGTGGGCGGAGACAATCCAAAAATAAAAGGGCTGCCGCTGATTCAGCAATTCGAACATATTTTTCATTTTATGGGAATGCCCTTTAAAGGCTATGTGCTGGGAGAAGGCAATCGTCCAGGCGATATTCTTCGTGATCATCAGGCGCTATCCGCTGCGAGCCGCTTACTGAAAAGAAGCGATGCGATATGAAGTTTTTGCTGTCGGTCGTTGCTGGCATGCTGATTCTTGCATTCTTTTTATTTTGGAAGGTCCAGCCTCCTGTTTGGATACAAGTTGAAACCAATTCGTCCCAGTTGAAGCAATATGTAAGAATGGCAGGAACCACGCTGCAAGTCAAGCACATCATCAAGAGTGACGCAGGAGAAGAAACAGCTGTCATATCAAACGGCATTTCTGGGCCAAAATAAAAAAAGCACCTGTCAAGGTGCTTTTTTCTATAAATGAGGGATCACAAGGCCCCCATATAAAAACGCCGCGATAATCAAAAATGCCGGATGCATTTTGAATTTTGTCATGGCAAGGAGCGAAATTCCCGCAATCACGATCGATTGGACCCAGCCGATCGCTTTGATGCCGTCTGCGCCGATTTGCCAGGTAAGAATGAGCATCATGACCGCGATGACAGGCTGGACGGACAGCGTCATGCCTTTGATGACAGGTGATTGGCGGAAGCGCTGGATGATGCGCAGCAGGACGATCAATGCGAGCGCCGACGGTACGACGGTTGCGATCAGGGCAATTAGGAAGCCGGGCCACCCGCCTGCGCTGTAGCCGACATACGCAGCGATTTTCGTGGCGATCGGGCCCGGCAATGCGTTCGCAAGTGCGAGCATATTTGAGAATTGATCGTTTGAGAGCCAGCTGTATCTGTTTACGACTTCTTCAAACATTAGCGGGATAGACGCAGGTCCGCCGCCATATCCCAGTAGGTTTGCGATAAAAAACGCCATAAATAAATAGATCGATATCATGAGGCTGACATTCCTTTATCTTTTGAATGTTTATTTGTGATTTTGTTTTTCAGTTTAAAATGAAACGCCCCGTACGCTAAGAAAAGGATAATGACAAGGCCGGGATTAATCTGTAAAGTTTGCAGGCCGATAAAAGCGATGATAAAAAACAGGATGCCGGTGACCCAGCCGAAACCTTTAAGCGCTTTTTGGCCAAACTCGTACGCCATGATTCCGAGCATGACCGCAATTACCGGCGTGACGGCACCAATCATACCTGCAACAATTGCTGAATGGCTTAACACATTTACAGCCGCAAACAAGCCCACCATCGCAAGACATGTAGGCAGAATGTGGGCGAGGGTCGCCACAATTGCACCTAATGTGCCTTTTAGCTTAAAGCCCAGATAAGCAGCCATTTTGGTGGCAATCGGTCCGGGAAGCGCATTAGCGATTGCTAATATTTCTCCGAATTCATCATCGTCAATCCATTTATATTTATTGACCGCTTCATGGCGGATCAGCGGAATCACGGAAGGTCCGCCGCCGAAACCTAATATGCCGGTGCGAATCATTGCGGCCGTCATATCCCGATAAGGATGGTTTTTCATTCGTTTCTCTCCTTTACAGCTTCATTCCCATACGGCTTTTGTATCGTTTGATCAGCATCTGGCAATCAACACTGACGACGCCTCGCAATGGATACAGCCGTTTTGTTAAAAATTCTTCCATTTCTTGATCGTTGGCAAAGATCCCATGCATATGCAGCTTGCTCGGGCCTGTCATGTGATAAAGGCTGGTGACCGCAGGCTCTTCCTCAAGCTTAAGAGCGACCTCTTCTAAAAATTGCGGTTCTACCTCGACATTGAAAAACACGGAAACATGAATGCCGATTTTAGCGGGATTGATGACAGCGGTGAATTTTTCAATAACACCGGCTTCAATTAATTGGTTGATACGGGCCTGCACGGCGACCCGTGACAAATCGACTCTTTTGCCAAGATCCGTATAAGAAATTCTGCCTTCTTCATGCAAAATCGTGAGAATTTGTTTATCAGTCTCATCAAGTACAAGGTTGGGGATTTGATATTCATGACTCAATTGCTCCACCTGCTTTCGTAGCCTTTTAGCAATCATTTTATCATAAAACTTACGTATCGAAATAATGATTTTTCATTTGTTTTCGAAATGAATGCAAAAATATCTTATTTTTTGCGAAAAGAAGAAAGTTCGTCAGTTTTTCTGCCGGATCAGTAGATCTGAAAAATCAGGCTCCCTATACTGAAGAAAATTTCTTAAAAAAGGGGACTTATGATGAACAAATCTGTCATCGGTACAAAGCAAATGGTCGTCAGTCCGCATTACCTCGCTTCTCAAGCCGGAAACCGCATACTGGATAAGGGAGGCAACGCGTTTGACGCCGCTGTTGCGGTGAGTGCTTGTCTTGCGGTTGTGTACCCGCATATGACCGGACTTGGCGGGGATTCCTTTTGGCTGACTTTTCACCAGGAAACAAAGGCAGTAAAAGTCTACAATGGCAGCGGCCGTTCAGGAAAAAACGTAACGAGAGATGTATATAAGGGAAAAAGCGCGATTCCGCTGCGGGGAATTGACAGTGCCATTACCGTGCCGGGAATGGTTGATAGCTGGGATGCGGTCCTGAAGGAGTACGGGCGTCTGTCTCTTGCAGATGTATTGGAGCCCGCACGCGATTATGCCCAAAATGGGTTTCCTGTATCAGCAGATCAGTGTCGTCACACAGAAAAGAATATTGAATTGCTGGCTTCCACGCCTTACACGGCTGACATCTTCACAAGAAGGGGCAAAGCACCTGTCCCGGGAGAGCGGTTTGTGCAAAAAGAGCTTGCAGACAGTCTGAACTTGATTGCTGAAAAAGGAAGAAGCGCATTTTATGAAGGAGATCTCGCTCAGCGGATTGTCTCACATTTACAGAATAACGGCAGTTACATGACAATCGATGATTTTAAAGCGCATCGGGGTGAGTGGGCAGTGCCTGTATCAAGTGATTATCGAGGATACAGTGTGTATCAGGCGCCGCCGAATTCTCAGGGATTTACC
The DNA here is from genome assembly GCF_002837495.1 of Bacillus sp. SN32. NCBI lineage: Bacteria > Bacillati > Bacillota > Bacilli > Caryophanales > Bacillaceae > Bacillus > Bacillus sp. SN32. The sequence continues at coordinate 552,971 of NZ_PJCT01000002.1, read as the reverse complement.
GGTTTATTAACACTGAACATTTTGGAAAACTATGATTTCACCCAAATCGAACACGGTTCATTTGAGTATTATCACGTGCTTGTGGAGGCATTGAAAAAGAGTTTTCTAGATCGGGATGCCGTCCTGACTGATCCGGCGTTTGCAGACATTCCGCTTGAAAGGCTTTTGGACAAACGTTATGCAAAACAATTGGCAGAAGAAATCGGCTATCTCGCAATACCGGCAGAAAGCAGGCCGGTGGGAAGTGATACGGCATATGCGGCCGTAATCGATGCGGATGGCAACGCAGTGTCATTCATTCAAAGCCTGTACTTTGAATTTGGCTCGGCAGTCACTGCCGGTGATACAGGCATATTACTGCAAAACCGCGGATCATTTTTCTCACTGGATGAAAATCATGTCAACACGCTTGAACCGAGAAAGCGCACCTTCCATACGTTGATGCCGGCTATGGTCTGTAAAGGCGGAAAGCCAAAAATTCTGTACGGCACACAAGGCGGCGAAGGCCAGCCGCAGACCCAGACGGCCATCATTACCCGAATGCTGGACTACGGAATGCATCCACAGCAGGCAATCAGCGAACCGCGCTGGGTATGGGGCAGAACGTGGGGAGAGGAATACGAAGGTCTCAGAGTCGAGGGCAGATTCACAGACAAAACAATCCAAAAACTGAAAGACAGCGGGCATCTCGTGGAGGTTGTCGGTGACTATGATCCGCTGATGGGACAAGCGGCTGCAATCAAAGTTGATGAAGAAGGCTTTCTCCAAGGCGGAGCCGATCCTCGGGGAGACGGAGCGGCTGTGGGGATTTAAATAACTATAGGGTACAAATATAAATCAAAAGCATAAACATAAGGGAGACCTCTACAATGTGGTACATATACTGTTTATCTTTAGGTCTATAATGCCACTCCATAAAAATTCGTATTGAGTCAATCACAATAAAAAATAAAAGAAGCAAATATTCAACTGGAAAAAAGGAGAGTGAAAACACAAACAAAATAAGTAAAGTGATTTCGATCCATTTGTGTGTATTGCTGACATGCTTATATCGCCAGCCGGATTTATCAATACCGTATTTTTTCTTTATAAAAAATTGAGAGGCGAGACTGATGGTAATAGCGATCAGCATTAAAATCCAAAAGTTTGTCATTCCAATTCCTCCTCATCTACCTTTATACGAAGAAAAAGGAAAAACGTTTCATAAAAGAACACCCCGAGCTTGCTCTGGGTGTTCTTTTTTTTGATATTTTTTCAGTTATTTACAGGCGATATTTTGTAATCATAAGGTCTTTTTGACTAGTTTCTTCTATTTAAATAGTCCTTCTCTTCAGCTGGGACGAATCAGTGTGAATTCTTCCCCCAGCTTGGCATAGTGATTTCCCGCCAATCGTGAGGCAGGCTTTAATTCATCCGTTAAAATATATCCCTTTTCTGCATCATACACCTTTTCATCTAGGTGGAAGCAGACAACTCTTCCGATGAGCAGATCTGCTGTAGTGATGCCTTGATCATTGTCAAAGGTAATATGCCGCTCTAATTTGCACTCAAAGCGAACGCGGGCTTCCTTAATGCCGGGAACTGAAACAGCTTTGCTTTCAACAGGATGAAGCGAGGTGCGTGTAAGCTCGCTTTCATCCGGCCTTAAGCTTGCAGCTGTTTCATTGATATCTTCAATGATGGCTTCATCACTGACATGAACGACAAATTCTCCGTTCTCCACTGCGTTTCGTGCTGTATCTTTTTGGCGTCCTTCCGTCCTGTTAACAGAAATACTGAGAAGCGGAGGATCTGAGCTGACGACGTTATAAAAACTGAAAGGCGCGGCATTTACCGCTCCTCCTGAAGAAAGTGTTGTCACAAATGCAATGGGGCGGGGAATAACGGTACCTGACAATAGCTTGTATGTGTCTTTGGCACTAAGCTGATCAGCTTGAAATATGTACATAGCAACAACCGCCTTTATCGTTAGGATACCTTGATTATAACGAAATGGTTTAAAGGAAACCAAATGATGCGGGTTGCATATGTTATGTCATGACATATATCTAATACAGGGCAAATAAAAAAATAGGCTTCCGTACCTCCGCCGGCAGCCTATTGAAACAATGAAAACTTAGATTATTTGTATTTCTTTTTGACTACCCAGCAATTGCCGTCTTTCCAGTATTCTTTTTTGCTGTCATAATCATCGTGTTTTTTGTAGTGTTTCTTATGGGAACGATATGATTTTTTGTGAGTGCGGCATGATTTTTTAAAGCTGCGAGATCTTTTGTGAGTGCGACATGACTTTTTAAAGCTGCGAGATCTTTTGTGTGTACGACATGACTTTTTAAAGCTGCGAGATCTTTTGTGGCTGCGAGATCTTTTATGGCTGCGGGATCTTTTGTGAGAACAGAATGATTTTTTGTGGCTGCGAGATCTTTTGTGAGAACAGAATGATTTTTTGTGGCTGCGGGATCTTTTGTGAGAGCAGAACGATCTTTTGAAGCTGCGAGATTTTTTGTGACTGCGAGATTTTTTGTGAGAGCAGTATGATTTTTTATGGCTGCGAGATTTTTTGTGAGTGCGGTGCGACTTTTTATGACTGCGTTTTTTTCCATGAGGCTCTTGGTATAAATAATCCTTTAAACCTTCTTTTTTTGCGGATTTCACCGCTTCTTTGATGTCAGAATGGGAATAGTGGCCCAATTTGAAATCCTCCTTTTAAAAATGATGTTAAGGATGAAGATCCTTACTACCCTCATAGTACGCGCGGTTTTAAAAAGTGTATAAGTGTTCCGCTGAGATCTTATAAAAATAAAAGCCTAAAATTTGTAAGGAGGATTATGGATGAAGAATCAATCCAATTTACCGCTTTATCAGCTGTTTGTTCATCCAAAGGATTTGCGTGAATTAAAAAAGGATATATGGGACGATGATCCGGTGCCAGCTGTGATGAAGGTAAATCAAAAAAGGCTGGATATCGATATCGCTTATCGGGGATCACATATCAGAGACTTCAAAAAGAAGTCATACCATATTTCCTTTTATCAGCCGAAAACATTCCGCGGCGCGCGAGAGATTCACTTAAATGCGGAGTATAAAGACCCTTCCTTGATGAGAAACAAATTGTCTCTGGATTTTTTCTCGGAGCTAGGGACACTGTCTCCAAAGGCAGAGTTTGTGTTTGTAAAGGTGAATGGGAAGAATGAAGGGGTTTATCTTGAACTTGAATCCGTAGATGAATATTATTTGGCGAAAAGGAAGCTGGCTGATGGCGCGATTTTTTACGCGGTGGATGATGATGCTAACTTTTCTCTGATGAGCGATTTGGAAAAGGAAACGAAGACGTCGCTGGAGCTTGGATATGAAAAGAAGACAGGGACTGTGGAAGATGATTTTTATTTACAGGATATGATTTTTAAAATTAATACTGTCCCTAAAGCTCAGTTTAAGTCAGAAGTGACAAAACACGTGGATGTCGATAAGTATTTGCGCTGGCTTGCCGGTATTGTATTCACCTCGAACTATGACGGGTTTGTCCACAACTACGCATTATACAGAAGCGGGGAAACCGGATTATTTGAGGTGATTCCTTGGGATTATGATGCGACCTGGGGCAGGGATATCCATGGAGAGCGGATGGCTGCCGATTATGTAAGAATTCAAGGATTTAATACACTAACCGCCCGGATATTGGATGAATCCGAGTTTCGCAAGTCCTACAAGCGCCTGTTAGAAAAAACGCTCCAATCTCTTTTTACGATAGAATATATGGAACCGAAAATAATGGCGATGTATGAGCGGATTAGGCCTTTTATCTTAATGGACCCATATAAAAAGAATGATGTTGAGCGTTTTGACCGTGAGCCGGATGTGATTTGTGAGTATATTAAAAACCGTTCACAATACCTCAAAAATAATTTAAGTATTTTATGAATGTGTGAAAATAGGTATTCTGCTGAAAAAGCGACAATTAGGCTATTGAATTAGTTCAACAAATAAACGTGACACGTATATATGCAATATGTTTATCATCTATGTATAAGTGACTAGGAGGAACTTGAATGAGCAAGAGGAGAATGAAGTATCATTCAAATGATGAAATATCTTATTATAACTTTTTGCATTCAATGAAAGATAAAATTGTTACTGTATATCGTGGAGGTCCGGAATCTAAAAAAGGAAAATTAACTGCTGTAAAATCAGATTATATTGCTTTACAAGCTGAAAAAAAAATAATTTATTATCAGTTGGATCATGTGAAAAGTATTACTGAGGATACCAATAATAGCACCACAACAATTGAGACTGGGGAAATGCCCGACGCTGACGATTTTCATAGCTTAATCGGACAATTAATGAACCAATCAGTTCAATTTAATCAAGGGGGTCCGGAATCTAAAAAAGGAAGGTTGGTCTGGCTGGGAGATGATTACGCTGCGTTAAACACAAATGAGGATGGGGTAGTGTATTTTAATATCCATCACATAAAGAGTATAAGTAAACATGAGCCCGATTTGAAAATAGAAGGACAGACGCCATCAGGTGTCTTGGAAGCTGATTATTTAAGCGAGGTTTTTAAGAGTCTGACTCATAAATGGGTTTCAATTAATCGTGGAGGTCCGGAAGCCATTGAAGGTATCCTTGTAGATAATGCCGACGGCCATTATACTATAGTGAAAAATCAAGAGGTGCTTCGCATCTATCCTTTTCACATAAAAAGCATCAGCTTAGGCCCAAAAGGGTCGTACAAAAAAGAGGATGAAAAGAATGAGCATCAAAATCAGGAAGACAGCGATGATACAGATCAAAAAGAAGAAGTGTACAGCAGTTCGTTAATTTCTTCAAAGCCATATAGCTCATCAAGTTCATCAAGATCATCTAAACGATCACTAAAATCTTCAGATTATCAGTCATCAAAATCTTACAGCTCATCAGGTTCAAAGAGTTCATCAAAATCATCTAAACGATCATCAAAATCTTCAGATCATCAATCATCAAAATCTTACAGCTCATCAGGTTCAAAGAGTTCATCAAAATCATCTAAACGATCGCCAAGATCATCAGATTATCAATCATCAAGATCATCAGGCTATTCAAGTTCCTTAAAAAGTTCAGGAAAACAAAAGGAAGATTATAGCTATGAAACGATTGTCAGAACGATAGACTATCACTGGAAACGTAAATATTAATAGATAATGGAGGAGCATCAGATTAAGTGATGCCCTTTTTCAGTTAAAGGAGGAGAATCGTGAAAGGTTTGAATCAATTCCTTAACGCAGATGTTGAGGTTGTCATTTCAGGAGATACAAGGTTTGTCGGCACCCTTATAGATATCGGACAGGATATTTTTGTTATTTTTGATGGCTGCAATTATCTTTATATTCCCTTGTTGCATCTTCATCAAATGAAAAAGGCGAAAATAGTGACCAGTACTGAGAAGCCATTTTTTATCAATCCGGAAGATCCAATGATAGAGGCAGAAACTCAAGCTTTTTCATATAGAAATACATTAAACAAGGTCAAAGGCCAGTTTATTGAAGTTTATGTAACTGGGGGTCGATCGATCCATGGGTATGTTACAAATGTTTTAAACGATTATATTGTATTTTTCTCACCTGTATTTAAAATACTTTTTATATCTATGCATCATTTAAAATGGTTTACCCCTTATTCAACTGAACAAACACCGTACACTCTTGACAACTCACAATTGCCTGTCGTGCCTTCCAAAGTTCCTCTTGTGCGTAATTTTGAGGAGCAGATCAAAAAAAATATTGGTGAATTGGTCATATTTGATATGGGAGAGGTGCCAGAAAAAGTTGGTCTATTAAAGGATGTCTCTAATAATATCATTGAGCTTATTAACGCAAATGGAGAGCCAATCATTTGGAAGTTAAATCATCTAAAGACAATGCATCTTCCCTAGTGTATGCAAAACTGCCCTCTTGAATAGCAGAAGGCAGTTTTTCGTTTCATACTGTGCTAAAGAAATAACCAACTGATCCAAAAATATAAACATGTTAACGTAAAAAGAACAGTCAGCGGAATGATGATAATGGTCGTTTTTATATATTCGCCCCATGAAATACTTTCATCATGCTGTTTTAATATATGCATCCAAATAAGCGTTGCTAAGGTTCCCATAGGTAATAATAATGAACCGATATCACTGCCGATAATATTTGCCAAGTAGATGATTTTTGTTGTTGAAGGATTCAGGGTCATTTCAGTTAAGGTAAAAGTACTGATCATTAACGCTGGATGATTGTTAAAGAGATTAGAAAAAACAGAAGTAGAGATACCTGATGCAAAAGTTGCATGGGCGAGGCTTCCAGAAACCACAGGTTCAAAATAATTCACAAGTAACTCAGTGAATCCAATATTATGCAGACCATAAATTAAGACATACATAGTAAAAGCGAATATAAAAATGTGCCAAGGCGATTTATATAACAAGTCTCTTGGGGAGGTTTTGAAATAAATCCATCTCCAGCTCAACAGGATAAAAGATCCGATGACAGCGACTAGAGGAACAGAAATACCGGTATATGATGCTGCAAATAGACTCATTCTGACGAGAAAAACAAATGCAAGCACAAACAACATGATTTTTGTTTGATTTCGTTCTGGTAAAGGAGCTGATGGCGAATGAAGAGGATGGTACCTTCTATGCCGCAGAGACTGAAAATGGCTCGGTATATCTGGAAGGCTCTTGGGAAGACGTTTATAAAAGAACATAAACAGTAGACAAGTCATAAAAATGAGTCCCATCATACTAGGGACAAACATCATGGCAGTGTGAAGATATAGATCCATTCCAATGATTTTGAGAGAAATTAAATTAACAATATTACTTACGCCAATCGGTGCGCTAGAGGCTGTGGCTATTAAAACACCGCTTAATAAATATGGGGCTTTTTGATGTTTTTTTAAACCTAAATATTTTAGTACAAGCAAAAGGATTGGAGTTGTGATCAAAATGCTCCCATCATTATTCAGGAAAATGGTCATGAGAAAGCAGAGCAAATTGGTTAGCCAAAAAAGCTTGATGCCTGAACCCTTGGATTGTTGGAGCAGTTTTGCAGCCACCCAATAAAAGAAACCAAAGCTTTCCAGTGCAATGGCCATAATCATAGTGGCAAGGATTGTAACCGATGCACCCGTGACTTTTGTTCCGATTTCCCCTAAGTCTGCCAATGACACACTTCCGCACAATAAAACCATTAAAGCGCCAAATGTGGCGGGGATAGCTTCATTTAGTCCTTTTGGTCTCCAGAAAATAAAAATCATTGTTACGAAAAAAGCGAGCAATGTGAATATGCCGGTGAACTCAATAATTTACTTCACCTCTCTATCTTTCATTTTTAAAATCAAACTAATGTCCTGCGCTTACTAATGTCCTTGCCAACTATTTGTACTGTATGTATACGTATACTGATATAAAGTTGTACTAAGCGATTATATTAAATTAATAAAATTTCCATAAGAAACCCAAAAGAAAAAAGAGATTGCAAGTATCGTTCATGTACCTGCATCACTCTCTTTAGTTCTTGTCTGCTGACAATTTGAAATATGAATAAAATGCTTTATAAGCGGATTATGATTGTCTTTGCGGTAAGCGATAACCCATTCTGCATTAAGCTGTATTTGGTCCATTTTTCGATAAGTAACATCCAAATTAAATAGTTTTTTGGCTGAGGAAGGAACAAATGTCATACCAATTCCGGCACTGACTAAACCAATCACCATTTGATATTCTGTGGCTTCCTGGACAATGTTGGGTCTGAAGCCCGCTTGTTCACAGAACTGAATAAAATCCATGTATAGCGTAGGCCATGCTTCTTTAGCAACAGTAATAATTGGTTCATCTCTTAAATCCTCAATCGTAATTGATTCCTTAGAAGTCAATGGGTGTTGCTTAGGCAAAGCTAAAACACAAGGGCTGCTTTGGGCGGTTTCGATATGTAAAGCTGTATGCTGTAAGGGAGGATGAAGTATACCAATATCAATGTTGCCCTTTAGTAGCTCCTCCTGCTGCCTAGACGAGGATATTTCACGCAGTTCTATTTTCACAGATGGGAATTTTTTACGATATTCCCGGACAATCGGCGGCAGAAATTCATATGTAGCTGATCCGACAAAACCGATTACGAGAAGGCCTTGCTCGCCGCGGGCCGTCCGCTGTGCCAGTTCAATTCCTTGTCCGATTTGCATCAATGCCATGCGGCAATGATTTAAAAAGATTTCTCCTGCTGCGGTAAGCTCGACAAATCGTTTTGTCCTTTTCAGAAGCGTAACTCCGACTTCTTCCTCCAGCTGTTTGATCTGCTGGCTGAGAGGAGGCTGCGTCATGTTCAGCCGCCGGGCAGCCCTTCCGAAATGAAGCTCTTCGGCTACTGCGATAAAGTATTGAAGATGGCGAAGCTCCATTCAATATGCATTCCTTTCCATAGGTTAATAATTCGTATTACATATTAATCATAAGGCGAATCGATATTGGAGGTCAATTTCCAAAGAGTGTATAGTGAAACTTATCACAAGATATTTAAAATTTTACGTTTAAAATGCATAATAAGGAGTGAGGGTGTTGACAAAAGCAACAAAAGAACAAAAATCCCTTGTGAAAAACAGAGGGGCGGAGCTTGTTGTTGATTGCTTGGTGGAGCAAGGTGTCACACATGTATTTGGCATTCCAGGTGCAAAAATTGATGCGGTATTTGACGCTTTACAAGATAAAGGACCTGAAATTATCGTTGCCCGGCACGAACAAAACGCAGCATTCATGGCCCAAGCAGTCGGCCGTTTAACTGGAAAACCGGGAGTCGTGTTAGTCACATCAGGACCGGGTGCCTCTAACTTGGCAACAGGCCTGCTGACAGCGAACACTGAAGGAGACCCTGTCGTTGCGCTTGCTGGAAACGTGATCCGTGCAGATCGTTTAAAACGGACACATCAATCTTTGGATAATGCGGCGCTATTCCAGCCGATTACAAAATACAGTGTAGAAGTTCAAGATGTTAAAAATATACCGGAAGCTGTTACAAATGCATTTAGGATAGCGTCAGCAGGGCAGGCTGGGGCCGCTTTTGTGAGCTTTCCGCAAGATGTTGTGAATGAAGTCACAAATACGAAAAACGTGCGAGCTGTTGCAGCGCCAAAACTCGGTCCTGCAGCAGATGATGCAATCAGTGCGGCCATTGCAAAAATCCAAACAGCAAAACTTCCTGTCGTATTAGTCGGTATGAAAGGCGGAAGACCGGAAGCGATTAAAGCGGTTCGCAAGCTTTTGAAAAAGGTTCAGCTTCCATTTGTTGAAACATATCAAGCTGCCGGTACCCTTTCGAGAGATTTAGAGGATCAGTATTTTGGCCGTATCGGTTTGTTCCGCAACCAGCCTGGCGATTTACTGATAGAGCAGGCAGATGTTGTTCTGACTATCGGCTATGACCCGATTGAATATGATCCGAAATTCTGGAATGTCAATGGAGACCGGACAATTATCCATTTAGACGAGATTATCGCTGACATTGATCATGCTTACCAGCCTGATCTTGAATTGATCGGTGACATTCCGTCCACGATCAATCATATCGAACACGATGCTGTGAAAGTGGAATTTGCAGAGCGTGAGCAGAAAATCCTTTCTGATTTAAAACAATATATGCATGAAGGTGAGCAGGTGCCTGCAGATTGGAAATCAGACAGAGCGCACCCTCTTGAAATCGTTAAAGAGTTGCGTAATGCAGTCGATGATCATGTTACAGTAACTTGCGATATCGGTTCGCACGCCATTTGGATGTCACGTTATTTCCGCAGCTACGAGCCGTTAACATTAATGATCAGTAACGGTATGCAAACACTCGGCGTTGCGCTTCCTTGGGCAATCGGCGCTTCATTGGTGAAACCGGGAGAAAAAGTGGTTTCTGTCTCTGGTGACGGCGGTTTCTTATTCTCAGCAATGGAATTAGAGACAGCGGTTCGACTAAAAGCACCAATTGTACACATTGTATGGAACGACAGCACATATGACATGGTTGCATTCCAGCAATTGAAAAAATATAACCGTACATCTGCGGTCGATTTCGGAAATATCGATATCGTGAAATATGCGGAAAGCTTCGGAGCAACTGGCTTGCGCGTAGAATCACCAGACCAGCTGGCAGATGTTCTGCGTCAAGGCATGAACGCTGAAGGTCCTGTCATCATCGATGTCCCGGTTGACTACAGTGATAACATTAATTTAGCAAGTGACAAGCTTCCGAAAGAATTCGGGGAACTCATGAAAACGAAAGCTCTCTAGCACTCTGCGCATCACGACACTGTTTTATGAACAGCACTAAATAAAAGGAGTGAAGGGAAATATGAAACGAGAAAGCAACATTCAAGTGCTCAGCCGCGGTCAAAAAGATCAGCCTGTGAGCCAGATTTATCAAGTATCAACAATGACTTCTCTATTAGACGGAGTATATGACGGAGATTTTGAACTGTCAGAGATTCCGAAATATGGAGACTTCGGTATCGGAACCTTTAACAAGCTTGACGGAGAGCTGATTGGGTTTGACGGCGAATTTTACCGTCTCCGTTCAGACGGAACTGCGACACCGGTCCAAAAAGGGGACCGTTCACCGTTCTGTTCATTTACGTTCTTTACACCGGACATGACGCACAAAATTGATGCGAAAATGACACGCGAAGACTTTGAAAAAGAGATCAACAGCATGCTGCCAAGCAGAAACTTATTTTATGCAATTCGCATTGACGGATTGTTTAAAAAGGTGCAGACAAGAACGGTAGAACTTCAAGAAAAACCTTACGTGCCAATGGTTGAAGCAGTCAAAACACAGCCGATTTTCAACTTCGACAACGTGAGAGGAACGATCGTAGGTTTCTTGACACCAGCCTATGCAAACGGAATCGCCGTTTCTGGCTATCACCTGCACTTCATTGACGAAGGACGCAATTCAGGCGGACACGTTTTTGACTATGTGCTTGAGGATTGCACGGTTACGATTTCTCAAAAAATGAACATGAATCTCAGACTTCCGAACACAGCGGATTTCTTTAATGCGAATCTGGATAACCCTGATTTTGCGAAAGATATCGAAACAACTGAAGGAAGCCCTGAATAAAAGAAAAAAAGAAAGCCCCTTTTAGCAGGGCTTTCTTTTTATTTGGCTCTTTTCCTGATTTTAGTTAAAATAACATCAAAACAGTAAAGGTGTGGTCTGATGAAAATATTGGTTTTGGCAGTGCATCCTCATATGGAGACCTCAGTTGTTAATAAGGCGTGGGCTGAGGAATTGAGTAAACATGACAATATCACAGTACGGGATCTTTATAAGGAATACCCGGATGAAGCTATAGATGTTGCGAAGGAACAGCAGCTGTGCGAGGAATACGATCGGATTGTCTTTCAATTCCCGCTATATTGGTACAGCTCTCCGCCGCTCTTGAAAAAATGGCAGGATCTTGTGCTGACTTACGGCTGGGCTTTTGGTTCAGAAGGAAATGCCTTGCATGGCAAGGAGCTGATGCTGGCTGTATCAACAGGGAGCGAAGCGGAAAAATATCAAGCGGGCGGAGCAAATCATTACTCGATCAGTGAGCTATTGAAACCATTTCAGGCCACGAGTAATCTGATCGGCATGAAGTATCTGCCTCCATATGTGTTCTATGGCGTGAATTATGCAGCTGCAGAGGATATTTCACACAGTGCAAAACGGTTAGCCGAATACATTCAGCAGCCTTTTGTTTAAAAGAAAGCCCTGTCGAACATACGGCAGGGCTGTATTTGTTTAAAAATCCGGCAGCTCAGACAGGTTATTTTCCTTGATGCCGTCCGGTTCACTTCGCAAAATGTCACGCCCGTATTTATGGAAGACATCAACATGAGCGAGTTTTCCTGATTTTGCTTCTGACAGCGCAGTAGGATAGTCGAGCTCTCTTCCTGTATTGGTTTTCACTGCGATAATATTGTCTTCCTCATTTCTTCTAACCGCAATAATTTCTTCTTTTCCAGATGGAACATTTTCTTGATCGACAGTTGTTTGCCGGGCTTTATACGATTCATATGCTGCTTCAAATTGATCCATATTTACACCTCCGCTTTTTAGCGTGAACAAAAATGTCGATGATCATGTAAGGTTTCGACACAGCATACGACAATATTTCCTGAGAAATATCTTGGGAATGTGACAAATCAATTCATAATAAAAGGGATTCAGCATTTATGCGGAATCCCTCTCAGTTATTTTGTCATGTGTAAATCCTTTGTTTTCATATAACCTGTCGCACCGCCGTAATCAACGAATACCCAATCAAAATCAAAACCGCCTTTATTCGTTTGACTCCAGCCTAAAAAAGAAACGCTTGTGTCTGCTGGAAGAGTCTTAATGCTCTTTCCGTCAGCGGATGTGTATACTTTCGTTTTTGTTTTGGTTTTTACTGTTGTTGCTGCTTTTACAATATAATGAGTGGAGACAAAGCCTGTTTTTCCGTTTTTATAATGAACCTTTGCCCAGTCAGCATTTGAGAAGGAAATCAGCTTTAGGCTATCTCCTAAGTGCAGCGTATCGGCTTTCTGGCTTGATGCGGAAGGCTTCGTTCTGACATTTAGAGCCTCTGCTGATACCAAATAAGAATCAATCGGATAACTGTATAAATCATCAATGCTTACCGTTGTTTCTGGCTGTTGGGCATGGATCGTGCCAGCGCCCCCTGCAGCAGCCGCAGTCATTCCAGCCGCAAGTGCTAAAGTTGAAAATATTTTTGTTGGTTTGTTCATGCCGTTCCTCTCCTCACGTAAGAGAAATAATTCATTCTATAACTCTATTCACTTTATCGTAGGTTCCTAAACATCAGACAATTATTTTTGTGTTTCTAGTTTGAGAGGCGCGGATATTGTTTTTTGCACTTTTTTTCCGTGCAAAATATCATCTGCTGCTTCTGTAGCCAGTTTACCGATTAACTCAGGCTGCTGAGCGACGGTTGCTGACAGCTTTCCGTCTTTAATGGAAGCGAGCGCGTCTTTATTGCCGTCAAAACCGATCACCAATATGTCTTTCCCCGAGCTGTTAATTGCCTCGAGAGCACCGAGCGCCATTTCATCGTTGTGAGCAAAAACAGCTTGGATATCAGGATGTCCCTGCAGCAGGTTTTCCATGACAGTCAGGCCTTTCGTGCGGTCAAAGTCAGCTGATTGTTTTGTGACAACTTGGAGCTTTTGGTCTGCGATGTTATGGAATCCTGAGCCGCGTTCCCGTGTGGCAGATGCGCCGGGGACGCCTTCAAGCTCTGCCACCTTTGCTCCTTTTCCAAGTTTGTCGGCAATAAACGCCGCGGCCATTTCACCGCCTTTTACATTATCGGAAGCAACGAGGGTTTCAACTTTTCCTTGTTCGGCAGATCGATCGATTGTTACGACGGGCACACCGACTGCGTTTGCAGATTCTACTGCCGTTGAGATCGCCGAAGAATCAGTCGGGTTGATTAATAATGCATCAACACCTTGCTGAATTAAATCTTCCACGTCACTCGTCTGTTTCGATGAATCATTTTGTGCATCAACAATGATGACTTTCATTCCCCTTTTTTTAGCTTCTTTTTCGATACCCTTTTTTAATGAGACAAAAAAAGGATTATTAAGTGTTGAGACGGACAAGCCAATGGTGAATTCCTTTTTGTTCCCCGAGTTTGACGGCTTTGCCCATTGGGGAGGCTCAAGCGAACAGGCGGTTAACAAAAATAATGATAACGTTAAAATGACGGATACAGCCTTTTTCATGTGAAAACCCTCCTATGCTGACTTCTTGCGGTCTAATAATACCGCAATTAAGATAACAATCCCTTTGACAACCAGCTGATAAAATGATGAGACGCCAAGCAGATTAAGTCCGTTATTAAGTGTGCCGATGATCAGCACCCCGATTAACGTGCCGACAATGCGTCCTCGGCCGCCAGAAAGACTTGTTCCGCCTAAGACGACTGCCGCGATAGCATCAAGTTCGTACGATTCCCCCGCAGTCGGCTGGGCCGAATGCAGGCGGGAAGTCAATATGGCACCTGCAAGAGCGGATAAAAGACCGGCTAAAGAATAGATCATCACTTTCACGCGCGTCACTTTAATGCCTGAAATGAGAGCGGCTTTCTCATTGCCGCCGATTGCGTACGTTCGGCGTCCGAATGGTGTTTTATGAAGAAGCACCCAAAGGATGACAAAGGCAAGAACCATCGTAATCGCCGGTACAGGAATGCCTAAAAAGTAACCGCGTCCGAACATCTGAAAAGCGTAGTTTGTGCCAAGTCCGGTAATCGGATTTCCATCTGTATACACTAGCGTCAGTCCGCGAAACACAGTCATGGTCGCAAGCGTGGCGATAAAGGGCGCCATTTTTCCTTTAGTAATCAATAATCCGTTGATCATGCCTAGTACGGCACCAATGATACAGCCAAGGATGATCGCGAGAACCGGATCGACACCGGACACAATCATCCCCGCAACTAAAGCACTGGACAGGGCAAGAATAGCGCCGACAGAAAGATCAATGCCGCCTGTCAAAATGACAAAGGTCATTCCGAACGCGATTAATCCGTTAATGGCGACCTGGCGAAGCAGGTTTAAAATATTCAGCGGTTCAAGAAAGCTGGGATTTAAAATAGATACAATGATAACGAGAATAAATAAACCAAGAAACGGGCCGAGTTTTTGCATGACTCCGTCGAAGTGAATCCGTTTTTGTTCTGTTTGCAGTTGTTCCGTTTTCATATTACCGCCCTCCCGTGGCAAGTGTCATAATTCGTTCTTGTGTTGCTTCTCGCGCATGGATTTCTCCGCTGATTCTGCCTTCATGGACAACGATAATCCGATCGCTCATTCCCAGAATTTCAGGCAGCTCTGATGACACCATGATGATTGCGACGCCGCGTTCGGTCAGCTCATTCATCAGCGTATAAATCTCTCGTTTGGCGCCAACATCCACACCTCTTGTTGGCTCATCCAAGATAAGCACTTTCGGTCCGATGCCGATCCACTTGGCTATCACCACTTTTTGCTGGTTTCCTCCTGATAAATGGCGTGCGTGCGTTTCCGGTGATGCTGTTTTGATAGTGAGTCGTTTGATTAACAGATTGACAAATTCAGCCTCCCGCTTATGATCAATGAGACCCTTTGGTGAGAAGCTGGACAGATTGGGCAGGGCAATATTTTCGCGGATCGAGGTGTCGAGCAGAAGCCCTTCATCCTTGCGATTCTCTGTAATAAAGCCGAGACCTTTTTTCACGGCTTCCTGCGGGTTCTTAATAGCCGTTTTTTTCCCAGCGATCCATATCTCACCCGTGTCCAGCCTGTCAACGCCGAACAGCGCTCTCATCATTTCTGTCCGGCCGGCTCCCATTAATCCTGAAACACCGACGATCTCACCGGAACGAACATAAAAGCTGACATCCTCAAAACTCCCTTTTACGGAGGCATTTTTCACCTCGAATACTTTGTCACCGAGAGAAGGAGTGCGTTTTGGATATCGTTCAGTCAGCTCCCGTCCGACCATTTTTTTGACGACTTCATCAAAATCAGTTTCTGAGATGTTTGTTGTATCTACCGTTTTTCCGTCACGCATGATGGTAATTCTGTCGCAAATCGCAAAAATTTCTTCCATGCGATGCGAAATATAGACAATGGAGACGCCGTTCTTTTTTAACGCTGTAATGACCTCAAAGAGCTTGCTGATTTCACGTTCAGTCAACGCTGCGGTCGGTTCATCCATAATGATTACCTCGGCATTTGTCATAAGCGCTTTTGCGATTTCGATCATTTGCTGCTGTCCGACGGAACATTCGCCGGCTTCTTGATCAAGAGAAAGAGAGACGGAGAGTTTGTCAAATTGCTCTTTTGCTAGCGCTTTCATTTTTCTTGTTTGTAAAACGCCCAGCTTGGAGGATATCTCTTTACCGATAAATAGATTCTCAAGAACGGTCATTTCCGGCCAGATATTCAATTCCTGATGGATAAAGGCTATTCCATGCTGTTCCGCTTCTTTCGGATTGGAAAAATACGTTTCGTTTCCGTTTATGCTGATTTGACCTTTATCTGCTTTGTGCAGGCCTGTCAAAATGTTCATAAGCGTGGACTTGCCGGCGCCGTTTTCTCCCATTAATGCGTGAACCTCGCCAGGCATGAGCTGAAAGGAAACGCCTGACAGCACCTGATTTTTTCCGAATGCTTTATGAATGTCTTTCATTTCAATCTGCATGTTTCATCCTCCTTTCTAGAAAAGTACACCTGCCTGCAGGATGCAGTTGGCATATGGTGTGAATTCTCCTGTTCTTATGACTGCCTTTGCTTCTTTTGTCAGCAGCTTAAACTCCTCGTGAGAAAGGTATTCAATCTCTTGTTCAGAGAAAAGATTTTCTAGAAATTTCGCATTCTCCTGATTGGATGCTTTTATTTCAGCTGCAGCAATGACTTTTTCGATGACCATCTCGTCAGCGAGCACTGCCGCTGTATCTTGGAAAGCCGGAAGGCCCGGCTTCAGTGAAAGATCAATTTTCAAAACGCCGTCAGGAACCGGCAGTCCGGCATCCGCGATGACAATTTTATCAGTGTGGCCAAGGTCGGCTAAAATCTTGGCAAGATGGCTGTTCAGTATACCGTGTTTTTTCATGACAGCAGCTCCTCTACTTTATTTCTTGTCGGCATTCCGCCTTGGGCACCGAAGGAGCAGACAGAAAGGGAAGCGGCACGATTGGCAAACCGCAATGCGGCTTCAATGTCTTTTCCCTCAGCCAGGGCCACGGCAAATGCTGCGTTAAACGTATCACCGGCTCCGGTTGTATCAACGGGTTCTACAGGGAAGGACGGGATGAGCACCTCTTTGCTGCCAGCCGAATAGCGGACGCCTTGTTTTCCTTCCGTAATAAAGAGCTTTGCCGGATAAAGCGCCAGAGCTTCAGAAATGGTAAGATCAGGGAATAAAATCGAAGCCTCGTGTTCATTCGGCGTCAGATAGGTAGCGTGATCAATTGTTTCCTGCTTGAGCGGGCGGGCCGGTGCTGGGTTTAGTATGATCGGGATATCGTGAGAATGGCAGTATTTGCACACCTCATCAACCGTTTCTTCTGGGATTTCCTGCTGAATCAGCACCATATCGACCTTTTCAATCTGTTCGAGCGCGTTTAACGCATACGCTGGGGTGATGTCATCGTTCGCGCCTTTGACAACGACAATGCTGTTGTCGCCTTCAGCAAGCACAATATGAGCGGTTCCGCTTTCCGTATGTGTAACCGGTTCCATATAGTCAGTGCGAACGCCGTTAGCTTTGAGATTATTCAAAATAGCTGTTCCATAATGATCGTCTCCAACCTTGCCGACCATAAACACTTGCGCCCCAAGTCTGGCTGCGGCAACGGCCTGATTTGCTCCTTTGCCGCCCGGCACAGTCTGAAATGACGTGCCAAGAACCGTTTCACCGGCTTTTGGGCGTTTGTCCGAGGTGACCACTAAATCCATAGAACAGCTACCAATCACACAAATATTACGCATCTTAATCTTCCTTTCTTGTCGTCTTTCTTCCTATATAGGTGACAGGCATTTGAATTGCCGTTTCTGCCAGCGGCTGTTTTTTGATGATACCCAAAAGCAGTTTGGCAGCTTCTTTCCCCATATCATATGCGGGCTGTTTAATTGTAGAAAGTGGCGGGAACAGAAGTCCGCTTTGCGGAATGTCATCATAGCCGATAATTTGAATGTCCTCCGGCACGTTTTTTCCGCGCCGCAATGCTTCATGTAAAACGGCAGCGGCTTGAATATCATTACTCGCGATCACACCATCTGTCGCTGGATAAGCGGCAAACAGCTCCTTCGCCATTGATTGTGCATCTTTAATTGAAAATGAAGCCGTCTCAATGACCTGAAAATCAACTTCAGCCTGCTTTAAGATTTCCAAAGCGCCGTTAAAGCGGTCTTGAGCGGTCGGCAGGTGAGCGGGTCCTCTCAAGAGCGTAATGCGCTGGCTTTTTCCGTGAATGATAGCCTGGGCGGCTAACTTTCCTCCTGTATAGCCGTCACTGGACACAGAAGGAGCCCCTTCAAGTGTTCTGTCCAGAAAAACAACTGGATAATTCATGCCGCTGTATTCCTCGAGATCCGGGTAATTCGTTGCGGCAATAATGCCTGCGACATGATTTTGCTTAAAGGTTTGAAGGTATTCAAGTTCTTTTTTCAATTCCTCGTCACTGTTGCCGAAAATAAGGCGATAGCCTTCCCGGTTCAATTCATCCTCCGCACCGCGAGCAAGCTGAGGGAAGAAAGGGTTTGTGATATCCGGGAGCAAAAGTCCGATCAGTCGGGATTCTCTTTTATATAGAGATCTGGCGACTTCATTCGGGTAATAGTTCAGCTTCGCCATCGCCGCTATGACACGCGTTCGCGTTTCTTCGTGTACATAGCCGTTATCATTCAGGACGCGGGAAACCGTCGCAACTGAAACGCCCGCCGCTCCGGCGACATCTTTAATTGTAGCCAAAACAGCTCCTCCTTGTTTATGTAACCGTTTACATAGATAGATTATCATGAACAATCCGAAGTTAGCAATAAAAATATCAAAAGAAATCTAATTGTAAATTGTATATATAATTGAAAAATTTAAGGTTTTCACTCTTTTTTTGACAAAGTCTTCACAAATATGGATGAAGATTTCTTGAACAAATATTAAGTTTTATTAAAATTGTTTCAAAGTCATGCGTTTAGACCTGTAAATGGTGAGAAACAGAAAAGACTATCATCCCAGAAAATGTTTAATTATGTTAGAGAATTCGGACTCATATGTTTAGCGTTTTCATCTCGAACCTCCTTAGTCATTTTGGAATGGGCCTAATATTGCTTATTCCATGCAGAAAGGATGACATTATGACCTTGTCCTTAAGAAACAGGATAAAATTATTTTGTGTTCATAAGAACCGGAAACACGCATGATAGCAGGAAATGCTTGATAACACAGGCTGAAAAAAAGATTGATTTGAAATGCATATTAAATACAAACAGCAAGGTGTGACTATACGTCCAGAAGGATATCAGGAGAAAAATGAAAGCGCATTCTCTTCGATTTTTTAAAAAAGTGATAAGGTATAAGTCCTGCTGTTTTCCAAAAATAGAAAACAGTTTGTAGGTATAAAATCTCTTTCAAAAGAGAAGTTTGGCTTAGTCGATTAGGGAAGATTATGTTACATAATGCCGATTGAGAATTCATAGTGATTCTATATACTGATGAATGAATTTACAACAATATAGAAGGAGATGTCGAAAAGCAATGTGGTTACTCATTATAGCCTGTGCTGTCATACTGGTCATCGGAATATTAGAAAAACGACGACATCAGAAAAACATTGATGCCCTCCCTGTTCGGGTGAATATTAACGGCATCCGCGGAAAATCGACTGTGACAAGGCTGACAACCGGAATATTAATAGAAGCCGGTTACAAGACTGTTGGAAAAACAACAGGAACAGATGCAAGAATGATTTACTGGGACACACCGGAGGAAAAGCCGATTAAACGGAAACCTCAGGGGCCGAATATCGGAGAGCAAAAAGAAGTCATGAGAGAAACAGTAGAAAGAGGGGCTAACGCGATTGTCAGTGAATGCATGGCTGTTAACCCAGATTATCAAATCATCTTTCAGGAAGAACTTCTGCAGGCCAATATCGGCGTCATTGTGAATGTTTTGGAAGACCATATGGATGTCATGGGGCCGACGCTTGATGAAATTGCAGAAGCGTTTACCGCTACAATTCCTTATAATGGCCATCTTGTCATTACAGATAGTGAATATACCGAGTTCTTTAAACAAAAAGCAAAAGAACGAAACACAAAAGTCATCATTGCTGATAACTCAAAAATTACAGATGAGTATTTACGTAAATTTGAATACATGGTATTCCCTGATAACGCTTCTCTGGCGCTGGGTGTGGCTCAAGCACTCGGCATTGACGAAGAAACAGCATTTAAGGGAATGCTGAATGCGCCGCCAGATCCGGGAGCAATGAGAATTCTTCCGCTGATCAGTCCGAGCGAGCCTGGGCACTTTGTTAATGGGTTTGCCGCAAACGACGCTTCTTCTACTTTGAATATATGGAAACGTGTAAAAGAAATCGGTTACCCGACCGATGATCCGATCATCATCATGAACTGCCGCGCAGACCGTGTCGATCGGACACAGCAATTCGCAAATGACGTATTGCCTTATATTGAAGCAAGTGAACTGATCTTAATCGGTGAAACAACAGAACCGATCGTAAAAGCCTACGAAGAAGGCAAAATTCCTGCAGACAAACTGCATGATCTAGAGTATAAGTCAACAGATGAAATTATGGAATTGTTAAAGAAAAGAATGCACAACCGTGTCATATATGGCGTCGGCAATATTCATGGTGCCGCAGAGCCTTTAATTGAAAAAATCCACGAATACAAGGTTAAGCAGCTCGTAAGCTAGGGGGAAATGCAAACATGTTCGGATCAGATTTATACATCGCACTAATTTTAGGTGTACTACTCAGTTTAATTTTTGCGGAAAAAACAGGGATCGTGCCGGCAGGACTTGTTGTACCGGGATATTTAGGACTTGTGTTTAATCAGCCGGTCTTTATTTTACTTGTTTTGCTAGTGAGCTTGCTCACTTATGTTATTGTGAAATACGGTTTATCTAAATTTATGATTTTGTATGGACGCAGAAAATTCGCTGCCATGCTGATAACAGGGATCGTCCTAAAAATCGCGTTTGATTTTCTATACCCGATTGTACCATTTGAAATCGCAGAATTTCGAGGAATCGGCATCATCGTGCCAGGTTTAATTGCCAATACCATTCAGAAACAAGGTTTAACCATTACGTTCGGAAGCACGCTGCTATTGAGCGGAGCGACCTTTGCTATCATGTTTGTTTACTACTTAATTTAATGTAAGGTGTGTCAAACGATGAAAAAAGAACTGAGCTTTCATGAAAAGCTGCTAAAGCTGACAAAACAGCAAAAAAAGAAAACCAATAAGCACGTATTTATTGCCATTCCGATCGTTTTTGTCCTTATGTTCGCTTTCATGTGGGCGGGAAAAGCGGAAACGCCGAAGGTCAAAACGTATTCTGACGACGTACTCTCAGCCTCATTTGTAGGCGATATTATGATGGGACGCTATGTTGAAAAAGTAACGGAGCAAAAAGGGGCAGACAGTATTTTTCAATATGTTGAACCGATCTTTAGAGCCTCGGATTATGTAGCAGGAAACTTTGAAAACCCGGTAACCTATCAAAAGAATTATAAACAAGCAGATAAAGAGATTCATCTGCAGACGAATAAGGAATCAGTGAAAGTCTTGAAGGATATGAATTTCACGGTTCTCAACAGCGCAAACAACCACGCAATGGATTACGGCGTTCAGGGCATGAAAGATACGCTTGGAGAATTTGCGAAGCAAAACCTTGATATCGTTGGAGCGGGATACAGCTTAAGTGATGCGAAAAAGAAAATTTCGTACCAGAAAGTCAACGGGGTAACGATTGCGACGCTTGGCTTTACCGATGTGTCCGGGAAAGGTTTCGCGGCTAAAAAGAATACGCCGGGCGTGCTGCCCGCAGATCCTGAAATCTTCATCCCTATGATTTCAGAAGCGAAAAAACATGCGGACATCGTTGTTGTGCAGTCACACTGGGGCCAAGAGTATGACAATGATCCAAACGACCGCCAGCGCCAGCTTGCAAGAGCCATGTCTGATGCGGGAGCTGACATCATCGTCGGCCATCACCCGCACGTCTTAGAACCGATTGAAGTATATAACGGAACCGTCATTTTCTACAGCCTCGGCAACTTTGTCTTTGACCAGGGCTGGACGAGAACAAGAGACAGTGCACTGGTTCAGTATCACCTGAAGAAAAATGGAACAGGCCGCTTTGAAGTGACACCGATCGACATCCATGAAGCGACACCTGCACCTGTGAAAAAAGACAGCCTTAAACAGAAAACCATTATTCGCGAACTGACGAAAGACTCTAATTTCGCTTGGAAAGTAGAAGACGGAAAACTGACGTTTGATATTGATCATAGTGACAAACTAAAATCTAAATAAACGGAGTGATAAAGATGAAATTTGTCAAAGCCATTTGGCCGTTTGTTGCCGTAGCCATCGTGTTCATGTTTATGTCAGCTTTTAAATTCAATGATCAGCTGACAGATCAGGAAAAACAGAAGATTGATATGGAAATGAATAAAATCCAACAGCAGGAAGAACCGGTAAACGCCAATAAATAATTCAAAAAAAGAGAGTGTCTGATGAGACACTCTCTTTTTATTTGCCCAGCATATTCATTCTGTAAAAATATTAAAAAGTCTCTTAACATATTCAAAAAAATACCGATGTTAAAACTGCAAAAAGAGGAGGAGATAATAAAAGTGAACACACTGGCAAACTGGAAGAAGTTTTTGCTTGTGGCGGTTATCATTTGTTTTTTGGTTCCAATTATGACAAAAGCGGAGATTGCGGAAGCTGATACATCATCAGAATTGATTGTCAGCGAAGCAAAAAACCTGCTTGGATATCAGTATAAATATGGCGGGGAAACGCCGAAAGAGGGTTTCGATCCATCAGGATTGATACAATATGTGTTCAGTAAGGCTGATATTCATCTGCCGAGATCTGTAAACGACCAGTATAAAATCGGAACAGCTGTAAAGCCGGAAAACCTGAAGCCGGGTGATATTTTGTTTTTCAAGAAAGAGGGAAGCACCGGCACTGTTCCGACACATGACGCCCTTTATATCGGAGACGGCCAAATGGTTCACAGTACACAGTCAAAAGGGGTTATCATCACCAATTACAAAAAAAGCAGCTATTGGAGCGGGGCTTATATCGGGGCGAGACGAATCGCTGCCGATCCGGCAACGGCTGATGTTCCTGTCGTTCAGGAGGCCGAAAAATATATCGGTGTCCCATATGTGTTTGGCGGAAGCACGCCGTCAGAGGGCTTTGATTGCTCGGGGCTTGTGCAATATGTGTTTCAACAGGCACTCGGCATTTATCTGCCGCGATCAGCCGAACAGCAGTGGGCAGTGGGCGAGAAGGTAGCCCCTCAGAACATAAAGCCTGGTGATGTCGTCTATTTCAGCAATACGTATAAAACGGGAATTTCACATGCAGGCATTTATGCGGGCGCAGGCAGGTTCATCCAGGCGAGCAGATCAGAAAAAGTAACCATTTCCTATTTGTCAGAGGATTACTGGAAATCGAAGATGACGGGTATTCGCCGATTTGACAACCTGACAATCCCGAAAGAAAATCCGATTGTTTCCGAAGCGACGCTTTATGTCGGAGAAGTGCCTTACAAACAGGGCGGAGTAACACCTGAGACAGGATTTGATACAGCTGGATTTGTCCAATATGTATACCAGAAAGCAGCCGGTATTTCCCTGCCTCGATACGCAACAAGCCAGTACAATGCCGGAACTAAGATTGAGAAGGCGGACCTGAAGCCGGGAGACATTGTGTTCTTTCAATCAACAAGCTTAAATCCCTCCATCTATATCGGAAACGGACAAGTTGTTCATGTCACATTATCAAACGGCGTGACCATTACCAATATGAACACGAGCACATATTGGAAGGATAAATACGCAGGAAGTATACGGGTGCAATAAAAGAAAAAGACTCCAATCTCTGGAGTCTTTTCTTTATGCATATTGCCCCGAAAGAAGCTGGTCTATAAAGTAGGCCACACCATTTTCGTCATTGCTTTTTGTGACAAAGGTGCTTTTTTCTTTTAATTCATCAATCGCATTTTCCATGGCGATACGGTGTCCGGCGACTTCAAACATGGACAAATCGTTTGGACTATCGCCGATCGCATAGATATCCTGTGTTTCAATTCCATATATGTCAGCGAGCTTTGTTAACGCGCGTCCTTTTCCTGACGAGGCCGGCAGGATTTCGATAATATGTTTTCCTGAAGAGGTTTGCGCCAGTTTTTTATGATGCTTCAGTTCTTCCTTCGCTTGTTTCAGCTTGTCCATATCAAAGGAGAAGCAAAGAAGCTTATAAATGTTTTCACCGCCGTCAAAAACCGATTCGATATGAGGGATTGGTTTAATGCCAAACTGTTTGAATTGAGTCATGGCTCCTTGCCACAAGTCATCCGTCTGCTCGTTTGGGTTTGCGCTCTTTAGAATGTCAAGCTCCGCGTGCAGCTTAGCTTCGCCGTCAAAAGGAGAAAGCAGATGGTCATCTGTATATACCTCAAAGTAAATGTTTTTTGAAAGTAAGTAATCAGCAATCGCTTTACCGGCTTCCTGATCCATTAATGTCCGGCTGATCAAACGGTAACCCGTGTCATGGATCGTACCGCCATTAGCTGCAATGATAGGGATGTCCAAGTCATCCAGCAGCGCTTTTACATCAAATGTCGCTCTTCCCGTGCAAATGGTGACGAGGATGCCGGCATCAACGGCCCGCTTGATCGCTTCTCTGTTTTCCGCAGAAATGACGCTTTCTTTATTCAGTAATGTTCCGTCTAGATCAATCGCAATACATTTCATATGTAGGGGAACCTCCTTAAAAATGAAGCTGCTTCGTGTAGTATGTTCAGCTTGCCTGTGAAACATAATCCATATAAATCAAGGCTAAACGTTACTTTGATAATTTTCAACAAGGAAATATGTAAAACGGGATGGCGTAATCGCCATCCCGTTCATTATACACCTAAATCGTTTTGCAGCTCTTCTTTAACTTCCTGCAGCTTTTGCTGATTCAATTTGAAATAATAAACTCCGGCAGGTTCATAATCATAACCCGTCAGCTGAATAGACTCAACTGATTTCAATGAAGTGATGAACGGGAACAGGCCGATGGCATCTTTAAGGGATAAGTTCATTTTTAAATTTTGCCCCATCGTATCCACAATATCATCATAAGCCGGAATTGAGCTCAATGATTTTGATTTATCTATAATGGCGCTCAGCACTTCCATTTGTCTTTGCCCGCGTAAAAGGTCACTGTCCGCTTTACGTGTTCTTACGTAAGCGAGCGCTTCTTCCCCATCAAGCGTATGTGTTCCTTTTTGAAGAACGACTTTACCTTTTGTATCTTTTTTGATTTGCTGAATGACTTTATCGCTTTTTACAGTTACTTTGACGCCATTTAACTCGTTTACGACGTCTTCAAAAGCCGTGAAATTGCTTTCTACGACATAATCGACGGGAATATCCAGCATTTCTTCAACTGTTTTCACAGTCAAGTCAACGCCGCCGTAAGCGTGAGCATGTGTGAATTTATCATACCCGTGGCCTGGGATGTTTACATAGGCGTCACGCGGAATGCTCAGCATTTTAGCTGTTTTTTCTTTTCGATTAAATGTAACCAGCACATTCGCGTCACTTCTTGCCTGATCGACGGTCTCGCCGTTTTTCTCCCTGGCATCAATTCCTAAGAGCAATACAGAAAAAGAATCTTTTCCAGGATCAAATTCTTTGATC
Organism: Bacillus sp. SN32; assembly: GCF_002837495.1. Lineage (NCBI taxonomy): Bacteria > Bacillati > Bacillota > Bacilli > Caryophanales > Bacillaceae > Bacillus > Bacillus sp. SN32. The sequence continues at coordinate 527,480 of NZ_PJCT01000002.1, read as the reverse complement.
CGTTTTACAGATTGTTCTCCGCGTGCAAGGCTGACGTGAGCTTCCTTAGAAGCATTGTTCAGCTTTACAAAAGCATAGGCGCCGACAGAGCCTGCCGCAATGACTAAAAAAGCCATTAATCCGGCAACAACTTTCACCCATTTTTTTAGTTTTCTCTTTTTCTTTCTGCGCTGTGATCGTTCTTCCATATATCAATACCTCACGTTTCTTTAATATTTGAAGCGTACCATTCTATTTGCCATGGGGCAACTACTCGAAAGACATTTTTCGATAAATATTCCTATATTTATAAGTTCTTGTTTTTGAAAATTGATAACGATGATGTGCTGAATCACCTTATATTGGACGCCGCAGCAGGTAAAATGTTTCGGCGACATTGAAAAAAATACAAGTAAATAATTGGAAAACTTATGATCAGCAAAATAAAAAGGTTTAATGGCCGGAAAAAGAGGCTAAAAGATTTCTAAAAAAATCCCACAGACAATGTCATTGCAGCTGATGGAGAAAGGGAGTCATTTTTATGAAAAAGCAGTCAAATATATGGCTTTATTTTTTCGGAGCTCTTGGAGGCGCGTTATATGGCTATGATACCGGAGTGATTTCCGGAGCTATTTTATTTATGAAAAAGGAGTTAGGCTTAAACGCGTTTACAGAAGGTCTTGTTGTCAGCTCCTTGCTGGTTGGGGCGATATTGGGCTCAGGAGCGGCCGGCAAGCTGACTGACCGTTTCGGAAGAAAAAAAGCAATTATGGCGGCCGCGCTGCTGTTTTGTATAGGCGGTCTTGGTGTGGCGCTGGCCCCGAATACGGGAGTCATGGTGCTGTTTCGCATCATTTTGGGACTTGCAGTCGGAACATCGACGACGATCGTGCCGCTTTATTTATCTGAACTGGCGCCAAAACATAAACGCGGGGCGCTGTCATCACTGAATCAGCTGATGATCACGGTCGGCATCCTTCTTTCTTACATTGTCAATTACATATTTGCCGATGCCGAAGCGTGGCGCTGGATGCTTGGATTGGCTGCTGTGCCGTCATTGCTCTTGCTCATTGGCATTTTGTTTATGCCGGAGAGCCCGCGCTGGCTGTTCACAAATGGCGAAGAAAGCAAAGCGAAGAACATTCTTGAAAAATTGCGTGGCACAAAAGATATTGATCAGGAAATACATGATATAAAAGAAGCGGAAAAGCAGGATGAAGGCGGCCTGAAGGAGCTGTTCGATCCATGGGTGCGCCCAGCACTTATTGCCGGTTTGGGACTCGCTTTTTTGCAGCAATTTATCGGAACGAATACGATCATCTACTATGCGCCAAAGACCTTTACAAACGTCGGATTCGGAAACTCCGCTTCGATTTTAGGCACGGTCGGAATCGGCACAGTCAATGTTGTCATGACATTAGTAGCGATTAAAATCATCGACAAGATTGGAAGAAAGCCGTTACTGCTATTCGGGAATGCGGGCATGGTGATCAGCTTGATCGTTCTCGCTTTAGTAAATCTCTTTTTCGATAACACTCCGGCTGCCTCATGGACGACCGTCATTTGTTTAGGCGTGTTTATCGTTGTCTTTGCGGTCAGCTGGGGACCGGTTGTATGGGTGATGCTTCCTGAATTGTTCCCGCTTCATGTCAGAGGAATCGGGACCGGTGTTTCGACCTTAATGTTGCACGTTGGGACACTGATTGTTTCACTAACCTATCCAATATTAATGGAAGCGATCGGAATCAGTTATTTATTCCTGATTTATGCCGCAATCGGTATCATGGCGTTCTTATTTGTCCGATTTAAAGTGACAGAGACAAAGGGAAAAAGCCTTGAAGAAATTGAGCAGGATTTACGGGACAAAAACGGACAGGGAGGATCGGCCGGAAAACAGCAGACTGTTGGGACATAAAAAAGGGTGCGCGATCATGCGCACCCTTTTGATTGCTTACTTTCCCACCGTGCCAAAGTTAATGATTTTAAAAGAAATATCGTACTTAAAATCAGCCTCAGAAAATATTTCATCCCAATGCCCTTTTACTTTATTCCAGTAGTCAGGGTGTTGAATCCTTATGTGGTCTGATAAAAAGACCGGATCGGTTTTATACTCGTGCTGCAGTTTATCCATCACCTGCTTTACATCTCGTTCAAGCTTTTTTTCAAAAATGTTTTCCAGCCTGTGCAAATAACTTTTGCTGAACGAGTTTTCATTCGGGTTTTGGTCTTCTGTCAGGATGCCCTTCGTTTTAACAGAAATATGAAAGACAGGTTTTCCGTTTTCAATGACCGGCTTAATTTTCGTTTTCGACTTTTTAATTTCAAACGTAATCGGATGTCCTTTATCTGTCGTTGGCATGACACCGCCTTGGATCGTCCCCATGACCCATGTCAGTGTTTGGGTTTCATCAGCTGAAAGAAACCCAACGAGTTTATTGCTGCCTCTTTTGATAACGCCTGAACCGTCATACTTGGCTTTTCCCTTTTGGTTTTTCACGGCTTGAATAAGATAACTGTACCCGTTCTGAGAGTATATAGATGCTCTGCCGATGCGCAGCGGTATCATAATCTTACCGTTATATCCGCTGTGAGTTGTCAAATCAATCAGTTTTTCTGAGGGCATCGGCTGCTGCTGATTGGGGTTTCCTTTTGTGAAAACATCAGCTGCATTCCCTCTGGCTGCCATCAAATAGCTGCTTCGCCGCAGCTCATCATCCCGGATAAAGTGGTTGAAGACTTGGTCTACATTTTGATTCCTCATCAGTTTTTCTCCCAAAAGAATCACTTTTAAATGATCGCTATAAACAGGAGGGTCCTTGATGGATACATCACTGACTGCTTCCAGGATCGTTTTCCCGTAGGACGTCACATTGACAAATTCGGGTTTTCCGGATGCTTGGCTGTCTTCGCTTTGGGGAAGAAGGTTTTGATACGTCAGTTTGTACTGGTGATCATCTGTCTCATCAATCGCCAGTCCTCTGGCGAAGGATAGTTTCTCAATATTTTTGACATCCCAGCACCCGCAGAGAACCTGCAGCATAAGAAACATGACTGCGAGTTTTGTTGCTGTTTTCATTGCAGCTGACCCCTCCCAAGTTTTTTCTGTACCCAGCTTAAAAGCCAGACGAAGAATGGAATTGCAATCACAATTAAGAAAGCATATCCAAGAAGCGTCCCGTAATAAAACACGTCATTCAAGTCCTTGGGATACATCGTTATGAAAAACGTCGCAACCAGCATTGCAGTCAGCAGCCAAGCATTGTTTTTATTTTTTAGATGAAAGATTTCCGTTAACCCGATATGGGCGCCTTTGAAGGATCCGAGCATACAGGTAAATTGCTGAGCTGTCCAGGTCAGCTGTAAAAACAGATCAAATCGTTCAATAAAAATACCCGGAACCTCTAATGCGTGAATGAGGGAAATGGTAGGCCATGTCACCGTTTTTGCCTCAGCCACAGTCATACAGCCAATCACAATGAACAAAGTAATGCTGTAGAACACTGTAGAAGTCCCGATCCCAAAAGCAACAGCCTTTTTCGCTTGCTTCGGATCTCTCATAAATGGGACGAGATAAAAGATGATTTCAAATCCTGAGAAATATAAAAGTGTTTTTGGGAATAAAGAGAAAAAACTTTGATAGCCTCCTTCAAAAACAGGCCGGATAAAATCGAACTGGAACAAGCGAAAGCTGAACATCAAAAGCATCATAAAAATAATAAGGGTTATAGGAAAAATATAAGCGTATACTTTTGCAATTGAATAAACGCCTCCGCCCACATGATAGATGGCAACTGCAAGAAATATAAACACCACAACTGCCATTGGCGTATTTTTCAACAAAAAGAATCCGACAACCTCTCCCAAAATCCGAGCTTGAAAGCAAACAATCCCAATGAAATATAGACAGATATATAAATTCAATAGAAAGCCGATGAATTTTCCAGCTACAATGCTGTTGAGCTTAAAAAGAGTTTTTTCGCTGTTTTTTTGAAGGAAAGGCAAAAAAAGCAGAACGATGATAATAAAAATAACGCCCTGCAGCAGTATCATAAGCCATCCGCTCGGACTGCCGGTTTCAGCAGCTGAGCGGGGAAGGGTTAGGACCCCGGCACCGATCAGTGTGCTGCTGATCATAATGAGCGTCTGCATAAATGTCAGTTTATGCTCTGATTTCCTCATAGCCATCACCTTTGTCTGATGTTATCTTCAGGATCGTTTCGTGTCGGTCTTCTTTTTAAAAACATCGTGGGAATACGGATGACTGTGTCTTTCAAATCCTGTCCAGGCTGCGCCATGATCGGGATAATGTAATCCTCGCCAAAGCTTTTCAGGCGCATGAGATGGCCAATCACAAACAGATAAACCATTATAACGCCATACATGCCAAGCGCTGTTGCACTTATCATAACCCCGATCCGAATGATCCGCAGCGGAAAGTTATAGGCGTATGAAGGAACGGTAAAGGATGCCAGTGCTGTGACAGAAACGACAATGACCATAAGCGCACTGACAATTTGCGCCTGAACAGCTGCCTGTCCGATGACGACCCCGCCGATAAGGCCAATTGTCTGTCCAATCGGCTTAGGCAGCCTTAATCCGGCTTCTCGAATCAATTCGATCGTAAAGATCATGATAAAGGCCTCTATAAAAGGCGGGAACGGTACGTTAAGCCTGCTGCCTGCAATGGAAATGGCCATTCTAGTCGGCAATAGCCCGGTGTGAAAAGAAACGAGAGAAATATACAGACCGGGCAAATAAATGGTGATCAGGATGCTGGAATAACGAAGAAGGCGTACAAGTGACATTGGGATCCAGCGCTGGCTGTAATCATCGGGCGAATGAATAAATTCGTCAACCGTAGCCGGTACAATCAAAGCAAACGGCGTACCATCCACTAATATGGACACTCGTCCTTCTAATAGAGCAGCCTCTACACGATCTGGCCGTTCTGTACTTAAAATCGTGGGGAAAATTGAAAATGGTTCGTCTTCAATCAGCTGTTCAAGCGTCCCCGATTCCGGCAAATTATCTATATTGACTGATTTCAGCCTTTTAAACACTTCTTTGACGACATAATCGGGGGCGATATCCTGAATATAAGCGACAGCGATTTTCTTTTTCGTCCTTTTTCCGAGTGTCATTTCTTTGATGACAAGATTAGGGTCACTCGTCCGTTCACGTAAAAGCGCCGTGTTTGTCCGCAGTTTTTCAATAAATCCTATTTTAGGGCCGCGTTCCACGACTTCGGAGGAGGGTTCATCAAGACTGCGTGTTGCGACTGACTTTGTGTCGAAAGCTAATCCTCCGCGATAGCCATCAGCGAGCAAAATGGCTTGCCCTGAAAAAACGAGTTGCTCTATTTCTTTCATTGTAGAAACAACGCTGTGGTGAAAGCCGAAAAAAAAGGCGGATAAGTCTTCAATCGAGCATTCCTTATGGGCTAACGCCTCTTTTTGTAAAGGAGAAATGACGTATTGCGCCAGCATTTTATTCTCTGTCAGACCGTCAATATACAGTAAACACGCCTTTTGTCTGCTATCTCCGAATGCAAATGTATAAAACATCATATCGTCGTTTTGTCCCAATGTTTTTTTCAGTGTGTCTAAATTGTTCTGGAGATCAGAGTCGATTTGCATAGTTTCTCTCCTTCGTAAACAGATTGACGGTTTTTATTAATTTGTATCAAAAAAGGAGAATTATTCTTATCGAGGAAAAGGCTGAAACAAAGCTTCTTTTCGACGTGATATAATAGATAGGAAGCGTTTTCTTTGAAGGGGTAATGAAAAGATGATGCTTTGTACATATGTTGTCATCGGAAAAAGACAGCTTATACGGGCGTTTGTAAGAGGGGCGCACCGGGAAAATGATGATCAGTTATTTACAGGGGAGGGGTACGGATCATGACGCAATCACCGATTTTTCTAACGCCTGTGTTTAAAGAAAAAATCTGGGGCGGAACCGCTTTACGAGATAGATTTGGATACAGTATTCCTTCAGAATCAACGGGGGAATGCTGGGCCATTTCCGCTCATCCAAAAGGACCGAGCACTGTTGCAAATGGCCCGTATAAAGGAAAGACATTGATCGAGCTTTGGGAAGAGCACCGTGAAGTATTCGGCGGTGTAGAGGGGGATCGGTTCCCGCTTCTGACAAAGCTGCTGGATGTGAAGGAAAGTACGTCAATTAAAGTTCACCCTGATGATTACTATGCCGGAGAAAACGAAGAGGGAGAACTCGGCAAGACGGAATGCTGGTACATTATCGACTGTAAGGAAAACGCAGAAATCATTTACGGGCATACGGCCCGCTCAAAAACCGAACTTGTCACAATGATCAACAGCGGTGACTGGGAGGGCCTGCTGCGAAGAATCAAAATTAAACCGGGTGATTTCTATTATGTGCCGAGCGGAACGCTGCATGCATTGTGCAAGGGGGCCCTTGTTTTAGAGACTCAGCAAAATTCTGATGCCACATACCGGGTGTACGATTATGACCGTCTTGATAGCAACGGAAGCCCGAGAGAGCTTCATTTTGCCAAAGCGGTCAATGCGGCCACGGTTCCCCATGTGGACGGGTATATAGATGAATCGACAGAATCAAGAAAAGGAATAACCATTAAAACATTTGTCCAAGGGGAATATTTTTCGGTTTATAAATGGGACATCAATGGCGAAGCTGAAATGGCTCAGGATGAATCCTTTCTGATTTGCAGCGTGATAGAAGGAAGCGGTTTGCTCATGTATGAGGACAAAACATGTCCGCTCAAAAAAGGCGATCACTTTATTTTGCCGGCTCAAATGCCCGATTTTACGATAAAAGGAACTTGTACCCTTATCGTGTCTCATATTTAAACTTAATCTCACTTCGAGATTAAGTTTTTTTTATTAGAAAATGGAAGTGATTCACCTATAAATGAAGCATGCGCGTGCCGATAAATAAACTAGTTTTATATTCTCATAGAATAAGAAAGAGGAGAAGGAATGAAAAAGAGACTAATCGCACCTATGCTTCTATCCGCCGCGTCCCTTGCCTTTTTTGCCATGTCTGGTTCTGCCCAGGCAGCCGCGTATACCGACTACTCACTATATAAAGTAGAGCCGTCGAATACGTTCAGTACAGAAAGCCGAGCCTCACAAGCTGTCGCCAAACTGGAAAAAGATACTGGCTGGGATGCATCCTACCAGGCTTCAGGCACAACAACGACCTACCAAATTTCCGCCTCAGGCATTCATAGCGAATCAGAAGCGAAAGCAATACTGAACGGACTCGCCAAACAGACATCGATTACAGGAACGTCAAGTCCTGTTGGAAGCAAACAGCCATATGTCACCATCTCGTCAGGTGCCATCTCCGGAGAAAAACAGGCCAACACTATCCTAGCAAAGCTGAAACAGGAGACGGGAGTGGCTGGTGCTGTAAAAGCTTACGGAGCAGCTCAGCCCTATATGAACGTCATGACATCAGACATTGCTGATGAGACAAAAGTCAAGGCGCTTATCCAGAGCCTGGCTAAGCAAACGGGGATTAAAAGCTCGTATCAGCCCATCACACATACGGTGTCTGTCACAACCATTCAGTCTGGCACAATTGTGGGAGACAGCAGAGCAGCGCAGATCAAAAACGCCTTCCAAAAGGAATCGGGGCTGCAGGCATCATTAAAGGAAACGGTGAAAGGACAAGCCTATTATACGTTCACAACTGCCGCCATTTCAGGTGAAGCGAATGCCAAGACTCTATTGCAGCAGCTGAAACAGAGCACTGGCATTACAGGCAGCTACAAGTCCATCAATCAAAAAACAACCGTTGAGTCATACAATGTCCAATCAGCTTATTTCAAAGGGCTGAATACAGTAAAGGATGCTATCAGCCAAATCAAGAAAAACACCGGCGTATCCGGCAGTTATCAACAGGTTGGAAAAAGCACATCATATACCGTGAATATGAAGGGTATAACAAAACAGCAGCTCCAAAAAATAGACACTTTTTTTAAAAAGAAAAAATGGCATTACACGTCATCCAGCGTCAAAAAAACGACAACGTCTGCAGCTTATCAAATCACGACGGCTAAGATTTTAGGCGAGCAGCAAGCAAACAAAGCAGCAGCCTTCTTTGCTCAGAAAAAAGTAAAAGCTGCAAAAACAGCAGCTGGATCAACAGCAGAAAATCAATATCAGCTCATCTCAGAAGAAACATCAGATCAAGCAAAAGTCACAAAGGGTTTGAACATATTAAAGAAAAATCAGCTGAGTGCTTCTGCGAAATCCGTCAAAAAACAAATAGCTGACACGTTTAAAATCACAACCGAATCTCTGCTTGATCAAACGAAAGTCAATCAGGCACTCACGTTTTTCAAATCGAATCATATATCAGCAGCAAGCCAGAAAACCGGTCAGACAGCTGCGAGCAGCTATCAAATCACAACTGAAGCTATCATCAGCCAAGAAGAGATTGACCGCGTTTTAACATTTTTCAAACAAAATCATATCGCAGTCACAACATCAAAAACAGGCCAGACTGCATATACACAATACAAAATCGTGACAACACAGCTCAGCAGCAAAACAGCATTGAATAATGGGTTAACCTATCTTAAATCGAAAAGTGTAACCCCCAGCTACACAACGAAAAGCAATACGCTTTATAAAATCAGCGTAAATGAGCAGTTCACAGGCAATGATACAGCTGCTGCGGCATCAACGAAGCTAAAACAATTATACGGATGGACATCATCTATCGTGAAGATCAAAAACGGCCCGCAAATCATGAAAACAAACTACAATCTCTCGCTTCGTGATATGGTCCAAAAACAAATGACAGTAAGTCCGCAAACAGACGGAGCGGCTTACGTATCGCTCACGTACATTAATACAGCAACATCAACCGTTACGGCTGATGTACTAAATATCCGGTCAACGCCGGAAGTCAGCCCGACAAACGTGATCGGCCAATTTAAAAAAGGCGATAAAGTGAAAATCATCGGACAGATAAACGGCTGGGCTAAGATCAATTTGGGCTGGCGAAACGCAAGCAGTGATGAAGTAGTTCAATACGTGGATCCAAATAACTTTACCAGAGACAGCAAATACTACTTCCAATTTCTCAAGCTGTCACAGACAGCGGGCCTCAGCGTTACTGAGGTCAATCAGAAAGTGCTTGCGGGTAAAGGCATCCTGACAGGGAGAGCAAAGGCATTTATCGATGCCGCCAATCAATATAGCATCAACGAACTGTATTTAATCTCACACGCTCTTCTTGAAACAGGAAACGGGACATCCGCCTTAGCCAATGGATTAACCTATAACGGAAAAACCGTATACAACATGTATGGAATTGGAGCATACGACAGCAATCCGAATTACTACGGAGCCAAATATGCGTACGAGCAGGGCTGGTTCACACCAGAAGCGGCCATTATCGGCGGAGCTAAATTCATAGGCTCATCGTATATCCACAACACAGCTTACAATCAAGACACACTGTACAAAATGAGATGGTCAGCTACAGCGACACATCAATACGCAACAGACATCGGCTGGGCGTACAAACAAGTAAACCGCATGTACAGCCTGTATTCATTGCTGGACGGTTATACACTTTACTTTGATGTTCCGGAATATCAATAAAAAAACACCTTTTGCGGCTGCAAAAGGTGTTTTTGATTTATCTTTTAAGAACTTTATCCTCTGATGGCTCTTCTTCCTGAGGGAAAACAATTTGATCGACGACTCGCTCACTTGCTTTTCCATCAAGATCATCGAAGAAATAATGAACAAATGAATCAATTTGCTCAAAGTTATACTTCTCTTCTTTAATGATCGAAATCATTTGCTCAGACGTTTTCGCAAGAGGGCCAGGAATAAAGTCAAAGTAATCGTAATAGAAATCACGTTTGCGAATATAATCATCTACATCATAGCTGAAGAAGATCATTGGTTTATTTAATAAAGCATACTCAAAGCAAACAGAAGAGTAATCCGTTATCAGAATATCTGTTACGAGCAATAGCTCGTTAATTTCCCTGAACGAAGAGAAATCATAAAAGAAATCGCTGTACTGATAAGGTATATTGGCATCGTTTCGTACGAATGGATGAATTTTGAATAAGAAGATATATTCATCCTTTAACTCACGATACAGACGGTCAAAATCAAGCACTTCAAAAGGATAATGAGCTGATTGCTGACCGTTTCCGCGGAAGGTTGGAGCAAAAAGAATGACCTTTTTGTCCTTTAGAAACGGATATTCCGTGTAAAGGCGTTCTTTTACAAATGCCTTCTTCGCTTCATCAAAGAAAAAGTCTGTTCGCGGTACGCCCGTAGCAATGACGTTCTCAATGTCTACCCCAAAGCCCTCTGCGTAGTGCTTCCGTATATTTTCAGAGCTGACAATAACCTTCGTGTAGTTTCTATGGTTTTTCGAATGCGGTGACGGTCCTCCCGGCAGACCGATTCGGCTGTAGCCGAATGTCTTAAAGGCGCCGACAGCATGCCACAGCTGGACAAGGTCCGCATTTTTACGGATTTTTAACGGATAAATAATCGGATAAAAATCATCTATAAAAATGATTTTGCTTGTCGCAAAATGATAAGCCATCGACATCAGTTCAGACAGGCTTTTTCTATCTCGAATGCTGCTCTTTAAGAAAAATTTGAAATCAAAATTTTCTTCACGTTTCAGCAGCTCTTCATAAACAAATTCGAAGTTTCCTGTCATATCAAGCCGGCTGTCAGAAGCAAAGACAATCTTATTGGACTTAATCGGCAGCAGACGGAACACATCATATGCAAAATGGAACAAGCTTGTATTCAGCTTGCGCAAAAAGCGGTTTGCCTCTTTTCCAGTATCCAGCTCCAAAAGGCTCGGATCAATTTCCTGCAGTTTGTTGCAAGACAAATTAATCGTCTTTTCGCCCTCATCATAATTAACGATCAAATTGAACTTCATCAGCTTTTTAGCAGAATGAAATTCCATTTTTGTGGCATACACATCATTAGAAAGGAAATTACTTACATTTCCGACTGTATGCACTTCCTGATGTTTTACATTTTGGTCATCTACAGCTTCAATCTCGAGAAACAGCTTATACTCGCCCTGCGGAAGAGGTTTGTCATTCATCAGCTTAGAAAAGTTAATCTGCTGTGAAAATCCTGCCCACTTATAGGCTCCAGGCACATTTGAAGTATCAATTGACAGCTTATCTACCGGAACATCCCGCAGTGAAACAGCTGTAAATAAAACACCGTTGTTCACCAATAATAAACGTTTTCGAACCTGATCCTCTTTTTGAAGCGGCAGGCCCTTGATATACATATAACCCGCAATTTTTAGAATTGACCCATTCCAAGAAAACTCAGAAATCTTTCTGACAGGGACTTGCTGGTTTTCTTCAATTCGCTTCGTTTTATCAAATAGAGAAAAAACCCTGTTATCAGCTGGATGGACAATGACAGCTGCATTTTCTTTTTGCGTTTTCTTTTTTGATCTGAAAAGTCTGTTCTTAATCTTTCTTGCCAGCTTCACTTTGTACCTCACTTTCTCCTAATCGGCACCAGATGTTAAAAATGATGAAATAAAATCGGCTACCCGCTCTGAAGATTTGCCGTCCTGATGGGTGATAAATGCCTGTGAAAAATCTTCAATACGTTTCGTATCAGCCTCGTGATCACTCTCGATATCGTGTACAAGCGATGGAACGTCTTTCGAAATCGGCCCGGGTACAAACGATTCAAACGGGTAGTAGAAATCACGTTCTTCCAAGTAGTCTTCTAAATCCGGGCAGTAAAAATACATCGGACGTTTCAGCAGGCTGTACTCGAAAATAACTGAAGAATAATCGGTTATCAGCCCATCAGAGATTGCCATCAAATCGTACAAAGAGTACGAATCAGTTAAATCCAGCACAAAATCATCCTCTTCCGTGTGCGCATGTTTGCGCATATACGGATGAAGATGGAGGATCACGACATAATCTTTATGGTTTAGCGCCGATTTTAATTGTAGCAGATCAAGCGGTATAGCGTCACCCTCTTGATGATGTCCGCTGCCTCGAAAAGTAGGAGCATACAAAAGCTTTTTTTTATGCTTCAGTTCAGGATAAACCCGATGAAACTCATCCAGTACAGTGCGAATATGTTCCTTATGATAAAAATAATCCGTTCTTGGAATGCCGAGCGGCAAAATCTGCTTTTGCTCCATTTGAAAGGCTTCGGCGAAATGCGGAACGGCAGCGGGTGCACTGACAATGGCATAATCATAGTTTGAATGCACGGGAACAATCTTCAAATAATCAGAAGAAGGGCCGAACGGCTTGTTCACAATGCTGTAGCCAAATTTTTTAAACGCGCCGCAAGCATGCCAAAGCTGGATGGCAACAGTTTCCTTTCGTTTTGGCACAACATACAAAGGAAAATAATAATCATCCAACAAAAGCACGCGGCATGTTGCAAGGTGATATAACGAGCTGAAAAGATGAAGCAAATATGCAGCTCGTCCGATCAGCCCTTTATCCATCTTGCGGAACAGCAGGGTGATGCGAAGAGACGGATCTTGCTTCAGCTTTTCATAGACACCTTTAAAATTATCACTTAAATGATCCTCACGATAGGAAGCTATGACAATTTTGTTGTGCTGTACTGGTAATAAAGCGCTCAATAGTTTATAAGCAGTGCCGAATACTCCTTTTACAATTCGCGTAAGGAATGTTTTCACTGTTTAAATTTCCCATTCAATAACAGTTTTTCCCCAAGATGAAGTCAAATCTGCTTCAAACGCGTTTGTAATTTCCTCAATACTGCGTACCGGGAAGCGTCCGCCAACTAATGTTTCTAAATAATCAACGACTTCAGGGTATTGAGCTAAAAAGTCTACAGTACGGGCAAAATCCTCGCGTCCGCTTCGGCTGCTGCCGATCAGCGTAATCCCTTTTTCAAGCACCATTCTTGTTTCAATTTCAACAGGGTATTCAGATACGCCTAAGAGCGCTACACACGCTTCAGGATGGACATGGGCAATGATTTGCTCAATTGCGCTTTCACTGCCGCGTCCGCCCACGCATTCAAAGGCATGATCGATTCTGACATCTTCAGGAATGTCGTTAATTTGATAAGCTGCATCAACAAAAGAAAAATGATCAAGCTTGTAAGGTGTTTTTCCGAAAATAAACACCTTGCTGTCTGGATATTTTTTCTTCAGTAGAAGCGTCATGATAAATCCGAGATTTCCGTCCCCCCAGACACCGAATGTGTCACGCTTCTTATGCGCCATGCGCTCAAAGCGGGAAAGCGCGTGAACTGCAATTGTAATAAGCTCAGTGAAGGCTGCGACATGCGGATTAATGCTGTCTGGAAGCTCAACAAGCCGATCAGGCGCCATGAACATATAATCCTGCATAAATCCATCATAACCGCTTGAACGGAATCTGCTGGACCGCAGGTAATTCTCCGCGATGACTTCATGCTCTTCAACCGGTGTATTTGGCACCATAACAACCCGGGTTCCAACTTTAAATGTGCCTGTCGGATCAAACATGACTTTTCCGATCCCTTCATGGATCAGAGCCATCGGCAGTTTTTTGTCCATCGCTTCTTTGCCGCGTGAGCCAGTATAATAACGCTGGTCTGCAGCACAGATGGATAAATGGGTAGGACGGACGACGACCTTATCTGAATGGACAACTTTATCTTTATATGTCACTTCAAATTGTCGGGCAGAAACTAAACGATATGTTTGATTAATCATTGTGAAATTCGCTCCTGTAAAATGGCATTAGCCACTTTTAAGTCATATGGTGTCGTTACTTTAATGTTAAAGACTTCACCGCGGACCAGCTTCACTTTTTCACCTGCTAACGAGCAGATCTTGCAAGCGTCAGTAAGGACAGCTTTTTGCTCATCGGACAGTTTATTATAAAGCTCGACCAATTTGCTGATCCGGAAGCTTTGCGGTGTTTGCCCCTGATACATGTTATCGCGGACAGGGATATCAGAAATAAATTCCTGGTCTTCTGAAGCAATAATTGTATCAATGGCTGAGATAACAGTATCAACCGCGCCGTATTGAAGAACAGCATCAATGTTTTCATCGATAATGCGATGAGTGAGAAACGGACGCACAGAATCGTGAGTGATGATCACGTCATCATCCTGAATACCGAATTCTTTTTCAATATAGCGGATGCCGCTCATAATAGATTCATTACGGTCGCTGCCGCCTTCAACGACAATCAGGCGATCATCCTGCCCGATGAATTTCTTTAAAATGTCTTTTGTATGGTTAATCCACTCTTTAGGGGAGACGATTAAAATCTTATCGAAACGGTCATTTAATAAAAACTTTTCAACCGTATGAATGATAATTGGGCGTTTATTTAACGGCAAAAACTGTTTTGGCATATTGACGTTCCCCATGCGGGAACCTTTTCCACCGGCTAGAATCTCAGCATAAATCATAAAATGACTCCTTCCTTACTACAACTCATAATGTTTTATAAAAGGTTTTCATATTATTTGCAATACCGATCTCTATTATATATAAAGATCAGTTTGATTTCTCATTTACATAGCTTAAAAGCAGCTTGCTGGCATTCCCTCTCGAGTACAGATTCCATTCACGTGAAAAGCGCTCCACTTCAGCTTGAAGCCTGTTCATATCTTTCAGCTGGTCCAAGAGCATTCCTGAATCACGGCAAGGAACCCCGGGGATTACCTCTGTATAATGGCGGATTAAACCGCGGGTTCTGTTGTAAGCCTCCATATCATACGTATAAAACAAAATGGGTTTGTCCAGCAAAGCAAATTCAAAAGGGACAGAAGAATAATCTGATATTAACAGATCACTCATTTTTAAAAGGTCTGCAAGAGGGAGGTCTGATACGTCTTTTATCCACGCACTATCCCCATGCAATTGAGCAGATTGCTTCATAACAGGATGAAGTTTTACTGCAAGTAAATATTCTCCTTTTAAATCATGCTGCAGCTGTTTTTCTGAAAACGGCAGCGAAAAGCTTTCAAACTGATGATCCCTAAAGGTAGGCGCATACAGGATGATTTTTTTCTCTGCCGGCAGGTGATATTTGCTTTTAAGGTCATTGCTGTTTTCCTTCACCTCATAGAAAGCATCGGTTAAAGGCACGCCAAACCGAAGAAATTTATCACCTTTTATATCGAAAAATTCCTTGAATATGTCAGCCATACGTTCAGAACCGACGACAATCCGGTCAAATGAAGCATACACTTTGCGAAAGCGTCTCACGTCAGCCCGCGAACGATTCTGTGTGTTGATATCCTTTAACCCAAATCGTTTAAACGCTCCATTCGCATGCCAAACTTGGATACACTCGATATCAGGTCTGCAGGTCAAAACGGTTGTCAAAACAAAATAGTTATCAACAATCACAGCTTTACTGCTCAGCATAGAAAAGACCGCTTTATATATATGAAGCGGGTGTTTTTCGTTAATAACTGAAACAGTAAGCTCAGGAAATTCTGTTTCCAGCGATTTGGCATGCTGGGTCAGAAGTACATGAATGGGAAATGAGTAGTGTCCCATCTGATATTCCTTTAATATTGCCCGGGCATTATCAGGAAAGGAAACAAGAAGGGTCACTTGACTTCCCGGTTTGACCCAAAACAGCAATGCGCCGATGACTTTGATGAACACATAGTAAAAAAACGCAAACCAGGATTTCAATCTGTCATCAGCTCAAAACGGCTGCCACGGATTGTCGGCAGGCACAGTGAAAGATTCATGCATTTCATTACATACCATAGCTCCTTTAAGGCCCATTACAGATGGCGTGATTGATCTTTGACCTGTCCCGTATATTGCGGCTTTGCTGAAGTTCGTTCATGTTTCAGCACGGCTGTAACATACTTAGGAATGCTAAGCATTCTTCTCCAGCGCGCAGGGTTTGTGATCAGCCTGTACATCCATTCAAGGTGAAAACGGATAAAAAATGAGGGCGCTCTTTTGACATTGCCGCTGAACACATCAAAGCTTCCGCCCAGCCCTACAGAAACAGCCTGAGGGAATAGATGTCGGTATTTATGGATAAAGAACTCCTGATTAGGATAACCTAAAGCAACAAATACCATGTCAGGATTTGAGGCTGCGATCTTGTCTGCCACCTCACGTTGATTTTTCACATAACCGTCAGAATATCCGGCAATTTCAATCCCAGGATAATCACGTTCGACTCGCTCGATTGTCTGAGCAATCACATGCTTAGCTGCACCGTAAAAGAAAACCCGTTTTTTCTTTTGATCAGCCTTCTCAAGCAAAGACGTAAACAAATCATAACCGGCGATTCTGGATTGAAGCGGCTTACCAATTAGCTTGGAAACCAACACAACACCAATGCCATCCGGCAAAATAAAATCAGCAGATGAAAGAACCGCTTCATAACGCGGATTTTGCATCGCTTCAAATCCGATTTCAGGATTCGCTGTTACGATGAACGCACCTTTATTCTGGTCCAAAAATGACGTTTCTAAATGTGATACAAATGAAGTTAGTTCACCGTCTACAAAATCTAATTGATTAATGGGTTTCGTTTGCATCGTATCAACCCTCCTTTTCATCTATATGTCTATAAAAAACACGTGTCATTCGTATAGTTTGATTAAAGACTCTTTGTCTGAAAACATTTTACTCTATCTTACCACAAAAATCTTTAGGAACTTTTAACATTCACATTACAATTCCTTCACGTTTTGACGATGAATTAATATGAGGAGGGCGTACAAAATAAATGACGCAGCAGAAAGAAAATCGTTTCACTTAAAAACGCGACAAAAGATTCGATTTTTTCGAAAAAGAAAACTTGTTATAATGGGTATGGATAAGACATTGGACCTGTAAAAATTATACATCAATACAACGATGATACCAAAAAATGCTGGTGATTGACATTTTTAAAGAGCCTTAACTTTTATAGGAACTTATGCTATTATTGTTCAATATTAATGGTACGTAAAAAATGTGTCGAAATTATAAACAATCTGTTAAGGTTTGTGGTTTTTTTCTGGTACTCTCAGTTGAAAACGGTTGGAAGGTGATGTTATCTGATGAAGAAAGTGATAACGTACGGAACATTTGATTTATTTCACTATGGACACATGAAGCTGCTGCAAAGAGCAAAAAATCTGGGTGATTACTTAATCGTGGGATTATCTACAGATGAATTTAATCTTCAAAAACAAAAAAAATCGCATCATTCCTATGAACATCGAAAATTCATTTTAGAAACAATTGATTTTGTGGATGAAGTGATTCCCGAAAAAAACTGGGAACAAAAAATCTCAGATATTCAAAAGTACGATATAGATACATTTGTGATCGGCGATGATTGGAAAGGGAAGTTTGACTTCTTAAAGGAATATTGTGAGGTCATTTACCTTCCGAGAACAGAAGGCATTTCAACTACCAAAATCAAAAAAGACATGGCTAGTTTATAGAAGCACTAACTTAAAGAGGCTTGAAGTAATTCAGTTGCTTCTTTTTTTCTTGTTTGCGCAAATATAAATTTTTTACTCTTTAAGGAGTTCATTATGAAATCTTTTATTTTACAAAAATGCAGAAGTTTATTAGTCAGGGCCTATTCAGTTCTTTTTAAGATTTTTGCTCTTCTGCCAAGAAACAATAAATTAATTTTATTTGAAAGCTACTCAGGAAAGCAGTTTAGCTGCAATCCCCGAGCAATCTATGAATATTTACAGGAAAATAAAGATCAATATGATTATAAAATGATATGGAGCATTGATAAACGATATTTGTCGGCATTAGACGGCGTAGATGCAGCATATATAAAAAGGTTTTCTTTTAAGTGGATTTGGTACATGGCTACAGCGAAATATTGGATTACAAACAGCCGGCTCCCTTTATGGATTCCAAAACCAAAAAACACATTGTATGTACAGACGTGGCACGGCACTCCGCTAAAAAAACTTGCTAATGATATGGATGAAGTGCATATGCCCGGAACCACAACTGAAAAATATAAACAGAATTTTCTGCAGGAAGCAAGCAAATGGGATTATTTGATTTCTCCTAATGCTTATTCGACTGAAATTTTTAAACGGGCATTTCAATTTAAAAAACAAATTTTAGAAACAGGTTATCCGAGAAATGACATTCTATATTCACCAAATAAAGAATCATTAATAAATAGGGTAAAACAAGAGTTAGAAATTAGCGAAGATAAAAAAATAATTTTATATGCACCAACTTGGAGAGACAATGAGTTTAAGAAAGTTGGTCAGTATAAATTTAAGCTTCAATTTGATTTAGAGGAAATGAAGAGGAAGCTTGGGGACTCTGTGGTTATTCTTTTAAGAATGCATTATCTAGTTTCAGAACAATTTAATTTAGGGAAATATAAAGATTTTGTGAAAGATGTTTCCTTATATAAAGATATTCGAGATTTATATTTAATTAGTGATTTATTGATTACGGATTATTCTTCTGTCTTTTTTGATTATATGAATTTAAAAAAACCCATTGTATTTTTTGTGTATGATCTCCCGGCTTATCGAGACTCTATCAGAGGTTTTTACTTTAATTTTCAGCAAAAAACGCCAGGAAACTTGGTTCAAACAAGTGAAGAACTTATAGATACGGTAATAGAGTTGTTACATAATCCTTATATAGATCATAACTATGAGGATTTTTATAATGAATTTTGTAATTTAGAAGATGGCAAGGCTTCTAAAAGAGTAATTGAAACGATCCTTTAACTTCTAAATAAAGAGGTACAAACATGTTTTCTATAATTATGCCAATATATAATTCTGAGAATTATTTAAGGTACTCAATAGAGAGTGTCATTAACCAGTCAATAGGATTTAAGGAAAATATAGAACTGATATTAATAGATGATGGTAGTGTTGACAGCAGTCCTCAAATTTGTGAGTCCTTTAAAAATCTATATCCTAATAATATTAAAATCATGAAAATTGAAAACTCTGGACCTTCTGCTGCAAGAAATTGTGGATTATCAAATGTAAGCGAAAAATCTAAATTTATTGGTTTTCTTGATTCTGACGATGCATTGTCTCAAAATGCACTGCAAAGTGTTTATGATTTTTTTTGTGATTCCGAAGATGTAAATATCGCGGTATTACCTGTTTATTACACAGGTGAAAAAGAAGGCGAACATAAATTAAATAATAGATTTGAAAAAGGAACAAGAGTTATAAATATTCTCAACGATTATAAAGCTATTCACTTTTATATTGGCGGCACTTTTTACAGAAGACATACACTAAATCGTACCGTTCAGTTTGATGAATCTATCAAGTTTTGGGAAGACGCTATCTTTTTTAATCAGTTATTACTGAAAGAAAAAAGATACGGAGCAGTTGCAGAAGGAAAGTATTTTTATAGAAAACGGAAAGAACAGAACTCATTAGTTGATCGTTCGTGGTTTAACAAAAAAAGGTACACATATTTGTTGAATGAATGTTACATGACTTTGTTGATGGATTCAATAAAAAAATATGATATAGTTTTGCCTTATCTGCAATTTTTAATTGTATATCATATGAAACTGTTTTTATATCCGAACTATAGAGATGTTTATAAGTCTGTTTTAGATCAACAAGAACAAAAAGTTTTTGTTGATAATTTTATAAAAGTTTTAAAATTTATTGATCCGCAATTTATAAAAGAACAAGATATGCCGATGTACTATAAAGAATTTATGTTTCACTTATTAAAAGAAAATACAGAAGCTCTTGAAAATATAAAAAAAGAAAGAGTACTGCTTAGTTCATGTACTGTTACTTCGACAAAAATAAAAGGGTTTAGGCTTGAATTAACAGGGCACTTTATTAACCAGTATTATGAGATGAAAGAAAATGACAGATTATATATAAAATATTTTAATAGATTAAAAGTATGTAAACGAAAAGAACTGAAAAAAACAATTGAAGTATGGGGATATAAATTAAGAGATTTTAGACATGCTGGTTTTGTTGTAGAAATACCTATTTGGGCCCTTGCATTTGACTTTGTCCTAAAAACACCAAATGATGCTTTAGAACTTAACCATGTAAACGTATTTAAAAGTTTTCTTACAAAGACTTTAAAAAACAGGTAAGGAATCCTTTTCATACATTTTACTAAATTAATTATGTTTTTTCAAAAATTTAGCACTCTAATTGTTTTTACTTTTATTTACCCGGATTCTTATTCATATAAACATTTTGTTAGGAGTAATCTTTTATGAACGAAAAGAGTTTTAACTATGATTTCAGTGTTATAATGCCGATTTATAATGTCGAGTTATATCTAACTGATGCAATAGAAAGCGTTATTAACCAGACTTTAGGATTCGAGAATATTCAGTTAATACTTGTGAATGATGAAAGCCCTGATAAAAGTGAAATGATTTGTAAAGAATATGCTCAAAAATATCCAAAAAATATTGTATATGTAAAGAAACAGAATGGTGGAGTGAGCAGTGCTCGAAATTATGGTTTAAAGTATGCTGAAGGCAGATATATTCAATTTTTGGATCCGGATGATTTAGTTTCAGAAGAAACATTCGAAAATGTTTTAAACTTCTTTAACCAATATAAAAATGAAATTGATATTGTAGCAATCCCAATATTTTTTGAGGAAGGAAGAACTGGAGAACATAATCTAAATAATAAGTTTTCTTCAACGAGAATATTGGATGTGGAAAAAGAACCACATCATATATTAACTCATTGCTGTTCTACATTTATAAAAAATGATGCCTTGAAAAATATCAGGTTTGATGAAAATTGTAAAATAGGTGAAGATGCTAAGCTAGTTAATTTAATTATATCGCAAAAGAAAAAGTATGGTCTTGTTAAGGAGGCAAAATATCATTATAGAGTTAGAGAAGATGGATCGTCTGCCATGCAGACTGCTAAAGCAAATAAGAATTGGTTTAACCATTCACTTATCACTTTCTCCAAGAATTTAATCGATATCACCAAAAATAATGAACAAAAAATACCTTTGTTTCTTCAATACATGGTTATGCATGATTTGAAGTGGAAATTATTGATTAAGGATATTAGTGAAACACCTTTAGACGAAAATGAATACCGCGAATTTTTAACATTGATACGAGAAGTATTATCGTATATTGACGACGATGTCATTATTAATACAAAAAGTGTCAGCCATTTCTATCTATATCATGCTTTAAAAATAAAACACGGTGAAAATTATAGTAAGTATGTATATGAAAAAGAAACTGAACAAGATTATTATTTATTCAGAGAAGATAAAATTGTTTCGAAGTTATCGAATCAAACTCTAACTATTGAGATTTTAGAAGAAAATGATGATTCTATTCATATTGAAGGATTTTGGAGCTCTCTTTTTAATTCTAAAGGCTTTAATTTTTATGCTAAAATTGGAGAAACAAAAATAAAAGCAAAGAAAATAAAAAGAAGGCATAACGATTATATAAGTTTGGGAGAAGTAATAAAAAAATATCCTGGTTTTTCTATAGATATTCCGAAAAGCTATCTTGATGGCAATCACCATATTGAATTTTTTATAGCTAAAGGTAAAAAAAGAAAAATGGCAAAACTTCGATTCTTTAAGTATTCAGGTTTGTCAAATGATCTATTTAACGCTTATGCAGCTAAAAAGGATTATATCTTTTATTATAATTATAAAAAATTAATGTTCAAACAAAACAATTTTAAAAATAGATTTATAAAAGAATTTCGTTTCTTAAAATCCCTTAATAAATTAGGAGATAAATCAAAGAAACGAAAATCAGCTATTAAAAAGGCAATGTTGGCAAGAGTGGCACACCATGTTTTTACTATTTTTAACAGGAAGCCAGTTTGGTTATTCATAGACAGACAAGATAAAGCTGATGATAATGCAGAGCACCTCTTTAAATATGCAATCAGCAAGAATGATGGGGTAAAAAAATACTTTATAATAAAAAAAGATAGCAAGGATTACAACAGGATTAAAAAATATGGAAAGGTTATACCATACAGATCTTTTAGACATAAAATTTTAACCTTATCCTCTTCCAAAGTAATATCGACACATGCAGATATATGGGTTGTAAATCCATTTTTTAATATGGAGATTTATTTTAGAGATTTATTTAATTTTGAGTTTGTCTTTTTGCAGCATGGAATAACAATGGCAGATCATTCTGAATGGTTAAATAAATACAGTAAGAATATCAAATTATTAGTCACTTCTGCCAAACCTGAATATCGGTCTATTGTGAAAGGGAATTACAACTATAAAAAAGAGAATATTTTGTTGGGTGGATTTCCGAGATACGATAATCTTAAGAAGAGTGAAGGAGAAAAGCAGCTTCTAATAATGCCGACTTGGAGAAAAGATATTGTATTACCGAAAGATCAGGCAAAAGGAGTAAGACCGTACAACCCGAAATTTAAAGATAGTGAATACTTTTCTAGGTATAATGCTTTGATTAATGATGAACGGCTAATCGAATTTGCTAAGAAAAATAATTATAAAATAACTTTTTTTCCGCACCCAGATATTCAGCAACAGATTGTAGACTTTGAAAAACATGAGTATGTGGAGTTTGCCGACTATAACAGCAGCTATCAAATGCTATTTAATTCTTCTAATATAATGATTACTGATTTTTCATCTGTAGCGTTTGATTTTGCATATGAGAAAAAACCTGTTATCTATTATCAATACGAAAAATCATACCATTTTAAACTTGATTATTATGATTATAAAAAAATGGGGTTTGGTGATGTAATAGAAGATCATAATAGCTTAGTTGATAAAGTTATCTATTATATGAAAAACAATAGTCGTATGGAAGATAAGTATAGAAAAAGAGTAGATAACTTTTTTGCATATACTGATAAAAATAATAGGAATCGTATTTATAAAGCTATTTTGGAATTAGATAATAATAAAGTTGCTAAGTGAGTTTAATTTGCCCTATACTGACACTTTAAAGTAAAGAGAAGTTCTGCGGGACTTCTCTTTACTTTTCAAAAGTGAAAAAAACCTCAATATCTGTTACAATATTCACCGGTGCTTTCAAATTTCTTTAACCGAAAGATCCAAAAAATCATTTAAGTCTAAGGAAGATAAACAATGAATGCATTAGTAAGAATCGTAAAAGAGCAAGTGACATCGTTTCCTTTAATTTTGCGCTTAGCTTCGTATGAGACAAAGTCTCAGTATCAGATGAATTATCTTGGCGTATTATGGCAGTTTCTCAATCCTCTCATTCAAATGCTGGCGTATTGGTTTGTATTTGGTATGGGGATTCGTAACAGCAAGCCAGTCATAACAGGTATTGGAGAAGTGCCTTTTATTGTTTGGATGCTGGCTGGTTTGATCCCGTGGTTTTTTATTAGCCCGACGATTCTGGATGGATCAAACAGTGTATTTAAACGGATCAATATGGTTGCGAAAATGAATTTTCCAATCAGTTCACTGCCTTCTGTCGTGATTGCTTCAAATTTATTTAGTTATTTTGTAATGATGGGTGTTTATGTCATTGTCCTTTTAGCAAGCGGTGTTTACCCTAGCTTGCATTGGATACAATATATTTACTATTTAATCTGCATGATTGTGTTTATGTTTTCATTTAGCTTGTTTAACTCTACAATCAGTGTGCTTGTCAGAGATTATCAATTTCTGCTGCAGGCCGTAACCAGATTATTGTTCTTTTTACTTCCGATTTTTTGGAATATCTCAGAGCAGCTCGGGAAAAATCACCCGAATCTTCTGCCTGTGCTTAAGCTGAATCCGATTTTTTATCTGATAGAAGGATTTAGGAACAGCTTCTTAGATGGAAAATGGTTTTTCCAAGACATGAAGTACACGCTGTATTTCTGGCTGTTCACATTCCTTTTATTGTTAGTGGGTTCTATTCTGCATATGAAATTCAGAGACAAGTTTGTTGACTTTCTTTAATACGTAAGGAGATTGTACGATGAAACTAAAAGTTTCGTTTCGAAATGTTTCAAAGCAATATCATTTGTATAAAAAACAATCGGACAAGATAAAAGGATTGTTTTTTCCGGCTAAGGATAATGGTTTTTTTGCTGTGCGGAATGTCTCCTTTGACGTGTATGAGGGAGAGACAATCGGCTTTGTAGGGATAAACGGATCAGGGAAATCAACCATGTCTAACCTGCTGGCTAAAATTATTCCGCCGACCAGCGGTGAAATTGAAATGAACGGCCAGCCGTCGCTGATTGCGATTGCTGCCGGTTTAAATAACCAATTAACGGGCCGGGACAATGTCCGGCTCAAGTGTTTGATGATGGGGTTAACCAATAAAGAAATTGATGATATGTATGACAGCATCGTTGAATTTGCCGAGATTGGCGATTTTATTAATCAGCCGGTTAAAAACTATTCCAGCGGGATGAAATCGCGTCTCGGTTTTGCGATTTCCGTGCATATTGACCCTGACATTTTAATTATTGACGAAGCGCTTTCTGTAGGGGACCAAACGTTTTATCAGAAGTGTGTAGACAGAATAAATGAGTTTAAAAAGCAAGGAAAAACGATTTTCTTTGTCAGCCACTCGATCGGCCAGATTGAAAAGATGTGTGACCGTGTTGCTTGGATGCACTATGGCGAGCTTCGTATGTTTGATGAAACAAAAACAGTTGTCAAAGAGTATAAAGCGTTTATTGACTGGTTTAATAAGCTGTCTAAAAAAGAAAAAGAGACATATAAAAAAGAGCAGACGGAAGAGAGGAAGAAAGAAGATCCTGAAGCGTTTGCCCGTTTCCGCCAAAAGAAGAAAAAGCCGAAATCACTGGCTAATGCCATTCAAATTGCTATTTTGTCTATCCTGACTGTATTCATGGCAGGAACGATGTTCTTTAATGCTCCGCTTCGTACAATTGCTTCGTTTGGCGCTATCCCGCAAAATGAAGTGAAGAATCATCATGGCAATGCAAAGGGCAAGTCAGAGGAACGCTTAACCGCAGTCAATAAGCAAGGGTTTATAGCAAATGAAAAAGCGGCTGCTTATAAGGATCAGGGTTTGAAACAGAAGGCTGACGTTACACTGCCATTCGGTACAAAAGTGACGGTAGCTGCAAAAGGCAAACAAGCAGCGAAAATAAAGTTTGACGAGCACTCTTATTATGTGAAAAAGAGCGCTGTTGCAACAAACGTGAAACATGCTGAATTGCGGGCTGCTGCGTTTACGCCTTATGTGCCGCAAGCCGCAGCGGCTTCCTATGAATACTTTCTGAAATTCCTGGGAGACAGCAGAACCAGCATTCAATCCAAATTGAATGGATATACTGAAGGGGATACGGCTGACGGCAGAAAAACGTTAGATTTTGATTATGAAAAAATCAGCTATGTGCTGGAGAATGATAAAGCAACAGAGCTTATTTTTCATAACAGTTCTCCTATCAACCCGGCGTCACTATCCTTAAGTGATAGCGATGTATTGTATGACAGCAGCAAGAAGCGTTTTCTTGTGAATACAGATGATCAGGTTTTTGCAGTTGATAATGAAGAGCATACACTGACTTTGATGTTGAAATAAAAAAAGGCTATTGGATGAATGTCCAATAGCCTTTTTGTTTAGATTTCTTCTTTGTTTAGTAAACCTTCCATAAATGGAACGAGCTGATCGCGAAGCTCTTTATCCTGCATCGCAAATTCTAGAGTTGTTGTGATAAAGCCGAGCTTTTCACCAACATCATAACGCTTGCCTTCAAAGTCGTAAGCAAACACTCTTTGAATTTCATTCAGTTTTTGAATGGCGTCTGTGAGCTGAATTTCTCCGCCGGCGCCAACCTGCTGCTCTTCTAAATACATGAAGATCTCAGGCGTGAATACGTAACGGCCTAAGATGGCAAGATTAGAAGGTGCTGTGCCTTTAGGCGGTTTTTCAACGAAGTTTTTCACCTGATAACGGCGGCCTTCACTTGTCAGCGGGTCAATAATGCCGTAGCGGTGTGTTTCTTCTTCAGGCACCTGCTGAACACCGATAATAGAAGAAAGTGTTTTTTCATATTCATCCATTAATTGGCGCAACCCTGGTGTTTCAGCCTGAACAATATCGTCTCCAAGCAGTACCGCAAACGGCTCATCGCCGATAAAGTTGCGCGCGCACCAGACAGCATGTCCGAGACCTTTAGGTTCTTTTTGGCGGATATAGTGAATGTCAGCCAGGTTAGAAGCCTTTTTCACTTTTTCAAGCAGCTCAGTTTTTCCTTTTTCTTCCAGGTTTCTTTCAAGCTCAGGAGAGTAATCAAAATGATCCTCAATCGCACGCTTGCTTTTTCCTGTTACGATAATAATATCTTCAATACCGGCTTCAACAGCTTCTTCAATTATGTATTGAATGGTAGGTTTATCAACGATAGGAAGCATTTCTTTCGGCATTGCTTTCGTAGCCGGCAAGAATCTCGTTCCGAGACCTGCGGCAGGGATTATGGCTTTACGTACTTTTTTCAATTTCAAAGCACCTTCCTTAAGAACAGATTTAGGGTCACTCTTTTGAATGCTGAGTATTTAAAATGTTTGAGTTTCTTTTCTCATCAATACCCTATTTTCATTCTGTTAAACACATTTAATCATATAAGAAAAACCAATATTAAACAAGAGTCAATTCAGTGACTTTGGGGTCGAGGAAATACAAAAAAATATCATTAATTGATAGATAAAACGGTTTCAATTGATCCGGTATTTCAAGAAACATAACAGCTTTTTCATCTCTAGAGCCTGCTCAGCAAAAGTGATATAATGTAGTTCTGAAAATGTGACTGTACGAATTTATTCGAAAGGTAATAAATAGATGATGACGATTAAGGTTTCTACTCCAAAATTAGCATTTGTTTGTCAAGAGCTGAATGCTGCAAAAAAGTTTAGTATCAATACGATCGATTGGAATTATCCAATGGAAATTGTCACTTTACATCATGAGCCCAATGGGCCTTCTTCTTTTAAAGATACTGCTGTTATTAATATGTACAGCTACTTTAAAGGTTCTGAACCTCAGAAAGATAAAATCAAGCATCCAATTGAACAAGAAGGTTTAACATATATTCAAGAACCAAATAAGCCAATTTATCGTTATTACAATAATGGACGTTATATCAAATATCAAAGGTTTACAGCATCAGGAGAACTTGCTGTCATTGATTACTTTAATGAAAGCAGGCAAAGATTTAAAAGGGAAGAATATGATTTGTCTGGATATGTACACAGCTTAATGTACATGGATCTGGACACTAACAAACCGAAGCAGCATCTTTATTTAAGGGCAGATGGCACTTGTTATATGACAAAATGGTATAAGAATGATGGAACAACTGAAAAAATTGTCATTTTTGACGAAAAAGAGAATATAGTCAGTGTATTGTATTCAGAAAATGAACTTTCCCGTTATTTTCTGAGCCGCTTGATAAAGGAAGCGGATTATTTATTTATGACTTCTGAAGTTGAGTTATATACTACATTAAAATCTCTTTCTTCAGTTGAATATTCTTCCATGTACCTAGGTTTTATAGAGACGAATGAGATGTTGGAAAACCCTGAAAAGGAAATAGGCCACCTTGATGCTTTCGTGGTTCCTTCCTTGAAGAGATATCATGACATAATTAAAAATACGGGGCCTCGCACAAATATTTATTACGTTTCTGAAGAGCCGTTTACCCGCAAGCGTTTTGTGGACAAACTAATAGATCAGGTGCCATTTAATAATCAATTGAAGGATATGAATGTTGAGCTGTTAATGGCAGAATGGCAATCAAAATCCGATTTATATTTGTCAGCCAAGGTTGAATTTAAAGGCTGCATTCCTCCCCATTCTGTTGGCCGCCATAAAATGTATTGGAAGTTAAAAAATAAAAAGAGCGGCACTGAAAGCACGTTTAACGCAAAAGTAAACAGCGAGGAAGAACTAATATTTACCGTAAGCGGTACACTTCGTATTCACTCTGTATTAGATCAGTTGTCCACCATTGAATTGTATCTTTGTTCCGAGTGGGATAATAGCTTCTTTTCATCAGGTGTGCGAATAACCGATTCAAAGGAAATTCCATTATCAGAACAAAGTATTTCAGGCTGGCAAGTTACTTTAGAAAAAGAAAATAATTATTTGCGTGTTCAGACTGCCGAGGGATTTCGGAGAAAATTAATGAAACGGCTGTTTGTAAAAAAATAGCAGACAAGGTTTTACCAGAAGAAGGAGCTTGAAGATGAGAAGGATCTTTTCACTAATATATGAAATAGACATTGAAAAAGGCGGCATTACAAGCTCTATGATGTCAAGATCTTTTACATTTGCGGAGCGCGGCCATAAAATCGATTTGGTTACACTTGATTATAAAGACAATTATGATCAGATTGAGCAAGTGCTGAAGAGCGCTGGAAGGCTGCATGCAGATGTAAATATCCTCAATATTTATGATGACTATAAAAATCAGCATAAGCATATAAAAATTGGGGAAGTGCAACAAAGTTACTATGATCAAAATCGTAATCGCTTTGAAGAACCATATGCTGCGTATCATAATGAGGAAAAATTAGAAACGGAATACTTCAAGAATGGCTTATATATAAAAAAGAAAAAATGGGATGAGTCGGATAATCTTTTATATGTAGATCATTTCAATGAAAATATGCAAATGACAAAGCGAGAATTCTTTCATGGCGGTTATGTAAATAAAACTGTGATTTTCGATACAAGAAGCGGAAAAATCAATCAAATTCACTACACAGCACCCGACGGTTTCTGTTATTTAACAGAATGGTACCATTTTAAAACAGGAGCCAGTCAAGGAGTTATGCTGTTTGGCCGTGATGAAAAGGAAGCTGTATTTTTCAAAAACAAGCACCAGTTTCATACACATTGGCTTGAAACGTTATGTGAGAAAGAAAAGGACCCTATTATCATCTGTGATGGAGTCGGAAGTGCTTCAAAAGTAAATGAAATGCGTGCAGGATTGGCAAAACGATTTTACTGTGTTCACTCAAATCATTTAGATTATCCTTATACGTTAGGCAGCAAAGTTCGAAACAATCATCAATATGCGATGGAGCATATTAAGGATTATGACGGGCTGATCGTATTAACGAATGAACAAAAAGAAGATATCATGAAGGATTTTGAGTCGAACAATAATATTTTTGTTATTCCTCATGCACCAAGAAGGCTTGAAAAATTACAAACGTATGAAAAAAAGAAAAACGAGTTTGTCATGGTGGCCAGATATCATGAGGAAAAAGGGATCGATAAGGTCATAAAAGCAATGGGAATCGTAAAAAAATCCCGGCCGGATATTGTCCTGAATATATATGGCAGCGGTCCCAGCTATGAGGAATACCAGCAATTGATCGATGATCTTAAGTTAGATAATGTACATTTAAAAGGGTATGTCGCAAATCCCGCTCCATTTTATCAGCAGGCGCTTGCTACATTATTAACATCAAAATTTGAGGGGTTTAGTCTCGCGATTTGTGAATCGTTTTCGTGCGCAACCCCTGTTATCAGTTTTGATGTGAAATACAGCCCGAGGGAGCTCATAAAAGAACACGAAACGGGAATGCTTGTAGAACCTGATAATATTGACATGCTTGCTGAAAGTATCATTTATTTGTACGACAACCCTGAGAGAGCCATTCAATATGGAAAAAACGCAAAGAACTTAATGGATACTGAATATAGTGAAGCCCGATTATTTGAAAGATGGGAAGAAGTATTTGAAATAACGAAATAGTACGTTTTTGCACCATTTTTGTTCATTATATGAGCTTTATGTGAAGAAATAGAAGCGGATAAGGATAGAGGTGTCATGGTGAAAATCACTGCAGCAGTACCCACATACAACTCAGAACATTTTATCTCCCGCTGCCTGGATAGTCTGGTTCAACAAACCATGCCGAATAATGAGTACGAAATTATTTGTGTAGATGATTGTTCACAGGATGGCACGGTTTCAATATTAAAAAAGTACAGTGAACAGTATTCTAATATAACGATTATAGAACGAGAAAAAAATTCGGGAGGGCCGGGGGAGCCGCGAAACCAAGCGATACGTGCTGCGAACGGTGAATACATTTTTTTTATTGATTCCGATGATTATTTAGGAATCGAAGCGTTCGAGAGAATGTATCAATTTGCAAAACAGCATGATTCAGATATTGTGCTTGGGAAAATGGTCGGTGTAAACGGCAGATCGGTCCCGCAAGCTATTTTTAAGGAAACGAAACCTGAGGCGGATCTTGTAAAATCTCCGCTTGTTTACTCAATAGGACCGACAAAACTTTTTAAAGTTTCACTGCTTAGAATGCATGACATATATTTCCCCTCTAATATACAGGCTACAGAGGATCAGGTATTTGTCATGCAGGCTTATTTAGAAGCGGACAAAATTTCTGTCTTGGCCGATTATGATTATTACTATGCTGTACAGCATGACGGCGAGCATATGACGTTTGCATACGTTGCGCCCCAAAGCTACTATGGCGCAATGAAGGTAATCATAGATATGATTCGTAATAGCCGTCTTTCACATAATCGCAAAATGAAGTTTATGGCGAAATTTTTGAATCGTCATTTTGATTTTTCCAGAACAACGGACTTTACCGTAACAATCGAGGACGAACGGGAGCAGCAAACATGGATGACAGAGCTGCATCATTTTGTTGAACAAAATATACCACGGGAAATTGATAAACTTGTTCATTCTCATACGCGGTTAAAATTACACTTTGTACGCCATAATGACCTAAAGGGCTTAAAGCAGTTTGAAGCTGATAAAGAAAATATGGCCCAATATACGTCAGTTAAAAATGGTCATATCATAGCAAACTATCCCAGCCTTATCTCATATCATTTGGCAGAGAATGAACGGATTGTTGATGACAGAAACAAAATCAGTCATTACGTGAGCGAATTTCAAATGAAGGACAACACTTTCACATTAAGAGGGTCGGTTACCCACACGGCTTTACAACCAGAGCATCAAGCTATGCAAACTTTATACGGCATTTGGGTGCACCGTGATAGAAAAACTGAAAAAATCATTTCTCCAGTGTATTCCAAGGACGGAGAATTTGAATTTCTCACGAAGTTTACTGATTTGGCTATTCATGAAGAAGATATTGGTGTTTGGGATTTCTTTATTGAATCGGGGATAGACGGCTATAAAAAACGCGTCCGAATTGGCAGCAGCAGAGAACCGTATCCTTATTCCAAACATGCTAAATATATTGGGAATAACGGGGAATATGCTTTCAGCGCACGGCCGTACTTTACTAAAACCTATGATAATTTGTCGGTGGATATCAGAAAGCAGGAAGTTCTGAAAGTCGAATTCAGAGATAATGATTCGGACCAGCATTTAACGTTCGTATTTCCTGGAAGCCAATTGTTTTTCCCGAAGCAATCTTTATTATTGCTCGAATGCAATAACCAAGAGTTTTTAATACCAATAAAAAATCAAATCAGTTCAGCTGATGGGACAGTGATACAGGTTGATCGGAATCTCGTTCAGCAAAAGTTTGCTCCGGCTTATTTACAAAACACCAATATTGTTTTATCCATTAATTCTTATAAAACCACATTGGTTCCGAAAAAGGATGTCAGTGTGTACTTTTGCAGTAAAAATATTGAAAAAAAGCTATGGTGCTTTAAAATAAAGAAGAAAGTAGATCTATTTATACAATCGGACCAATCGAAATTCTATCTAACAGCCCGTTAAACAAAGAAACCAGGTGACAAATATGAAAAAACTAAAAGTTATGACCGTTTTCGGGACGAGGCCTGAAGCGATCAAGATGGCACCGCTTGTGCTTGAATTGAAAAAATATCCTGAAATAGATTCCTATGTAACGGTAACTGCACAGCACAGACAGATGCTCGATCAGGTGTTAGATGCGTTTCATATCAAGCCTGACTTCGATTTGAACATTATGAAGGAGCGGCAGACACTGGCAGAGATTACGTCTAACGCACTTGTAAAATTGGATGAGTTGTTTAAAGATATCAAACCCGATATTGTGCTTGTCCATGGTGATACAACGACGACGTTTGCCGGAAGCCTAGCCGCTTTTTACCATCAAATTGCTGTCGGTCATGTGGAGGCGGGGCTCCGTACAGGGAATAAGTATTCCCCGTTTCCGGAAGAGCTCAATCGACAGATGACAGGGGCGATTGCTGATTTGCATTTTGCTCCGACAGGCCAGGCGAAAGACAATTTATTAAAAGAAAACAAAAAGGCCGACTCTATTTTTGTAACGGGCAATACAGCGATTGACGCACTCAACACAACGGTTAGGGATGGTTACTCACATCCTGTTCTCGATCAGGTGGGTGAGGATAAAATGATTCTCTTGACCGCTCACCGCCGGGAAAATTTGGGCGAGCCAATGGAAAACATGTTCAAGGCCATCCGCAGAATTGTAGGGGAATTTGAAGATGTACAAGTTGTTTACCCTGTGCACCTGAATCCAGTTGTCCGGGAAGCGGCTCAGAAGCATTTTGGTGATTCTGACAGAGTGCATCTGATTGAACCTTTAGAGGTGATTGATTTCCATAACTTTGCAGCGAAATCGCATTTTATATTGACAGATTCGGGCGGCGTGCAGGAGGAAGCCCCATCTCTCGGGAAACCGGTGCTTGTTCTGCGTGATACGACGGAACGGCCTGAAGGAGTGGAAGCGGGAACGCTGAAACTTGCAGGTACGGATGAGGAAAACATTTATCAGTTGGCAAAACAGCTGTTAACTGATCATGATGAGTACAAGAAAATGTCCCAGGCTTCTAATCCGTATGGAGATGGAGAGGCTTCTCGCCGGATTGTGGAAGAATTGCTGTTTCATTACGGGTATCGGAAAGAACAACCGGATTCATTTACAGGCAAATAAAAAAGAAGCTTTGCACATTGTGCGAAGCTTCTTTTTTGTTTTACTTTTCGAGGCTTTCCTTCAGCTCTTTTGTAATATCGGAAAGGGCGCTTTCATCAGCTTGGTAGTAGTAAATTCCATTGATTTTCGTGCCTGTACCTTTTAGTTCGTGCTGTTTAATATGTTTCCGCGCACCTTTGTAATCGGACTGGATATCCCACATGTTATCGAAGGTCAAGTTCGTTTTCACATTATCTTCAACAACTTTAAACATATCTCCGAATTTCGTGATGGAAGAAATATTAGCGCCTTTATTAATAATACCTTGGATGACTTGGCGCTGGCGGTCCTGGCGTCCGAAGTCGCCTCTCGGATCTTCTTTTCTCATCCGGGTATAAGCGAGCGCTTCTTTTCCGTTCAGCGTGATTTCTCCTTTGCCGAACGAATAACCGTCATAACTGAACGCGAATGTGCTGTTAACTGTAATGCCGCCAAGTGTATCAACAACATCTCTAAAGCTTTCCATGTTCACTTTCACAAAATAATCAACCGGAACATCAAGGAAGTTCTCAACAGTGTCTACCGTCATCTGCGTGCCGCCGAAAGCGTATGAATGGTTGATTTTATCCATTGTGCCTTTTCCGATAATTTTTGTATACGTGTCACGCGGAATACTGACCATGTCGGTTGTATTCGTTTTTGGGTTAACGGTCATATAAATGAGCGTATCGGCACGGCCCTTATCGCCGTCGCGTTCATCCACACCCATGATTAAGACGGAAAAAGGATCTTTTTTATTGATACTGACCTCTTTATCCCTCTTTTTCGATTTATCAATGCTTTCATGAATACTTGCCACGGTTGATGCTGCTTTATGCCATAAGTAGTATGCATAGCCGCCAGTTCCGAGTACAAATACGGCCACAATGGCTAAAATGACAAGTAATGCCTTTCTTTTTTTCTTTCTTTTTTCAGCTCTCATAATAAAGTCCTCGCTTTTTTGTAATCTAGTACGATTATAAGTTTCTTAATATTTGAAAACAACTAAAATTT
This sequence comes from Bacillus sp. SN32, assembly GCF_002837495.1. NCBI lineage: Bacteria > Bacillati > Bacillota > Bacilli > Caryophanales > Bacillaceae > Bacillus > Bacillus sp. SN32. Next base: position 493,610 of record NZ_PJCT01000002.1, on the reverse strand, counting down.
GTCTGATTCTTTACAATAGACGGCTCCTTGTAACAAATGTTTCGGTATTTTAAGAAAATCCGCAAAAATTTTTCGTTGTTTTGAAAGAAATCTTAAAATAAGCTTAAAATTGTCGATAAAAAGTGGAGAGGTGATATAGGAATGAAAAAAATTGCTATTTTAATGTTCTCAATGCTGCTTCTTTTGTCTGCGTGCGGCACAGCTCAGAACTCATCAGGAGCAGAAACAAATTCAGACAGCCAGGATGCAACTGCAGAAGAGACAGTAACGAAGGAAGGCACTTTTGCCGGTTTGGCGGACAGCCATACAATTGCAGTCACTATTGATGATAAAGAGACGTCGATTCAGGTTGGTTCAGACCTTCAGGACAAAATGAACAGCATTTCAGAAGGGCAAAAAGTTGTTGTTAAATATACAAAAGATTCAAATGGTGCTTTAATGCTTAAGGATCTTGAGACAAAGTAATAAAAAACTCTTAGGGGGTTCCATGTTTTGAAAAAAATGAAGCTCTTGCTTCTATCGTCAGTCACTGCGGCGGCTGTAGCATGTCCGGCGTTTATGCAGACTGCGAAAGCCGCAGATAAAACCATTTCGGTTAAGCTGAGTAATTATGTAGGCAGCAAATCAAGTTTGGATGTCGATATCACAGGCGGATATGAAATTTCCGGCTCAAGAATTGCGGATACGGAGCGATATGGAGGAGCAACCCGTTTTGATGTTGCCAATAATGTCGCTTCTGCCGGATGGACAAATCCAACGACTGTGGTCATTGTGAATCGGGACGCTTTTGCCGATGCGCTCTCAGCAACCCCGCTTGCCAAAAAGTACGATGCACCGATTTTATTAACAGACGCAGATTCGCTAACACCAAAAACAGAAAGCGAAATTGCAAAATTAAATCCTGACAATATTCTCATCATTGGCGGGACAATCAGTGTTTCTAAAAATGTAGAAAATACATTAAAAAAATATGGTTCTATCGATCGGATTGGCGGAGCAACCCGTTACGAGGTTTCTAAAAACATAGCCGATCGGATGGGGAATTACAGCCAGGCAGTAGTGGCCACAGGCATGGTCTTTACGGATGCCCTGTCAATCGCGCCATATGCTGCAATGAACGGTTATCCGATTTTACTTGCGGGAGACAATAACATCCGCAGTGATTACAAAATTCCAAGCAAGGTTACAATTGTCGGCGGTCCGTTGAGTGTCAGCACTGGTGTGGAAGCTGCATTAAAAAAGAAGGCAACTGTGAAACGGATTGGCGGCGTTTCCCGATATGAGGTATCTGCCAATATCGTTAAAGAATTAAATATGAAAGCAACAAAGGTATTTATGTCAAATGGCCAAACATTCGCGGATGCATTGACGGGATCTGTGCTTGCAGCAAAGCAGGGAAGCCCTTTACTGCTGGTTGAATCAGGCAGCCTGCCGTCACCAGTCGCTGATGTAGTAGCGTCAAAAGGAACTCAGTCATTTGCGCTGCTTGGAGGAAGCATTTCCATCAGTGATACGCTAAAGAACAAACTGGCAGATACTTTTGCAGGAACTGGATATACAGTCAAGTTAACCGGCGGAAACCTAGTGCTTTATAAAAACAGTACTGCAATCAAGTCGCTTGGAACGTCTTTTACAGCACAGCCTAAAAAATATGCAACTACAAATTCTATCAGTTTGAACGGAACGCCATATCTCGGAAACATGAAATTTACAATAGAGTCAGGCAAATATGTTCGGCCAATCAATGTGAATATCCCCTTTGAAGATTATTTAAAGGGTGTTGTTCCTCATGAAATGCCGGCCAGCTGGCAGAAAGAAGCGCTTAAAGCCCAAGCTGTCGCAGCGAGAACTTATTCCATCAGTTCGGCCGGAAAAGAAGTACAAGACACCACCGCTTTTCAGGTATATGGCGGATATGACTGGAATTCAAAAACTTCAGAAGTGGTCGAAGCTACAAAAGGAAAAGTTTTGAAATACAATGGGAATTTGATTTCTGCTACGTATTCCTCAAGCAACGGCGGCTACACAGAAGCGAGCGGTGAGGTGTGGAGCAGCCAGCTTCCTTATTTAATCGCCAAAAAAGATACGTACGACCCGCAAATCAGCTGGTCTCTGTCTTTAAATAAAACCCAGCTTGATAAGAGCAGTCTGAATCTGAAAAGCCCGGGTTCATGGTGGAGCTCTAAAAATGAAACAAACTCATCATATTTGAGCGGTTTGAAAAGCTGGTTTATTAAAAATAAATACAGCAATGCCGAGTCTATCAAAATCACGAAAATATCCAGTGTGAAATTCAGCACGGAGAAAACTGCCGGTCAGCGGCCGGAAACAGCAAGCGTCACATTCTCATATTTCGTGAAAGAAAAATCAAATGGCTATATCCTGTCAAATGGAAGCCTCAGTGAAAAAACAGCAACAATTACTGTACCTGCAACAGAGCTGAGAACGATGCTTGGCGCTTCCAATATGAAGAGTACATATGCTTCTGTCTCAAGCAATACAAACGCCTTTCTCATTAGCGGTAAAGGATACGGACACGGCATAGGCATGAGTCAGTACGGAGCCAATGCCAGAGCAGCTGCCGGACAATCTTATACAACAATTTTAAGTTTTTACTATCCGGGAACAACTCTATCAAGCTATTAAAAGATTGTTAGAGTCAAAGGAGGCGAGATGCCTCCTTTGTTCGTTATTTGATTTATGAATCATTATGAATCTTTGGAGGGACTATCTTTGCGGATCTTTCTTAAAAGCATACCTATGCTGATACTAGGAGTCGTGTTATTTGTACCAAATGCGTTTGCGGCAAACTCTGTTACAAGGCTGGATGGAGCAAGCAGATATGAGGTTGCTGTGAATGTTTCAAAACAAGGCTGGAGCAGTGCGAGCACGGTTGTTGTGGCAAACGGAACAGCGTATGCAGATGTATTAACTGCTGCTCCTCTAGCTTATAAATACAATGCCCCGATTTTATTGACGGAATCATCTAAACTGACTGCGCCGACGAAAGACAGAATCAGCCAGCTTAAACCGAGCAAGGTTATCGTCATTGGCGGAACGATCAGTGTTTCTAACAACGTTGTAAGTGACATTAAAAAATTGGGTATTTCCAATGTGGAACGAATCGGCGGAAGAAGCCGCTATGAAGTTGCCCAAAATATTTCTAAAAAATTGTCTTCAAATTCAAAAGCGGTAATCGCAAATGGCACGGCATATGCTGACAGTCTGGCGATCGGTTCTTATGCTGCCCGTAACGGTATTCCAATTCTTCTGACGACTGCAAGCTCTATTCCCGAACCAACGAAAAATGCGATGAACAGCAAAGGAACAACATCGACTATTGTGGTCGGGGGAGAAATCAGTGTCTCAAAAAGCGTTTACAGCCAGTTGCCATCACCAACAAGAATCGGCGGGAACAGCCGTTTTGAAGTGGCTGCCAACATAGCGAAAAAGTATTATTCTTCATCAAAAGCTGCATTTGTCAGCAATGGCTATCAATATGCAGATGCTTTAGCTGGTTCTGTGCTGGCGGCGAAGCAAAATCGCCCAATGCTATTTACTGACGCCGGTTCATTGCCGACTGCGACAAGAACAGTCATCGGATCAAATAGCAAGAATACCTTCACAGTTCTTGGGGGAACTATTTCAGTGACAACAAATGTCGTGAACCAACTTAAAAATGTAATTGTAGGCAAAAAGGTATTTGTGGATGCAGGACACGGTGGTTATGACAGCGGCGCGGTCGGTAATGGTTTAAAAGAGAAAGATGTTAACCTTGCCGTTGCTAAGCTTGTAAACAGCAAACTTTCCAATGGTGGAGCCATTCCGATTATGGCCAGATCTACAGATGTTTTCTTAGAGCTTTCAGAGCGGGTTGCAAAAGCAAAAAGCAATAATGCAAACCTGTTTGTGAGTATTCACGCCAATTCAGCGAGCCCAGCAGCAACCGGTACTGAAACCTACTATTATACAAAATATGAGTCAGAAAACAGCAAACGGCTTGCGACAGAAATACAAAACAGACTCTATAAAGCACTCAATACTCAAAACCGCGGCGTGAAAATCGGGAATTTCCATGTCATCAGAGAATCAACGATGCCGAGCAGTTTAGCAGAGCTGGCGTTCATTTCGAATGCGAACGACGCAAGTAAGTTAAAGAGTGCTTTGTATCAAGAAAAAGCAGCTCAAGCAATATATGAAGGAATCATTGGATATTATTAGGAGATTAAATTAGTAGACATCAACAGCGGCTTGCCGGCAGAACCCATCAGGAATTGCCGGCAAGCTTTTTTATACGATAAAATGAGAAAAATTTTAAACCACATATGCTATGTAAAAGTTTAACAAAATTTAAGGTTAGGCCTATTCTTATTGACAGATGTTTTTGATATAATTATCAGGCAAAAATATAACCGATCCATTAGGGTAGTGAGGTAATCGATGAAAATAAGCATTGTTATCCCTGTATATAATTCAGAAGATCTTATTTCCGAATGTCTTGATAGCTTAGTTAACCAAACGATGCCAAAAGAGGATTATGAGATTATATGTGTCGATGATAAATCTACGGATTCATCTTTAGACATTTTGAATCGATATAAAAAGAAATATGACAATATTGTTGTTGTTGAAAGAACCGTAAATTCAGGCGGTCCAGGTGCGCCGCGGAATGATGCAATAAAAATTGCCAAAGGTGAATACATCCTGTTTGTTGATTCCGATGACTATCTAGGCAATGAAGCATTGTTAAGATGGTACAATTTCTCAAAAGAGAATGATTCAGATATTACTTTAGGTAAGTTAAAAGGGATAAACGGCCGAGGTGTTCCCAAATCAATGTTTAAGGAAACAAACCCAGATGTTGATTTGGTTGATTCCAAAATTGTTTTCACATTGGGACCCCAAAAACTGTTTAAAGCCTCACTTTTAAAAGAAAATCAAATCATCTTCCCTACTCACATAAAAGCAGCGGAAGATCAAGTCTTCACAATGAACGCTTATTTAAAAGCAAAGAAGATTTCTGTTTCAGCTGACTATGATTATTACTATCTGGTCAAAAGAGACGGTGAACATATGAGTGTCGCTTATGTTCCCCCAGAGAACTTTTATGGAGCAATGGAAGATATTATCTCTGCTATCAAGGCTAGTGATCTGGAAGAAGCAAGAAAAACGAAACTGATGGCAGTATTTTTAAACAGGCATTTCGATTTTTCGCGGACAAAAAATGTCACAATAAAAATGAAGACAGATGAAGAAAGAGCTGAATGGTTTAAATATTTGTCCTCATTTATTCATGCAGTACCTGAAGAGGCTGACCAATTTGTGCTTCCGCATATCAAATTGCGTCTGCTGTTTATTCGGAATAATGATTTGCAGGGGTTAACCCAGTATGAGCGTGAAGAACAAGACATTAAAAAGTTCTGTGTTGTAAATAATGGGGATTTAATTGCACGTTATCCGAGCTTAGAACGCTATCCAATTTCTGAAGAGTTATTAAAAGTAAATTATAAAAATAAGCTTGAACATTATCTGCAGAATATTGAATTTAGCGATCACAGCCTCAGCATTCAAGGAACCATTAAACACAAATTGTTGGATGATGAAACGAATCAAAATCAATCTCTGACAGGAGTATTTGTTCATCGTGATACAAAGGCGGAAAAATACATTGCGCCGGCTAAGTATGAAAATTCAACATTTACATTTGAGTGCAAGTTTGATGAACTGGCATCTGCAGAAGAAGATTTAGGCGTTTGGGATTTCTTTATTGAATCGTCAATAGATGGCTATAAATTAAGGGCGAGAATCGGAAACAAGCGTGCTGCGTATAAGTATTCAACAAACACGATGTATTTAGGGCATAATGCGTTGTTTGTCTTCAGTGCAAGACCATATTTCACAATGAACTACGATAATCTTTCGATTGATATAAAGAAACATGCCTATACAGAAGCAGAACTTTCATATGAAACTGAATCAAAAGATTTATCATTTATTTTTAAAGATAAGCAAATCTGTTTGCCAAATCATTCAAAAATGATTGTGAATACCGGACAGTCTGAAATCTCATTACCGGTAAAACGTATAGAGTTAGAGCCTAATTGCACAAAATTGACGGTAAACGTGCAGAGTTTGCTTGAACAGCTAGCTCATGTAAAGAAAGAGCGATTAATTGAATTTGCGATAAACACTTCTCAAAATAAAATCAGTGCAAAAGTGGATAACCAAGCAATTGTCTTGGACACAAGGAATGTGGAACGAAAATCCATGTTATTCTTTAGTAAAATGGTTGAGGTCCAATACAAGCTGTTAACCTCTAAATCAAAGTTTTATTTTCAATATTAAATGCTTCACAACGAAAAGAGACAAATCAGTAAAATGATTTGTCTCTTTTTTTAAACAATATGCTTAATTTTTAAAAAAAGTGTCTAAAACAATAAAAAGTTTACGGATAAATGTCAGAAAAAATAACAAATTCACACTTCTTAACATACCATTTACAACCAATTAACATCCGTCTGCTAAACTGACTGGCATAGGTCATCATAACATCCCAAACAAATCGTGAGGTGTGTGTCAGTGAGTGCAGAGAAAAGCATGAATGTGAGTCGTGAATTCTCAGTTCAGCAAATACATTCTTTTACATTATCTGAAAAGACGGCTCGTTATTTGGCAATAAAGCGCGTAATGGATATTTGGTTTGCGCTCATTGGGTTGGCGATTGCGCTGCCAATGATTGCGGTATTTTCAATATTGATTTGTTTGGAGACGCCGGGGCCTGCCATTTATACGCAGGAACGCGTAGGGAAAGGCGGGAAACCATTTAAGCTTTATAAGCTTCGTTCCATGAAAATAGATGCCGAGAAGTCTGGGGCGGTTTGGGCACAGAAGCAAGATCCGCGGGTGACAAGGATCGGAGCTTTTATCAGAAGAACGAGAATTGACGAGCTTCCTCAGCTGTTTAATGTGCTGAAAGGCGATATGAGTATGATTGGCCCTCGTCCGGAACGGCCCGTATTTACGGAAAAATTCCAGAATGAGATTCCAGGCTTTACACAGCGTCTGGCTGTTAAACCGGGATTGAGCGGCTGGGCTCAAGTGAACGGCGGTTACGATATGACGCCGAAGGAAAAGCTGATATTTGATTTATATTACATTCGCAATCTGACTTTCACTTTAGAATTAAAAATTATGTTAAAAACTTGTAAAGTAGTTTGGACGGGTGATGGTGCAAGATAAAACGGAATGCCATTATTCACCATCAATCTGAGCTTAAAAAGAAGTAGGGAATATGATGCCAAGTATTACAAAACAAATCATGAGCGGTGCAAAGTGGACAAGTATTTCAACCATGTGTATTACAATCATACAAATTGTTCAGTTTGCCCTGCTTGGAAATATGATGACCTTAACAGAATTTGGGCTTGTCGGCATGATCACAACGGTTACAGTTTTCGCCCAGATTGTGCTCGATATGGGTTTTGGCGCAGCATTAATTCAGAGAGACGACGCGACGGAGCGCCAGCTGTCAACATTGTATTGGCTTAACATTATGACGGGCGTTTTGCTGTTTGTTCTTTTATATGTGAGCAGTCCTGTCATTGCGGGATTTTATCAAAGTGAAGAGCTGGTGTTTCTGGTTCGGATTCTGGCGATTATGTTTTTGATCGCGCCAATTGGACAGCAATATCAGTATATGCTGCAAAAGCAGCTGCATTTTAATACGTTAAGCAAAATAGAGATTTTTTCAAATGTATTGTCATTCGGATATTTAGCGATAGCGGTTTTTATGATGGATGCGATTTTGGCGTATGTGATTTCTCAAGTCCTGCTGCAGTCCAGTAAAGGGATTTTATATTGGGCTGTATACCGAAAAAAGTGGCATCCTGCTTTTGTTTTTGATTTGAGAGGCATGAAGGATTTCTTTTCTTTTGGAGCCTTTCAGCTTTCATCCCGTCTTGTGAACAGGCTGGGAGCAAATATCGATATGATTTTGATCGGCCGGTTTATTGGTGCTGAAGCATTGGGGATTTATAACCTCGCTTATCAGATTGTCACCATTCCGGTTTTGAAGATCAATCCGATTGTCACACGGGTGGCATTCCCTGTTTTCGCAAAAAACAAATATGAAAACAGCGTGATCAGAGAAGGCTTTCTGAATATGACAAAAATGCTGGCGCTTGTTTCGTTTCCGCTGTTAATCGGGCTCGTGTCTGTGTCAGACGCCTTTATCACAGCGGTTTTCGGAGAAAAGTGGCTTGCTGCTGTTCCGATCCTAAATGTTCTGGCCATTGTCGGGATACTAAGAGTGCTCATGAATCCAAATGGATCTGTGTTGCTGGCTAAAGGAAGAGCTGACTTAGCGTTTTATTGGGATTCCGGCGTGCTGCTGCTGTACGGATTATCACTGTTTGCAGCTGTACAGACGGGAAGCCTGCTGACAGTCGCATGGGTGTATGCCATTATCAGCGTTGTTAATTTCCTGATCGGGCGCTGGCTTTTGGCATATGTCATCAAGCTTAACCTTTCAGCTTATTTCCAGTCGATTATGAAGCCATTTCTGATTACTGCGGCGATGGGCATCATCGCGTTTGGTGTAAGCCTCAGTACCGAACACTTCAGTATGCAGGCAGAAATGCGGTTGGCCATTTCAGTTGCGGCCGGGGCGCTGTGCTATCTCTTTCTTTTGGTAAAAGCGTACCCTCAAACGAAAAGCAAACTACTAAGAAAAGGACGTTTGTCATGAAGATTTTGTGGATCACAAGCGTATATCCGAGCAGTATGAAACCCGGAGAGGGTGTGTTTCATGAGACACAGGTGCAAGAGCTGCAAAAACTCGGGCTTGATATCACTGTGATATGCCCACGGCCTTTTCATTCAGCGCCTGTCCGCATGTTGAAAAAGACATATCGAAAAAAGGATGCCAGACCGGAGTATGAGGTTAGAAAGGGGATACCGGTTTACCGGCCTTTCTATCGGGCAGTTCCCGGCCAGCTGAAGTGGGCGCAGCCTCATCGGAGAATCGCATCAGCCGTTTTAAAAACCATGAAACAGCGCGACCTATATCCGGATCTGATCCATGCTCATTTTGCCATGCCATCGGGCGGGGCTGCGGCAGTCGTGTCAGAGTCAGCGCAAATTCCTTATGTCCTGACCTTGCATGGCAGTGATGTGAATGTCTATCCGCATTACAGCAAAGGAGCGTTTAAAGCCTTCAAGCGTGCCGTAGGTTCTGCGTCAGTTGTTTTAGCAGTCAGCCACAAGCTTCAGGAAGAAGCCAAAAAGCTTTCGGGCTTTGACAGCTCGGTTTTGCCAATCGGCATACAGCTCAGCCGTTTTCAGGAGAATGAGGAGACGAAAGAGGAAATAAGAAAAAGACTCGGACTCCCGCTCGATCAGCGTCTGGCTGTCTATGTCGGCCGGCTGGTCAGAGAGAAAGGCATTTTTGAACTGTCTGAAGCGATCGAATCTCTGCAGGACTCTCCTAAGGCAGTCTTTGTCGGGGATGGTCCCGCAAAATCGACGCTGACGCAGAAGGGGCATATCGTCACAGGCCAAGTCCCGAATCATCAGGTAAGAGACTATTTACTTGCGGCAGATCTATTCGTGCTTCCTTCTTACAGTGAGGGGATGCCGACTGTTGTGATTGAGGCGCTGGCGCTAAGGGTTCCTGTTATTTGTACGGATGTTGGCGGAGTGTCGTCTTTATTCGGAAAGCACCAACATCTGCTGATTAAACCGAAATCCGCTCAAGCCTTGGCGGAAGCGATCACTCGGTACGAACATGAGCAAATATGGAAGCCGGAAGTAGCAGATGACTTGTATGAAACCGTGCAGGCTCAATTTGACGCAGGAAAAAACGCCAAGGCCTTGCATCATCAGTATCAGACGGTCACGAAAACGTCCGTTTAATCGTAAGAAACTGCGACCAATATAAATAGGAAGATCATTTTACAGGAGAGGGATGAGCGCTGTGAAAAAAATAGCTGTCATTGGAACAGGTTATGTAGGACTCGTATCAGGCACTTGCTTTGCGGAGATCGGCAATAAAGTTGTTTGCTGTGATATCGATGAATCAAAAATCAGAAGTCTGAAAAATGGGGTAATCCCAATCTATGAACCAGGGCTTACAGACTTAGTTGAAAAAAATGTGCTGGATCAGCGCCTGACCTTTACGAACGATATCCCGTCCGCCATTCGGGCCTCAGATATTATTTATATTGCAGTCGGAACGCCTATGTCCAAAACAGGTGAAGCTGATTTAACGTACGTCAAAGCGGCGGCGAAAACAATCGGTGAGCATCTTAACGGCTACAAAGTGATCGTAAATAAAAGCACAGTCCCGGTTGGAACAGGGAAACTGGTGCAATCTATCGTTCAAAAAGCCTCAAAGGGGAGATACTCATTTGATGTTGTATCTAACCCTGAATTCCTTCGGGAAGGGTCAGCGATTCATGACACGATGAATATGGAGCGTGCCGTGATTGGTTCAACAAGTCATAAAGCCGCTGCCATCATTGAGGAACTTCATCAGCCATTCCATGCTCCTGTCATTAAAACAAACCTAGAAAGTGCAGAAATGATTAAATACGCCGCGAATGCATTTCTGGCGACAAAGATTTCCTTTATCAACGATATCGCAAACATTTGTGAGCGAGTCGGCGCAGACGTTTCAAAAGTTGCTGATGGTGTTGGTCTTGACAGCCGTATCGGCAGAAAGTTCCTTAAAGCGGGTATTGGATTCGGCGGTTCATGTTTTCCAAAGGATACAACCGCGTTGCTTCAAATCGCAAAATCGGCAGGCTATCCATTCAAGCTCATCGAAGCTGTCATTGAAACGAACGAAAAGCAGCGTGTTCATATTGTAGATAAACTTTTGACTGTTATGGGAAGCGTCAAAGAGAGAACCATTTCAGTCCTGGGATTAGCCTTCAAACCGAATACGAACGATGTGAGATCCGCTCCAGCGCTTGATATTATCCCAATGCTGCAGCAGCTGGGCGCCCATGTAAAAGCATACGATCCGATTGCTATTCCTGAAGCTTCTGCGATCCTTGGCGAACAGGTCGAGTATTACACAGATGTGTATGCTGCGATTGAAGACACTGATGCATGCCTGATTTTAACGGATTGGCCGGAAGTGAAAGAAATGGAGCTTGTAAAAGTAAAAACCCTCTTAAAACAGCCAGTCATCATCGACGGCAGAAATTTATTTTCACTTGAAGAGATGCAGGCAGCCGGATACATTTATCACTCTATCGGCCGTCCCGCTGTTCGGGGAACGGAACCCTCTGACAAGTATTTTCCGGGCTTGCCGCTTGAAGAATTGGCTAAAGACTTGGGAAGCGTCAATTTATAAAAAGAAAAAGTGTTACTTGGTTGAAGCTGCCGGCTGCTAGGCTCGGCCGCCGGCTCCTGAAACATCAGGAAAGGGGTTAAACATGTGAGTATCAAACGATCAGCGGTCCATACGCTAGCGTTACTGGCCGCTGCTATATTTGGAGTCGTCCTATTGCTGGGAGCCATCCATAAAGATATAGGTTTCATGCAGATGGCTGCTGTGCTTGCGGTGTTGGCAATTGGCCTGTTTTTACTGACGCTTGCAACCGCATTTACAACAAAAGAACGGCTCTTTATGGCTGTAATCTATATTTTGATCGCCTGCACTTTTTTAAATAATGCATTTTTCGCCATTCATCTTGGATTTTTCAGTTTGTTCCTTTACCGGCTTCTGCTCATTGCAGCGGGTTGCCTTCATATTTTCGGCATGGTTCGGAATCGAACCCATATTGAAAGATGGCATGGGCTGCAAGTAAAAGGGATATTGCTCTTTTTCGCCTTTTGGTTTATATATGGCCTTGTTTCTCTGCTGTGGGCCAAGTCGGTAACAGTTGGCCTCAAGTATTTAGCCTTATTGGCTATGGGAATTTTCTTCATTTATCTTATTGTCATGTACGTGCAAAAAATGGAGCGGCTGATGATTGTTTATGCCATTTGGCTGGTGATGACGGTATTTCTGATGATCATTGGTTTTTACAATCATATCACCAACCATCATCTTGCGAGTTCCACATTATACAGCGGACCGGAGTATAAGCAGCATTATCCGACATCGGTCTTTTTTAATCAAAATGACTTTGCGACCTTTTTATCCATCAGCTTCTTTTTTTACATCACGATGATGAAAAACATTAAGAATGGATACATCAGGGCAATTGGCCTTGTGCTCTCGCTCTGTGCGTTGTATTTAATTTTTGCCACTGGTTCAAGAGCCAGCCTTCTGGGGATTTTTGCAGGTATTGCTGTCTACATCTTCATTGTATTGCCGCCTGTTTTAAAGAAAATGGCTATATGGCTGTCGGCGGCGGGAATTGCTCTTTTCGCAGTTCTTTTCGCCAGCAAAATCTTTTCAAAGTTTTGGGAGCTGTTTTTGGCCCCGCAGACGCTACATTCATTTCATGACAGGCTTCCATCAAATGTGGCTCGGGCAAATCTGCTGAAAAACGCTTGGCATTTTTTCCTTGATTCATACGGATTCGGAGTCGGAGCAGGAAATGTATCCTATTATCTTGAGCATTATGCTGTATATGATACTGACAATGTGGCAGAGGTGCATAACTGGCTTGTTGAAATTCTGGCTAATTTTGGCTTGTTCATCATGCTTGGATATCTGTCCATTTATGCCTACCTCATATGGACGCTTTACAAGTTTTATGAAAGAAAATTAGAAAATCAGTCAAAACTGATCACAGAAGGACTTATTACCGCTATGGTCAGTTTCCTGGTATCAAGTATCAGCCCAAGCTCTGTTTCAAATTTATTTTTCCATTGGGTGTTTATGGCGCTCGTCATCGCAGCCGTGAATGTGTTAAGGCGATCCAGACAAATGCCTGAGCCGATGTACAGATAAACAGACTACAAAAAGCAGGGAGACTTATATGAACGATATATTGATAAGAATAGCCCGTCGCATAAAAAAAAATATCATTTGGATCATAGCGGTGCCAATTATATTAGGTGCGGCGGGGTATATCCTGCCGTCACAGATCGCTGATCAAAAGAGCTATACAGCTGAAGATACCTTGGCTGTGGGGAGCTATGATCATCCGGTTTATAACAGCACAGAAGAGATTCCGCTTCTGCTAAAGAGCGACTCTTTTTTGAAGGAGGCGCTTCCTGATGAAAAGGATGAAGATGTAGCAGAAATCAAAGAGAAGCTTACAATCAAAACGGAATCCAAATCGTTACTGACTTTAAGCTATAGTGACGAGGATAAGGATAGAACGGAATCTGTCTTAAACGCCATATCCTCCACCTTCCTCAAAAACGATCAAAAGCTGTATGCAGAAAGAGAAGCCGTCATCCGCAGCAGCATAGACGCGCTTGAAGGCGAGTCGGTGAGCGAGGATTCCAAAGTGGATAAAGAGAGATTTTTGTATGAGCTCAAAAACACACAGCTTAACCTGAAAGCGGCAAGTATTACTGATTCCGAAACCGTAAGTGAGACAGCAGGCGGCGGAATGTCTCCGAAAAAGAAAGCAGTTCTCGGCGTTATGATTGGCCTTACGATTGCCTTTATGTTCGTTGTCATTCCTGAATTTTTCAGGGAATCCTTTTAAAATCATACGATGGAGATGTGATCATGACCAATTGGAAACCTCTCGTATCTGTCATTACACCTTCCTATAATGCGCGTGACTATATTGAAGACACGGTTCATTCGGTATTAGATCAGAGCCATCCTCATTGGGAAATGATTATCGTGGATGATTGCTCAACGGATGGGACCCGCGACATTTTACAGCAGTATGAAAAAATAGACGAAAGAATTCATGTGGTGTATCTGGAAGAGAACTCCGGAGCTGCGGTTGCTCGCAACAAAGCGTTGGAACGCGCTCAAGGGCGCTACGTAGCATTTTTGGACAGTGATGACAAATGGAAAAAAGACAAACTGGAAAAGCAGCTTGAGTTTATGATGGAGCGCTCCTGTGCGTTTTCTTTCACGGGCTACAGCTTAATGGCGCAGGACGGGACCCCACTCGATAAATTTATTCATGCGCCGGAAAGCCTGACGTACGATGACGCCCTGAAAAATACAATTATCGGCTGCTTGACGGTGATGATTGACAGGGAGCAAACGGGACAGATCCAAATGCCGAATATCAGAACGAGACAGGACTTAGCCACATGGCTGTCTCTTTTAAAAAAAGGATTTACTGCCTATGGAATGAATGAATGCCTGGCTGAATATCGGCTTGTCAATAACTCAATTTCCAGCAACAAATGGAAGGCTGCGAAAAAAACGTGGTTTGTCTACAGGGAGATCGAACGGCTTCATTTTATGAAAGCAACATGGTGTTTTGTTCAATATGCAAAAAACGCGGTGAAAAAAAGATTATAGCCGCAAACAGAGAGAAAAGGTGATGAAGGTGGAAACAAAAGAAGCAATCATTCATGTCATCGTTGCCACTGCTGAATGGGGAAAAGACCAATTGAGATACAGAAGGCACCGGCTGGCAGAATTTTTAGCTGCTCAGGAGGAAACGAAGGAAGTTATTTGGGTATGTCCGGCTCCGCGTGCCCAAGGGAAAGAGTTTCAGGAAGTCCATTCTGGCATCAGGCAATTCGCTGTCAAAGACCTGCTGCAGAAAAAAATGTTTCGTTTCGGACGATATACAGATGTCTTTTACAGGCATAAGCTCTCCCCATTACTCGATGAGCTTACACCTGCTTCTGCAAACGGTGAACGCTGCTGTTTATGGTACACGTTTCCTGGATTCCCGCTGCTGTCTTCGCTGTATCCTTGGGATCAGGTCATTTATGACTGCAGTGACTTATGGGCGGCGCCGATCAGCGGCCGATCAAATCTGCTGTCTGAATTCCGGCGAAAAGTCATTAAAACGGCAGAGCTGAGAATTATACAACGAGCAGATTCAATAACCTGTTCATCAGATTATCTTCACAAGGAAGTAGACAAAAAACTGACTGCAGGACGAGAAAAGGTTCATACTGTGGAAAACGGTGTGGAGTATGAGCTGTTTTCTGCAAATAAACAAGCTCCCGATCGCAGTATACTGCAGGGGAGAGAAGGAACAGTGTTAGGTTTTATCGGTGGAATTAAACCGAAGCTCGATTTTAAAATGATTGAAGAAGCCGCCCTGCAAAAGCCTGATTGGACATTTTTATGGGTTGGCCCGGATGCCACTAATGGTGACGTTTCGTTTCAAGAGCTGCTGAGGCTTCCAAATGTCATATGGACCGGCCCGGCAGATCCGAAAGAAGTTCCGCATTTTATGGAGCTTATCGACATTGGCATCATGCCTTATAAAAAATCATCGTATAATCAAGCTGTGTTTCCGCTGAAACTATTTGAATTTTTAGCGGCAGGAAAACCTGTCGTCGGCTCTAATCTTCCGTCAACCTCAAAAATGCAAAAGCCGTATGTATACGAATATGTAGAAGGCGATCATCCGATTGATTTTATAGCCGCTTGTGAAAAAGTTCTCGGTCAAAACGGAGACGAGACCTATAAAGAAATGCGCCGAAACATCGCCCGGACACAAGATTGGAATTGCTTATTTAGACAAATTATGAAATATACAGGGATTCAAAAACATGCGTAGTCCTATAAATTGGGATGCGCGTTTTTTGATTATACGTGTTTCTTTTTGATGAAGCTTGTTATAATAACTAAGGAGAAGGTATAATGGAAGGAACGGTTCTCTATATAAATAAAGACTTCATTTAATTCCAAAGGAGACTTCTTTATGCTTGACGAACGCATGATTCGCATTGTTGTTGCGTTTATTGTCTCGCTGCTGACAGTTTTAATCATAACCCCAATCGTAAAAAGGATTGCGATTAAAATAGGTGCAGTTGACCAGCCCAGCAATCGAAAAGTACATGACAAAATCATGCCCCGCATGGGCGGGCTGGCCATATTTATCGGGGTGGTTGCAGGCGTGCTTGCATCCGGTATTTACACAGAAACAAGGATGACGGCAATTACAGTCGGAGCATTCATCATTATTGTGTTAGGTATTCTTGACGATAAATATCAATTAAGTGCAAAAGTTAAGTTTTTGATTCAATTAGGTGTAGCCATTATGATTGTAAGCACCGGCTTAAAAATGGACTTTTTCTCAGTACCTTTTTTAACAGAACGATTTGAGTTAGGATGGATGGCTTATCCGCTGACGGTATTATGGATTGTCGGCATCACGAACGCAATTAACCTGATTGATGGATTGGATGGCCTTGCTGCCGGTCTTTCTGTTATCGGTCTGTCAACGATCGCTGTCATGGCGCTATCCGGCGGAAAAGTGCTCATTCTGTCACTCTCATTAGTCGTTATTGCCAGCACGCTGGGGTTTTTGTTTTACAACTTCCACCCGGCAAAAATCTTTATGGGAGATACGGGATCACTTTTTTTAGGATATAGTATTTCGATTCTTTCATTATTAGGCCTGTATAAAAGTGTCACATTGTTCAGTATCGTTATCCCGATTATTATATTAGGCGTACCGATTTTTGATACAACATTTGCTATCATCAGGAGAATATTAAACAAACAGCCGATTTCAGCGCCTGATAAGTCGCATATTCACCATAGACTGATGGCCTTTGGCCTTTCACATCGGATGTCGGTCTTAGTTATTTATTTAATTGGATTTATTTTCAGTATCAGTGCGATTGTACTTAAAAGTGCCACAATTTGGCTTTCTTTGTTTATTATCTTCATTTTAATTATTTTTATGCAAATCATAGCAGAAGTGACAGGACTCGTGAATGAAAAATTTAAGCCGTTTACAAAGTTTTATAAACGGCTGGTGAAAAGGAATTAAACATTCCGGCTTATGTGCCGGAGTTTTTTTCTGCGCAAAAATGCCCGATCCTCTAAAAGGACCGGGCATTTTTTAATAGGATGAATCAGTTGTTGAATTCGTTGTACTGTTGTTTGAGCTTGTGCTGCTGTCATTCGAATAGCTGCTTCCGCTCGTCGTCCCGTCAGTTGTTGTGCCAGTGCTGCCAGAACTGCTTGAGCTGTCAGCCCCGTCTGTTGCATTTCCGGTACCGGAAGTGCCAGTGCTTGTATCAGGAGTATAATCTAAATGCTCTTGAAGCGTTTTTCTGACTTTCTCGAGATTTGTAGCATCAGGTTCAAAGTAATATGTGTTGTTAGGCCCTAAATACAAATCAGAACCTGTAATGCTCAATGTGTCGATTTTTTTGCTGGTAAAGCCGCTGTAAATCTGCTGAAGCGCTAAACCTTCAGTAATGCGAATATTGGTTTCAACGTTTTCGCTGGCTTTTTCTGCGATTTTATCAATTTTAGCAATGTTGCTTGCACTTGACATTCGGTCAATCAGCGCGTTTAAGATTTGTTTTTGTCTGTCATTACGGCCAAAGTCTCCGCGTTTATCCTGTTTTCTCATCCGGGCATATGCTAAGGCTTCTTCGCCGTTCAAATGCATCTCGCCTTTTTTGAAGTAAATCCGTTTGCTTTCGTCTACATCACTTTTTTCATCGAAATCGAAAGGCACGTCTACATCAATACCGCCGACTTCATTAATCACATCTTTAAATCCGTCAAAATCAACTGTGACATATTTATCAATCGGGATTTGCAAGAAGTTTTCAACAGTTTCAACTGTCTCATCTTTACCGCCTTTGCTGTAAGCGGCATTGATCTTCGTCTTGCTTCCCGTTGTGTCACCAGCTAATTGCACACGTGTGTCACGCGGAATGCTCAGCATTTTCATGGTTTTATTTTTGGGATCCAGGGTAACAACAATAAGAGAGTCTGATCTCCCTTTTTGTCCTTTAGTCGCGTAATCCTCTATTCCCATAAATAAAATAGAAAACGGTTTTTTCTTCATGTCTACAACTTCGTTGCGAAGATTTGATTTATTCCCGCGGGATAGGGCATCGTACGATTCATCCGCAGCGTTTATGGTTTTATAAAGTTTATATCCGCCAAGCCCCACAACTACCAATAGTGCAAGGGCGAACAATAACATAATTCTTTTTATAATTTTCCTGCGTTTGCTCTTTTTCTTTTTTCGCACACGCACTCTAACGCGTTCAGCCATTATTCAGTCTCCTTTATGTGATTGACGGCTTTTTCAAGATACGTCAACTCTCCCTCTTTAATATCACTCTTTCCATTTGTCAGTTCTGTCATCCATTCAGAAAAAGCGTTTGTTTCTTTTTCTTCGACGTATGTTTCGAATTCAACATTTTCTGAATAATGGATTTCCTTTAACAGAAATTGTGACTCCCTTAATTCGTTTTCAATCTTGCCAAGCCATGTGTAATCTGCAGAAGTATGCATGATTCGCATAAGCTTCCGTTCTACAACACCTATATGATTTAATCCTTCAGACACTGATTTCCCATAAGCGCGAATTAATCCGCCAGCACCAAGCTTAATGCCTCCGAAGTAGCGTGTAACAACGGCGCAAGTATCCTTCAGTCTGCGTTTTTTTAAAACCTCGAGCATCGGCACTCCCGCTGTACCGCTTGGTTCTCCGTCATCATTGGCTTTTTGGATATGATCATTCTCGCCAATAACATAAGCCGAGCAATTATGAGTCGCATTCCAGTGCTGTTTCTTTATTTTCTGTATAAATTCCTGTGCCTCTTGTTCGGTAGAAACACGGCTTAAATGACAGATAAAACGCGATTTTTCTATAACAATCTCGTGTTCTCCTGCTTCTTTCACAGTAAAATAGCTGTGCAGCATGCTAGCTGACCCTCCTGCTAAGCATAAAAGACTGCCTATACAAATTCGTACAGTCTTTAGAATTTTTGTGCGTATTTTGGTATCATAAAGAGTAGATAGTATATAAAAATGTTTTTTTCTAGAATATACGCATTCTTTCATTATAATTCGACATAATTTGCAGATCAATTACATTTATAATAAAAATATATGACAACGCCGTGACGGAGGGAAATTATGAATAAAACAAAGATGGATTCCAAAGTGCTGGATTCTATTTTGATGAAGATGCTGAAAACCGTTGACGGGAGCAAGGACGAAGTTTTTCAAATCGGGGAGCAGTCACGCCAGCAGTATGAACAGCTGGTCGAAGAACTGAAACAAATTAAACAGCAGGTGTATGAAGTGATCGAGCTTGGCGATAAACTTGAAGTGCAAACCCGCCATGCGAGAAACCGTTTATCCGAGGTCAGCCGTAATTTTCATAGATTCAGTGAAGAGGAAATCCGCAATGCTTATGAAAAAGCCCATAAGCTGCAGGTAGAATTGACGATGATCCAGCAGCGTGAGAAGCAATTGCGCGAACGGCGGGACGATTTGGAGCGCAGATTGCTAGGGCTTCAGGAAATCATTGAGCGGTCAGAATCATTAGTAAGCCAAATTACAGTTGTGCTCAACTACTTGAATCAGGATTTGCGCGAAGTTGGACTGCTTCTTGCTGATGCTCAGGCAAAACAGGATTTCGGCTTAAGAATTATTGAGGCGCAGGAAGAAGAGCGAAAAAGAGTCTCAAGAGAAATCCATGACGGACCCGCTCAAATGCTGGCGAATGTTATGATGAGATCGGAATTAATCGAGCGGATTTTCCGTGACCGGGGCGCAGAGGACGGGTTCCAAGAAATTAAAAATCTACGCCAAAATGTTCGGAATGCCCTTTACGAAGTGAGAAGGATTATATATGATTTAAGACCGATGGCCCTTGATGACCTAGGCCTGATTCCAACTTTAAGAAAATATCTATATACAACCGAGGAATATAACGGGAAGGTCAAAATACATTTTCAGTGCATTGGAGAAACAGAGGATCAGAGGCTAGCGCCTCAGTTTGAGGTTGCGCTCTTCAGGCTCGCACAGGAAGCTGTGTCTAATGCGCTAAAGCATTCTGAATCTGAAGAAATTACAGTCAAAGTTGAGATCACAAAGGATTTTGTGATTTTAATGATAAAAGATAACGGTAAAGGGTTCGACCTGAAGGAAGCGAAAGAGAAGAAAAACAAATCATTCGGCTTGCTGGGCATGAAAGAAAGAGTAGATTTATTGGAAGGAACGATGACAATAGATTCGAAAATAGGTCTTGGGACATTTATTATGATTAAGGTTCCGTTATCTCTTTGACTATGATTTGTAAAATAGAGCCAAAAGGCATATTGACCGAATGCTAGAGTATATAGAACAATAATACAAGGAGGCGTGGCTTGTGACTAAAGTAAACATTGTTATTATCGACGACCATCAGTTATTTCGTGAAGGTGTTAAACGGATATTGGATTTTGAACCTACCTTTGAAGTGGTAGCCGAAGGTGATGACGGAGACGAAGCGGCTCGTATTGTTGAGCACTATCATCCTGATGTTGTGATCATGGATATCAATATGCCAAACGTAAATGGTGTGGAAGCTACAAAACAGCTTGTAGAGCTGTATCCTGAATCTAAAGTAATTATTCTATCAATTCACGATGACGAAAATTATGTAACACATGCCCTGAAAACAGGTGCAAGAGGTTATCTGCTGAAAGAGATGGATGCTGATACATTAATTGAAGCGGTTAAAGTAGTGGCTGAGGGCGGATCTTACCTTCATCCGAAGGTTACTCACAACCTCGTTAACGAATTCCGCCGCCTTGCAACAAGCGGAGTTTCTGCACACCCTCAACATGAGGTTTACCCTGAAATCCGCAGACCATTACATATTTTAACTAGGCGGGAATGTGAAGTGCTGCAGATGCTTGCAGACGGAAAAAGCAACCGCGGTATTGGTGAATCATTGTTTATCAGTGAGAAAACCGTTAAAAACCATGTCAGCAATATTTTACAAAAAATGAATGTAAACGACCGGACGCAAGCCGTTGTGGTCGCCATTAAAAATGGCTGGGTAGAAATGAGATAGTATAATAGGAGACTTGCCTTTTTCTAGGCAGGTCTTTTTTTAGGCTGCCGTTTCCCTTACAATAGAGTTATAAAGCAATAAGGCAGGTATCGAAGCTATGAATATTGCAGTCGTAACAGACAGCACGGCATATATTCCGAAAGAAATGCGTGAACAACATCAGATACATATGATCCCTCTCCAGGTTGTTTTTGGGGAGGAGACTTACCGTGAAGAAATTGAGTTGGACTGGAAAAGCTTTTACGAAGAAGTGAAAAAACATAATGAGCTCCCGACGACTTCTCAGCCGCCAATCGGCGAGCTGGTTGCGTTGTATGAAGAGCTTGGCAAGTCTTATGATGCGGTTATCAGTATCCATCTTTCCAGCGGGATCAGCGGAACATTCAGCAGTGCAGCAGCGGCTGATTCGATGGTCGACAATATCGATGTGTATCCATTTGACTCAGAGATCAGCTGCTTGGCTCAAGGCTTTTATGCCCTTAAAGCTGCTGAATTAATCAAAAACGGAGCATCATCGCCGGAAGATATTATAAAAGAACTGGAAGAAATGAAAAAAACAGTTCGAGCTTATTTTATGGTAGATGACTTAGCTCATCTTCAGCGCGGCGGGCGATTAAGCAGCGCCCAAGCCTTCATTGGTAGTCTTCTAAAGGTAAAGCCTATCCTTCATTTTGACAATAAGGTAATTGTGCCTTTTGAGAAGATTCGCACACGTAAAAAAGCAATTTCGCGAATTTATGAGCTTTTAGACGAAGATGCGAGTAAAGGGTTACCTATGCGAGCTGCTGTTATCCACGCTAATCGAGAGGAAGAAGCAGCGAAAATCATTGAAGAGCTTTCTGCAAAATATCCTCATGTTGAATTTTATAACAGCTATTTTGGCGCGGTAATCGGCACTCATTTGGGTGAAGGTGCGCTAGGAATTTGCTGGTGTTTTAAATAAGGCCAAATCTCCGTTTTTAGAGCGGAGATTTTTTTATATTCTTATTTTAATAGTTGGACAGAAAATATTCATTCAGGCATACTGTCTCGAAAGGAGGCGTGCTATGTGAATGTGCCAGTTGAAAAAAACAGTTCCTTTTCAAAAGAATTGCAGCAGACGCTTCGAAGCCGTCATTTGCTCAGGACTGAGCTCTCATTTTCCGATGAGATGATTGAATGGCATATCAAGAATGGATATATCACTGCTGAAAATTCTATATCCATAAATAAACGGGGATATAGATGTAATAGGTGCGGCCAAACTGATCAGCGGTATTATTCTTTTTATCACTCATCTGGAAAGAATAAGCTGTATTGCCGTTCCTGTGTCATGATGGGCAGAGTGAGTAAGGGGGTTCCTTTATATTCATGGGAAGAGGAAAATGAACCAAACTGGAAGTCAATTAAACTGACATGGGATGGCAAGCTTTCAAGCGGACAACAAAAAGCCGCCAATGTATTAATTGAAGCAATATCAAAAAAAGAAGAGCTCCTCATCTGGGCGGTTTGCGGCGCTGGCAAAACAGAAATGCTGTTCCCTGGTATAGAATCAGCGTTAAATCAAGGACTGCGTGTATGTATTGCAACACCTCGCACCGATGTTGTATTAGAGCTTGCTCCAAGGCTCAAGGCTGCCTTTCAGGGTGCTGACATTTCAGCGCTTTATGGAGGAAGTGATGACAAAGGGCGGCTATCTCCGCTTATGATTTCCACTACGCATCAGCTTTTGCGATATAAAGATGCAATCGATGTTATGATCATTGATGAAGTTGACGCTTTTCCATATTCTGCTGATCAAACCCTTCAATTCGCTGTTCAAAAAGCAAGAAAGAAAAACAGCACCCTTGTTTATTTAAGTGCAACACCTCCTAAAGAATTAAAAAGAAAAGCACTGAACGGACAGTTACATTCAGTTCGCATCCCCGCAAGACACCACCGGAAACCTTTACCCGAACCGCGCTTTGTATGGTGTGGAAACTGGAAGAAGAAATTAAACCGAAATAAAATTCCGCCAGCGGTGAAAAGATGGATAGAGTTTCATGTAAAAGAAGGGAGGCCTGTTTTTTTATTCGTTCCTTCCGTTTCTATTCTGGAAAAGGCTGCTGCGTGCTTTAGAGGTGTTCATTGCCGAACCGCATCTGTGCACGCGGAAGACAAGCATAGAAAGGAGAAAGTGCAGCAATTCAGAGATGGTCAGCTCGATTTATTAATCACAACAACAATACTGGAAAGAGGCGTCACAGTCCCCAAGGTGCAAACGGGTGTACTAGGAGCGGAATCACCTATCTTTACGGAAAGCGCACTTGTTCAAATTGCAGGAAGAACCGGCCGGCATAAAGAATATGCGGACGGCGATGTCATTTACTTTCACTTCGGCAAAACAAAGAGTATGCTCGATGCAAGAAAGCATATAAAAGAAATGAATGAATTGGCAGCAAAAGTTGAATGTACAGACTAGCCATTATTTGAAAACGTGGTACAGTATACTCATATAACCGATGATGAGGAGCTGTAAAAATGCTTGTCAATTCAAAAGAAATCGTAATGAAAGAACTGCTCGACCGATATATGGACCAGCTTCATATGGCCTGTACTTGCCAAGTATGCCAAAACGATGTATTGGCACTTTCTTTAAACAAAGTGAGTCCATCCTACGTTACTGATCTTAAAAAGATCGCATATACGAAAGCTGAGCTGGTAGATAAACAAAAAAACACAGCAATGCTTGTCATTTTGGCTGAATCTGCTGCTGTAGTTTCAGAGAGTCCAAGCGATTTATGTCAAACGAAGCAGGAGGAGGCATTCATAAACTGATCTGTTTATTATGTGATTCGCAATTTTCTCAAGATGTTACATGGAGAGCCCTTTTTTTATTAAAGCCTGATGAAAAGGTTTGTTATTCTTGCAGAAGCAAATTAAAGAAAATCACAGGACATATCTGCCCCCTGTGCGGCAGACCTCAATCTGTTCATGCCGTATGCAGGGATTGCGAGGTGTGGAGAACAAGGATCAGAGACAGTTTGCTATTGCGTCAAAACCGTTCAGTTTACACATATAATGATATGATGAAAGAAACGCTCTCCCGTTTTAAATTTAGAGGAGATGCAGAAATCATAAATGCATTTAAAAGTGATTTTTCTTCAACCTTTTCTAAGGTTTACCCCGATAAGCATTTTGTTCTTGTACCTATTCCGCTGAGCAAGGAACGGGAAGAAGAGCGCGGATTTAACCAGGCACAGCTCTTGGCAGAATGTTTAGACCGGCCTTCCCACCATCCCCTCATTCGCCTGAATAATGAGAAACAGTCAAAGAAAAAGAAAACAGAACGCCTGCTGTCAGAGCGCATTTTTGATACGAAAAATAATTCAGCAGAAGGTATGAATATCATTTTAATAGACGATCTTTATACAACAGGCGCCACTTTGCACTTCGCAGCCCGCTGCTTATTAGAAAAAGGAAAAGCCGCTTCAGTGGCATCTTTTACCTTGATCAGAAGCTAAATGATTCTGTTTTTATGCCGATATAATCACTAGAAATTGACACAGGCATATTATCTAATAAGGAGAAAAAAAGATGGGAGAACTGGCTAATTGTCCGAAATGCAATGCTTTATTTTTAAAAACAAAGCTGCAAACCGTATGTCAGGCGTGTATTAAGGAAGAAGAAAAATCATTTGAGACTGTCTATAAATTTTTAAGAAAACAGGAAAATCGGCAATCAACTTTGAGCCGGATAACTGAGGAAACAGGTGTGGAAGAAGAGCTGATATTGAAATTCATCAGGCAGAAGCGAATTCAGATCACTCATCTTCCTAATTTGGCATACCCTTGTGAAAGGTGCGGGACATCGATTAGAGAAGGCAAGTTCTGCAAGGTTTGCCAGTCCGATATTAAGGATCAAATGGATCATTTGAACCACGAGGATGCTCTGAAAATCGAGAAAGAAAATAGTAAAAAAGACACATACTATGCCTATAATACCAAAAACAGCTGATTCCCTAAACTAACTGAAAACGCAGTCGATAAAAGGGTTAAGATTGTTTAAAGACTGCAACGGAAAGCGAGAGGAATCCTATGAAAATCAATCAATTTGGAACACAATCCGTTAATCCATATCAAAAAAATTATGATAAGCAAGCGGTGCAAAAAACTGCTGCACAGCCTCAAGATAAAATTGAAATTTCATCACAGGCTAAAGAAATGCAACATGCATCCGACGCAGTCGCTGGTTCACGACAGGAAAAAATTGCGCAGCTTAAAGCGCAAATTGAAAACGGGTCATACAAAGTAGACGCAAATCATATCGCGAAAAATATAATTAATTTTTATAAAAAGCAATAAAAAAGGAGAAAGCCCATGTCAGCGAAGGCAATTATTGAACAATTGAAGCGACTTTGCGTTCTGCATGAGCACCTGCTCACGCTGTCTGAAGAAAAGACGGAAGCGCTCAAAGCCGGCAAAACAAAAGAGCTTTCTAACATTTTGACAAAAGAGCAAAAATATATTCAAGCGATCACGCAGACAGAAGATGACCGGATCAAAACAACTTCGGCCTTTCTCGGATATAGCGAAAATAATACTATTTCCGCATGTATCGCCAAAACCTCAGGCAGTGAAAAGGAAGAGCTGGAACAACTATACGAATCTCTTTCTCAAGTTCTCGGACGTCTGAAAAAAGTAAATGAGATGAATAGGCAGCTGACAAGAGACGCGCTGCAATTCATCTCTATTTCGTACGATATGCTGGTTCCTAAGGAAAATAACTTCAATTACAGCAAATCAATTAAAGCTGAGCTGCCGAAAAGCAGCCAAATGAAACTGTTTGATTCAAAAGCTTAGCAGAAAGGAATTCAGAAAATGACATCTACCTTTATGGGGCTTGAAACTGCAAGGCGGGCGTTAAGCGCTCAGCAGGCAGCTTTAAGCACTACTGCAAATAACGTGGCAAATGCCAATACTGATGGTTATACAAGACAGCGGGTCTCATTGGAGGCAACTGACTATTTCCCTGCTGTATCCAAAAACGCAGAAAAAACAGCGGGACAAATGGGTACGGGCGTTCAAGGAAAATCAGTTGAGAGAATAAGAGATATCTTTCTTGACTACCAATACCGTCTTCAAAACAACAGTGCCGGATACTATGACACGAAGGCCAAAGCGCTGTCCCAAATGGAAGGCGTTTTAAATGAAACGGATGACAGCGGCTTGAACAGTGTGCTCAATTCGTTTTGGAACTCCCTGCAGGAATTATCGAATAATACAAATGAAGAAAGTGCACGTTCTGTTGTTGCTCGAAAAGGACAAGCTGTAGCTGAAACGTTTAATTATATTTCTGAATCACTTACAAATGTCCAATCGAATTTAAAAGCAGAGCTAAATACAACTGTGTTGGATGTCAATTCTCTGCTTTCTCAATTAAACAGTTTAAATAAGCAAATTGCACAAGTAGAGCCGGTCGGGCTTCTTCCGAATGGTTTATATGACCAGCGAGATTTGCTGATCGATAAATTATCCTCAATGGTTGATATCAAAGTCAGCTACAACAAATCAGGCGGGAATGCGCTTGCTTCTGCTGAAGGAACTGTATCAATTGAAATCCTCGATAAAAATAAACAGTCGCTAGGAACTGTTTTGGACGGTAAAAATTACGAGGTTTCAGAACTTGCAGCCAACTATGATAATGAAACTGGGTTAGTATCAAGTATTTCAATCGGAGATACAGCTGTGCAGGCGGAGTCCTTCAGCAGCAAGGGATCCCTTTTAGGATTTATAGAGTCCTACGGGTATATAACAGCAGACGGCCAAGAAAAGGGCGTATACCCGGAAATGCTTTCTGATCTTGACAATATGGCGCTTGAATTCGCGAAAGCTTTCAATGAAGTGCACAGAAATGGTGTGACCAAGAGCGGTGAACAAGGCGGAGACTTTTTTGATTTTACTGGCGGTGAAACTGAACCTGCCAAGGGCGCGGCGGGCAAGATCAAAGTGGCTGACAGCATAATAGATTCAAAAGGCGCAAACATTGCTTTCTCACTGACTGGTGCAGCCAACGATAACGCAAATGCTACAAAACTAGCAAATGTTTTAACCGGTAAAATTACTATTAACGGTAAAGAAACTAGTGTGTTAGATTATTATGCTGGTCTGATTGGCGAGCTAGGGATCGAAGCTCAAGAGGCTAATCGACTGGCGTCTAATACAGAAACACAGCTAAATGATGCTGACATAAACCGTCAGCAAATGAGCGCAGTTTCTTTAGACGAAGAAATGACGAATATGATTCAATTCCAACACGCATACAATGCAGCTGCAAGAATGGTGACTTTACAAGACGAATTGCTTGATAAAGTGATCAATGGCATGGGTGTTGGAGGAAGGTAGGTAGAGTCACATGAGAGTAACACAAGGCATGATACAGCAAAACTCACTGAGATATATCGGTTCGAGCTACTCGAAACTGGATAAACTCCAGTCGCAGATTTCTTCAGGGAAAAAAATCTCAAAAGCTTCCGACGATCCTGTAGTAGCAATGAAAAGCTTAAAGTATAATACGCAACTGTCTCAAGTGCAGCAGTACAAAAGCAATGCTTCTCAAGCCTTTACCTGGCTCGAAAACACAGAAACAAACATTACAGAAGGAATTGACATCTTGTCAAAGGTCAGAGAATTAGCGGTTGAAGCTCAAAATGATACAAACGGCGAGTCGGAGCGGCAAGCGATTGGCGTAGAGGTAAAGCAGTTAAAGGAACAGCTTTTAAATATTGCGAATACACAAGTGAACGGCAGATATATCTTTAATGGCACAAATTCAGATAAGCCTCCGGTTACAGATAACGGAGACGGAACTTATACAATTTCTGATACAGCTGATGTCGTAGTCAATATATCAAATAATATGTCATTGAAAGTGAATTCAGATCCAAAGTCAGCTTTTGGAGGCACTTCTGAAAGCGGGCAGAATGTATTTGAAATGCTTGATTCTTTTGAGAAAGCACTAAATTCTGGTTCGCTAGATGGCATGGACAGTGTTTTAGATGATATTGATCATTTTTCTGACGGCATGAGTGCTGAACGATCTGATCTTGGAGCGAGATATAATCGTCTTGAATTGGTTAATACAAGACTGTCAGCGCAAGAAGAAACAGCTACCAAAGTGTTATCAGACAATGAAGATGTAGAACTGGAAGAAGTAATAACTGAATTTATTGCGCAGCAAAGTGTGCACAGGGCTACTCTGGCCGTTAATGCGCAAATTGTTCAGCCTACATTGATTGACTTTTTAAAGTAAGCGGCTCTTAGGAGTTCGCTTTTTTTATAGTTCAGGAGGTAGAGTGATGCAGATTCCCAGATTGATTATGCATAGTGTTCAAGGAAAAATTGGTTTAACAACGACGCCTGCCAGCTTAAAAATGGAGCAGCCTCAAGCTGATCTAGAGATCGAACAGCCGAGTGCGGAAATGGAACTATCGGTGACACCTGGAAAACTCACGATTGACCAGACACAAGCATGGGAAGAATTAGACAGAAAGCATGTTTTCAAGAGAATTGAAGAAGCCGCACAACAAGGGCATGAGGATGTAATGGAGGGAATAGCGCGTACTGCAGAAGAAGGCGACGAGCTTATGAGGATTGAAAATAAGGGGAACCCAATCGCTTCACAAGCAAGGAGGAACTCTGAAATGCACCAAATTCAATTAGGCGAAAATTATGCTCCTTCTCTATCTAGGGTGAAAATACAATATACTCCGTCACAGCTTGATGTTCAGATTACGCCGCGAAAGCCTGTTATTCAGGCTGAGCCGCATAAGCCAATTGTTGAATATACGCCAGGAAATGTTAAGGTTGACATGCTCCAATACCCTGATTTAAATATAGATGTAGAATACCCAAAAGAATCACCCGAAAAGTAAAAAGAAAAGGATCGTGAACAATGATCATTCATACGAAGTACCATGGCCAAATGAACATAAAAGAAGAACAAATCATTCTTTTTGAAAGCGGGATTCCAGGCTTTTTAGAAGAAAAACAGTTCGTCATACTTCCGCTTTCAGAAGACTCCCCATTCGTGGCACTGCAGTCCGTCACTTCAGAAAATCTTGCGTTTATCGTTGTAAGTCCGTTTATCTTTTTTAAGAATTATGAATTTGACCTTGATGAATCAACTGCTGAACTTTTGGATATTGATAATATTCAAGACGTAGAAGTCATGACAATATTGACTATGGCAGAGCCATTTGAAAAGTCTACTGCGAATTTATTGGCCCCCATTATTGTGAATCGCAAGAACATGATGGCTAAGCAAGTCGTTTTACACGACTCCTCATATACGACAAAGCATCCGATTGGAGGAGAATCATGCTAGTTTTATCGCGGAAAATAAACGAAGCGATTCAAATAGGTGCTGATATTGAAGTGAAAGTGATTGCGGTTGAGGGGGATCAAGTGAAGCTTGGAATTGACGCCCCAAAGCATATTGATATTCACAGGAAAGAAATCTACTTGACCATTCAGGAAGAAAATAACCGTGCGGCAGCGTTATCCAGCGATGTGATCTCCGCATTATCCTCACAAAAAAAGTGAGGATTTTTTTATTTTTGTATTAACAAAATCAGAGACAATCCGATATTAATGATGTAGCCGGGAGGAGGCGCAAAAGACTCCGCCAGTTACAAAATAAGGGCACAAGGACGTGCCTTAACAACATATTCAAGGAGGAACAAAACAATGAGAATTAACCACAATATCGCAGCACTTAACACACTGAACCGTTTGTCTTCAAACAACAGTGCAAGCCAAAAGAACATGGAGAAACTTTCTTCAGGTCTTCGTATCAATCGTGCGGGAGATGACGCAGCAGGTCTTGCGATCTCTGAAAAAATGAGAGGACAAATCAGAGGTCTTGACATGGCTTCTAAAAACTCTCAAGACGGAATCTCTCTTATCCAAACAGCTGAGGGTGCATTGACTGAAACTCACTCAATTCTTCAGCGTGTTCGTGAGTTAACTGTTCAAGCGGGTAACACTGGTACTCAAGATGCAACGACAGACCTTCAAGCCATTCAAGATGAAGTTAATAACCTTCTTGATGAGGTAGATGGAATTTCTCAACGTACAGCTTTTAACGGTAAAAACCTTCTTGATGGTACTGAGACAAATGGATTCACTTTCCAAATCGGTGCCAACAAAGGTCAACAATTAACAGTTAACATTGGGGATATGAGTACTACAGGTCTTGATATTAAAAAAGCAGATTACATTGTAACAACAGCTACGGCAGCTAACACAGATGCGCTTTTAACTAAAGTAGATTCTGCAATTAACAAAGTATCTTCTGAACGTGGTAAACTTGGTGCAGTACAAAACCGTTTAGAGCACACAATCAACAACCTTGGTGCTTCTTCTGAAAACTTGACTGCTGCTGAGTCTCGTATCCGTGACGTTGACATGGCTAAAGAAATGAGTGAGTTCACAAAGAACAACATTCTTTCTCAGGCTTCTCAAGCGATGCTTGCTCAAGCAAACCAACAGCCACAAAACGTACTTCAATTGTTACGTTAATTTTAAAAAAGACCTTGGCGTTGCCAGGGTCTTTTAATTTATATTTCTATCTCCGAATCATTCCTCATCCTGTCACTAACTCATGATATAATAACCGGATTCTCCACTAACTTTTTATAAATGTATTTCCAAACAAGAAATCTAAAACAGAAGATTTTTTTCCAAAAATATGTGTAATCTTATCTCCATTTAGTCGATATAAACGATAGATTGGGGCATAGGGGATGATCAATTGAACATTGAAAGGCTCACTACGTTACAACCTGTTTGGGATCGTTATGATACTCAAATACATAATCAGAAAGATAATGATAACGAGGTTCCTGTTCATCAAGTTTCATATACCAATCTTGCTGAAATGGTGGGGGAAATGAACAAGCTTTTGGAACCTTCGCAAGTTCATCTGAAGTTCGAGCTTCATGACAAGTTAAATGAATACTATGTAAAGGTAATAGAGGACTCTACAAATGAAGTGATCCGCGAAATTCCACCAAAACGGTGGCTTGATTTTTATGCGGCTATGACTGAATTTCTCGGGTTATTTGTAGATGAAAAAAAGTAGAATAGGAGTGGTTTGAGATGGTCACAAGAATAACAGGACTGGCGTCAGGAATGGATATAGATGATATCGTATCTAAGCTGATGCAGACAGAAAGAGCGCCGCTTGATAAGCTGAAGCAAAAAAAGCAGACTCTTGAATGGCAGCGTGACAGCTATCGGGAAGTCAATACAAAAATAAAAGAATTGCAAGACTATATGTCTAATAATAAGCTGACATATCCGAGTACGTTTCAGAGCAAAACTGTGACAAGCTCTAATGAGTCTGTGTTAACTGCTACAGGAAGCGCAAGTGCACCAAACTCTTCTTCTACTGTTGAAGTGGCGAGCTTGGCAACCGCAGCAACGTATAAGGCAAACAATTATACGGGATACACTCAAGGCGATTACAATTTGGCATTTAACGTTGTTGCGCCTGGCGAAACAACGGCAAAAACAGTGAACATTAGTGTGACGAGCGCCGATACGATTGATAATGTGATTTCTAAACTTAACAGCTCAGATCTAGGAGTATCAGCTTTTAAAGATAAAATTTGGAATGGTACAGAGTACGTAGAAACAATTGCGTTTTCTTCTAAAGCAACAGGTGCAGGGGGCAGTATACAGGCAGCAGACTCTGCTACAGCTGACTTTATGTCCGGTCAGCTTGGTTTTTCTTTGGATGCTGATAATAAGCTCACTGCTTACAAAGAAGGCACAAATGCCAAAGTCACAATCAACGGCTTTGAAATGGAGAAGCTGACAAACAATTTCACGGTGAATGGTGTTACTTACTCGATTAAAAATACAACTGCAGCCACAGGCCCTGTTACCACATCTGTTTCTACTGATGTTGACGGGATTTATAACCAAATCAAAGAGTTTGTAGATAAATACAATGAAATGGTTGACAGCCTGAATGAAAAGCTGAAAGAAGAAAAATACCGAGACTATACTCCGTTGACAAGTGAACAAAAAGAAGCCATGTCCGATAAAGAGGTAGAGCTCTGGGAGGAGAAGGCGAAAAGCGGATTGCTTAGAAATGATTCCAGCATCAGCACCGGCACGAATCAAATGCGGACTGACTTTTATACTCAAGTTAATGCGGATGGGAAAACCTATCAATTGACAGAATTCGGCATAACAACCTCAAGTGCTTACCAAATGCGGGGGCATTTAGAGATTAATGAAGACAAACTGAAAGCCAAAATACAAGAAGATCCGCAAAGCGTTGCCGCTTTATTTACAAGTGGGTCGAACAGCAGCGCCTATAGTGATAAAGGGATTATGAAACGCATCGGTGACACCCTGAAAAGTACGGTGAAGAGCATTGAAGCAAAAGCCGGCAACTCGACAATGGGAACCAATGATTATTCAATCGGTAAAAATTTAAACACGATCAGCACAGATATTACCAAAATGCAGGACCGGTTGACCACAATAGAAAACCGCTATTATACAAAATTCAGTGCAATGGATTCTGCGATTCAAAAAATGAACGAACAAGCGTCCTATTTATCACAGCTTCTTGTACAATAAATGTAATTTGGAGGATGACACATGGCGATCCAAAATCCTTATACAGCCTATCAGCAAAATTCAGTGAATACGGCTACACCCGGTGAACTGACGCTTATGCTGTATAATGGCTGTTTGAAATTTATAAGACTTGCCTCTCAGGCCATCGAGAATGATGATATGGAACGTAAAAATGAGAATCTGATTAAAGCGCAAAATATTATTCAGGAATTAAATTTTACACTTAACCGTAACATAGAGCTTTCCGCTTCCATGGGTGCGATGTACGATTATATGTATCGAAGATTGGTACAGGCAAATATCAAAAATGATACGGGCATGCTGGCTGAGGTTGAAGGCTATGTAACAGATTTTCGCGATGCTTGGAAACAGGCCATTCAAAGTGAGCGGAAGGACCGGCACGGATCAGGCGGGATCGCATGAATAACATAGATCAACTATACACTGAGACGAAGAGTATGCTGTCACACATACAAAATACGCCGGAAAGCGATGAGCTTTTAAAACAAATTGAAGACTTTGTGGCTAAACGGTCTGAACTGATTCAGGAGATATCTCTGCCGCTTTCAGAAGAAGAGCGAAAGCAGATGAAGCTTGTGCTGACATGGGATCAGCTTATTGTGAAGGAAATGGAACGACTGAAGCAGTCAATCGCAGCAGAACTTCAGCAGATGAAAAGAAAACGTGTGATGCATACCACGTATTTAAATCCTTATAACAACATTACGATTGACGGCACATATTATGACAAGCGTAAATAGGTGAGTGCCTTGAAGAGCATTGAAGATTATACGCTTTTATCAGCTTATTATCATCTTCTTTTTACCATTGAAGAAGGGTTGTGTTATTTGATAGAGGCTGAAGAGAATTTATCAAAAACAGAAGGGGATCGGATCTACCAAGATCTGATCCAAGCCTTTTTTTATTTGGACTCAACACATTCAACACTTCTCTTCATTATGGATTCACGGTGTGCTGAAATTTGTGTGAAAGCATTTGACCAAATTTTTGCGGAGTTTGATCAATTGGTCTCTTTCTCTTTTCCCTCTCATGAGTTCAGTGAGTATTTAAAGGAACATTTTCTGATTCATTATAGAAAATGGATGCTGTCTATTCATCAATGTATGGAACCCTTTTTAATCAATTAGGCGTGTGCGAGGTATTTGTTTCGTTCAATCAGCATATACATATACCTCCGAACCGCCAATAACAGAGCAAATACAAACAAAATTCGACAAAGTTCACTGAATTTTCACAAAAGATTTATGTTTCAGCAGGAATTGTAAAGGGTAAAAGAGAAATAGATACATATCCTTAATAAAAGGGAGGCGTTCTTTGATGAACTATAACATCAGAGGAGAAAATATTGAAGTGACACCCGCGTTAAAGGATCATGTCGAGAGGAAGATCGGCAAGCTGGAGCGCTATTTTGACCATAGTGTGGATGCCGATGTGAACGTCAACTTGAAGTTTTACAATGACAAGGAGTCTAAGGTTGAGGTTACGATTCCGATGACAGATCTGGCGCTTCGGTCCGAGGTGCATAACGAGGATATGTACAACGCAATTGATCTCGCAACAAACAAACTGGAACGTCAAATCCGTAAGCATAAAACGAAAGTAAACCGTAAATTCCGTGAGCAGGGCTCTCCAAAATATTTATTGGCAAACGGCCTTGGCTCTGATACAGATATTGCGGTTCAGGATGACATAGAAGAGGAGGAGAGCTTGGACATTGTCCGTCAGAAACGCTTTAATTTAAAGCCGATGGATAGTGAAGAAGCGATCTTGCAAATGAATATGCTTGGCCATAATTTCTTTGTTTTCACAAATGCGGAAACAAACCTTACAAATGTCGTGTACCGCAGAAATGACGGGAAATATGGCTTAATTGAACCGACTGAATAATGAAGAGAAGCCTTCCGTGATGTCCGCGGAAGGTTTTTGTTTTTCTTATTTGCAAATTCTTTGGAAATAACAAAAGGTATGATATGATAATGAGAGGTATACATGGACTAGTAAATTATTTATACATGCCTTTAAAATAGGCATGTGATGATAGAGGAGCGTTATAAATGCTTGGAATTTTAAATAAAATGTTTGATCCAACAAAACGTACGCTGAATAGATACGAAAAAATTGCTAACGATATTGATGCGATTCGCGGAGACTATGAAAATCTCTCTGACGACGCGTTGAAACATAAAACAATTGAATTTAAAGAGCGCCTTGAAAAAGGGGCGACAACGGATGATCTTCTTGTCGAAGCTTTCGCTGTTGTTCGAGAAGCTTCACGCCGCGTAACAGGCATGTTTCCGTTTAAAGTCCAGCTCATGGGGGGCGTGGCGCTTCATGACGGAAATATCGCGGAAATGAAAACAGGGGAAGGGAAAACATTAACGTCTACTCTGCCTGTTTATTTAAATGCGTTAACAGGTAAAGGCGTACACATCGTGACTGTCAACGAATACTTGGCAAGCCGTGACGCTGAGCAAATGGGGAAAATTTTTGAGTTTCTCGGTTTGACTGTCGGCTTGAATTTAAACTCAATGTCAAAAGACGAAAAACGGGAAGCTTATGCCGCTGATATTACTTACTCCACAAACAATGAGCTTGGCTTCGACTATTTGCGTGACAATATGGTTCTTTATAAAGAGCAGATGGTTCAGCGCCCGCTTCATTTTGCGGTAATTGATGAAGTTGACTCTATTTTAATTGATGAAGCGAGAACACCGCTTATCATTTCTGGACAAGCTGCAAAATCCACTAAGCTGTACGTACAGGCAAATGCTTTTGTCCGTACGTTAAAAGCGGAGAAGGATTACACGTACGACATCAAAACAAAAGCTGTACAGCTTACTGAAGAAGGAATGACGAAGGCGGAAAAAGCGTTCGGCATCGATAACCTCTTTGATGTGAAGCATGTCGCGCTCAACCACCATATCAACCAGGCCTTAAAAGCTCACGTTGCGATGCAAAAGGACGTTGACTATGTAGTGGAAGACGGACAGGTTGTTATTGTTGATTCCTTCACGGGACGTCTGATGAAAGGCCGCCGCTACAGTGAGGGGCTTCACCAAGCGATTGAAGCAAAGGAAGGGCTTGAGATTCAAAACGAAAGCATGACCTTGGCGACGATTACGTTCCAAAACTACTTCCGAATGTACGAAAAACTTGCCGGTATGACGGGTACAGCTAAGACAGAGGAAGAAGAATTCCGCAACATCTACAACATGCAGGTTGTCACGATCCCTACCAACAGGCCTGTTGTCCGTGATGACCGTCCGGATTTAATTTACCGTACGATGGAAGGAAAGTTTAAGGCAGTTGCGGAGGATGTCGCACAGCGTTACATGACGGGACAGCCTGTTCTAGTCGGTACGGTTGCCGTTGAAACATCTGAATTGATTTCTAAGCTGCTTAAAAACAAAGGAATTCCGCATCAAGTGTTAAATGCCAAAAACCATGAACGTGAAGCGCAGATCATTGAAGAGGCCGGCCAAAAAGGCGCAGTTACGATTGCGACTAACATGGCGGGGCGCGGAACGGACATTAAGCTTGGCGAAGGTGTAAAAGAGCTTGGCGGACTCGCTGTAGTCGGAACAGAACGACATGAATCACGCCGGATTGACAATCAGCTTCGAGGTCGTTCCGGACGTCAGGGAGACCCGGGGATCACTCAATTTTATCTTTCTATGGAAGATGAATTGATGCGCAGATTCGGAGCTGAGCGGACAATGGCGATGCTGGACCGCTTCGGCATGGACGACTCTACTCCAATCCAAAGCAAAATGGTATCTCGCGCGGTTGAATCGTCTCAAAAACGCGTCGAAGGCAATAACTTCGATTCGCGTAAACAGCTTCTGCAATATGATGATGTTCTCCGCCAGCAGCGTGAGGTCATTTATAAGCAGCGCTTTGAAGTCATTGACTCTGAAAACCTGCGTGAAATCGTTGAAAATATGATCAAGTCTTCTCTCGAACGCGCAATTGCAGCCTATACGCCAAGAGAAGAGCTTCCTGAGGAGTGGAAGCTTGACGGTCTAGTTGATCTTATCAACACAACTTATCTTGATGAAGGTGCGCTTGAGAAGAGCGATATCTTCGGCAAAGAACCGGATGAAATGCTTGAGCTCATTATGGATCGCATCATCACAAAATATAATGAGAAGGAAGAGCAATTCGGCAAAGAGCAAATGCGCGAATTCGAAAAAGTTATCGTTCTTCGTGCCGTTGATTCTAAATGGATGGATCATATTGATGCGATGGATCAGCTCCGCCAAGGGATTCACCTTCGTGCTTACGCGCAGACGAACCCGCTTCGTGAGTATCAAATGGAAGGTTTTGCGATGTTTGAGCATATGATTGAATCAATTGAGGACGAAGTCGCAAAATTTGTGATGAAAGCTGAGATTGAAAACAATCTGGAGCGTGAAGAGGTTGTACAAGGCCAAACAACAGCTCATCAGCCGCAAGAAGGCGACGATAACAAAAAAGCAAAGAAAGCACCGGTTCGCAAAGTGGTTGATATCGGCCGAAATGCCCCATGCCACTGCGGAAGCGGGAAAAAATATAAAAATTGCTGCGGCCGTACTGAATAGTTCGCCCCGGCAAGTTTACTGACCGCGGCGCCTGCAGGCGCCTGCGGATCTTTTAATGAGGTGAATGAAATGGAATTATCAGAAATCAGAGCAGAGCTCGAAAATATGGCTTCTCGTTTAGCGGACTTTAGGGGGTCTCTTTGACCTCGAATCAAAGGAGGCCCGCATTGCTGAGCTAGATGAACAAATGGCTGATCCGGAATTCTGGAATGATCAGCAAAAAGCTCAAACGGTTATAAATGAAGCAAACGGTTTAAAGGATTATGTCAATTCGTATAAAAAATTGAATGAATCCCACGAAGAATTGCAAATGACTCATGATCTTTTGAAAGAAGAGCCGGACACTGATCTACAGCTTGAGCTTGAAAAAGAACTAAAATCATTAACAAAAGAGTTCAATGAGTTTGAGCTTCAGCTTCTTCTCAGCGAGCCGTATGATAAAAATAACGCGATTTTAGAACTGCACCCTGGTGCTGGCGGTACAGAGTCACAGGACTGGGGCTCTATGCTTCTTAGAATGTATACAAGATGGGGAGAGCGCCGCGGCTTTAAAGTAGAAACTCTCGATTACCTTCCAGGTGATGAGGCGGGAATCAAATCAGTGACATTGCTCATCAAAGGACACAACGCTTACGGGTATCTCAAAGCAGAAAAAGGTGTTCATCGTCTTGTGCGGATCTCACCATTTGATTCATCAGGCCGCCGCCACACATCTTTCGTTTCATGTGAAGTCATGCCTGAATTTAACGATGAAATTGATATTGATATTCGTACGGAGGATATTAAAGTTGACACGTACCGTGCAAGCGGCGCGGGCGGACAGCACGTCAATACGACGGATTCAGCCGTTCGGATTACTCACTTGCCGACGAACGTAGTTGTGACATGCCAAACGGAGCGCTCACAAATTAAAAACCGTGAAAGAGCCATGAAAATGCTGAAGGCCAAGCTGTATCAGCGCAGAATTGAAGAGCAGCAGGCAGAGCTGGATGAAATTCGCGGTGAACAAAAAGAAATCGGCTGGGGCAGCCAAATCCGTTCTTATGTATTCCATCCGTATTCCATGGTAAAAGACCATCGGACCAATACAGAAATGGGGAACGTTCAAGCTGTAATGGATGGTGACATTGATACGTTTATTGATGCCTACCTGCGATCTAAGCTTTCATAAGCTGAAAAACACACCTGATGCATACGGGTTTGTTTTTTTTATTCCTTATATCCTTGATTTCACTGCTGCTTTAGCATATTACCACTTTATTTGGGTGTTATTTACATCTAATCAGGGAAGGATTAAAATGCTATCGGAGAGCATTGGAAGAAACGGAGGATATATGATGGACGTACGGAATAAAACATTGTGGATTTTGCGGGATTATGTATACATATTGATAGGAGCAGCGATTACGGCCGTGTCCTTTAATGTATTTTTGCTTCCGAACAAGATTGCCGCCGGCGGTGTCAGCGGGATCAGTACGATTTTACAATCATATGGTTTTGAAGCAGCGTATGTACAGTGGATTATTAATATCCCTTTATTTATTGCTGGCGTCATTTTGCTCGGCGGGAAATTTGGACTAAAGACGCTTGCAGGTTCTGTGTTTTTGCCGCTAGTAGTGTTTCTGACAAGGGATATTCAGCCCGCCACTCATCATGAACTCTTGGCGGCGATTTTTGGCGGTGTCGGGATAGGTATCGGAATTGGTATTGTGTACTTAGGGAAAGGGTCGACGGGAGGAACAGCCTTGGCTGCACAGATCATTCATAAGTACTCCGGTCTGTCATTGGGGAAGTGTCTCGCCATCATTGACGGAATGATTGTTGTTACGGCTATGATCGTATTTAATATTGAGCAAGGCTTATATGCCATGCTTGGCGTCTATGTGTCCAGCAAAACCATTGATGTTGTGCAAGTCGGCTTTAATCGTTCAAAAATGGCGCTCATCATTACAAAGCAGGAGCAGGCTGTCAAGGAGGCTGTCTTACAGAAGATTGACAGAGGCGTGACAAAAATTTCTGCAGTCGGCGGATATACTGACGATGACCGTCCGATTTTAATGTGCGTGGTTGGGCAAACTGAATTCACCAAATTGAAACAAATCGTCAAACAGATTGATGAGTCAGCTTTTGTAATTGTAGCAGACGCGAGCGAGGTGCTGGGCGAGGGTTTCAAACGCGCTTAAACGAGGTTATAATATGGAAGAGATCGTAAAGGAGTTGTGCTTCTCAACATGAAATCAAAGTTATCGATACTAATGATTGGATTTGCGCTTTCTGTTCTGTTGGCTGCCTGCGGATCAAACGATGCAAAAGAAGAGAAGACAGACACTGGCAGCAAGACGGAAGCCACTGCATCTGAAGGGGAAGAATTATATCAGCAAAGCTGCGTAGGTTGCCACGGCAAGGATTTAGAAGGTGTGTCAGGGCCTAATCTCCAAGAGGTCGGAGGCAAATACGATGAACACAAAATTGAAAGCATTATTAAAAACGGCCGCGGCAATATGCCAAAGGGGCTTGTAGATGATAACGAAGCCGCTGTTATTGCCAAATGGCTGTCAGAAAAAAAGTAAGATAAAAACATCCTTGCCGAGTGCCGGCAAGGATGTTTTTATGCCTTGACATTGAATGAAAAGAAACTGTAATAGTATTATGTCTAAATTTGACGTATAATGAAGTGTATTGAAAAAGGGAACTTTCAGATTTTTCATCTTTTTACAAATGAATGGGTCATAAATTGTCGAATGCATTCGAAGAGTATGACCGTGTGATAGATAAAATGATATAAAAGATTAGGTGATTTCATGATAGAGATGAAGGAAGTATATAAAGCCTATCCGAACGGCGTAAAAGCGCTCAATGGGATTTCTGTTACCATTCATCCCGGTGAGTTTGTGTATGTTGTTGGTCCGAGCGGAGCGGGTAAATCTACTTTTATTAAAATGATTTACAGAGAAGAAAAACCGACAAAAGGACAAATTTTAATCAATCATAAAGATCTCGCGACAATTAAAGAAAAAGAGATTCCTTTCGTGCGCCGCAAAATAGGCGTTGTCTTTCAGGATTTCAAGCTTCTTCCGAAACTTACTGTTTTTGAAAATGTAGCATTTGCCCTTGAAGTGATTGGAGAACAGCCGTCTGTTATTAAGAAACGGGTGCTTGAAGTGCTTGATCTCGTGCAGCTGAAGCATAAAGCGCGACAATTTCCTGACCAGCTTTCAGGCGGGGAGCAGCAGCGTGTATCTATTGCCAGATCAATTGTGAACAACCCTGATGTTGTCATTGCTGATGAACCGACAGGAAACCTTGATCCGGATACGTCCTGGGAAGTCATGAAGACGCTGGAGGAAGTTAATAACCGCGGGACAACAGTCGTGATGGCGACACATAATAAAGAAATCGTAAACACCATGAAGAAACGTGTCATTGCAATCGAAGATGGTATCATTGTGCGTGATGAGTCAAGAGGGGAGTATGGTTCATATGATTAAAATTCTCGGGCGCCACTTGCGTGAGAGTTTTAAATCTCTCGGGAGAAACACATGGATGACATTTGCATCCATTAGTGCTGTAACCGTTACGCTGATTTTAGTCGGCGTGTTTTTAGTGATTATGCTGAATTTGAATAACATGGCCACGAATGCTGAAAAACAAGTTGAAATCAAAGTGTTGATTGATCTGACTGCAGATCAGAAGGCACAGGACAAGCTTCAGAACGATATTAAGGAACTGAAGGGCATTCAGAGTGTCACTTTTTCATCTAAAGAAAAAGAGCTTGACCAGCTGGTTGACAGTTTTGGTGACAGCGGAAAATCCCTGACAATGAAGGATCAGGAAAACCCGCTTAATGATGCGTTTGTCGTCAAAACGACAGATCCGCATGATACGCCGAACGTGGCGAAAAAGATCGAAAAAATGGATCATGTTTATAAAGTCACTTATGGAAAAGAAGAGGTCAGCCGTTTGTTTAAAGTGGTCGGCGTTTCCCGCAACATTGGAATCGCGTTAATTATCGGTCTGGTATTTACGGCGATGTTCTTAATTTCCAACACCATTAAAATTACAATTTTCGCAAGAAGAAAAGAAATTGAAATCATGAAGCTTGTCGGTGCGACAAACTGGTTTATCCGCTGGCCGTTTTTCCTTGAAGGATTGCTGCTAGGCGTATTCGGTTCTGTGATTCCGATTGCACTGGTGCTGAGCACTTACCAATACGTCATCGGATGGGTCGTTCCAAAGGTTCAAGGATCATTTGTCTCTCTTCTTCCTTATAATCCATTTGTATTCCAAGTTTCGCTAGTTCTGATTGCAATCGGCGCAGTAATTGGAGTATGGGGAAGTCTGACTTCCATCCGTAAGTTTCTGCGAGTATAAAGTGAAAAAGCCGTCCCGCTGTCGGGACGGCTTTTCATTTGCCTTCTTTTTCTTCTATGATTACATGAAATCTCCATCCTTTACATATACTATCTCTAGGTTTTGGTAAAGACAGTCTGGCATACAGGAGGAGTAAAGGATGAATCAAAAAATAATGGCTGTGATAGCAGCAGGGAGCATGCTGTTCGGAGGCGCCGGTGTATATGCGGGAATCAACCTGCTTGAGATGGATAAGCCCCAGACTGCAGCAGTTCCCGCGACGGCACAAGCTGACTCTGAACGGGATAAAGCTATGGACAAAATCGAAAAAGCGTATGAGTTAATTTCGAATGAGTACGTAGAAAAAGTAGATAGAGAAAAGCTGCTCGAGGGAGCCATCCAGGGAATGCTGTCTACGCTAAATGATCCTTATTCTGTTTACATGGACAAGCAGACAGCTAAGCAATTTTCTGATTCTCTTGATTCCTCATTTGAAGGCATCGGGGCTGAGGTTGGCATGGAAAACGGCAAAATTATTATTGTTTCCCCATTCAAGAAATCGCCAGCGGAAAAAGCCGGGTTGAAGCCTAATGATGAAATTATCAGCATCAATGGAGAATCGATGGCCGGCAAGGATTTAAACCACGCTGTGTTAAAAATAAGAGGAAAAAAAGGGTCCAGCGTTTCAATGAGGATTCAGCGGCCTGGAACGAAGAAGCAGCTGTCATTCCGGATCAAGAGAGCTGAGATTCCGCTCGAAACGGTTTTTGCATCAGAGAAAAAAATACAGGGGCATTCTGTCGGATATATTGCCATCTCTACTTTTTCTGAGCACACCGCAGAGGATTTTGCAAAAGCGCTGAGGGAGCTTGAGAAAAAAGAAATAGAAGGACTTGTCATTGATGTACGCGGCAACCCGGGCGGATATCTTCAAAGTGTGGAAGAAATTCTTAAGCATTTTGTTACAAAGGATCAGCCGTATATTCAGATTGCTGAACGCAATGGGGATAAAAAACGTTATTTTTCAACATTGACCCATAAAAAAGCGTACCCTGTCAATGTGATTACGGATAAAGGAAGTGCCTCTGCATCAGAAATTCTTGCCGGCGCATTAAAGGAAGCTGGCCATTATGATGTTGTAGGCGATACGTCTTTTGGAAAGGGAACGGTTCAACAGGCTGTGCCAATGGGGGACGGCAGCAACATCAAATTAACGCTTTACAAGTGGCTGACGCCAAATGGAAACTGGATTCATAAGAAAGGAATTGAACCGACCATTGCGATTAAGCAGCCTGATTATTTTTCCGCCGGGCCCTTACAGCTGAAAGAGCCGCTTAAAGTGGACATGAACAATGAAGACGTCAAGCATGCGCAGGTATTGTTAAAAGGTCTCAGCTTTGATCCGGGACGTGAGGATGGCTATTTCAGCAAAGACATGAAAAAAGCGGTTATGGCTTTTCAGGATCAAAACAAGCTGAATAAAACCGGTGTGATCGACACTCGCACTGCAGAGACATTAAATCAGCAGATAGAAAAGAAAAAATCAGATGAAAAAAATGATTTGCAGCTTCAAACAGCATTGAAATCATTATTTGTAAATTAAAGGAGATGGTATTCCATCTCCTGTTTCTTTGTACTTAAAGAGATTATGGATCATAAGTCACATAAAAAATGAGTTTTTGACAAGAAATTAAAAAAATTTTCACAAATAAACATTTATAAAGGACTGTTATTACCCGATATCAATATATGAGAGAGACTTTCTAACGAGTTAATATGCATTTAAAATGAAACTTTTGCAAGTTGCCTAGTCTTTGTTTACTTCATACAATATAAGAAGGTTCTAAAAAGAACAGTAATCAGGTTAATGGCAGCTGAACGACAGGTATTTAAAGAGTAACGTTAGCGAGAATGCTTGTTAGCACTCCAGTACTGCTGCTTATACTGGCCCGTGCTTATCTGTATAAAGAAAATGGGGGTTCACAATTGAAGAGGGCAAGTATTGTGCGTGAAAAAAAATATTATGAATTAGTGGAACAATTAAAAGACAGAACACAAGACGTAACATTTTCAGCTACAAAAGCACTAAGTCTTCTTATGCTGTTCAGCAGATATTTGGTCAATTACACCAATGTCGAATCAGTAAATGACATTAATGAGGAATGCGCCAAACATTATTTTAACTACTTAATGAAAAACCATAAGCGATTAGGAATTAATCTGACAGATATAAAAAGGTCGATGCATCTAATCAGCGGGTTATTGGATGTGGATGTAAACCACTATTTAAAGGATTTTTCACTATCGAATGTCACGCTGTGGATGACGCAAGAGAGATAAACTCTCCTGAGGATATCCAAGCCATTTAATATTTGATAGAATATGAGTAACATGTTTGGCTTGAGGCGGTGAGAGATAGTGTCTGTTCAATGGGGAATTGAACTGTTAAAAAGCGCGGGCTTGTTCTTCTTACACCCGCTTTTCTGGTTTTTTATCATCATAACCCTGGCTTTCGGCTATGTAAGAATCAAACGGGAACGAAAAACCTTTCATACAAGAATAGCAGATATTTATGATGATCTGAAATTTACATATACAAAGGGACTGATTCCAGGTCTTCTTTTGTCAGTTATTTTAGGTGGACTCGGAATATCGATTCCTCTCGGTTTACTTGCGATTATTGCCGTTATCACTGCAGCGGCAGCGTTCACTCTTCGCGCAAACTGGATGTCTGCTGCATATATCGTCAGTGTGAGTATGCTGATAGGTTTTGGACTGCAAATATATCAGGCGGAGCCCTTTCTAGAGAGATTTCCGCAAGGATTTGCAGTTGTTTGGCCGGCTGTGGCTGTGTTTCTAGGTTTGCTGATTATCACTGAAGGAGCGGTTGCTTATCGTTCTGCGCATGTGAGAACATCACCGGCACTTGTCGTAAGCAGCCGCGGTTTGCCGATCGGACAGCAGCTGGCAAACCGGGTTTGGCTTTTGCCGCTGTTCCTTCTCGTGCCCGGTAATGGTTTAGAATCGCACCTTAGCTGGTGGCCCGTGTTTACTGTTCCCGGCGGCTCATTCCATTTTCTATGGATTCCTTACTTTGTCGGATTTGGACAAAGGGTACAGGGATCGCTGCCTGAAACGAGTATAAGGATCACAGCGAAACGCGTTTGTATTCTCGGTCTTGCTGTCGCAGTTCTCGGTGCAGCGAGCTTACTGTGGACGCCGCTTGCGG
Source organism: Bacillus sp. SN32 (assembly GCF_002837495.1). Lineage (NCBI taxonomy): Bacteria > Bacillati > Bacillota > Bacilli > Caryophanales > Bacillaceae > Bacillus > Bacillus sp. SN32. The sequence continues at coordinate 448,924 of NZ_PJCT01000002.1, read as the reverse complement.
GTGCAGCGGTCTGTACTGCTTTGTTAGGGCGTATTTTTCTGTCCATAAAGCAAAGAGTGAATGATAATGCGGCTCCGTTTTATTTCTCGAAAAGGGATCAGGGCTTAATGGTGCTTGGGATTATCCCCAATACGCCGGCTGAGGATCTGGAATTGAAAATCGGGGAAATCATAACGAAAGTCAATGGCATACCGGTCAAGAACGTTTCTGATTTCTATGAAGCGCTTCAGCATAACCGTGCATATGTGAAGCTTGAAATTATCGGTTTGAATGGAGAAATTCGTTTTGACCAGCGAGCTTCTTATGAAGGAGAACATCATGAATTGGGCATCCTCTTCGTAAAGGATGACCGTGAAGACGAAGCAGCCGCTTCCGGATCATAAAAGGCAGCCCGGCACCGCAGGAAGATGCGATGCCGGGCTGTTTTGTGTTACGCTGAGTTTTTTTCTATCCGTGCCGTTTCATCAGATTTGATGCCCAATGAAACAAAAACGCCGATGATGGATACAGCAAAGAGAATCATAAATAGGATGTGATATCCCGAAATCAGGCCAATTAAGGCTGATGAAATGATGCTTCCGAAATAACGGAAGGTCGAGAAAATCCCAGATGCCACTCCTGACATACCGGGGTCTACTGTGGCAAGGGATGACACCTGCATGCTGGTCAGACCGACTCCGGAAGCGAGCCCGCCAAGGATAAGAGAGAGCATGAGGAACAAGACAGAATGCGAGCTGCTTAACAGCAGAAATAATAGATTCGCACCAGCCATCATGGCAAATGAAAGAAAAATGATTTTTTTGGCTCCCCATTTGTGATGGAGCTGCGCGCCCACCCAGTTGCTGGCTGACATGAAGATCGAAAATACAGAAAGCGCCATCCCGCTGTTAGATGTATTAAGCCCAAATTGGTTCGTCATAAATAACGGCATAATCAATAAGACGGCATACATCATCAAATTGCTTAACAAGACTGATAGATTCGCATTTGTAAAGGTTGAGCTTTTAAACAGTGCAAAGTCAATGATGGGGTGCTGGGTACGTTTTTCTCTTCTGAAAAAAAGCGGAACAAAAAGAAGTATCAATACACTGTATACAGTATATCCCCATGGAGCCTCATTTTTCGTCAGCAGGATAATTGAAACGATGCTGCCTGCAAGCAAGAGAGAGCCGATGATATCCAGCGGCGCGTCAGATTTATTTTCTTTATATTGAGGAAACATCGTTAATGCCGTAAATAAAGCAATGGCGAGGAACGGGATGTTGACCCAAAAAATCGAATGCCAGCTGAAGCTGTCAATCAGTATAGAGCCGATAAAAGGCCCGAGTGCTGCACCAAGTCCCGCGCCCAGTCCGAAAAATCCAAACACTTTCGGTAGGCGTTTTTCAGAAACAACATGCCGGATAATGGCAATGCTGTTTGGCGTAAGCAATGCCCCGCCGACAGCCTGCAATGCCCGAAAGACAATTAACAGGAGCAGACTCGGTGAAAGGGCGCAGCCTAGAGATGCGATTAGAAAAAGGCCGACTCCCCATAAGTACATTGTTTTATTGCCGTACATGTCACCGAGCTTTCCTGCAATCGGCTGTGTGACTGCCATCACGATTAAATAAACGGTAACCACCCAAGTGATGCTTGCGATGGACTCGTTATACGTATGGGAAATAGATGAGAGCGCGACCGCGATCATCGTTGAGTTAATGGGAACCAGAATGGCCCCCAATAATAGCGAGACGATCAGCGCCCATTCTTTTCTTGAGCTCATTGGGATCCTCCTTTTTATTATGCCAAGGAGTTAATCAGCAGAAATTCCTTTGACAAATAGAGCTGTGCTGTGCTCCAGCATTTTTTCCTGGGGCATTGATATGACCCGGTCTCCTAAGTGGAGACGGTGAATGAAATAACCGAAGATAATCGACATGAACACGTCGGAATTCTCCGCTTCATTTCCTGTCTGAATAACCCCTTTCTCACCCATCGTTTTGAGATAATCAACCAATAGCTGTTTCATAGATTGGGGATATTCAGTGACGTGGTTAATGACATCCTGAAACATGGCCGGTTCACGAAAGCTGATTTTAATGATATCTTTTCTATGTTCGAGCTCCTCCAAGAGACAGGTTCCGATATGAAGCAGGTCTTTGTACAAATCCCCTTCTGTTTGTTCCAAAATGCTGCCTCTGTTTGAAGAATGCTGAGAAAGCAAAGCCTCAACTAGTCCTTGTTTGTTTTTAAAGTTCCTGAAAATCGTCGCTTCACTTACATTTGCTTTTTCTGCAATTTCTTTTGTAGTTGTTGCACGATATCCTTTTTTGACGAGCAGCTGCATGGCAGCGTCAAGGATTCTCTTGTTTGTCGGTCTCAATACGTTTCACCTCACGAATATACTGGCAGGACAAGTATACACCCGCCCCGCTTGTATAAGAAAGAGGGGGACGCATCAGGACCGGCTGACAACTGTGATTTTGCCGCTGCTTCCGTCAACAGTGATGATGTCACCGTCTCGCAGTCTTTCGGTTGCCGTGCGTGTGCCGAGAACGGCTGGAATGCCGTATTCACGGGCAATAATCGCAGCATGAGACAAAATGCCGCCTGTGTCTGTAATTATCGCTTTGGCGTCTTGAAACAGGCTGGTCCATAGCGGTGTGGTCATCTTGCAAACGAGTACGTCCCCAGGCGCGAATTGAGAAAATTCATTGGCGTCCCGAATGATTTTCACCGGACCTGTCGCAATGCCGCTTGATGCCGCAATGCCAAAAATATGATTCTCTGTGTTTTTTTCATCCTCTATCACAGCGCCGACAATTTCTTCAGCTGCTTTGAGCTGTTCTTTTGTCGGGGTGCCGAGGTAGGCCGGGGCTTGGGCCAGCTCATACTCATGAAAAATCTGTCTGCGTTTTTCAGCCTTTTCTTGCAGGGATACAGGGTGAAGAAGCGCTTGTTCCACTTCGTCATCATATAAGAACCAAAGGTCCTCCCGATCTTGAATGACACCGTTTTCCGCCAGCAATTCACCTATCTTCAGCAGAAAGATTCTCGCCTTGGCATCCAGCATGGCGTCAATATAAAAGTGGTGATCATCTTTTATATTTGCAGAGTTCAGTGTCCATTGATAATAGCGATCAAATTCGGTGCGCAAACCGGGATCTTCTATGCTTTCCAAGAATTCATTGTATAATTTCTCTCGTTTTTCTTTCGTTTTCTGAAATTCATTGTCAAAATGATAGCCATTACGGACATAATTTTGAATATTGGCCAGAGCGAAATACGGATTTTCCACCCAGATTTGTTCAATCAGATCATGACTTTTAACAGATCTCCATCCGTATTCTTGCAAGAATTCATGGACGTTCTTCAGGAAGTGTCTTCCCTCATCTGTTTGTTCCAATTTCTTCTGGAGCTGTTCAGGCTTGTTGTTTTCAAAAATGGCCAGAAGGTTCGGGTTCTCCTGAACTTCCACAGAAAATAGCCATAAGCAACGGTCCGTTTCCAGTGATTTGTTCATTTTTCCTGTCAGCATCTCGTAAAAATGAGCGTTTTCGGACTCTCCTTGAATGTCCTGATACATCGCTTGCAGTTTGTTTGTTAAAAGGATTTGCGGGAAAACGATATTGAAGTGCTCTTCATAAGCCGTGAGATAAAAGGCCTTTAGTTTTTGAAAAGCATCCAGTGCGCTTTCTGCGGTATGCTCAGTTTGTGCGAGCTGGTCCAGTGTCCGGTAAAAAGGGAGGTATGTGTGATTAATGATGTCATACATATGCTCCGATAAAATCGGGAAAAGCTCTTTGCCGCAGTCTTCAGACGGAGGCTGCTGTCCGCCTTGGTTTTTGGAATAAATATGTCCGCGATAAAGTTTTACTTCATCAACAACTACACCAATCGGAAACTTTTGCATGCTCTTCTTCAAGCCATATTCCAACGCCGGCACGATGAAGGATGAAAATAACGGACTCACCGGACCTTCAATATTAGACTCCATGTTAAGCCAGAAATCATTCATATCAGTGTCGGTAATCATGAAGCTGCGTTTTTCTTCTGCCGCTTTTTTGTCCTGATCAATGGTTGTAATCGGACGAGCTTGCAGAAGGTATATTTGATGATCAGCAATTCCAAATTCTATATCGACAGGATATCCGTACAGGTCTTCGGTTTTTTTTGTGATTTCAGCCAATTCAATCACTTGTTCATCTGTAAGGCAAAAACGGCTGCGCATGTCTTCACTCGTTTCTTTTTCAGCAATTCCTTCTGCCGCAGACTCCATGTAGATTTCCTTTGCACCTATTTCTTTCTGAATCTCAAACGAAGATTTATTAACAATGAACGTGTCTGGGGTAACACTTCCTGAAACAACAGCTTCACCCAGCCCATAGCTGGCGCTTATTAAAAGCTCTCTATCATCATGGGTAACAGGATTGCGGCTGAAGATAACACCTGACATTTCTGAATCGATCAGCCCCTGAACGACTATTCCCATTAACGGCTCTGCGATTTGATTGTTCATTTTTTTCTTATAGCTGCTGACCCGCCCAGAAAAAAATGAGGCCCAGCATTCTTTCACTTTAGCCAGAAATTCTTCCTCTGTTTTGATATTTAAGTAGGTTTCATATTGACCCGCGAATGAGGCGCCTTCTAAATCTTCCGAGGCAGACGAAGAACGCACGGCTACGGATCGATATGATTCTCTAAGCTTATAAAAGGAACTAGTCAGCTCATCTTTCAGCTCATCCGAAAATGTTCCGGAAATGATCCCGCTTTCGACGTTTTCACTAGTCTCTTGAAGCTGGTTGTCCTCCATAAAACGTGCGAGCGCATTCGTTTGAATAATAAACCCGTCCGGAACAGGAAGACCGTGTTTGGTCAATTTAATCAAATTCATTCCTTTTGCTCCAGCCAGCTGGCTGGACTCTTCTGCCTGGCGAAATAAAACAGAATACATATTTGAAACCCCTCTTTTCTTCATTCATTTTGTTTTTCTCTCTAGTCTTTTTATTGCGGAGCCTGTGTTTAAAAAAATGATAGTAAACACTATCATTCAATTGTAGGTTTTCAGGAAAATGCTGTCAAACGCAGAAAGTCCTAAATAAAATGAATAGTTAAGTTAGTTAGATTATCATGAAAAATGCGGCCGTACTGGTACTGTATGCCTATTTTCTTTTATTCTCAGAATCTGGCGGCGGACTTGATGATGTAATAAAAAAAGTGCCGCTGATTAGAACAGCGGCATTATGGAATAAGTTTTGACCGGTACCAAAATGCAAATATGGTGATTGATTTTGGCTGAAAAGGGGTATGGTGTAGTAGAGGGAGCGAATGCACGATTGTCCGATTCTTCATTTTTTACTATAATCAGATCAGATGAAGAATCCCTGAGGAGGGTTTTTGTTGATTACAAAAGCCGTTTTTGCATTGTTTTTCCCTTTTATGCTTGTTGTTTTATTTACTAGAGTCACCTTTAATCATTATGTGGCGATCGCTTTAACAGCTGCATTGCTGTTTGCCTCTTATTTAAAAGGCTATACAGAAACGTATTTTATTGTAGGATTGGATGTTGTGTCTCTTGTGGCTGGCGGACTGTATATGGCCAAAAAAGCTGCAGAGAAAAAAGAAGAATAAATCGGACATAATGAATATAAAGACTGAATACCTGCTTTTACGTTTTAAAAGCAGGTTTTTTATACACAAAAACAGCTGGAAATAAAAAACCACCGAACTTTAGTTCGTATTTTTAGTGATTTTGCTTTCCATTGTGTTACTATATCTATAGGAAGATTTCGTTAAAGAAACGGAGGCTTATTTTTGTGAAAGATCGCTTTGAGTTAGTCTCGAAATATCAGCCCCAGGGAGATCAGCCGAAAGCCATTGAAAAGCTTGTGAAAGGAATTCAGGAGGGCAAGAAGCATCAGACTCTGCTGGGTGCAACAGGAACTGGGAAAACATTTACGGTGTCCAATTTGATTAAAGAAGTCAATAAGCCGACTCTCGTGATTGCCCATAACAAAACCCTTGCTGGACAGCTTTACAGTGAGTTCAAGGAATTTTTTCCGAACAATGCTGTCGAGTATTTTGTCAGCTACTATGATTATTATCAGCCGGAGGCGTATGTGCCTCAAACGGATACATTTATAGAGAAAGACGCTAGTATTAATGATGAAATTGATAAACTGAGACACTCCGCCACATCAGCTTTGTTTGAGCGCAGAGATGTCATTATTATTGCGAGTGTGTCTTGTATATACGGCCTCGGTTCGCCTGAGGAATACCGGGAAATGGTCGTGTCACTGCGGAGTGAAATGGAAATTGAGCGCAACGAGCTGCTCAGAAAACTTGTAGACATCCAATATGCCCGCAACGATATCGACTTTCAGCGCGGTACATTTCGTGTGCGCGGGGATGTAGTGGAAATCTTTCCGGCATCCCGTGATGAGCATTGTGTCAGAGTTGAATTTTTCGGTGACGAAATCGAACGGATTCGGGAAGTAGATGCGCTGACAGGAGAAATTCTCGGCGACCGAGATCATGTTGCGATTTTCCCGGCATCCCACTTCGTAACGCGGGCCGAGAAAATGGAGAAGGCGATTCAAAATATCGAGAAGGAGCTTGAGGAGCAGCTGAAGGTCATGCATGAAAACGGAAAGCTCCTTGAAGCGCAGCGTTTAGAGCAGCGGACAAGATATGATCTTGAAATGATGCGTGAAATGGGTTTCTGCTCCGGCATCGAGAACTATTCAAGACATTTGACTCTGCGGCCTCCAGGTTCAACGCCGTATACGCTTCTTGATTATTTCCCAGACGATTTTATGATCGTGGTGGATGAGTCGCATGTGACAATTCCTCAGGTGCGCGGCATGTTTAACGGAGACCAGGCGCGGAAACAGGTGCTCGTGGATCACGGCTTCCGGCTTCCATCAGCGCTTGATAACCGTCCGCTTCGTTTTGAGGAATTTGAAAAGCATATGCACAATATCGTGTATGTATCAGCAACACCAGGGCCGTACGAGATTGAACATACAGATGAAATGGTCGAACAGATCATTCGTCCGACGGGGCTTCTTGACCCGCTTATTGACGTCCGTCCAATCGAAGGTCAGATTGACGACTTGATCGGCGAAATTCAAGCAAGAATCGAGCGGAATGAACGGGTGCTTGTGACAACTTTGACGAAGAAGATGTCAGAGGATCTGACCGATTATTTAAAGGAAATCGGCATTAAAGTAAACTATCTGCATTCTGAGATCAAGACGCTTGAACGGATTGAAATTATCCGCGACCTGCGCCTTGGCAAGTACGATGTGCTTGTCGGCATCAACCTGCTGAGGGAAGGTTTGGACATTCCCGAAGTATCCCTTGTTGCGATTTTGGATGCGGATAAGGAAGGTTTCCTTCGTTCGGAGCGGTCGCTGATCCAGACCATCGGACGGGCAGCGAGAAATGCGGAAGGCCGCGTCATTATGTACGCCGATAAAATAACGAAGTCTATGGAAATTGCGATTAATGAAACAAAACGCCGCCGCGAGCAGCAGGAGCGGTTTAACGAAGAGCACGGCATTACGCCGAAAACGATAAATAAAGAAATTCGCGATGTCATTCGTGCCACAGTAGCAGCTGAGGATAAAGCGGAATACAAAACAAAAGCCGCGCCGAAGCTGTCGAAAATGACGAAGAAAGAACGCCAGAAAGTCGTTGAACAGATGGAGCATGAAATGAAGGAAGCCGCCAAGGCGCTTGACTTTGAGAGAGCCGCGGAGCTTCGCGATTTACTTTTAGAGCTAAAAGCGGAAGGATGATGAACAAATGGCTATGGATCGGATAGAGGTGAAGGGAGCCAGGGCGCATAACCTGAAAAATATAGATGTAACGATTCCGAGAGATCAGCTTGTCGTTGTCACGGGTTTGTCCGGATCAGGTAAATCCTCCCTTGCCTTTGACACGATATATGCTGAAGGACAGAGACGGTATGTCGAGTCGCTGTCTGCCTATGCCCGCCAGTTTTTAGGGCAAATGGATAAGCCGGATGTGGATGCAATTGAGGGGCTCTCTCCCGCCATCAGCATTGATCAGAAAACAACGAGCCGCAATCCGAGGTCTACTGTCGGTACGGTAACTGAGATTTATGATTATCTGCGTCTTTTATATGCGAGAGTAGGGAAGCCTCATTGTCCGGAACACGGAATTGAGATTACATCCCAGACCATCGAGCAAATGGTGGACAGAATTCTGGAATACCCGGAACGGACGAAGCTTCAGGTGCTGGCGCCGATTGTCTCGGGCCGAAAAGGCGCTCATGTCAAAGTGCTTGAACAGATTAGGAAACAAGGCTATGTCAGAGTCAGAATTGACGGCGAGATGGCTGAGCTTTCCGACGATATCGAATTAGAAAAGAACAAGAAGCATTCCATTGAGGTAGTCATTGACCGGATTGTCGTGAAAGAAGGCGTGGCAGCCCGGCTGTCAGATTCATTGGAAACGGCGCTTCGTTTAGGTGAAGGACGGGTTATGATCGATGTCATCGGTGAGGAAGAGCTGATGTTCAGCGAGCATCATGCCTGTCCGCACTGCGGATTTTCAATTGGTGAACTTGAGCCGCGTCTGTTTTCGTTTAACAGTCCGTTCGGGGCGTGTCCGACGTGTGACGGTCTCGGAATGAAGCTTGAAGTGGATGCCGATCTTGTCATCCCCAATCAAGATTTGTCATTGAAGGAGAATGCGGTCGCCCCTTGGACACCGATCAGCTCACAATATTATCCTCAGCTGCTTGAGGCAGTCTGCACCCACTACGGGATTGATATGGATGTGCCGGTCAAAGATTTGCCGAAGCATCAACTGGATAAAGTGTTGTACGGCAGCGGGGATGACCTGATTTATTTCCGATATGAAAATGATTTTGGACAAATACGCGAAGGTGAAATTCAATTTGAAGGCGTATTGCGCAACATTGAAAGACGCTATAAGGAGACAGGCTCTGATTTCATCCGTGAGCAAATGGAGCAGTATATGTCTCAGAAGTCTTGTCCGACGTGCAAAGGCTATCGGTTAAAGAAAGAGGCGCTTGCCGTACTGATTGACGGCCGCCACATTGGAAAAATTACCGAGCTGTCTGTCGCCGACACACTTGCCTTCTTTAAAGACCTTACCCTTTCTGAGAAGGATATGCAGATCGCCAATTTGATTTTGCGCGAAATTGTGGAGCGCTTAAGCTTTCTGGACAAAGTCGGCCTCGATTACCTGACATTGAGCAGGGCAGCGGGTACATTGTCAGGGGGAGAGGCGCAGCGCATCAGGCTGGCGACTCAAATTGGCTCGCGCTTATCCGGTGTGCTTTATATTTTAGATGAGCCGTCTATCGGTCTGCATCAGCGTGATAACGACCGCTTGATCAGCGCTCTGAAAAATATGAGAGACCTCGGGAACACGCTGATTGTTGTCGAACATGATGAGGACACGATGATGGCAGCAGATTATTTAATAGATATTGGACCGGGAGCCGGCATTCACGGCGGACAGGTGATATCTGCGGGTACGCCGGAAGAAGTGATGGAAGATCCAAACTCATTAACGGGCAGCTATTTATCAGGGAAAAAGTTTATCCCATTGCCTCCTGAAAGAAGAAAGCCGGACGGACGTTACATTGAAATTAAAGGTGCTTCAGAAAACAACCTGAAAAAAGTGAATGCCAAGTTCCCGCTTGGGACGTTTACAGCAGTTACAGGTGTTTCCGGTTCAGGAAAGAGTACACTCGTTAATGAAATTTTGCATAAGGCGCTGGCGCAAAAGCTTCATAAAGCGAAAGCGAAGCCTGGCAGCCATAAAGAGATTAAAGGTTTGGATCATTTAGACAAAGTCATTGACATTGACCAGGCGCCAATTGGAAGAACGCCGAGATCCAACCCTGCGACATACACCGGTGTATTTGATGACATTCGTGATGTATTCGCGCAGACAAATGAAGCGAAGGTCCGCGGCTATAAAAAAGGCCGTTTCAGCTTCAACGTGAAGGGCGGACGATGTGAAGCCTGCCGCGGAGACGGGATTATTAAAATTGAAATGCACTTCCTTCCTGACGTATACGTTCCATGCGAGGTGTGTCACGGCAAACGCTATAACCGTGAAACGCTTGAAGTGACGTACAAAGGAAAAAGCATCTCTGATGTGCTTGATATGACGGTTGAAGATGCTCTTTCTTTCTTTGAAAATATCCCGAAAATCAAACGCAAGCTCCAAACCCTTTATGATGTTGGTTTAGGTTATATTACGCTCGGCCAGCCGGCGACGACCTTGTCAGGCGGAGAAGCGCAGCGCGTGAAGCTCGCGTCAGAGCTGCACAAACGCTCGACCGGACGCACGCTCTACATTTTAGATGAGCCAACGACAGGTTTGCATGTCGACGATATCGCCAGGCTTCTTGTCGTGCTGCAACGGTTGGTAGACAACGGAGACACTGTACTTGTTATTGAGCACAACCTTGATATCATTAAGACAGCCGATTACATTGTGGATTTGGGCCCGGAAGGCGGAGCCGGGGGCGGAACCATTGTCGCGTCAGGAACGCCTGAGGAAATCACTGAAGTGGAAGAATCATATACAGGCCGTTATTTGAAGCCTGTTATCGAACGTGACAAAACACGCATGAAATCGCTCTTGAAAGCGAAAGAAACAGCTACATCTTAAAACCCTCTGTTAAGAGGGGACAGCTTGTCAGCAAGTCCATCCTAGGGCTTAGCAGGCAAGCTTTTTCTTTACGGCATAATAGGTTTAGAATCGTCTTTGGGTAAAATTTCTTTGGGAAAACGCCTAAACATTTACAAATTGCTGTCGATATATGAATTGAAAGGCGGATGATGATTTCCAAATTAAGCAGACAAACCCTATTAAGGGGCTTAAAGGCATCCTTAATCAATAACTGAATTTACATAGGTTAGAAGCTTTATTGGAATCTGATACGCCAGAAATCAAAGAAAAGGAAGTCTTTGATTTCAAAAACATATACACATGGAGGTATTTTTCACATGAGAATCAACCACAATATTGCAGCGCTTAACACATTAAACCGTTTGTCTTCAAACAACAGCGCGAGCTCAAAAAACATGGAGAAACTTTCTTCAGGTCTTCGCATCAACCGTGCGGGAGATGACGCAGCGGGTCTTGCGATTTCTGAAAAAATGAGAGGACAAATCAGAGGTCTTGAAATGGCTTCTAAAAACTCTCAAGACGGAATTTCTCTTATCCAAACAGCTGAGGGTGCATTGACTGAAACCCATGCAATCCTTCAACGTATGCGTGAACTTACTGTTCAAGCAGGAAACACAGGTACACAGCAAACTGAAGATTTAACTGCAATTAAAGATGAAATGGATGCTTTAACTGAAGAGATCGATGGAATTTCTCAACGTACTGAATTTAACGGAAAAAAACTTTTAGACGGTAGTGAAACAGCAGGATTTACATTCCAAATTGGTGCAAATGCTGGCCAAAATATTAATGTTACAATTGGCAACATGGATGCAACAACTTTAGGAGTAAAAGGTATCGATGTTTCAGCAGATGATTTTAGTTTTGACACTGAGATTGTTAAAATCGATAGTGCAATTACAAGTGTTTCAAACCAACGTGCTAAACTTGGTGCGGTACAAAACCGTCTAGAGCACACAATCAACAACCTTGGTGCTTCTTCTGAAAACTTGACAGCTGCTGAGTCTCGTATCCGTGACGTTGACATGGCGAAAGAAATGAGCGATTTCACAAAGAACAACATTCTTTCTCAAGCTTCTCAAGCGATGCTTGCTCAAGCAAACCAACAGCCGCAAAACGTGCTTCAATTGTTACGTTAATTTTGAACGGCTATCTCTTTCTGATAGTTACAGCTTGCCGACAGAGTCCATTAATTGGATGTGCCGGCAGGCTTTTTTTGTTACAATCATTTTGTGACAGCCAGGGAATCACTTGTTTTTTCAAAACAAAAAAGGCAAGATATTGTCATCTAACCTTTAGCTTTGTTTCAGTTATAATGAATGATATGTTTTCCGCAATTACAAAGTCTTCTTATACAGCTGCTTACTTACACTCATTAAATCTTGAACAATATGCGTGTTGCTGCTGTCGAGCAGCACTTTTATATATTGGATATCGTGAGAGATCGGGAAGGGTCCGTGAATCTGCTCAAGCTCGGCGATCATTTCACGATTCATTCTTTTTTGTTCAAGAATCAGCTTTAACACTGATTCTTGTGTTACTGTATAGTCACTGGGATCTTTCTCCATTGCTTGTCCAGCCTCCTTGGTTGCCGTAAGCTTTTTACATATTGTAATCGGTATAGCCGGAAGATTCTACTTCTAAAACTTTTTAAAATCCAATTTCCGTAAATCGGAGCATGTCTAAAGAATGAATTTGAAACCTGAAGAGATTTTAAACGTATAAATAAGTAAAACGTCCCTGATCTTTTGTCATGGACAATTCACAATAGGAGTGTGGAATGAATTGAACCGTAATCAAGCTATTATTGCATCACTTTGTTATTTCAGTGTGTTTATTGCGCCAATCATTGTGCCGATTGTCGCTTATTTTGTTGTAAATGAGAAAGAAACAAAACGCCATGCGATACGCTCTCTTATTTCTCACATAGTTCCGTTTGTCGGCTGGCTGTTCCTTTTTATTGCTTTACTTGGCGGAGCCGTTGCGATTGATGGAGACAGCTTGCTTCCTGTATTTGTAATCATTGGGGGAGCGGTTATTTATTTCTTGGTTGTCATTGGCATTATCATTTGGAATGTGATTCAGGGCATTAAGGTCCTGCGTGCAGCATAAGTAGACAATGGGGAGGAGATCGTAATGATGCAAGAAAAGGAACGAATCCTTAAGCTTGTTGAGGAAGGAAAGCTTACAGCACAAGAAGCTTTGACACTGATTGAAAAGCTTGACAGCGACTACAAGGAAAAAGAAGAGAAAATCACAGCGCTCTCAGTTCACGTTCATGACGAGGAAGAGCCATTTACAACGGCAAAAAAAGAAAGCGGCAAGCCGTCTTTAGGAGCCAAGCTGTTTGACTGGATTGATTCTGCTGTGAAAAAGGTCAAGGAAGTTGACCTTGATTTAAACTTTGGCCATGCGTATGATGTTCAGCACATTTTTCAATTTAAAGATACTGACTTTTCCAGTGTTGAGCTGCAAATTGCCAATGGCAGCGTGAATATCGTCCCTTGGGAAGATGACGATATCAGAGCGGAATGCCAGGCGAAGGTATATCGCGCTGATAGCCAGGATGCGGCGAGACACGCATTTCTTCAGCATATTGAATGTGAAATCAAAGGAAATAAATTTTTTATCCGTACTGAGAAAAAGACGATGAAAACGAATGTCACTTTGTATATTCCTCAGAAGGAGTATGATAAGATTCGAGTGAAGCTGTTTAACGGTCCGGTCAGAGGGGAACATTTACATGTAAAAGAGTTCTCAGCGAAAACGACAAACGGCGTGCTGTCGTTCTCGCACTTAACAGCCGAAAAAGCCATAGCTGAAACGGCCAACGGGCAAATTAAACTCGCCAGCCACAGCTGCGGAACGATAGAAGCGGAAACCATTAACGGATTGATCGATCTCCGAGGGAAAAGCGAATCCATTGACGTTCAAAGCTTTAACGGAAATATTGCGATTAACGTAACAGAATCAGACTGCCGCTCCATTTATGCAAAAACAACGACTGGAAGTGTGGAGCTTGCGATTCCGGACGATCTCGCAGTCAAGGCAGAGCTGAAAAGCAATCTTGGTTCGCTGTCCCATGAATTAATGGATGTTGAGATGCTGAAGGAAAAAAATGATACCATTCAAAAAGAAATGATGTTCACTTCAAATCAGGCACATGATCAAAACATCACCGTCTTCTCAGAATCACTAACAGGCGCCATCAAACTAAAGTACTCACAGAGGTGATCGAATGAATAAGCTTTATCGCTCAGAAAAAAATAAGAAAATCGCCGGTGTTATCGGAGGTCTCGCGGAATATTTCAATTGGGACGCATCACTCCTCAGAGTCATAACTGTTATCTTAGCCATTATGACAAGTGTTTTCCCGGTTTTGCTCATTTATATCATTTGGATTTTTATCGTCCCGTCAGAAAGGGATATGAAATGACATGGTAAAATGGGCAGTCAGCATTTTAGTCAATGCATTGTTATTAATCGTCATTGATGGATATATTGACTCCATCCATATCAGCAGCATTGGGGCAGCGATTATCGCCAGCCTCATTTTATCGATCTTAAACGTGCTGATTAAACCGCTTTTAATTATCTTTACACTGCCGGTCACCATGGTGACGCTTGGACTCTTCTTGTTTGTGATTAACGCCATCACGCTTATGATGACCGCGTCCATTATGGGTGACAGCTTTCAAATCGACGGCTTCGGCACAGCGATATGGGCATCCGTTATCCTGTCGGTCTTCCATTTGCTGATTCAAAAAGGCATTTTAGAGCCGCTTAGAAAAAAATAAAAAAAAGCTGCCCGCAAAGGCAGCTTTTTTACATGTTCTGCAGCCTCCTTAAAAAATTGTGAAGTGAAGTGTTCGCTTTTTGTCAGCAGTCCCGCGTATATGTCGTATACTATCTGCTTTGTCAGATTGGATATTGTTTAAAAATGAACTCATAAGCTTCCCTGTTCAGACGCAAAATACATGAAAAGGGAGGTGCTTTGATGAGGAAATACACGGTTATTGCTTCTATATTACTGTCTTTTCTTTCCGTTTTGTCTGGCGGCCATCATGAATCGAAAGCTGTTCCTGTTGTACAGCAGGAACTATTTCAAACGCCTCATTACATACCCTTGCTTGAAAATCCTCCTCAAATTGATGTGAAAGCTGAAATGAGAAACAATCTAATGATTGAGGCTCAAGTTCGCGATAATTCGTATCAAGCATTTTCCGCCTTTCTTTTTTATAAACAAAGTAATGAGCTGGGCTACAAAATGGTGCCGATGGACCCGACCCCCGGAGCGGTCCGCAAGTTTTTGGCACAAATTCCGAAACGTTTGATTTGGAACAGCGAGCTTGAGTATTACATTGTGATGTCGAATGGGAAGCAGCGGGTGAAGTCGGAGACGAAGAAACTGAAGCTTGAAGGATACCAGGCTGACCTTGCCCATATTCCGGAGCTTCTGATCACAGAGCTGGCGGTTGATACGAAGAATATAGGACGTGCAGACGGTTATGAATTTATTGAGATTTTTAATACGACTGACAGAACGATTGATTTTAAAGACTACCATATCCGTTACCGCTACCCAAAAGAAGGGCCTGACTCCGATCTGATTTGGAGACCTGATGAAAGGATCTTGATACCATCCGGCGAAACGTTTGTCGTCTGGCTGAAGCCTGCCGGGCATCCAGAATTGACGTCAGAGGATTTCAATCGTTATTATCAGACACAACTAAAAGAAGGAAAAAATCTCGCGGTGATAGACGAGACAGAGGGTATGGCCAATACGAGGCCGCGGGCCGTTGTGATATCAACGAATACAGGAAAGGACATTTCGGTTGCGCATTATCGGAAACATGCGCTGCGCCGGCTGTCATCAGTGCTTTATAAGTATCCGCTGAACGGAACCGCAGAACTTCTGAACATTTCAATCGGGGAAAAGAATCCATCTCCCGGAACCGTATTACAGGCACAGGTGCCCGAGCAGAAACGGAAAATCAAGCTCGATAAAGAAAAGCCGGTCATTGAGGATTTAACTGACCGCAAGCCTGTCCGCCCTGCTGAAAGCATTGAGCTGCGGGCTGACATACGGGACCGAAGTCTAGTGAAAACAGCGGCCTTTTACTACCGGACGGATGAGAACAAACCGTTTAAGCGAATTCTTGCTGAAAAAGACCGCAACGATAATCTCTACCATTATATTGTGTATTCGCCTGAATTGATCGGGAAGGATCAGCTAGAGTATTATGTGGCGGCCGGGGACGGGATCAATGAAGCGAGAACGCCGGTCAAAATGATTGATATTAAACAAACAAGCAAGTCGCACGGTCTGCGGATGAATATTGAAAACAGAGACACGCTGTCGGGAACTCAATTTCTCAAAGCCACGACAGAAGGGCGAGCTGACCGCATTAAGCTATGGATTGACGGGAAAAAACAAGTGACAGAGCCCGCGATGGAAAAAGAAGTATATTTTGCATTCGATACGAGGAAAACGAACCTTTATTTTAAAAACGCGGTAACGATGGAAGGCAAAGTGCTAAAGGTGTTCGATGATACAACAAATAAATACCGCACCTATTCTGTTCCATTGCCAGAGACACTGCTTCGGAAAGGGAAGCAGCTGCAGCGTATTACGATACGATCGGGTTCGAAGGTGTCCCCGTTTGATACGGCTGAAAACCGTGATGACTTCTTAGTCAAAAACGCCCGATTGGTGTTATCGGATGGAACGGTGATCAGGGATCAGAGGGTGTCCCCTGAGAAGGAACTCTTTATTGGCGATAATCAGCGCTCAAATAAAAGCTGGCAATTTCAGTTCAATCTGCCTGACGGACTATTTACATCACAGCTGCTGGAGTGGGATACATCAAAGCTTTCTGAAGGCGCTCACCATATTCAAGCAAGCGACGGCAAGGAAAATGTCAGCCTGGTTGTACGGGTAGATAATTCAGGACCTCACATTGAGCCGAATATCACCGAGGGGCAAACGTATAAAGGAAACCTTATCCTGCAGGCGGATATGTATGATAAATGGAGCAAAATTGAGGAAGCGAAGGCGTCTTTAGATGGAGAAAGCATTACACTCCCATATCATACGTCATCTTCTGAACTTTTGCCGGGAAAACATTCTCTAAAAGTGACAGCAACGGATCTCGCGGGCAATAAAACAGTGATTGAGAGGACGTTTAAAACCGAACGAGAGCATCCGGACCAGCCGGAGGTTATAGACAGCGAAGCCGACACGCATAAGGCCAAGCTTTCTGTACGGGTGAAAGATCCGACGAATGATGCCATGGATGTTGGTTTTTATAGGGGATTTCAATATACAGCGCGAAATCATGTGAAAATATTTAAGCACGCGTCACTGACTGAACCGCCGAAAAGCTTTGTGCCGGAAAGTGAGACCCCATTTACGAATAAAGAATTGGAGCGGGTATCTGCTGCTGATGGAAAAACAGTATCGACAGAAAACAAAGAGCTTTTCCCTTATCATCGCTTTGAAGTGACGGTTGATCCATCAATTGATGAGAATGATCTGGCAGAAGCAGTCTGGAAGGGCAGTTCTTTGCCGGGGAGAAAGGTGACGATGTATGCTTGGAATTATCGGACAAACGAATGGCAGCCTGTTGACAGCTTCGTCGCGAAGGATGACAAACCGTTTACGCTGAAAGCGTCTGTGATTGCCGCCGATTTTGTACGGGAGTCGAAAATGAATGTGATTGTACAGGATGAAATTCCCCCTGCGAAGGATATGTACACATTTGTCTGGATGTCTGATACACAGTATTACGCCGAAAGCTATCCGCATATTTTTGATAAACAGACCGAATGGATAAAAGATAACCAAAAGCAGCTCAATATCAAATATGTGTTCCACACGGGTGATATTGTAGATGATTCCGCCGATATCAGACAGTGGAAAAACGCTGATCGGTCAATGTCCGTTCTGGATAAGAGCGGAATTCCTTACGGCGTGCTGGCCGGCAACCACGATGTCGGGCATAAGGACGGCTCCTACAGGGCGTTTGGCAAATATTTTGGCAGCGATCGTTTTGATAAAAAATTGCATTATGGCGGTTCCTATAAAAACAACCGCGGACATTATGACCTGATTTCTAGCAACGGCAATGATTATATCATGCTGTACATGGGATGGGGCATTACGGATGAAGACATCGCGTGGATGAATCAGGTGCTGAAGAAGCATCCTGACCGGATGGCCATTTTAGCTTTTCATGAGTATTTGCTGGTCAGCGGAAACAGAAGCCCAATCGGAGAGAAAATATTCAAAGAAATCGTAAAGCCGAACCCGAATGTCGTGATGGTGTTGAGCGGGCATTATCATAGTGCGATGAGAAAAACAGATGAGCTGGATGATGATGGTGATGGGAAACCGGATCGTCTTGTGCATCAAATGCTGGCCGATTATCAGGGCGGGCCAGAAGGCGGCCAAGGGTATTTGCGTTTGCTTCAATTTGACCAAGCCAATGACATGGTGCACGTATCGACGTACTCTCCGTATGTAAAGGATAAGAACTACTATGATACGGATACCTATGGCAACAAGGATGAATTTTCCCTTTCGCTTGATTTGAAGCCAAGAATCAAAAAGGTGGAAACCGATTATTTTGAATGTAACGTATATACCAATGATGAGCTCGGAAAACGGGAGCAAGTGAAGAGCGGGGATACAGCTGAATTCCGCTGGGATCATCTTGAACCGCAGTCTGTTTATTATTGGTACATTATAGTGGAAGACAGTTTTAACGGCAAAACGAAATCACCGATCTGGAAGTTCAAGACGAAAAAAGAGACATATCGTCCGGCACCAGACCAGTTTGATTTTCGCCATGTCTCCAATCCTTAAAAAGGGTTGGAGGCTTTTTTTTTATGAAAGACGATCCATATAGTGGACAAATGTATAACGGTCGCCTCTGTATACAGATTTTGCATGCTCAAAAGCAGTTCCGTTCTGCAGATATGTTGTTCGTTTGATTAATAGGACCGGCGCTCCCTTTTGAATACCAAGAATGTTCGCTTCTTCCGTGGTGGCAGCGCTTGGCTCAAGCTCCTGTTTTGCACGGGAAATCGGTATGCTGTTGTACCTTTCAATATGATCATAGATCGACGACTGAAAATGTGATTCGTTTAATTCACCCGCAAGCTCAAACGGAATATGTGAGGACTCAATCGCCATCGGAATATCATTTGCCAGCCGCACCCGAGTGATTTTATGGATAGAGGAGGGGTGCCCGCAGCCTAATATAGCCGCGAGTTCCTCAGTCGAATCAATAAGCTGATAATCAATGAGCCTGCTGCCCGGTGTCATCCCGCGGCTTTTCATATCCTCGGTAAAGCTTGTCAGCCCTTGAAGTGCTTGTTCCATTTTTGGCTTGCTGACAAAGGTGCCCCGCCCCTTCAGGCGATAGAGCAAGCCTTCATTAACTAAATTAGAAAGCGCCTGGCGAACTGTCATCCGGCTGATCCCGAATTGTTGTGCATATTCGCGCTCAGAAGGAAGAGGCATATCCGGCTGCAGCTCTCCGCTCTTAATTTGGTTTTTTAATTGCTCCATAATCTGATAATAAATCGGAATAGGCGATTGTTTATTGATATTCATAAGTCAGCATGTTCCTTTCAAGGTCTTAATGACGCGGCTTCACGATCAATCAAAACCGTAACATTGGAATGCAGGTGCAAAGCAGATGCGGGAAAATCTTCGCTTATGTTTCCTTCTAACAGCTTACGAACAGCTTCCGCTTTGCTTTTTCCAGAAATGAGCAGCAGAATACGCTTGCTTGAGAGTATCGTTTGAATTCCCATTGTGAGTGCTTTTTTCGGCACGCTGTCTATGGAAGGAAAATATCTGGCATTCGCCTGGCGGGTTTGCTCATTTAATGTCACAACATGAGTTCGCGACTTGAAAGACGTTCCCGGTTCGTTAAAGCCAATGTGTCCGTTTCGGCCGATGCCGAGAAGCTGAATGTCAGTGCCGCCGAGGGAATCGACTAGCTGTTCATATCGTCTGCATTCGGCCTCCAAATCGTCTGCATTTCCATTCGGAATAAAATGCCGGCTAGGCTTGCTGTCGATATGCTGAAAAAAACGGTCGTTCATATAGAAGTGATAGCTGTTCGGGTCATCGCTTGAAAGTCCGGCGTACTCATCCAAATTAACTGTAGTGATGTTTTGAAATGAGAGATTCTCAGTTTGGTGCAGGCGGATCAGCTCGCGATACGTGCCTTCCGGTGTGCCGCCCGTCGCTAAACCGAGAACGGCATCAGGTTTTTCTTTGATTGTATCTGCCGTTATTCTGGCTGCTATTTGGCTTAGCTCTTCATACGTTTGACATTCCATTACTTTCATATCTGGTCAGCCTCCTTGGATATAAATGCAATGTTTCCGCGGCAAATGGTGAGAATCACCTCGCAATCACTGCTGACAATCACCAAATCTGCATCTTTTCCCACAGTCACACTGCCTTTTCGGTCAAAGATGCCCAGCTGTTTGGCCGCGTTTGCAGAAGTTATATTAGCTATATCCGTCCAAGAGCAATTTGTAAACTCACGCATATGCCGTGCGCCCTCGTTCATTTTGAGGATCGAACCGGCAAGGGTTCCGTCTGAAAGAAGAGCTGTTCGTCCTCTTACCGTCACACTTTGGCCGCCGAACTCATATACGCCGTCTTTCAGTCCTTTTGCCCTCATGGAATCGGTAATTAAAATGAGCTTGCTGCTGCCTTTCGCCAAAAAAGCAAGCTTTGCAGCTAAAGGATGGGAGTGAATGCCATCGGCGATAAGCTCTGTCACAAACCCATCATGGGCCAGCGCCGTTCCGATCACTCCGGGCTCTCGGTGATGAAACGGGCTCATCGCGTTGTACAGATGAGTCATATGGCTCGCCCCTGCTTTTGCGGCATCCGACAGCAATGCGGAATCGGCATCCGAGTGCCCCATGGATGCGATAATCGATTCGTCTTTCAAATGGCGGATCAGTTCAAAATGCTGATCCTCCTCCGGCGCAAGTGTAACAATTTTGATCAGTCCGCCCGCCTCCTGCTGCCACTTTTTGAAAAGCGCAACATCCGAAGGCCTAATCCACTCTTTTGGCTGCGCTCCGGCTCTTTTAGGCGAAACAAAGGGGCCCTCTAAATGAATGCCGAGCAGTTCTGCACCTAATAAAGAGGACTCTTCAGCCGCTTTCCACTCTCTTGCGTTCACCAAAGCTTGAGAAATGTTCCCATGCTCTTGGGTAATCGTTGTGGCTAAAAAGCTCGTCGTGCCTTCTTCGGGCAGTCTTGACGACATGATGTCGAGCGTGGAAAAGCTAGCATCCATTGTATCTGCGCCATAGCCGCCGTGGATATGAATGTCAATCATGCCGGGAAGCAAAACGGAATCCGCAGGTGCTTGAATCTCTTTTGAATATGACTCCTTGGGCCGTTCTGTTGAGACTGTGCTGATTTTTCCGTCATTGATTCCGACATAGCCGTTTTTGATTACTTCATTTTCTGTCACGATCGCAATGTCTTTGATAAGAAGACTCTCTGCCATAGATGATCCGCCTTTCTGGAATTTGAATACCTTTATTTTACTCTTTTTCAGACTAGTGATCTAGACCAGCTGAGGTGTTTTCCCCCCTTTTATAAAATCTGTTTTAGGTTCAAGCCTGAAAGTGATAAAATGAAAGTATTGTGAGCAAGCTCGGGGCAGCCCGGAACAGGAGGAACATATCGTGGCAAAGGTTCGCACAAAAGACGTAATGGAACAGTTCAATTTGGAATTAATCAGCGGAGAAGAAGGAATTAACCGCCCGATTACAATGAGTGACCTATCAAGACCAGGCATTGAAATTGCCGGATATTTTACATATTACCCGAGAGAGCGCGTGCAGCTTCTCGGAAAAACAGAGCTTTCTTTCTTTGAACAGCTTCCGGAAGAGGATAAAAAACAGCGAATGGATTCTCTGTGCACTGATGTAACACCAGCTATTATTCTTTCTAGAGATATGCCCATCCCGCAGGAGCTGATTGACGCTTCTGAGAAAAATGGGGTGCCAGTCCTCAGATCGCCGCTGAAAACGACAAGACTGTCAAGCCGTTTAACCAACTTCCTTGAGAGCCGGCTGGCGCCTACCACGGCGATTCATGGCGTTCTTGTCGATATATATGGTGTCGGCGTGCTGATCACAGGAAAAAGCGGCGTCGGGAAAAGTGAAACAGCGCTGGAGCTTGTGAAAAGAGGGCATCGCCTTGTTGCCGATGATTGCGTTGAAATTCGGCAGGAGGATCAGGATACCCTTGTCGGAAACGCTCCGGAATTAATTGAGCATCTCCTTGAAATCAGGGGGCTTGGCATTATCAACGTGATGACGCTGTTTGGCGCCGGCGCGGTCAGAAGCAATAAACGAATCACGATTGTCATGAACCTTGAACTTTGGGAGCAGGGCAAGCAATACGACCGTCTCGGGCTTGAGGAAGAAACCATGAAAATCATTGATACAGAAATCACAAAACTGACGATTCCCGTCCGTCCAGGCCGAAATCTGGCAGTCATCATCGAAGTGGCAGCAATGAACTTCAGATTGAAGCGGATGGGGCTGAATGCCGCTGAACAATTTACGAACAAGCTGGCGGATGTCATTGAAGACGGTGAACAAGGAGAATAGGAGTTGGCGTTAAATGAATGAAGCGATAGAACCACTCAATCCGATAGCTTTTCAGTTGGGGCCGTTAGCCGTCCATTGGTACGGAATCATTATCGGTCTCGGCGCTTTGCTCGGGCTGTGGATAGCGATGAGGGAAAGTGAAAAACGGGGGCTGCAGAAAGATACGTTTATTGATCTTGTCCTGTTTGCCATTCCAATTGCGATTATTTGCGCACGAATTTATTACGTTGCCTTTGAATGGGATTATTATGCGGCACATCCGGGAGAAATCATTAAGATTTGGAAGGGCGGCATTGCCATTCATGGCGGATTAATCGGCGCCATTTTAACGGGTTATGTGTTTTCGAGAGTGAAAAACCTTTCGTTCTGGAAGCTTGCGGATATTGCCGCGCCCAGCATTTTGCTCGGCCAGGCGATCGGCCGCTGGGGGAATTTCATGAATCAGGAAGCGCACGGCGAGGCTGTCAGCAGAGCCTTTTTAGAAAACCTGCACCTGCCTGAATTTATCATCAATCAAATGTACATCAATGGGCAATATTATCATCCTACTTTTTTATATGAATCACTATGGAGCTTTGTCGGCGTCATTGTTTTACTGTTCCTGCGCAGAGCGAATTTGCGTAGAGGCGAGATGTTCTTGATCTATATCATTTGGTATTCAATCGGAAGATACTTTATTGAAGGAATGCGGACTGACAGCTTAATGCTGACTGATTCACTTCGCATCGCTCAGGTGATTTCAATCGTATTAATTGTTTTGGCTGTGGCAGCCATCATCTTCAGACGCGTCAAGGGATACTCGAAGGAGCGGTACGCGGAGTAGACGTCAACAAAGGGGGATGAGGGATGAAGAAGATCTTTCTGGCCGGTCTTGCGGCAGGTCTTCAAACAACATGGACACTCGGTAAAGTGATTTTCCCGGTAACGCTATTGGTCACTTTGCTTCAGCATACGCCTGTCATGGATTGGCTTGTACGGCTGATCACACCGGTAATGGGTCTCTTCGGGCTTTCCGGTGAAGCGGCCATTCCGCTTGTACTGGGAAATATGCTGAATCTGTATGCTGGAATTGCTGGGATTTTAACATTGGATTTATCTGTGAAAGAAGTCTTTATTTTAGCTGTTATGCTTTCATTCTGTCATAACTTGATTATCGAATCGACAGTTGCCGCAAAGGTTGGTATCAGAATTGGCGTCATATTGGCCGTGCGCATCGGTTTGGCCGCTGTGTCAGCCATCGTCATCAACCTCATTTGGCATGGCGGACAGGAAACGGCACAGTACGGTTTTATCGCTGCGAAGAGCGCGGCGCCAGACAGCTGGCTGGCGATGCTGGCAGAAGCCTTAACGAAAGCCGGACTTGGTGTTTTGCAGCTGGCGGCAATTGTCATACCGCTGATGATCATCATCCAGTTTTTAAGAGATTTAGGCTGGCTGCATCGGTTCTCCAGGTGGCTGTCTCCGTTTACGCAGCTGCTTGGCATGAATAAAAATACGTCTATGACGATGGTGGCGGGACTGACGATTGGTCTGGCCTACGGAGCGGGTGTCATGATCAAAGCTGTCGAGGATGACGGCGTGAGCAGGCGGGATATGACATTGGCATTTATATTTCTCGTTGCCTGCCACGCGGTCGTAGAAGATACACTTGTCTTTATTCCGCTTGGCATACCGGTCTGGCCTCTTCTTGTGATTCGTGTCACCACAGCAGTTCTGCTGACAATGGCTATTGCGCATACATGGAAAAAGTGGAAACCCTCAGCGGTTGGAAAGGAAGCAATATGAGTGACAAACAAGTAACGACGATTCTGTTTGATTTAGACGGAACGCTTATTAATACGAATGAATTAATTATCGCGTCCTTTTTGCATACACTGGAGCATTATTATCCGAGCAAGTATAAACGAGAAGATGTCCTTGCGTTTATCGGGCCGTCTCTTTTTGAAACGTTCTCTTCGATGGACCCTGATAAATGCGAGGATATGATCGCCATGTACAGAGCATACAATCATGACATGCATGATTCACTCGTGACTGAATATGAAACGGTATATGAGACCCTGGATGCATTAAAAAAAGCCGGCTTTACATTAGGGATTGTGACAACAAAATTAAGAGATACTGTCAACATGGGCCTCAAGCTCACGGGAATCGGCGAATTCTTTGAAACAGTTGTTACCCTTGATGATGTGACGAATGCAAAGCCTGATCCCGAGCCTGTGCTGTTAGCGCTGAAACAGCTAGGAAGCGAGCCGGCGGAAGCCATTATGGTCGGAGATAATTACCACGATGTGCTGGCAGGGAAAAACGCCGGTACAAAAACGGCAGGAGTCGCATGGACGATTAAAGGGCCGGAAATGCTGGCGAAGTATGAGCCGGATTTTATGCTTGAGAAAATGAGTGATCTATTACAAATCGTTGGAGTGAAGTAATCTGTGAGAAAAACAGATCGTCATCCGGTCTCGGGGGCCAACTCACTGTGGCATGTCTATCAAACGGTACCTTTTTTAAAGGTCGTCAAAAATTTCATTGTCATTCAAATTGCGAGATATACGCCGTTTATAGGGATGAAAAACTGGCTGTACCGCACATTTCTGCGGATGAAGGTTGGAAAACAGACATCCTTTGCCCTCATGGTGATGCCAGATATCATGTTTCCGGAAAAGATCTCAGTCGGAACAAATACAATCATCGGGTACAATACGACCATTCTGGCCCATGAGTATTTGATTCACGAATACCGGATCGGCAAAGTTCTGATCGGAGACGAAGTGATGATTGGTGCCAACACGACCATTCTGCCCGGGGTGAAAATAGGAGATGGCGCAGTTGTGTCCGCCGGAACGCTTGTCCATAAGGATGTGCCTGACGGGGCATTTGTCGGCGGAAATCCGATGAGGATCATCTATACGAAGGAAGAAATGCAAGAAAGATTGAAAAAGTCCGCTGAATAACATCAGCGGACTTTTTTTGTTAAAATTGAGTGTTGTTGTTTTCGTAAATATGCTGAACACCAATCCATTTTTGACCGACATTAGAGTAGCGTGTATTTGTCATTCTGACCGTGCTTGTTTTGCTGTCCGTCCGGAATATCGCTTCCTTCATGTTTGTGATGGTGCACTTGTCGATGATCACATCAACGTGGAAGGTTGAACCGCCAAGCTGTCTAATGAACTTCCCGCCATTGTCCGCCGTGAAATTTTTCACTGTGAAGGTACTGGCTTTATTGATTTGGAATATCTTATCTGACGCTTTTTGAGCAGAACCGCCGTCGATCGTCACTTTTCCTTCCTTCTTCACCGTTAACGCATCCTCACCAACATCTTCCCATTTCACATTCTGAATGTTAACGTTTCCATAAGTGTGCACGCCATCAGCAGCAGGTGCACCAAGCACGACATTTTTCAGGGTTGCTCCATCCTCCACACGAAAAACAGGGTCTTGGTTTTCTGACTGGCTTCCGTCGCCTAATTCTTTTCCTGCCACAAACCGCTGTCCTTTCCCGTCATATGTTGTATTTTTTGGTACGATAATTGTTTCGTGCACCACTTTGTCAGCTGCAAAAACGGTTGATGGCTGAAACTGGCTGAAACCCATAACCAAACCGAACATAAATAGGATAGACACGATTTTTTTCAATGATAAATCCTCCCCGGATATCTTTCATTTTTTGCAAGAGAAGCGTCAGCGACTTGCACCGGCTTCTCTCGCATAGATCGGGGCAAGGCTGAATCTGCTTTAATCATAAAAACAGACAGCCTGAAAGTAAAGACAATTTTGGGTGAAAAATGGAAAATGAATCGATCTTACCGATTGATACAAAAAGCATGAATATTGTCGTATTTGCTCAGGATAGAGCATAGTGAGGCTTCAGGTGTTTACTTTTGAATAACCACGGCCTGGCTGCCCATTTGTTTCCACGCTTTTTCAAAGCTTGTTCTATCGGTTTTTCTGTTTTTATAGCCATACGGATCATTGAGATACACATATTTATCATCATATCCCGTAACGGCGACGCTGTGTTCGCTGTACGTAATCTCTATCGTTCCGTTTGGCGTTTTCCATGTCTGCATGTTGTCAACTGGCGTAAAGTTGGCTGTCGTAATAACCCAAACTGGATTGCCTTTTTCAAGCTGCTGATAAACAGCGGAAATACTTTTTCCAGTCAGATCAGACACTTTGTCTCCCGCATAGGTTTTCGCCAGCTGATAGATCGGTCGATGGTAGACACCGAGACCAGGGCCATTCGCCATATCCCCGACAAATCCGTCATTCGGATCACCCTTTAATCCGCTGCTGTATGTCAAAGGCACTGTGGCAACCTGATTTGCCAGGGTATTTTTTGTCACGTCGTATCCTGCATAATTCAGCACCATCGCAAGGCTTGTTACTTCACAGCCGTTATAGAGCCGGGGTGCGTCCATTTGATTGTAAAGGATGACATCCAGCGGTTTTGCGCTTCCCTTCAGCTCCTTTTTGCTATTCGCAGCTGAGTCTGTATCGCTATCAGAAACCACTTTTTTAAGGCTGTTCAAAAAAGGAATATCTATATCTTTTGCATCTATTTTAAGTCCGAAAAAAATAACGCCTGAAAGAATCATCAGGACACATAGAGTTCGCAGTGTTTTCATCTTTATCTCCTTGTTCTCTATTTGATTTGTATTATAGCATGCCAAACATAAAGAATTTGAGATATTACGTACCTTTAATACATTATTCATGATTTTTTCATAATGAGGAGAAGGATATTTGAACTAAAAATATCCTTACTGAAGTTAAGCGTTGATTTTCATTCTTTCATCTGCTAACATATTATCATATTAGCGAACTAAAGGATTCGGAATTTTCCTTCATAAGATAACAACGGAGGTGCTCGGGTTGATGTTTATGTTTGAAAAACCGCACGGCATGAGAGATACACTGCCCGGTTTATACGAAACGAAAAAAAAGGTGAGACGATCGTTAACCGATTTGATTGATAAATGGGGATATCAATTTATGGAAACGCCGACACTGGAGTTTTACGATACCGTTGGCGTCCAGTCAGCAATTGAAGAGCAGCAGCTGTTTAAGCTACTTGATCAGGACGGCAAGACATTGGTGCTTCGCCCGGATATGACGGGGCCGATTGCAAGGGTGGCGGGATCGAAGCTTCTGAAACACGGTCATCCGCTCAGAGTCGGCTATGCGGCAAATGTATTCAGGGCTCAGGAGCGTGAAGGCGGACGTCCGGCTGAGTTCGAGCAGGTCGGAGTGGAGTTAATCGGTGACGGCACGACGAGCGCGGATGCGGAGGTCATTGCTTTAGTCGTCGGGGCATTGAAAAACGCTGGGCTGGCATCCTTTAAAATTGCCATTGGCCATGCCGGCATTGCGGATGCTTTGTTTGTTGAGGTGCTCGGAAACGTTGAACGAGCTGATGTGCTGCGGAGGTTCTTATATGAAAAGAACTACGTCGGCTACAGAGAGCATGTCAAGTCTCTCCCGCTTTCCTCCATTGATAAAAGCAGGCTGCTTGAGCTCCTTGAACTGCGGGGCGGTATAGAAGTATGCGGACGTGCCGAGGAAATCGTCGATTCTACGCAAGGAAAAAGCGTGGTTGATGAGCTGAAGGCGCTGTGGGACACTCTTGAGGATTACGGATGTACGGAAAATGTCCGCCTGGATCTGAATATGGTCAGTCACATGAGCTATTACACAGGGATTTTATTTGAAGTGTACGCCGAGAATGTCGGTTTTGTCATTGGAAGCGGCGGCCGTTACAACAAGCTTCTGGGCCATTTTGATTCACCTGCACCGGCAACAGGCTTCGGGCTTCGGATCGACCGGCTGATTGAAGCCCTTCATATGAAAGAAGTACCTTGTGATATAGACGCTGTTATTTTCAGCAAAGAGCAGCGGGCGCAAGCCATCGCTTATGCGAATGAAGAACGCATGAAAGGGAACAAAGTGGTTCTTCAAGATTTATCGGGAATAGAAAATATCGACCAGATGACAAAATCTTTTGCAAACGTCACTTATTTTATCGGTGCCAGAAAGGAAGAGCAAAATGGGTAAGTTACTCACAATGGCGATGCCAAAGGGCCGGATATTTGAAGAAGCGGCAGGGCTGCTGAGGCAGGCAGGCTACAGGCTCCCTGAGGAGTTTGAAGATTCGAGAAAACTGATCATCGATGTGCCGGAGGAAAATCTCCGTTTCATATTAGCGAAGCCGATGGACGTAACCACGTATGTGGAGCATGGCGTGGCAGACGTCGGAATTGCGGGCAAGGATGTCATGCTGGAGGAGGAACGCGATGTGTATGAGGTACTGGATTTAAAAATCAGCAAATGCCACTTAGCTGTCGCCGGACTTCCGAATACAGACTGGAGCGGCGTAGCGCCAAGAATCGCGACAAAGTATCCGAATGTGGCTTCCAGTTATTTCAGAGAGCAGGGAGAACAAGTCGAGATCATTAAGCTCAACGGTTCAATTGAACTGGCTCCGCTCATTGGGCTTGCAGATCGGATAGTGGACATTGTTTCCACAGGACAGACGCTGAAAGAAAATGGGCTTGTTGAAACGGAGCACATTTGTGACATTACCTCTCGCTTTATTGTCAACCCGGTAAGCTATCGCATGAAAGACGATGTGATTGACGAAATGGCATCTCGCCTATCTCTCGTTGTGGAAGGAGAGACGGCAAAATGAAGATCAAAACCATCAGCGGAACGGAACGGCTTTCTCTCAAGCGTTCCATCGATGCCGGAACGGAAGAGCAAAGAAAGACGGTCCGATCCATTATTGAAGATGTTAAAGCAAACGGTGATCAGGCGGTTCGCAGCTACACGGCGAAATTTGACGGCATCGAAATAGACAGCCCGCTGGTCACAAAAGAAGAATTTGAGGAGGCATACACCTCACTGGATTCACGTCTTCTTCAGGTGATTAGGCAGGCAATCGAAAATATTAGGGAATATCACGAAAGACAGCTGCAATCCTCCTGGTTTTATCACAGAAAGGACGGCACAATGCTGGGGCAGAAAGTGACGGCGCTGGATTCCGCCGGTGTATATGTGCCGGGGGGAACGGCTGCATATCCTTCATCTGTTTTGATGAATGTGATTCCGGCGCTTGTAGCGGGCGTTGAAAGAATCGTTCTCGTCACGCCTCCGGGAAAAGACGGTCTGCTGTCTCCTGGAGTTTTGGTTGCTGCAGCCGAGCTGGGCATAAAAGACATTTACAAAATGGGCGGCGCTCAGGCGATTGCGGCGTTAGCATACGGAACAGAAACCATTGAGCCGGTGGATAAAATCACGGGTCCGGGGAACATTTATGTCGCGCTTGCCAAACGAGAAGTGTTCGGCGATGTCGATATCGATATGATTGCCGGACCTAGTGAAATCGTCGTGCTGGCTGATGAAACAGCGATCCCGAGCGAAATTGCAGCCGATCTGCTGTCACAGGCGGAACACGATAAGCTCAGCTCATGTGTGTTTGTCACAGATTCCATGGCGCTGGCCGAGACGGTTTCAGCTGAGGTGAGTAAGCAGCTGGAAACCTTGCCGCGAAGAGAAATAGCGGAAGCTTCAGTGAGAGATTACGGTTGTATATATGTGGCGGAAACAATGGTAGAAGCGATTGAGACTGTCAATACACTCGCGCCAGAGCATTTAGAAATCATAACACAGTCTCCGGAAGCTTTGCTTGGCAGTATCAAACATGCGGGTGCAATTTTCTTAGGCAGATACAGCCCTGAGCCTGTCGGTGATTATTTTGCCGGACCGAACCATGTGCTTCCGACAAACGGAACAGCCAGATTTTCAAGTCCATTAAACGTAACTGATTTTCAAAAGAAATCGAGCATTATTTCTTACAGTCAATCAGCCTTTGAAGAACATGCCGAAAGTATCGCGGCTTTTGCCAGACTGGAAGGGTTAGAAGCCCATGCCAGATCAATTGAAGCGAGAGAACGGAGGGTTTCTAAATGAGAAAAGCGGAACGCGTCAGGAAAACAAACGAAACAGATATTGAGCTGGCATTTACAATAGACGGCGGAGGACAAGCGGATATTAAAACAGATGTGCCGTTTATGACACATATGTTGGATTTATTCACGAAACACGGCCAATTTGATCTTTCCATTAACGCAAAAGGCGATGTTGATATAGATGATCACCACACGACTGAAGATATCGGCATCTGCTTAGGGCAGGCGCTGCTCGAAGCGTTAGGCGATAAAAAAGGAATCAAACGCTACGGATCGGCGTTTGTGCCGATGGATGAGGCACTTGCTCAAGTTGTGATTGATTTAAGCAACCGGCCGCACTTAGAAATGCGCGCTGATTTCCCGGCTGCTAAAGTCGGAACTTTCGATACGGAGCTTGTACATGAATTTTTGTGGAAGCTGGCGCTCGAAGCTCGAATGAACCTGCACGTCATCGTTCATTATGGCACAAACACCCACCACATGATTGAAGCCGTTTTTAAAGCACTGGGACGTGCGCTTGATGAAGCGACAACGATCGATCCGCGAGTTAAAGGAATACCGTCAACGAAAGGGATGCTGTAGATGATTGGCGTGATAGATTACGGAATGGGGAATTTATACAGTGTCTCAAAGGCGCTTGAACGTGTCGGCGTGCCGTATTTTGTTTCTGAAAAGCCGGAGGAGCTGAAAGAAGCTGATGCCTTCATTTTGCCGGGAGTCGGTTCATTTGGAGACGCGATGGACAATTTGGGCTACACGAAGCTTGATCAATTGATTCACGATATGGTCTCAGAGGGAAGGCTGCTTCTCGGGATCTGCCTCGGCATGCAGCTTTTATTTGAAGAAAGCGAAGAAAACGGCACCGCTTCAGGACTCGGGCTGTTAAAAGGAAAAGCAGTCAGGCTGAAAGCAGAAGATGAAAAAGGAAACAAGCTGAAGGTTCCGCATATGGGCTGGAATCGTCTTTCTTTTCATAATGAATCTCCGCTGCTGTCTGAAACAGAACAAGGCTACGCTTACTTCGTTCATTCTTATTACATTGACGGGATGGAGGAGAACGCGCTCCTGGCAAGCGCTGATTATGGTGTGCAAGTGCCTGCTGTAGTCGGAAAAGGGAACGTCTTCGGCGCCCAATTTCACCCGGAAAAAAGCAGCACGGTCGGAATGTCTATTTTAACCCAATTTACGAAAATGGCAGCAGAACAGAAGGTGAAAAAATGAGTGCTTTTACATTATATCCGGCAATTGATATGAGAAACGGCAAATGTGTTCGCCTTGTTCAAGGGGATTATAATAAGGAAACGATATATGGCGATTCACCGTACGACATGGCTGAGTTATTTGCGAAAGAGGGTGCCGAATGGATCCATCTCGTTGATCTCGACGGGGCCAAAGAAGGGAAAAGAGTGAATGACCGCCATGTGATTGAGATTGCGCAAAAGCTGAACCTGAAAGTCGAAATCGGCGGCGGGATCCGTTCCGAAAATGACGTCTATGAATATTTATCAGCAGGAGTCGATCGGGTGATCCTGGGAAGCTCAGCAGTTTCTAACCCTCCGTTTGTCAAAAAAATGCTGAAACAATATGGCGAGAAAATTGCAATCGGACTGGATGCGAGAAACGGTTTTGTTTCAACAGAGGGATGGCTTGAAACATCAACCCTTAAGGCAACTGAACTGGGCAAAGAGCTAGCCAATGAAGGTGCGGAAGTCTTTATTTTTACTGACATCGCGACAGACGGAATGCTGTCAGGCCCCAATGTTAAAAGCACGGTCGAGCTTGCTAAGGAAACGGGGAAATCGGTGATCGCTTCCGGCGGAGTCAGCTCCGTCGCGGATCTCGAAGCTCTCGCCCGCTACGAGGCGGACGGCGTCTCTGGAGCGATCATCGGAAAAGCGCTGTATACCAATCAGTTTACGCTGAGTGAGGCGCTTGAAAGGGTGAAGCGCAAATGATCACAAAACGGATTATTCCATGCCTTGATGTCAAAGAAGGACGCGTTGTCAAAGGAATTCAATTTCTCGAATTGAAGGATGCCGGTGACCCAGTCGAACTCGCCGAAGTGTACGACCGGGAAGGTGCGGATGAACTTGTTTTTCTTGATATCTCCGCCTCGCACGAAGGACGAAAGACGATGGTTGACGTTGTGGAGCAGGTTGCCGCGAAGCTTGCCATTCCGTTTACAGTCGGCGGCGGCATCAATCAGCTCAGCGATATGAAAACGATACTGCGTGCCGGAGCGGACAAAGTGTCGGTGAACACGGCAGCTGTTCTTCGTCCTGAGCTGATTGCAGAAGGAGCCGAGTTTTTCGGTTCGCAATGCATCGTTCTTGCCATTGATGCCAAGTATGACAAAGAATCTGACACATATAAGGTCTATACGCACGGCGGCAGAAAGAAAACAGATTGGGAGGTCACCGCGTGGGCAAAAGAAGGCGTCAAACGCGGGGCAGGAGAAATATTGCTGACAAGCATGGACTCTGACGGTGAGAAAAAAGGCTTCGACCACACGCTGACAAAGCTTGTTTCCGAAGCTGTCCCCGTCCCTGTTATCGCCTCGGGAGGCGCGGGAAACGCACAGCATATGCTTGAGGCTTTTACAAAAGGAGAAGCCGACGCCGCGCTGGCCGCCTCAATTTTTCATTATAAAGAAACATCGATTAAAGAAGTGAAATCATACTTGAAAGAGTACGGGGTGAATGTGAGATGAAACAGGCAGATGAGCTGCGTTTTAACGAGGACGGATTAATTCCTGCCATCGTGCAGGATGCGGCAAGCAAAGAAGTGCTGACCCTTGCGTATATGAACAAGGAATCGTACGAAAAAACGCTGGAAACGAAGGAAACATGGTTTTACAGCCGCTCACGCCAAGCGTTATGGCATAAAGGAGAAACCTCAGGGAACACGCAAGCCGTCAAAGGTATCCGGTATGACTGCGACCAGGACGCACTGATCGTACTTGTAGAGCCGTCCGGCCCGGCATGCCACACTGGCAGCTACAGCTGTTTTACGAAGGAACAAACAGAAGAACAGGCCGCAGGCCGATTCGGCATCATGAACGAACTGGAGCGCGTGATCGCGGAACGCCAAGCGGAGATGCCTGAAGGAGCTTACACCACTTACCTTTTCCGTGAAGGCGTCGATAAGATTTTGAAAAAAGTCGGAGAAGAAGCATCCGAAGTCATCATCGCCGCGAAAAATCGGGACCACGAGGAACTCAAATGGGAAGCGGCAGACCTGCTGTATCACCTGCTTGTCCTGCTCAGAGAACAAGCCTTGCCGCTGGATGATGTGCTTGACGTATTGAAAAAACGCCATTCTGAGAAATAAAAGGATTGGAGCTGCTCATATGTCAGCTCCTTTTTTATGTATTTGTTTCAGCTGAACCATTTGTCTTGTCCTAATAGAAGAAATAAAAAAACCAATCGAATTTCCTATTTAACGAAAATTTCCCATGATGTAACATGACTTAGAATGAAAATCCCAAATGGATATCAGGTCTTTAGGATTATTTTATACAAACCGGTCAGGATAGTGAGGAAAAGACATAGTATGAAAAAGCGGCTGCTAATTATTCGAAAAATGAGGAGAGAATGGTGAACGAAAAAATTGATGAACTGAACAAAAGAGTTGGACGTTTAGAACAAGAACTGGAAAGTGTCAAAAGGGAGATCGCATATCTCGCTGCTGGCAAGAAAGAACAAACAGTAGTCAAAACGGATGAGCACCCAAAAATCAACAAGGAAACCGAAGTTCCACAAAAGACGCCGGCTCCGCGAAAAGAGAACCGCACTTTAGAAAACATGGCGGGAAATTGGCTTCCGAAGATCTTTATTTTTGTTTTTCTTCTTGGTATGATTTGGGCATTTGTGGCAGCTGCAGAAAAAGGCTGGATCAACGCATATATGAGGGTAGGGGCAGGACTTATTGTCTCTATTGTGCTATATGTTCTCGGTAGCAGGTCACATAAGAAAAATGCCAGTGTATTTGGCAGTTCATTATTGGCGGGTAGTAATATTGTCTATATTGTTTCTTTGTTTGCGGGTAACATGCTGTACCAGATTATACCGACGCCGCTTACAATGATCCTTCTTGCTGCAGGCGTTGCGGGCGGTGTGTACATATCAAGGAAATACCGATCACAAACACTGATTGCGATTATCGTCGCAGGTGTTTACTTGTATCCTTTTTTATTTGGCGGGAAACAAGGAAATGAATACATCTTTTATGTATATGAGTCATTGGTTTTCGCAGGCTTAATATATGAGACAGTTAAACAAAAGTACAGCATAGCATGGAATATAGCAAACTATGCTTTCATATTAGCGATTTTTGCTTTCTTATCATTTACAGATGCGCAGGTGACGGGTTGGACACTTGCTGTATTTATCCTACAGCAGGCGATTACGATCCTATCAGCCTTACGATCGAACAGCCAATTTAAAAAAGCTGTCTATCTCACAGCTGTTACAATCGGAGCTTTTGTCGTTTTCATCACAGGGGTTGTCCTGTACATGAAAAACGATACAGCCTTATACGTCTTTTATACTGCTGCATTTGTGTTTTACCTGTTGTTAAGCTTATGGAAAAGTAAAGAATTTGCCGAAATCAAATATACGTTTTTACTCATTTCTATGATTTATTTTAATGTATTGGCAGCGGATGCATTAGCTGAAAATGTGATCTTGCTGTACATCATATTCACCTTACAAGGAATCATGATGTGTTACGTGTCATACCGCAAAAAAAGCTGGTTGATCGGCATTGCCGGAGTGATTGTATTATTACAGGCAGCCTGCGGCCTCATACAATACCCGGCACGTTCATTACACGTTCTCAGCATTGTCTCTTGGCTGCTGCTGATCAGCTCACTTTTTGGCGGCTATCTGTATTCGAAGAAAATACATTATAAACAAGTCACAACTGTTGTTTCGTCCGCTGTTTCATTGTTGCTGCTTGTATTCTTCAGCAAATTATCCATATGGATGTCGGATAGGATTGACGGCGTATCAGTAAACGTCGGAGTATCCCTGTCATGGTTTATATTTGTCATTGTGATGTATGCTGTTTATTACGCAACCAAAGACAAGACATGGAACCGAATTGGGCTGATCTTTTTATTCATTACACTTGCCAAAATAATTTTAATAGATTCTGCTTCGATTGATATTGTTTGGAGAGCGGTCTTATTCATCTTGTTAGGAGTCATTGGCCTGTTTATATCCAGAGTATTTTATTCGAAAAAAGAGTAACAATCATGTCTGGTCAAGACTGCCGATAGAACGCGGCGGTCTTTTTTCAGTATGATTCTATATTGTAATACGGATAGAACTAAATAATCATGTTGTAACAATCTATCAGTTAAACGCGTGGAGGTTTGTCATGAAAAAAATCATCTTGCTTTGCTTCTGCTTATTACTTACTCTGACAGGCGGATGCAGTATGAACACCAATGAAAAAAACAACACAAAAGACAATAAAACAGAAGCCTTAAAACCAAAAGAAATGGATCCAAAAGACCTGCCGCAAGTTCCGGCATTTCAAGATGAGAAGACGAGAGAGTACATGGTGTCAACGAAGGAAGAGGAGCCGGGGTATTATTTGCTGGAGTCTAGGCTGAAAGGGTTTAGGATGTTGTTTCCGGAGGATGCAAAATATTCGAAATATTTGTCTAGTCGTGATGAAAATGAAGAAATTATCGCATTTGATAGTTATGATAAAACAAAAAATAAAATGTTAAATGCACAAATAGAGTATTACCAAGGAACATCTTTTATTAATAATCCTGAGACAATGTTAGAGCAAGTAAGGAATGAAAATGGTTATAATGGCAATTTTGAAAAGCTAGAGCACGCAGACAAAGATATTTATATTGCTCATAAGAAAAATCATTTTCAAAACGATAAAAACAAATACAACTTTTCATACAGATATTTCGGTTATATTAACTCACCCGAGAAAAAACAAGCAGGTATCGTATTTTCGTTTATGTTTAGATGTCCAAATAATAGAAAGTCTTGTACGTTAGATAAAGATCATTTAGGAGACCAGGTTAAAAAACACGTAAAATCGATCACCTTTTTACAACAAACAGGAGAAATAAAATGAATACAAAAATATTAAGGCTAAAAATCACTTTGTAATTAAGGTCAAAAATGATTTAGGCAAATTAGCCGAAAACCCGTGGAGGTTCGTCATGAAAAAAATCATCTTGCTTTGCTTCTGCTTATTACTTGCCCTGACAGGAGGATGCAGTATGAACAACAATGAAAAAAACAACACAAAAGACAATAAAACAGAAGCCTTAAAACCAAAAGAAATGGATCCAAAAGACCTGCCGCAAGTTCCGGCGTTTCAAGATGAGAAGACGAGAGAGTACATGGTGTCAACGAAAGAAGAGGAGCCAGGGTATTATTTGCTTGAGTCTAAGCTGAAAGGATTTAGGATGTTGTTTCCGGAGGATGCGGAGTATTCCGACTCTGAAACTTCAAAGACAAACGAGTCACTATTTTTTGACAGCTTTAATAAAAAAACGAATATAGTAATGAATGTTTCAGTAAAGTTCTATCAAAATGAATCGTTTATAAACGAACCGGAGAATATGTTGGATATTATTAGCGGTAAAAATAAATACAAAGGTAATTTTGAGAAATTAGAAACGAAGGATAAAGATATTTACTTTGCCTTAAAACAAGAAAACTTTGACAAAGAAGAGAAACCATCTTATATCTTCTTTGGTTATATAAAATCGAAAAAACAAGATTATTTAGGGATGGAATATTCTTTTATGTTTAGCTGCTCCGCCAATGCAAATACATGTAAACAAAACCCGAAAGAAAATGAAGAAAAAGTTAAAAAAATAATAAACTCTACTACCTTTGGCGATATGTAAAGGAAAATACGAAGAAAGAGAGATATCTGCTCAAAGAAAAAGGCTTTTGATGATATAGAGGGAAAGAATAGTTTTTCTTATAGAGAATTAAGGGAAATAGAGTATTCGTTTCGATTTACCTACTATAAAGATGAAGAGGTTAAGTAAGAGCCGTATGATAAACGATTTTATGAAAAAAGAAGTAGGTATTTTGATGTGTTTGTGATGTTTTGCTTGATTTGTTAATGGAAAGAGAACGAAACCGAGTCCGATTTCCTATTTATCCAAATTCAGCCATGATGTAACATGAAAAAGGATAAAATAATCATTTCTTAAGCAGGTCAATAGAATTATTTTAGTATGAAAATAGAATTCTATTCTCACAAAACCCGTGGAGGTTCGTAATGAAAAAGATCATCTTTATTTGCTTCAGCTTATTACTTGCCCTGACAGGAGGATGCAGTATGAATGATAATGATAAAAACACCACAAATGACAATAAAACAGAAGCGGTAAAACCAAAAGACATGGATCCCAAGGATCTGCCTCAAGTACCTGCGTTTCAGGACGAGAAAACGAGAGAGTATATGGTGTCAACAAAAGAAGAGGAACCAGGATATTATTTGCTGGAATCTAAGCTGAAAGGGTTTAGGATGTTGTTTCCAGAGGATGGGGAGTACGTACCTGATCTTTCAAGTAAAGGAGAAAATGAGGAAACAATAGTATTTGATAGTTTCAATAAAAAAACTAACATTCAATATGACGGGCAATTAGATTATCATCAAGAAAAAAGTTTTGCGAATGACAAGGACACAATGCTTGACATTGTAAGCGGTAGAAATAGCTATAAAGGAAAATTCGAAGAAAGAGAGCTATCTGATAAAATTGTATATTCTGCTCAAAAGAAAAGTATTTTTGATGATGTAGATGAAAAGAATAATTTTTCTTATAGATTTTTTGGTTATGTTAAATCTAAAAAAGAGGATTATTTAGGAATAGAGTATTCTTTTCGTTTTTCTTGCTATAAGGGTAAAGAGGTTTGTTCATTAAAGGAAGAAGAAGCAGAAAAAAAAGTTCGGAAAATAATTGATTCTATTACCTTTTTAAAAGTTAAAAAGGAGAAATAGAGAAAATGGAAAATAAGAATATATTTGAAAATGAAAATGTAAAGCTGCGTTTAATTGACTTGGAGTACGATTATAAAGAAAGATTTGCTTCTGATACTGAAAGTGAAATAAAGAGAGCTAAAACAGATTTTGAAGTCGAGGTGCGTAGAATATACAAAGAAGAAACACATCGAGACCTTCCAAAAAGTGTGGAAATATACACATCTAATGAACTTATTAAAAAAAATTCGAAAATAGATACATCAATAAGAGAGTCCGGATATGATGGTACAGCTATTTATATTAAGGATGATAAACAACACGTTAATCAACTTCATATTATTTCAGAGGGGAGTGCTGATAACGAAGACTGGTCATACAATTTCTTTGGTCTCTTTTTAGGGATAGATGACAGCCAGTACCAAGCGACAAAAGAGTTTGTAAGAAATGCCAAAAGAGAAACAGAGAATTCTAATGATTTAAAGACCTTTGCTATGGGGCACTCACTGGCAAATAATAATCAGGTGATGGTTCAATTAATTGATGGAGAATTTGATGAAGTTTATGGGGTTAACGGAGCTCAAATAAGCGTTGACCACCTACTAGCAACTGATTTGAATTTGAGAGATAGGTTAATGCATAAATTTCATATTAGACGCTTAAAAGATATTAATGATATCCCGCCAGAAAAGTTAAAAAAAGAAATCCAAAAATATTATGAAGACAAAGGCGTCACAGCGAACATCATCCAACGCATCTCAAAAGATGACCCGCTGTATGGAGTCAGCGGCAAGGCCGATTTCATTACATTCGGTGATGTGAAGATGGCAGATACAAATACAAGTGTAAAAGGCATCCGAAACATTATGGATGGGGTTCCTGACGAAGATGTGAGGTCAATTCAAAAATTCCTTCAAAAATATAAGGATGACTATGAAAAAGACGGCTTGAACGGTTTTATAAAGGCAGCCAGCGGGATAGACATAGACCTGATTGAAAGAGTGAAAAACACAGACGGCGCTTTAAAGAAAGTAAGTGTCCTATATGAGCATTTTGATGATGTTAAGCAAATGTATGGCCGAATAAAAGAGGAACTGCCGTCGTTTTTAGGTTTTCTTCATACCTTGTTGAGAAACAGCGGACCGGTCGTAGATCAGTTAGCTGAAAATGGTTATATTGATGAAACGCAAAAG
Source organism: Bacillus sp. SN32 (assembly GCF_002837495.1). Taxonomy (NCBI): domain Bacteria; kingdom Bacillati; phylum Bacillota; class Bacilli; order Caryophanales; family Bacillaceae; genus Bacillus; species Bacillus sp. SN32. Next base: position 409,431 of record NZ_PJCT01000002.1, on the reverse strand, counting down.
AAAGTGATCAAAAAAGAATTAACGAATATTAATGCGAGTATGCGAGGCATAGAATTACGGTACGAACATTTCATTGACCATCTAAAGCATGGCCAATTTATGCAAGCTTTAAAAGACGTTGGTGAAATAGTGGACTACGTAAAATCAATTCTGTCCTCATTGAAAACACTCGACACAGAAACAAAAGACGCACTAAAACTTATCGTCGACGGCCACAGCATCGTTCAAATGCTCAACGCCTTGTCAAAGGAAAAAGGCTTCAGCTATAAAGGCTCCGATATTTACTTTACAGGGAAGAGCGGCTCGGGAGAAACAATTCAAGTCAATCTCTCATCCGCTGTCAGAATCTATCAAAACGGTATGAAAATCGTTGAAGATATGGAAGATGCGATTTCTAAGTACCAGAAGGTTTACAGTCAGGAAATCGATGAAGATTTCATAGATAAAAAACAGGCGATCACCACGGCGATTCATCATATGGAAGAAACCCCTTCGCATTATGCCTTCGATCTTCAATTCCGGCTTGCAGCTGGTTTCAGCCACACATTCGATAAATTGGAGAAAATCTCTGTTCATGAATCATTCCACACAGGTGCGCTTCCTGCTAATGATGGAATTGTTGCTGAATTAAAAAAACAGACAACAGAAAAAAGAGATTTTATCAAAAATATCCGCGAGAGTATTGAAAAGCTGTTTGAAAAAGAAGAAATGATTTCTCAGTTATTTGATTTTCAGCCTTAGGAGGAATATGAAGAGTGACTTCCTTATTTTCAGTAAGTGAAACAGAAATTGTATCAACGACCTATATGTTTCTTACCCAAGATGAAATGAAGGGGAAAGCGGGCACCCTCAATCAACCGATCAACGACTTTCTCAGCCTGACTAAGAAATTTGAGTCTTCATTAAAAGAGGAAATCAAAGGGCAAAAAGGGTTGATTGTAAAAAAAATAAAAAAAGAGCTTGAGTCTAATAGCGAAAAACGAAAAGCTGCCCTTGAGATGATAAAAGAAGAACATACCGCAAAAGTTGATCGGTACAAAATGATAATAGAAGACCTGCGACAGCAGGATGTAACATTGACTTACAGAAAAAAGAAGCCTGTGAAAGATGTCTAACATAAAAATCTCCTATTCAAACAATGAGTGGGAGATTTTTATTTTGATCACGGCAAAAATATACTGAAAAAGTCTTTCTCCATTGATATGATTGAGAAAGAGTAAAAATCATCCTTTTGCTATGACATTTCACCTTTCTGAACGCTGAAACAGGAGGAAAATATATGCCAACCCAGAAACAAAAATCTAAAAGTAAATTGAAACCCTTTTTTGCATTAGTAAGACGGACCAATCCTTCTTATGGAAAGCTCGCCTTTGCGCTTGCCCTCAGTGTTGTAACCACGCTGGTCAGCCTGCTCATTCCATTATTAACGAAGCAGCTTGTCGATGGTTTTTCTATGTCAAATCTGTCAGGCACGCAAATCGGGTTGATCGCGCTGGTGTTTTTCGTTCAGGCCGGTTTAAGCGCTTATGCCACCTATGCGCTTAACTATAATGGACAAAAAATCATCTCCGGGCTGCGGGATTTATTATGGAAGAAATTAATTAAGCTTCCTGTCTCTTATTTCGATACAAATGCTTCCGGAGAAACAGTCAGCCGTGTAACGAATGATACGATGGTGGTCAAAGAACTGATTACAACCCATATCAGCGGGTTTATTACAGGCATCATTTCTGTCATTGGATCATTGACAATCTTGTTTATTATGAACTGGAAGCTGACACTGCTTGTGTTAGTGGTCGTTCCGCTGGCCGCTCTCATCTTGATGCCGATTGGCCGGAAGATGTTTTCTATCTCACGGGAAACGCAAGATGAAACGGCTCATTTTACAGGCCTGCTGAATCAAATTCTCCCGGAAATCAGGCTTGTCAAAGCTTCAAATGCGGAGGATGTCGAATATGGGCGCGGGAAAATGGGGATTTCGTCATTATTTAAGCTTGGCGTTCGTGAAGCCAAGGTTCAATCACTTGTCGGCCCGCTTATCTCACTCGTGTTAATGGCAGCGCTTGTCGCAGTGATCGGATATGGCGGCATGCAGGTCTCATCAGGCGAGCTCACAGCCGGAGCGCTCGTGGCTTTTATTTTATATTTGTTCCAAATTATTATGCCGATGGGCCAGATTACAACGTTTTTCACACAGCTGCAAAAATCAATCGGTGCAACAGAACGAATGATTGAGATTTTGGCAGAGGAAGAGGAAGATACAGTGACAGGAAAACAAATTGAAAATGCGCATCTCCCTATCCAGCTTGATCGCGTGTCTTTTGGATATAAGCCTGATCAGCTGATCTTAAAAGAGATCAGCGCCGTCATTGAAGCAGGTAAAGTCACAGCGATTGTCGGTCCGAGCGGCGGGGGGAAAACGACGCTGTTTAAGCTGCTTGAACGTTTTTATTCTCCGACTGCAGGGTCCATTCGGCTGGGGGACGAGCCGATTGATACTTACTCGCTTGAATCGTGGAGGGAGCATATCGGGTATGTATCACAGGAAAGCCCGTTAATGTCCGGGACAATCAGAGAAAATATTTGCTACGGGTTAGAACGAGATGTGACGGATGCTGAGATCGAAAAAGCTGCGGAGATGGCATATGCGCTCAATTTTATAAAGGAGCTGCCGAATCAGTTTGATACAGAAGTGGGCGAACGCGGCATTATGCTGTCAGGCGGACAAAGGCAAAGAATCGCGATTGCGAGAGCGCTTCTCCGTAACCCAAGCATTCTTATGCTCGATGAAGCTACCTCAAGTCTCGACAGCCAATCTGAAAAATCAGTTCAGCAGGCGCTTGAGGTGCTGATGGAGGGCCGAACAACGATTGTTATCGCTCACCGCCTATCTACCGTTGTAGATGCGGACCAGCTTTTGTTTGTTGAAAAAGGGGAAATTACCGGTCGTGGAACACACCATGAGTTAATGGCTTCCCATGGCCTTTATAGGGATTTTGCTGAACAGCAGCTGAAAATGAATGCGGACTTAGAAAACAAAGCCGGGTAAATTTTGGTCGAATCAGCCAATAAAAAAGAGGAGGGATTTTCCCAATCCTTCCTTTTGAACTATTGAGGGGCTTACGATTTATGGTATACTACTGACGGTAATATTGTATAAAACGGAGGGTAGTTGTGGGAAAACACACTTCTGAACATAAAAATCACGCACAAATTGTCCAGCTGCTTCAAGATGGACAATATTTTTTTCATAAAGGCTTGAAAGCGTATAAAGAGCGCAATCTAAAACGGGCAAGCAAACTGATTCAGCGCGCGGTTCATTTGGAGCCGGAGGATTCAGAGATGCTTTCACAGCTTGCGGTCATTTATTCGGAAATGGGCCAGTATCAAGAGTCGAACGATCTTCTTGACTATATCATGGCAAATCTGGAGGCCGAAATGCCGGAGTGCCATTACTTTAAAGCGAATAACTTTGCCCATCTGGGGCTCTTCCAGGAAGCTTATAAAGAAGCGGCCGCTTATTCTGATGCGGACCCGGATGGTGAATTCGCCGAAGAAAACGATAGTCTGCTTGATTTGCTCGATTTAGGAGACGACGGCATTGAGGATTCGTTGTATGATCAGGATGAACTGCTGGTGAAACAGGATCGGGCAAAGTCATTGCTGGAAAGCGGCCAGCTTGCTGAAGCGGTTGCGGCGCTTGAGGAAATCACAGCTGAATATCCGGAGCTTTGGTCAGCATACAACAATCTCGCGCTTGCCTATTTCTATTCAGGAAACGTTGTAAAAGCGAAGCAAACCGCTTATGAAGTGCTTTCTCATAATGAAGGAAATCTTCACGCCTTATGCAATCTTCTCGTTTTCTACTATTATGAAAGAGAAGACGAAAAAGTGGCGGAATTGAGTGATCAGCTCTCCAATGTCTATCCGATGCTAATGGAGCAGCGTTATAAATTGGGTGCTACTTTGGCGCTTGTCGGCCGCTACGAGATCGGATATAAATGGCTCAAATCATTATATAAAACCGGCTTTGAAGGTGACGACACCTTCTTTTACTGGCTTTCCTGCTCTGCTTATTTTACGGGACATACCGACTTTGCCGAGACGATCTGGAGAAAAGTCGAGTCGCAATATCCCGGCGAAGACCGCCCGGCGCCTTGGATTGAGCGGAGGGAAGCTCTTCCTTCATCTGTGGAACAGCGTCTTGCAGCCTATTATATCAGCAGCACAAAGGGAGAAACAGAGCATCTTGAAGCGGTGATACGCTCAAAGAGAATTACCGCTCCTTTTGAAAATCATTTTGTAAAGCTGCTTCTAAATGGAGATTCTGCGGCTGCTGACGTTTCAGAGGATGCACTTTTCGCCTATCAAACGGTCAAACTATTAGAGCAAGCTGAAAAAGAAGAGATGAAAACAGAAGTCATGAGCTGCTGGGTTTTCCATGTCATCCAGCAAATTCGTGCAGCTGCTCCGTTGAAGAATGAGAAAGGCTGGGCAGCAGCCATCTGTTATATTTGGAAAGAAGCCCATGGCAAGCAAGACACGAAAAAAGACACAGCGGCCCGATTCGGCATCTCTCCGGCAACGTTGACGAAATATATGAAATATATTGATGATATTCTAGAATAGTAAATTTTAAAGAGTCGATTTATTTAATCGACTCTTTTTTTGTTTGATAGATTATATTAAGAAAATAATATCGACAGTTTTTTTACACGCTTAAGAAAAATGACAAATGATGTGTGACTTGACATCTGTTTGAAACATAAATGTAATAAAATTTATCGCTAATTTGTCGAAACTTGATGGTATAATGATTCTCGTACATAAGGAATTAGTGTTTTTTACATATGATGTGAAATAAACGCTATACAACCAGAATAAGAGATGCACAGAATAATTAACCATAAACAACCATCATTCCTCGTAGAGTATGAGGAACGAAACTTGATGTTCAAAATACGATTCCAAATGAGGACAGGTTCACAGTAAAAGGGAGGATATAAAAAGTGAGAAAGAGTTTAATTACACTTGGTTTGGCTTCCGTCATCGGGACAAGCAGTTTTTTGATCCCATTTACAAGTAAAACTGCATCGGCGGAAACATTAGATGAAAAGAAACAAAAAATCGAAAGCAAGCAATCTGAGGTTGCTTCCAGCATTGAAGCGAAGGAAAAAGAATTAAGTGAGCTTCAGGAAAATCAATCAAAGATTGAAAAAGAACTGAAAGACATTAACGCTAAGGCGCTTGATACAAGCAACAAGATCGAAGATAAAAAAGAAGAAAATGATAAAACAAAAGAAGAAATCAAAAAACTGAAAAAAGAGATTAAAGAAACAGAAGCACGTATCGAAAAACGCAATGAAATCCTGAAAAAACGCGTTCGTTCTTTACAGGAAAGCGGCGGATCTCAAGGATACATAGATGTTCTTCTAGGATCAACAAGCTTTGGTGACTTTATCTCTCGTGCGACTGCGGTTTCATCTATTGTGGACGCAGACAAAGATTTAATCAAACAGCAAGAGCAGGATAAAGCGAAGCTCGAGGATTCTGAAGCGGATTTGAATGACAAGCTGAAAGAAGTTCAAGCTGCATTGGCTAAATTAGAAACAATGCAAAAAGACCTTGATAAACAGCTTAATGAAAAAGACAAGCTTTTCGACGAAGCAAAAGCAAGCCAGAAGAAAACGGCTAAAGCGATTTCTGAATTAAAATCAGAGGCGTCTGAACTTGCAAATCAAAAAGCAAATACTGAAGCTGAACAAGCACGCATCAAAAAAGAACAAGAAGCAGCGGCTGCTTTGATCAAAAAGCAGGAAGAAGCACAAAAAGCATCTGATGAAACACAAACAGATGACAGCCAAACGGCTACAACTGAATCAGCAAAAGCAAGCTCATCTGATGATTCTTCAGACAATTCTTCTAACGGTTCATCAAACAGTTCGTCTAACGGCTCATCTTCTAAGAAGAGCAGCGGCTCAAACAGCAATTCAGGCGGCACTGTTATCAGCAACTCCGGCGGAATTGAAGGCGCGATCAGCGTTGGTTCAAGCATTGTAGGACAATCTCCGTACAAGTTTGGCGGCGGACGCAGTCAGTCTGATATCAACAACCGTATTTTTGACTGCTCATCATTCGTACGCTGGGCATACGCTTCTGCAGGTGTTAACCTTGGACCTGTCGGCGGAACAACAACTGATACGTTAGTTGGCAGAGGACAAGCTGTCAGCGCATCGGATATGAAACGCGGAGACTTAGTTTTCTTTGACACATATAAAACAAACGGTCACGTTGGAATTTACTTAGGAAACGGTACTTTCCTAAACGACAATACATCTCATGGTGTATCTGTTGACTCTATGAGCAATCCTTACTGGAAAGCAGCATTTAAAGGCGTTGTAAGACGTGTTGTTCAATAATAAATAAGACAAGGGCCTTCTATGGACAGAAGGCTCTTTCTTATTAATATACATACCCTTTTGAAATACATTTAATCGCGTTTCGAAAAAAATGAGCAAAAAAATAGCGTATCATCATGAGATTTTATAGGATATGGGTAAGGAATACGTTTGATGGGGATTCTTATCTTATAAGAAAGAGCCCAAACTTGAAAAGATGGTTTAAGGAGTGAATAGTGTGTCAGAAGAAAAAATTTATGACGTGATTATAATCGGCGCGGGCCCTGCTGGGATGACGGCCGCTGTATACACATCAAGAGCGAATTTATCGACATTAATGATTGAAAGAGGAATTCCTGGCGGACAAATGGCCAATACGGAAGATGTAGAAAACTATCCTGGATTCGAAAGTATCCTTGGGCCTGAGCTTTCTAACAAAATGTTTGAACACGCGAAAAAATTCGGCGCTGAATACGCTTATGGCGATATTAAAGAAGTCGTTGACGGCAAAGAGTACAAAGTAGTCAAAGCTGGTTCAAAAGAATATAAAGCTCGTGCTGTCATCATTGCTGCTGGTGCGGAATATAAAAAAATCGGTGTGCCTGGCGAAAAAGAATTGGGCGGACGCGGTGTATCTTATTGTGCAGTATGTGACGGCGCTTTCTTTAAAGGCAAAGAACTAGTCGTTGTTGGCGGCGGAGATTCCGCGGTTGAAGAAGGCGTATATCTGACTCGTTTCGCTTCAAAAGTAACGATTGTTCACAGACGTGATAAACTCCGTGCTCAAAGTATTCTTCAAGCGAGAGCATTTGATAATGAAAAAGTTGACTTCCTATGGAACAAAACCGTGAAGGAAATTCATGAGGAAAACGGCAAAGTCGGTAACGTAACGCTTGTCGATACGGTAACCGGTGAAGAAAGTGAATTCAAAACAGACGGCGTATTCATTTACATCGGCATGCTTCCTCTGTCTAAACCGTTTGAGAATCTGGGCATTACGAATGAAGAAGGCTACATCGAAACAAATGACCGCATGGAGACAAAGGTTGAAGGAATTTTCGCTGCCGGAGACATTCGCGAAAAATCACTGCGCCAAATCGTAACGGCTACAGGAGACGGAAGTATTGCGGCGCAAAGCGTACAGCATTATGTTGAAGAGCTTCAAGAAACGCTGAAAACCTTAAAATAAAAAGGGCTGTCATACGAGTTTCACATTACGTTACTGGGTTTTAATTCCGCTGTAACACATGTGTAATGCTTTTCGGTTATGATTAATAAAGTAATTGACCCCCTTTTTATAATGAATACACTTTTTTGGCACGGATTCTCCAGTTATCCGTGTCCTTTTTTTGTCCATAAATAAAAGATGAATGCCAGTTACAGCAAAATCATCTGAATTAAGGAATGAATATGCTGTAAAATAGAAGAAAAGATTGTCAATGTCTCTTCATTGTGGGAGGCATCTTGAAGCGGTATAATAAAGAGACGATGACAGGACGAAGGTTAGGTGACGTACTTGCAAAGAGTGACAAATTGTGTGCTTCAGACGGATGACAAAGTTCTTCTGCTTCAAAAGCCGAGACGCGGATGGTGGGTCGCGCCGGGAGGCAAGATGGAGAGCGGAGAATCAGTCAGAGACTCCGTCATCAGAGAGTACAGAGAAGAGACTGGTATCTATATCATAAATCCTCAATTAAAAGGCGTTTTTACCTTTATTATTAAAGACGGTGACCACATTGTCTCCGAGTGGATGATGTTTACGTTTGTCGCGGATTCTTATACAGGACAAAATGTATCAGAATCAGAGGAAGGCAAACTGCAGTGGCACGATGTCAATGACATTCAGAACCTGCCTATGGCCCCTGGAGACGGCCATATCCTTGATTTTATGATGAAGGGACAAGGGCTGCTGCACGGCACATTTACGTATACACCGGAATTTGAGCTGCTCAGTTATCGTTTAGACCCGCAGCACATCAAATAGAAAGACAAGTCAGGGGGGAGAAAGATGAGTGTTAGTGAATCACATGATATTCAGCTTGTCATTATAACCGGAATGTCGGGAGCGGGGAAAACTGTCGCGATCCAAAGCTTTGAAGATCTCGGCTATTTCTGCGTCGATAATCTTCCGCCTTCATTGCTTCCGAAGTTTTTAGAGCTGATGAAGGAATCAAATTCGAAAATGAGCAAAGTTGCGCTCGTGATGGATTTGCGCGGCCGCGAATTTTTTGACCGGCTGATTGAAGCGCTGGATGAAATGGCCGAAAATCCGTGGATCACACCGCGAATTTTATTCCTGGACGCGAAGGATTCCATTCTCGTCACAAGATATAAAGAAACGAGACGCTCGCATCCTTTGGCAGCGACTGGCCTGCCGCTTGAAGGCATCGCGCTGGAACGAGAGCTGCTTGAGGAATTAAAAGGCCGCTCTCAAATCATTTACGATACGTCTGACATGAAGCCGCGTGATTTGCGTGAAAAAATCGTGAAGCACTTTGCGACAAACCAAGGAGAGACATTTACCGTGAATGTCATGTCATTTGGTTTTAAATACGGTATTCCAATTGATGCAGATCTCGTCTTTGATGTCAGATTTTTGCCGAATCCGTACTATATCGAAAGCATGCGGCCGCTGACTGGCAAGGATAAAGAGGTTTCCTCTTACGTCATGAAGTGGAATGAAACACAAAAGTTCAATGAGAAATTAATTGATCTGCTGAGCTTTATGCTTCCATCTTACAAAAGAGAAGGAAAAAGCCAGGTTGTCATTGCGATCGGCTGCACAGGGGGCCAGCACCGCTCTGTGACATTAGCCGAGAATTTAGCTGATTATTTCAAAAAGGATTACTATACTCATGTTACTCACCGGGACATTGAAAAGAGAAGCCGGAAATAAGATGGGACAAAAGCCGAAAATCGCAATCTTTGGCGGCGGTACAGGTCTTTCTGTATTGCTTAGGGGCTTAAAGCATAAACCTGTTGACATCACGGCCATTGTAACAGTTGCCGATGATGGGGGAAGCTCTGGCCGTCTGCGGAATGAACTGAAAATTCCGCCTCCCGGAGACATCAGAAATGTGCTTGCCGCTTTATCCGATGTGGAGCCGCTTGTTGAAGATCTTTTTCAGCACCGCTTCAATAAAGGGAATGACTTAACAGGCCATTCTCTCGGGAATTTGATTTTGGCAGCGATGACAAATATAACCGGTGATTTTTTTCACGCTGTCACAGAAATGAGCAAGGTGCTGAATGTAAGAGGAAAGGTTTTGCCGGCTGCCAATGCCAGTGTTGTTTTGCATGCTGAGATGGAAGACGGCCGCGTGGTCTCAGGCGAGTCAACGATCCCGGAATACGGACAGCGTATTAAGCGTGTTTTTCTCACGCCTGAACAGATTGATCCGCTGCCGGAAACAATAGACGTGATCAGGGAAGCGGATTTGATTATTATCGGCCCGGGAAGCCTCTATACAAGCATTCTTCCCAATTTGCTCGTCCCAAAAATCGGGGAAGAAGTGATAAAGGCGCCGGCGAAAAAAGTATACATTTGCAACGTGATGACTCAGCCCGGCGAAACGCTCCATTACACCGCTGCTGATCATGTGAAAGCGCTCAATCAGCATATGGGCTGCGGTTTTATTGATACGATATTAGTAAACAGTGAAGACATTCCCGACGAAATAAAGCGTAAGTACGAAATGGAATCGGCGCGTCCTGTTGATTTTGATATCGAAGAACTGAAAGCGATGGGGCTTGAAGTCATCAGAGATCAAATTGTAACGTATAAAAATGACGTAATACGTCACGATACACATAAAGTGGCCTCTCTTCTTGTTGATTTACTGAAAGAATGAAGCCTTGAAATGAGGTGGCTATATGTCATTTGCATCAGAAACAAAAAAAGAATTAACGAATCTGGAAGTGAAGGACTGCTGCATTAATGCCGAGCTGTCTGCACTCATTCGGATGAATGGAGCTTTATCATTTACAAACCGCCATCTCGTACTCGATGTTCAAACCGAAAACGCGGCGATTGCCCGCCGCATCTATACATTGCTGAAAAAACAATATGATGTGTCGGTCGAGCTGCTGGTCAGAAAGAAAATGCGGCTGAAAAAGAATAACGTCTATATTGTGCGTTTTTCAGAAAATGCAAAAACGATCTTAGAGGATTTAAAAATACTCGGGGAGAACTTTGTGTTTGAACGAAGTATTTCGAAAGAGCTGGTTAAAAAGAGGTGCTGCAAGCGTTCTTATATGAGAGGAGCATTTTTGGCAGGAGGTTCGGTCAATAACCCGGAAACCTCCTCGTATCATTTAGAAATCTTCTCTCTTTATAAGGAGCATAACGATTCATTATGTGACCTGTTAAATGAGTTTCAGTTAAACAGCAAAACGCTTGAACGGAAAAAAGGCTACATTACCTATTTAAAAGAGGCTGAAAAGATTACAGAGTTTCTGAACGTAATCGGCGCTCACAATTCGCTTCTGCGATTTGAGGATGTCAGAATCGTTCGGGACATGAGAAATTCGGTCAACCGCCTTGTCAATTGTGAAACAGCCAACTTAAACAAAACGATCGGCGCATCGCTGAGACAGGTGGAAAATATTAAATACATCGATGAAAGAATCGGCCTGGAGGCGCTGCCTGAAAAACTTCGGGAAATTGCGCAGCTTCGGATTGATTATCAGGAAGTGACGCTGAAAGAGCTGGGGGAAATGGTAGCAAGCGGGAAAATCAGCAAATCAGGGATCAATCACAGGCTGAGAAAACTTGACGAAATCGCAGAACAGCTGCGGACAGGGCAAACCGTCACTTTAAAATAACCGTAAAGAAAAGGGGAGATCTTATGGTTCAACAGAAAGTGGAAGTTCGATTAAAGACAGGACTGCAAGCACGTCCTGCTGCTTTGTTTGTACAAGAAGCAAACCGGTTTACGTCAGATGTGTTTCTTGAGAAGGATGGGAAAAAAGTAAACGCCAAAAGCATCATGGGGCTGATGAGCCTTGCGGTAAGCACAGGCACTGAGGTTACCTTGATTGCCCAGGGAGAAGATGAACAAGAGGCCCTGGAGAAGCTGGCTGCTTACGTTCAAGAAGAAGTTTAGGTGATAAAAATGAGTGACTTTCTAAAAGACTGCTTTCAGAAAATCGGCTGGGAGAAAGACCATGTCAGCTTTGGCGATCTTCCCCTTTTTCTCAAAGCAATGGCATACCGTTTTCCATTCGAAAACCGTGCCGTACTTGCAAAAGAGAATTATAAGATCACAAAAGAAGAGCTATGGCGACGTCTGCTCAAAGATCAGCACGGCGGCCTATGCTACGATTTAAATGGTTTTCTTTATTTTGTCTTGCGTGAGGCTGGGTTTCGTGTGAAGCTCATTCGAGGAACGGTTTATGCAGGCGATCAAGAGGGATGGGCACTAGAAGGGACGCATGCTGCTGTATGGCTGTCTGCGGAAAACGGCGATTACCTCGTTGATATCGGCTTCGGCATCAACCTGGCGCTCCAGCCGATACCGCTTTCCGGAGAAACGGTACAGTCACCAGTCGGGGCATTCCGAATCAAGAGAGAAGAGACAGAAAAGGGCAGCCATGTTCTGCTGATGGACAAAGGAGAAGGCTGGCAAATTGGGTACGCCTTTACTCTTGAAGAGAGTGATCTCGGTGATTTAGATAACATGAAGGACATCATTCACTCTCATGAAAAATCTCCTTTTAACAAGTCCCTGCTTGCCTCAAAGCTGACGCCGAGCGGAAGGATGGTCATGTCAGAGCGCCATTTTACGATTTATGAAAACGGCGGTAACATTCAAAAAAGCGACATCGGCCCTTCAGGATTTGAAGAGAAATTAAATACTCATTTTTTGTAACGTGAAAAGCTTGCAGGTTATCTGCAAGCTTTTTCTTATGAACAAGTGTAGATTGCTGTATCAAATGCGTCTTCTGGGATATACAGTTTTCCCTTTTCGTATTTATAAGGAATTTCATTCTCTTTAAAGCACTCTTTGGTATAGTCAGTTAGTGTATCCCCAATTTCTATGTATTTCCCGGTATAGTTGGGCTGACATGCTGAAAGAATTGACGTCATTGCCAGAAACAGCATGATTTTCTTCATCACGACACCTGCCTATTATGAAAATTTTACCTTTATTATTCTATCACAACGAAAAGAAAAAGACCGATTTACTATTTCGCACATGCTATAATAATTTTGGAATCTTCTAGAAAAATCATCGTGATGTACATATAAGGGGGATTAACGTGTATCGGATTTTGCTTGTGGAAGATGATGAGCGGATTGCTTCTTTGCTGGGCGGTCATCTTCAAAAATACGGATATGAAGTGAAAATTGCTGAACAGCTGAATGATATAAAATTGGAATTTGCAGAAATGAAGCCTGATCTTGTGCTGCTTGATATCAACCTGCCTTTTTTTGACGGGTTTTATTGGTGCAGGCAAATCCGTACCATTTCCAATGCGCCGATTATCTTTATATCGGCACGGACCGATGAGCTGAATCAGGTAATGGCGATTGAAAATGGCGGCGATGATTATATCACAAAGCCGTTCCATCTAGAGGTAGTGATGGCCAAAATCAAAAGCGTCCTGCGCCGCACATATGGTGAATACTCGCCCTCTTTGCCGCAGGAATCAAGAATAGTGGAGCTTGGCGGGCTAACGATTTATCCTGATCAAAATGAAGCGGAGTGGAACAGCGTCCGGATTTTGTTTTCCCAAAAAGAATTCCAGCTTCTCTCGATTTTTGTGAGGGAGCATAAAAAAATTGTCTCTCGTGATGAACTATTGGAGGCGTTATGGGATGACGTTGATTTTGTCGATGACAATACGTTAACGGTCAATGTCAACCGGCTGCGGAGAAAACTGGAGAATGCAGGACTGAAAGATTGCATTTCCACAATCAGAGGACAAGGCTATCAATTTCAAGTCAATCGGAAGGATGAAGCGGAGTGTTAAAGACTTATCTCATCGACCGCTTAGCCATTATTCTATTTTCATTATTAGGGATAGGGTCCGCCATGCTGATTGCGTATTTAAGCATTGTAGAGAGCGGCGCAGAACCTTCCAAAGAAAATATGATGTACATATGGATTTTGCCCGGTACTCTTTTAGCCGCAGGTTTTGCTGCTGATTATGTTCGGCAATTTTCCTTTCTCACATATGTTAAAAAGCTTGCAGAACAAGCCTCTTCTTCGAATGACATCGGACAATCTTTGAAAGCCAGAAAGCCAAGAACAGGAGAGCAAGCGCTTTGGACGAAAATGATCAACGCACTCGGGCAGCAATACGAAAGCAGGCTCTCACAATATATCAATCAGCAAAAACAGCATTACACCTTCACCAACCAATGGGTCCACCATATGAAAACACCGGTATCCGTCATATCCTTAATGATTCAGGAAGGAAAAAACGGAACCTCATCCTCTTTTCCGACGTTCTTAGAGGAGCTGGAGGATGAGAATGAGAGATTTCGCCACGGTCTTGATATGATGCTGCAAACGGCTCGGCTGGAGGAATTTGCATTTGATGTAAAGCCGCAAACCTTTGATTTGGCAGAAATGGTTCGTTCACTGATCAATCAGGAAAAACGTCAGTTTATTAAACGGCGCCTTTTTCCAACATTACATGTGCCACCAAATGCCGTTCAGATTTCCAGTGATCAAAAGTGGCTTTCCTTTGTTGTTGAGCAAATCCTTTTCAACGCCTTAAAATATTCAAAGCAAGGTGTGGGAGACCCTATTACAATCCGGATTGAAACACAGGGACATGAGACGCGCTTGTCGCTTGCCGACGAAGGAATCGGCATACCGCCGCAGGATCTGCCGCGGATTTTTGACGCGTTTTTTACCGGAGAAAACGGACGAACCATGAAAGAGGCAACTGGAATGGGCCTTTATTTAGCAAAACAGGTGTGCAGCCGTCTCGGCCATAAGCTGTATGCGGAATCAAAAGAAGGGGCTGGCACTGTGATAACCATCGTGTTTTCAAGTGACACCCTCGTGAATGTGACAGCATTGTAAGATTGGGGAGCGGAATTGCAAGAAAGTTCGATGGGAGGATGCTGACTTCCTTTTTATAATAAAGAAAAAGGAGGAGCAGAACATGAACGTGTTGCAAACAACGAACCTATCGAAAACGTACTATTCAAATAAAGGAACAATATCATACCAAGCGCTCAGCGCCTTTGATCTCAGTGTGTCAAAAGGGGAATTTGTCGGGATTATGGGGCCGTCGGGAAGCGGAAAAACCACGCTTTTGAATTTGCTGGCTACCATTGATAAGCCGACCCAGGGCGAGATGATGATCAACGGCATTCAGCCGAAAACGTTAAAGGACCAAGAGCTGGCTTTGTTTCGCAGAAGAGAACTCGGCTTCGTCTTTCAGGATTTTAATCTGCTTGATACGCTGACGATTCGTGAAAATATTCTCTTGCCGCTCGCATTGGATAAGGTAAAGCTGAGAGAAATGGAAGCCCGATTGGATGAACTGGCGGATACGCTGCAAATCAAGCACATTCTCGATCATCGCACATATGAGGTGTCGGGCGGACAGCAGCAGCGGGCAGCCTGTGCCAGAGCGATTATTCACAATCCGGCGCTCATTCTTGCTGATGAACCGACAGGAAACCTCGACTCAAAATCGGCAAAGCAAGTGATGAACACACTGGCTCAGCTGAATGAGGAAAAGGAAGCGACGATTCTGTTGGTTACGCATGATGCCACAGCAGCAAGTTTCTGTAAACG
Organism: Bacillus sp. SN32; assembly: GCF_002837495.1. Lineage (NCBI taxonomy): Bacteria > Bacillati > Bacillota > Bacilli > Caryophanales > Bacillaceae > Bacillus > Bacillus sp. SN32. The sequence goes on along the minus strand of NZ_PJCT01000002.1, from coordinate 394,271 downwards.
AATTGTTTTTATTAAAGACGGACGTTTCTTTTCAGAGATTCACAGAGGAACAAACAGGCAGGTGTTTTATCAAAGTATATTGGATACCTTGAGTGTGTTGGGAGGCGATTTTCATGAATTTGAGAACTATCGCCCGTAAAAACATTCTTGGGAATCTGCAACGGTATGTGGCCTACTTTTTAAGCTGTGTGTTTGCCGTTTCGGTGTTTTTTGTCTTCACATCATTTATTTTTCATCCTGATGTCAATGAAGACAATATATATGGCGGAAGCCTTGTCAAAACATGCTTGAGCGCAGCTCTTGTCGTCATCATTGTGTTTTGTATATTTTTCATTACATATTCCAATTCAGCGTTTTTGCAGGCAAGAAAGAAAGAGTTTGGGCTGCTGACACTGTTTGGCACATCAAAGCAGCAGCTTCGCAAGATGATTTATTATGAGCAGTCACTTATTTCTCTTGCGGCGATTGCGGCCGGCATTGGAGCAGGCCTGTTATTTTCAAAACTGTTTTTTATGATCATGACATGGATGCTCAGCGTGAAGGTGCCGATTTCGTTTGCCATTGTGCCGAAAGCGTTTGTGATGACAATTGCCGGCTTTCTCATCCTGTTTCAGACGCTGCTCATTTTATCACTGGGACGGATTCGGAAGCTGGAAATCATTGAACTGATTAAATCGGCCAAAAAGCCGAAAAGTTTGCCGGTTTATTCGAAATGGCTCACTGTATTGTCTTTGCTATGTCTTGGCAGCGGTTATTATCTATCTGCAACAGCCAATGCAATTGACATGATGTTTCGGGTTTTTCCAATTTTGATTTTAGTGTTAATTGGCACGTATTTCTTTTTTACCCAAAGCAGTGTGGCGTTTTTCCGCATGCTTTACCGGAAGAAACACAGCTTCTACAAAGGCACGAATATCATTGTGCGTTCCAACATGATATTCAGGCTGAAGGATCATGCACGCATGCTGTTTTTAACCTCTGTCATTACAGCGGTCATATTAACAGCTACAGGTGTCATCTATATGTTTTATTCCGATTTACAAAGGCAGGAGGAGCAAAGCATTCCTCAGTCTGTTTCCTGGGTGGAAAAGGATGCTTCCCGCTTTCAGGTCATGAAGCCTGAGACAGCTGAGAATACATTGAAAAAAGCTCATGCTGTTATCAAGTATAAGGTGGATGCCACAGGGATTCCTGTCACTTTTCAGTCAGACTTGCCGTATGGAAATAAGAAGATGGAAGCGGAAGCTTTGCTGATTTCAGAAAAAGTCTATAATCAAGTCGCAAAGGAAAAAGGGTTCCCAGTTATTCATTTACAAGAAAATGAAGCATTTATTAATGTTTCTTTTCAAATGATGGTGAAAGACACATTTGGAGAAGGGGAAACAGCAGCATTTCATATGAAGTCAGGAAAAACCCTTTCCTACGTCATGAAAAAGCAGCAAAACAAAGGGATATTGATGTCTGTCGATGGAGTCAGCCGTTTATTGGTTGTCAGCGAAAAGAGCTTTGACAGTCTGTCACAGGATGTGCCGCTGAAGGAACAGATGAGAATGGTAGGTTATGAGCTTGAGCATTGGCAGGAGACGGTGGATGTCTCTGAAAAGCTTGAAAACATGGTGCCGAAAGAACATACATCTGATTTTCAAACACGTGCTCCCAGTTATCAAATTGTGAAGCAGGGAGTTGCATTAATGCTGTTTATTGGTCTGTTTGTCAGCGTGCTGTTTTTTATCGTGCAAGGAAGCATGCTGTATTTGCGGATGTTTACGGAAATAGAAGATACGAGAGTGCAGGTGTTAGCGTTAAAGAGGATAGGGGTTACGGACAAAGAGATTCACTCGATCCTTGGAAAACAAATAGGATTTTTATTCTTCATCCCATTTATCGCAGGTACGATTCACGCGGGCTTTGCGTATGCAGCGTTAAGTAATATGCTGAATTCCAATTTATTTCTTGAGGCCGTAATTGTCATCTTCATTTATTTTGTATTCCAGGCTCTTTATTATATCGTCACCCGTCATATTTATAAGCGTGCTGTTCTTCAGCGTATGTAATATGAAATCCGGTCTGTTATCAGACCGGATTTTTGATTTATTGAAATTCTCTTGTGAGATTTTTCGGTGTTTGTCCTTGAATGGCTGCGATCATATTTTCGGCGGCCTGTTTGCACATGTTGAAGCGCACTTTAGCTGTTGCTGAACCGATATGAGGAAGCAGCGTGACATTATCCAGCTGCAGGAGCGGATTATCTTGGGTGACAGGCTCTTTTTCGTATACATCTAAGCCGGCTCCCCTGATCCAGCCTTCCTGAAGAGCGCGAATCAGTGCTTTTTCATCAACTGTCTTTCCCCGGGAAATATTGACGAAAATTGCTGAATCCTTCATCAACTTAAATTCGCGTTCTCCTATCATGTGATAGGTTTCATCAGTCAGCGGCGTAATGAGAAGAATAAAATCAGATTGCTCCAGCAATGTATCAAGCTCTGCATACTTAACGCCGATGCTGTCTTCTGTTTCTTGTTTGCGATGTCGGTTATGATAAAGCACTTCCATATCAAAACCAAATTTGGCGCGTCTCGCTGCTTGTTCTCCAATTCTGCCCATGCCGATAATGCCTAACGTTTGATGATGAACATCAATTCCGAAAAGCGCTTCCTCTTCCACGGTTCCCCATTTTCCTGCTCTGACAAAACGGTCCAGTTCGGCAACACGTCTGGCGGAAGACAGAATCAGTGAAAAAGCCAGATCTGCAACTGTGTCATCCAGTGTATAAGGTGTATGAGTCCCGACGACTCCTCTTTCTTTCATTGCTTCTATATCGAAGTTATCGTAGCCTACTGATTGGTTGCTGACCACTTTGAGCTTAGGCGCGTGTTCCAGCAACTCACGATTGATTGACGGTCCGGACGTCCCTGATGTTAAAAGCCCCTCCGCTTCTTTTAATTTTTCAAATAGCACGTCACTCGGAAGCGTATCCTCCTGCCATACTTCATAACGGCAATGTTCACCGATGAATGCTTCAATCTCTTCAGGAATCGGTTTTGTGATAAATACAAATGGTTTCAACAAGGCTCCCCCTTTATGGCTGTTGTCTAATTCATTATATCGGAAATAAATAGATGTTAAAAATATAGCTGCGTTTTTTTAATTTCTGGTTCTTTTGAACTTAAAATGAAGATCGAACAGCTAAATCTGCTTAAAAAAGTTTTTTAATTATCAGAATTCACCCATATTTTTTGTCAGACAAATCATCGATATGCGAACTGCAGCCGGATTATAGGATGCATTAAATATAAATTTTATTATCTTTGAAAGATATAAATGTTTATGTTTTGATTCTACAGTCCAATTATAGTGTCTTTTTTTGAAAACCTTTTCTTGGCTTATTCCTATGCTATAATTCCTTACTGTAAGCTGGGTAAGAAGGCTTGCAAAATCATATGGATGGGAGATGAATCAAATGGTTTCTTTAACATCAATTTTGGAACACAATCAGCGGTTTGTCAGTGAGAAGAAGTATGAACCGTACAAAACGACAAAGTTTCCTTCGAAAAAGCTCGTCATTGTCACCTGTATGGATACAAGGCTTACAGAACTTCTTCCGCAAGCAATGGGGCTTAAAAACGGTGATGCTAAAATTGTAAAAAACGCGGGAGCCATCGTTTCTCACCCATTTGGAAGCGTGATGCGAAGCATACTGGTCGCGATTTATGAATTGCAGGCTGAAGAGGTATGCATTGTCGGCCATCATGAATGCGGAATGTCTGGGCTGAATGCGTCCTCGATTCTTGAGAAAGCAAAGGAACGCGGGGTGGAGGATAGCTGCCTGAATTTGCTGACGAGCGCCGGACTCGATTTGAAAACGTGGCTGACCGGTTTTCACAGCGTGGAAGAAAGCGTTTCCCACAGTGTGAACATGATTAAGAATCATCCGCTGCTTCCGAAAAAAGTGCCGGTTCACGGACTTGTCATTCATCCTGAAACAGGAAAACTTGATGTGGTCATTAACGGTTATGAAACTGAGCTTATAAACAATCACTCATAAGGGAGGTTATAACAAAATATGCGATTCTCAGGGAGATTCAAGGGATACAATTTGCAGAAATTTCAGAAAGACTTGATTGCAGGTATCGTAGTAGGTGTCGTGGCAATTCCTTTAGGAATGGCGTTTGCCATTGCCTCGGGAGTCGAGCCTGAATATGGGCTATACACTGTTGTTATAGCAGGGATTTGTATTTCTTTGTTTGGAGGATCAAAATATCAGATTGGCGGTCCGACGGGCGCCTTTGTCCCGATTTTATTCGGCATTGTCATGCAGTACGGCTTGGAAAATCTGCTGATTGCGGGGTTTATGGCAGGAGTGATGCTGGTACTGTTTGGGCTGTTTAAGCTCGGAAAAATAATGAAATTCGTGCCCAAACCCGTTATCGTCGGTTTTACAGCCGGAATTGCCGTGCTGATCTTTACGGAACAAATCGCTAATTTTCTCGGATTGAGAAATGTTGAAAAACATGAGAACTTTCATCACAACATGTTTGAAATTGTACAGCAGCTCGGCACCTTTAACGTGTATGCCATTTTGACAGCTGTGATCGGGCTCGTCATTTTGCTTGTATCCGCCAAGGTGATGCCTAAAGTGCCGGGCGCTTTGTTGGCGCTTCTTATTTCCACAGTGGTCGCGGTTGTCTTTTTCCCTGACCGCATGGCAACGATTGGGTCAACTTATGGAGAAATCCCCCGCCATTTGCCTGAATTTCAGTTTCCTGAGCTTACTTTGGATAAAATGGTCATGCTGTTTCCGGCTGCGCTTGTCATCGCGCTTCTTGGAGGACTTGAGTCGATTTTGTCCGCAATGGTCGCTGATAACATGAAGGGCTCAAAGCATGACAGCAACAAGGAGCTTGTCGGCCAGGGGATTGCGAATATGGCAGCGCCCCTGTTTGGCGGAATCCCGGCTACAGGAGCGATTGCGAGAACGGCGACCAATATAAAAAACGGAGCGGTTTCCCCTGTTTCCGGCGTCGTTCACGGCGTAGTCGTTCTCCTTGTCCTGCTTGTATTTGCGCCTTATGCGTCCCATGTGCCGCTTGCCAGTATGGCACCGATTCTCATGGTGGTCGCATGGAATATGAGTGAGCGCAAGGAAGTCGCAAACATGCTGAGACTGAAAAATGCTGATTCCTTTATTTTGGCGGCGACCTTCGCCCTTACGGTTCTTTTTGACTTAATCATCGGTGTGGCAACCGGATTGCTGCTTGCATTTGTGTTCTTTATCAGAAGAATGAGCGAAGCGACCCGCATCCACAATCAGGAATCGCATCCTGTTCTGGCGAAGAGAGAAGATCCATCTGTCAGCATGTATGCCATAGAAGGGCCGCTGTTTTTCGGATCAATTGATTCCCTTGAATCGTCATTGCTGGAGCATGTACAGAAAAAACCGAAAACCCTCATTCTGCTCATGAATAAGGTGCACTATATGGATACGTCAGCTGAAGCGGTGCTTGGGAACATTATGAATCGAATTAAACGCCACAATGGAAAGCTGATGATTGTAGGATTGCAATCGCAGCCGAAGGAGCTGCTGCATAAAACAGGCCTTTTTCACAAAATAGGAAAGCAGCATTTCTTTGATCACCATGATGAAATCACAGGTTAAAAAAAGCGGCCATCGCGGCCGCTTTTTTATGCATGCTCAAATCGTTTTGTCAGTTTTTCTTGGTGGGCCTTCATGACGTCTTCTAAAGAGACACCATACATATCAGCAAGAATGGCGATATTTCCGATGACATCTCCCATTTCTTCAATCAATTCTTGTTTTTGCTCAGCGCGTGACGATTCTTTCTCATCCGGCCGGTCTCTGCCGATTTCATACGCCCTGACAGCCCGGGCCAATTCTCCGGCTTCCTCCATTAAAAAGCCGACGCGAATAAAAGGTCCGTATTCTGTCCAGCCTCTTTTTTCGTAAAACTCTTTCATCCATTTTTCTGCATCAGCCAGCTGCAACCTCATCACTCCTGCATTCTTTATGTATTTCATATTGATATTATCACATGAAGATGGGACAATATATAGTGTGTTTTTGAATGTTTAACACGATATATAGATGCGGAGATGACAAGATGAAAACCATTTGTGTATTTGCGGGATCAAACCCTGGGGGAAATGAAGCGTATAAAAGAAAAGCGGCAGAGCTTGGCACGTACATGGCTGAGCAGGGAATCGGCCTTGTCTATGGAGGCTCCCGCGTCGGCTTGATGGGCACGATTGCTGACGCGATTATGGAAAACGGCGGAACTGCAATCGGGGTCATGCCGAGCGGTTTGTTCAGCGGGGAGGTTGTCCATCAAAACCTGACTGAGCTGATTGAAGTAAACGGGATGCATGAACGAAAGGCTAAAATGAGCGAGCTGGCGGACGGCTTTATCTCAATGCCGGGCGGCTTCGGTACATATGAAGAATTATTTGAAGTGCTGTGCTGGGCACAGATCGGCATCCACCAAAAGCCAATCGGACTGTATAATGTAAACGGGTATTTTGAGCCAATGATGAAAATGGTGAAATACAGCATTCAAGAAGGGTTTTCTAACGAATCGCACCTAAAACTGATTCACAGCTCGTCACGGCCGGATGAGTTAATTGAGCAAATGCAAAATTATTCTTATCCGATTTTAGAAAAAAAGTGGACAGAAATTTAAAAAAGAGACTTTCTCATGGAAGTGGAGAGAATGAGTCAGCAACCTAGCGTATGAATTCATGAAAAATCGAGTGTTTTTAACAAAGTGAGGTTTCCTTAAGGAAATCTCTTTTTTATTTCTCTTTTGCCTGCATCGTATATTTAGCAGTAATAGAGGACTTTATCACTAGTTTGGATAATAAGCACAGATAAGGAGGGGATGAAAATGGCAACATTGTCAGATGTGGCGAAAAAAGCAAATGTTTCGAAAATGACGGTATCACGAGTGATCAATCACCCTGAGACGGTGACGGATGAATTGAAAAAGCTTGTTCATTCTGCGATGAAAGAGCTGAATTACATCCCTAATTATGCGGCGAGAGCGCTCGTGCAAAACAGAACACAGGTTGTGAAACTATTGATACTTGAGGAAATGGATACGACAGAACCATATTACATGAACCTGCTGACAGGAATCAGCAGGGAGCTGGATCGCAATCACTATGCTCTCCAGCTTGTGACAAGAAATTCTCTTAATATTGGCCAATGTGACGGCATTATTGCCACCGGCTTGAGAAAGAACGATTTTGAAGGTGTAATAAAAGCTTTTGAGAAGCCGCTCGTCGTATTTGGGCAAAATGAAATGGGCTATGACTTTATCGATGTGAATAACGAGAAAGGCACTTTTATGGCAACCCGCCATGTTATGGGGCTGGGGGAGCGGGAAGTTGTCTTTTTTGGCATTGATTTAGATGAGCCTTTCGAACGTGCAAGAGAACAGGGGTATATACGGGCGATGAATAAAAGCTTTAAAAAATCGAATATGTTTCGGATCGACAACAGTTCTAAGAAAAGTGAATGCCTTGCAAGAGAACTGCTGAAATCCATGGACAATCAGGCCGCATTTGTCTGCGCATCTGATCGAATCGCGCTCGGCGTCATTCGTGCGGCGCAATCCCTTGGAAAGCGAATTCCAGAAGACGTTGCGGTTACCGGGAATGACGGTGTGTTTCTTGATCGCATCTCCTCGCCGCGCTTGACTACGGTCAGACAGCCTGTTGTTGAAATGGGGGAAGCCTGTGCGAAAATGTTGCTGAAAAAAATGAATGAAGACGGCGCTGCACAAGGAAGTCTATTTTTTGAACCAGAGTTAATTGTACGAGAATCAACGCTGTAAGCGCCTTATCCTGTTATCGGTAACAGGGTGAAAAGGATTGTTCCCACAATTTCATCATGATACTTTCAAACTATGAGCCGGCTTCAATAAAACGGAAATCAAAGGGGGAAACATGATGGAATATGCAGCGATTCACCACCAGCCATTCAGCACCGATGCTTATTCTTATGATGGGCGGACTGTGCATATCAAGATTCGGACGAAAAAAGGTGATGTAGATCACATTCGATTCATTTGGGGTGATCCCTATGAGTACAACGACGGCAAGTGGTCGGCAAACGAGCAGCCGATGAGGAAAATTGCTGCTACAGAAATGCATGACTATTGGTTTGCTGAAGTGGTGCCGCCATTTAGGCGTTTACAATATGCGTTTGTTGTAACAGACGATCATGAAGACATCTTTTTCGGAAGTTCGGGTGTATGCCCTTATAACGAAAAAACACTGGAAACGATTCATTATTACTTTAAATTTCCGTTTGTTCACGAGGCTGATACATTTCAAGCGCCTGAATGGGTCAAGTCAACGGTTTGGTATCAAATTTTTCCGGAGCGTTTTGCAAATGGAAGAGAAGACTTGTCACCGAAGAATGCATTGCCGTGGGGGAGCAAGGACCCGGACGTCAATGATTTTTTTGGAGGGGATTTACAAGGAATTGTTGACAAGCTTGATTATTTAGAGGATTTAGGGGTGAACGGCATTTATCTGACGCCGATCTTTTCCGCGCCTTCTAATCATAAATACGACACGCTGGATTACTTTTCTATTGATCAGCATTTCGGGGATCCAGAGATTTTTCGTACATTGGTCAGCCAGCTTCATCAGCGGGGGATGAGAATTATGCTAGATGCGGTTTTTAACCATATAGGAAGCGCGTCTCCGCAATGGCAGGATGTCGTCAAAAACGGAGCTCGATCCCGCTATAAGGACTGGTTCCATATTCACTCTTTTCCCGTCACAGACGACAATTATGACAGGTTTGCTTTTACAGCTGATATGCCGAAGCTAAACACGGCTAATCCTGAGGTGCAGAAATATTTGCTTGATATTGCTTTGTACTGGATTCGCGAATTTGACATTGACGGCTGGCGTTTGGATGTCGCAAATGAAGTGGATCACGTTTTTTGGAAGACATTTAGGCAGGCTGTATCTACTGAAAAGCCTGACGTTTATATTTTAGGTGAGATCTGGCATTCTGCCGAACCCTGGCTTAGAGGGGATGAATTTCATGCGGCGATGAATTACCCTTTTACAGAGCCTATGATTGAATATTTTGCTGACCGGACGATCCGAGCCTCACGTATGGCCTACCTTGTCAATGCGCATTTGATGAATGGGATGAAGCAAGCCAATGAGGTGATGTTTAATTTACTGGATAGCCATGATACAAAGCGCCTTTTGACCAGATGCCGCAATGATGAGAAGAAAGCACGCGCATTGCTGGCCTTTATGTTTGCTCAAGCAGGTTCTCCCTGCATTTATTACGGAACGGAAATCGGGCTGGACGGCGAAAATGATCCATTATGCCGGAAATGTATGGTTTGGGAAAAAGAGAAGCAAAACCAAGACATGCTGCAATTTATGAAACGGTTAATTGCTTTACGCAAGCAGGAAAACACTTTATTGACAGAAGGACATCTTGAGTGGAATCTGCTGGATGACCAAAACGATTTTATCAGCTTTTCACGGACTCTTGATGAAAAAATACTGATTTATTTCTTTAATCAAGGGAATGCGGTTCAACATGTCAGTTTACTGGATTTGAATATTGAAAGGAATAAGAGGATCTGTGATGCATGGACAGAGCAGCCGCTTCAGCATCACGATGTCATTGCCGTTCAGCCGGGAGAATTTTTGATTTTGAGTGCTGCTGCCCCAGTATAAAATTCTGTTATCGGTAACAAATCGAAAGTTGTTGTAACCGCTTTCTATAGGACAATACAATTGTTATAGTTTCGTAAATAGAAGGGGGAAAAGAGATGGTTCTTTTTAAAAAGGGGTTCGCCATATTGGCGGCATCATTTCTGGCAATCGGCCTTGCCGCCTGCTCAAGTTCAAAAAATCCAGCAAGCGCTGATGGCAAAAAGGTGCTGACTGTGTCTGTCGAAGAAACGTATAAAGAATACATTGAAAGCATTAAAGCAAAGTTCGAAAAAGAGAATGATGTCACAGTAAAAATTGTTGAAAAGCAAATGTTCGAACAGTTAGAAGCGCTTCCTCTTGATGGCCCGGCGGGTAATGCGCCTGATGTTATGCTTGCTGCATATGACCGGATCGGCGGTTTGGGACAGCAAGGACATTTGCTTGACATTAAGCCATCTCATACAAAAAGCTTTGGTGATAAAGAAATGCAGCAGGTGACAGTTGACGGCAAAGTGTACGGAATGCCGCTAGTCATTGAGACACTTATTTTGTATTACAACAAAGATCTTTTAAAAACAGCGCCAAAAACATTTAAAGACCTTGAAAAGTTAACGGAAGATCCTCGATTCGCGTTTGCTTCGGAAAAAGGAAAATCAACCGGATTTTTAGCAAAATGGACTGACTTTTATATGTCGTACGGCTTATTGGCTGGATACGGCGGATATGTGTTTGGAAAAAACGGCACAGATTCCGGGGACATCGGCCTGAACAATAAAGGAGCTGTAGAAGCGGTGAAATATGCGGAGAAATGGTTTGAAACATATTGGCCGAAAGGAATGCAAGACAATTCAAGCGCAGACGACTTTATTCAGCAGATGTTTTTAGAAGGCAAAGCGGCTGCGATCATTGGCGGTCCTTGGTCAGCTGCCAATTATAAAGAGGCTAAATTGAACTACGGAGCGGCTCCCATTCCGACATTGCCCAATGGAGAAGAATATGCCCCTTTTGCGGGCGGGAAGGGCTGGGTAGCTTCAAAATATACAAAAGAGCCCGAGCTGGCTGAAAAATGGCTTGAGTATGCTGCAAATGATGCCAATGCTTACGCTTTTTATCAGGATACAAACGAAGTTCCGGCCAACACAGCCGCCAGGAAGAAAGCCGATGAGCAAAAGAATGAGCTGACGTCGGCTGTGATTAAACAATATGAAACAGCGACGCCGACTCCAAATATTCCGGAAATGGCTGAAGTATGGACAGGAGCGGAAAGTTTAATTTTTGATGCAGCTTCAGGAAAAAAATCGACACAAACATCAGCGAATGATGCTGTAAATGTCATAAAGGAAAACATTAAAGAAAAGTATGTGAAATAAAACGGCGGGATAGCGTCCGGAAGAATAGAGGGCGGAAAAAAATGAATAAACATCACACACTTGCAAAGCAAAAACGAAAGGCAGGGCTTTTATCGATCATTCCAGGACTTGGGCAGATTGCGAATCAGCAATTGTCAAAGGGGCTCTTATTTCTTGCCATCACAGGCTTGTTTGCTTTTGAATTATGCGTTTTCGGTATACAGGCGCTAACCGGATTGATGACATTGGGAAGTGTTCCCGGTGAAGACCACTCGCTGTTTATGCTGATTGAAGGCACGCTGCAATTGATCGTGACGGTGATTTTCCTCATGTTCTATATCTTTAATATCCATGATTCGCGTAAGACCGCCGCTATGAAAGCGGCGGGTTTGGAAGTCAATACAACAGCCAAGGATATGATCTGTCATGCGGGCGATAAAGGGTTTCCATATCTATTTACACTTCCGGCATATATCATGATGGTGTTTGTGATTATTTTTCCGGTTTTGGTGACTCTGTTTGTTGCATTAACAAACTATGATTTTTATCATATTCCGCCTAATCGTCTGATTGACTGGGTCGGGTTTAAAAATTTCTTAAATATTTTTTTCCTTGGCTCCTATCGTGAAACATTTGTGAATGTACTGGGCTGGACGGTTATCTGGACAATCTGTGCAACAACGCTGCAAATCATTTTAGGTATTGTGACGGCACTTTTCGTCAATCAGGATTTTATAAAAGGCAAGCGGATATTTCGAATGATTTTCTTATTTCCATGGGCTGTTCCGGCGTTTATTACAATCATGAGTTTTTCCAACATGTTTAACGACAGCATAGGAGCGGTGAATGCACAGGTGATTCCACTATTCAATCACCTGCCGTTTGTTGAGCTGCCTGCGATCGCGTGGAAGACTGATCCTTTCTGGACAAAGACAGCCCTCATTATGATTCAGACGTGGCTCGGCTTTCCATATATTTATGTCATGGTAACGGGAGTGCTTCAGGCGATTCCAGGTGAATTGTATGAAGCGGCAAAGATTGACGGGGCCACTTTTATTCAGCGTTTTCGGCATATTACATTCCCGATGATTTTATTTGCCACAGCACCCGTGATGATTACTCAGTATACGTTTAATTTCAATAATTTCTCGATCATCTATTTATTTAATGAGGGAGGGCCAGGCAGTGCGGGAGCCGGGGCCGGATCGACCGATATCTTAATTTCGTGGATTTATAAACTGACAACAGGCACATCACCCCAATATTCCGTTGCGGCGGCTGTGACACTGTTAATTTCTTTCATTGTCATTGGGATTTCACTGATTGCTTTCAAAAAATCGAATGCTTTTGGCAATGAGGAGGTTATGTAGGTGAACGCGAGCACTGCCAGAATGCTTAATAAAATCTGTACGTATTTATTTTTGACGCTTTTAAGTATTGTCATTATATATCCGTTGCTGATTACGGCATCATCAGCCTTCCGTGTGGGAAATTCGGCGGCTTTTCAGCTCGATTTTTCGGGTTCTTGGACGTTGGATCATTTTAAGCGGCTATTTGACGAAACGCTTTATCTCAATTGGTACAGCAATACACTTGTCATCGCGCTATCGGTCATGGTTTTGCAGGTTACAATCGTGACACTTGCCGGGTACTCGTACAGCCGCTATCGGTTTGCAGGCAGAAAAAAGAGCCTGATATTCTTTTTAATCATTCAAATGGTGCCGACAATGGCGGCGCTGACTGCTTTTTATGTCTTGGCGATGCTGATAGGCGCACTCGATCAATACTGGTTTTTAACAGCGATCTATATCGGCGGCGGAATTCCGATGAACACGTGGCTGATGAAAGGTTATTTTGATACTGTGCCGAGAGAAATTGATGAAGCCGCGCGAATTGACGGAGCGGGACATCTGAGGATTTTCGCTTCAATTGTTCTGCCGCTTGTTAAGCCAATGCTCGCGGTACAAGCGCTTTGGGCATTTATGGCACCGTTTGGTGATTATTTGCTGGCAAAGTTTTTGCTTCGCTCACCGGAAAGGCTGACCATCGCTGTAGGATTACAATCCTTTATTTCTAATCCGCAGCAGCAAAAAGTAGCTCTATTTGCGGCTGGTGCCATCCTTGCCGCACTGCCGATATGCGTTCTATTCTTTTTTCTCCAAAAGAACTTTGTGTCCGGTTTGACAGCCGGCGGAACAAAGGGGTAATTCAATGAAGAATCTGGAGAATAAAAGCTTTATCATCCGCTGCCTGAAAGCGGCTGCATCTCCATCAGGTGTTTGCAGCTATGGGAATACCTTCAGCTGGCTGCAGCTCTCTTTTCTCTTTATGTTTTTAACGGCCTGCTTAATGGCGCCGTTAGCGGTTTCGTTTGTGAAAATGGATCGCTTCAGCGTTGCATCTTTTATGCCGTCAGCGATTCAAGGGGTTAATGATCAATTTGCTGATCAATTACAGGGTTTTCAAATCAGGAACGGAAAACTAACAGGCGGGAAGAGCTCTGAGAGGATTGAAGATGGGCAGAATGTGATGGCAGTTGATATGAAGCATGAATATGAGACAAGCGGTGAAAATGGGCGATTGAAAGTAACTGGATTTGAAAACGCCATCATATTTCAACCTGATCAACTGGTGATCACCGATCAAAACGAAACGGGGTTTTCTGTTGGCTATGCGAAAATGGACGTTAAGCTCGAGAAACCAAACGTCCATGATGTAGAGGTTTTGATCGATACATTATGGTTGGCACAGTATAAGCCGATGATCATGATGCTGGCATATGCGGTAATCTTTATGATCCAGCTTTTGTTAACGTTTGTTCTTGCAGGTGGCCTCTGGATCACAAAAATATCAAACATGATCTCTATTGCGTCATTCAAGGAAGCAGTATCTACGGCGATTTGCGCCTCGGCACTGCCGGCATTTGCGGCAGCTGCTATCGGCATGGTTCATTTTGATTTGATTACTGTATTGATGATCCATTCGTGTGGCGTTACTTTGATGATTTCTTTTGCATTTAGATATTTGACCAAAACCCGCCGTGATAATGGAAACTTACATTCGGGAGGAAATGATGATAAATCAGCGGTTATTTGAGATTGATGAATGGAAAATCAAAACAAATACATTTAATAAGGAGCATACACGGCTGCTGGAAAGCCTGACGTCTCTTGCCAATGGCTATATGGGGGTCAGAGGAAATTTTGAAGAAGGCTATTCAGGCGACAGTCACCAAGGCACATATATTGCAGGCGTGTGGTTCCCCGACAAAACGCGAGTAGGCTGGTGGAAAAACGGGTATCCAGAATATTTCGGAAAAGTGATCAATGCGATGAACTTTATAGGCATAGGCCTATATGTTGACGGTGAAAAAATAGATCTCCATCAAAATCCAATCGAATCATTTGAGGTAGAACTCAATATGAAAGAGGGGATTCTGCGGCGAAAAGCTGTTGTCCGCATTCAAGATAAAACCGTCAGAATCAGGTCAGAGCGGTTTCTTAGCCTTGCTGTAAAAGAACTTTGTGCGATTCATTATGAAGCGGAGTGCCTGACGGGAGATGCTGTCATTACGCTTGTTCCTTACCTGGATGGAAATGTGGCAAATGAAGATTCTAACTACCAAGAACAGTTTTGGCAGGAGGAAGCGAAAGGTGCTGATTCTCACAGCGGCCATTTAGCGGCAAAAACGATCGAAAATCCATTTGGAACACCGCGCTTCACGGTTTTAGCCGCGATGGCAAACGAGACGGAGGGTTTTGTCAATGAAAGCTTTAAAACGAATGAAATGTATGTCGAGAATCGCTACAGTTATCAAACGAAAGCATCATTGAAAAAGTTTGTGATTGTCACGACTTCCCGTGATTTTCGGGAGGAAGAGCTTTTATCGAAAGCCAAGGAGCTTTTGTCGGATGTGGTAGAGAACGGCTATGAAGATGCAAAACGGAGGCACACTGATCGATGGAAGGAAAGATGGGCAAAAGCGGACATTGAGATTAAAGGAGATGAGGAGCTTCAACAAGGAATCCGCTACAATATCTTTCAGTTATTCTCGACATATTACGGGGGCGATGCCCGTTTGAATATCGGGCCGAAAGGATTTACTGGCGAGAAATATGGAGGTGCCGCATATTGGGATACTGAGGCGTACGCCGTTCCGATGTATTTGGCGACAGCCGAGCCGGAGGTGACGAAAAACCTGCTTTTGTATCGCTTTCATCAGTTGGAGGCTGCCAAACGAAACGCTGCAAAATTGGGGATGAAGGGGGCACTTTATCCGATGGTGACGTTCACCGGTGATGAATGCCACAACGAATGGGAAATCACCTTTGAAGAAATTCACCGCAATGGCGCGATCTGTTATGCGATCTACAATTATATCAATTATACAGGCGACTGTAACTATATGGAAGAATACGGGATAGATGTTCTTGTGGCAGTCAGCAGATTTTGGGCCGACCGTGTTCACTTCTCGAAACGAAAAAATAAGTATATGATCCATGGCGTCACAGGGCCGAATGAATACGAAAACAACGTTAACAACAATTGGTATACGAATGTCATTGCGGCTTGGACGTTGGAGTATACTCTACAAAATCTCGAAAGTATCTCAGCGGAGAAACGCCGCCTTCTGGATGTGCAGGAAGAAGAATTGAAAGTCTGGAGAGAAATCATCCAGCACATGTACTATCCGTATAGTGAAGAACTGCAAATTTTCGTTCAGCATGACACGTTCTTGGACAAAGATCTGCAAGCAGTAGATGAATTAGATCCAGCGGAGCGGCCTCTTTATCAGAATTGGTCATGGGACAAGATTCTCCGCTCCAATTTTATTAAGCAGGCAGATGTTCTCCAAGGCATTTATCTTTTTAATGACCGTTTTACAATGGAAGAAAAACGGCGAAATTTTGAATTTTATGAGCCGATGACTGTTCATGAATCAAGCCTATCGCCCTCTGTCCATGCGATTCTCGCAGCCGAACTCAAGCTGGAAAAGAAAGCGCTCGAATTATATAAGCGCACAGCAAGGCTTGATCTTGATAATTACAATCATGATACGGAAGAAGGCTTGCATATTACTTCAATGACGGGGAGCTGGCTGGCAATCGTTCATGGCTTTGCAGGCATGCGCACCGCGAATGAGACGCTGTCATTTGCTCCGTTTTTGCCGAAAGAATGGGACGAATATTCTTTCAACATCAATTATCGAAATCGATTAATCAATGTGACGGTTGACGAAAAGCGCGTTATTTTTGAGCTTGTAAAAGGCGAGCCGCTGCACATGAACGTTTATGAGGAACCAGTTGTCCTACAGGGACGATGTGAAAGGAGAACGCCTAATGAGTGAATGGTGGAAAGAAGCTGTCGTTTATCAAATTTACCCGCGCAGTTTTTATGATGCCAATGGAGATGGATTCGGGGATTTGCAAGGTGTGATTCAAAAGCTGGATTACATCAAAAATCTCGGGGCGGATGTCATCTGGCTCTCCCCGGTATTTGATTCCCCGCAGGATGACAACGGATATGATATCAGCGATTACAAAAACATGTACGAAAAGTTTGGGACAAATGAAGATATGTTTCAGCTGATTGATGAAGTCCATAAACGCGGAATGAAAATCGTCATGGATTTGGTCGTGAACCACACGTCGGATGAGCATGCTTGGTTTGCTGAAAGCCGCAAGTCGAAGGACAATCCTTACCGGGATTATTATTTTTGGAAAGATCCTAAACCGGACGGCTCAGAGCCGAATAATTGGGGATCGATCTTTTCAGGCTCAGCGTGGACATACGATGAAGGAACAGGGCAGTATTATTTGCACTACTTTTCAAAAAAACAGCCTGATTTAAATTGGGAAAACGAAGCCGTTCGCCGGGAAGTTTATGATGTAATGAGATTCTGGATGGATAGAGGCGTTGACGGCTGGCGAATGGATGTGATCGGCTCTATTTCTAAATACACCGATTTTCCGGACTACGAAACGGATCACAGCCGCAGCTATATTGTCGGCCGTTATCACTCTAACGGCCCCCGTCTTCATGAGTTTATTCAAGAGATGAACAGGGAAGTGCTTTCTCATTACGACTGCATGACAGTCGGAGAGGCAAACGGCTCTGATATTGAAGAGGCGAAAAAGTACACAGATGCAAGCAGGCAAGAGCTGAATATGATCTTTACATTTGAACATATGGATATTGATACAGAACAAAACTCGCCAAATGGGAAATGGCAGATCAAGCCGTTCGATTTGGTTGCTTTAAAAAAGACGATGACAAGGTGGCAGACCGGGTTAATGAATGTCGGCTGGAATACCCTGTATTTTGAGAACCATGACCAGCCGAGGGTTATTTCCCGCTGGGGCAATGATGGGAAGCTGCGTAAGGAATGTGCGAAGGCGTTTGCAACGGTTCTGCACGGCATGAAAGGAACGCCGTTTATTTACCAGGGAGAAGAAATCGGCATGGTCAACAGCGATATGTGGCTGGAGATGTATGATGATCTTGAAATAAAGAATGCATATCGTGAACTAGTCGTCGAAAACAAAACGATGTCAGAAAAAGAGTTTGTCAAAGCCGTGATGATAAAAGGAAGGGATCATGCGAGAACACCGATGCAGTGGGATGCCGGAAAACATGCGGGATTCACAGCCGGAGACCCGTGGATGCCGGTAAATTCCCGCTATCAAGCTATCAATGTGAAAGAGTCCTTGGAAGATCAAGATTCGATTTTCTTTTACTATCAGAAGCTCATTCAATTACGAAAGCAATATAAGATTATGATATATGGCGATTATCAGCTGCTGCAGGAGAATGATCCGCAGGTCTTTTCTTACCTTCGAGAATATCAAGGGGAAAAGCTTCTTGTCGTTGTGAATTTATCGGAAGAAAAGGCTCTGTTCGAAGCGCCTCCAGAACTGATTCATGAGCGTTGGAAAGTGCTGATTTCAAACTATCCGCAGGAGCGGGCTGACTTAAAGAGTATTAGCCTCAAACCTTATGAAGCTGTGATGGGCATTAGTATATGAAAGCGGTCATTTTTGATTTAGACGGAGTGATAACAGATACGGCTGAATATCATTTTCTCGCTTGGAAGCACATCGCAGAACAAATCAATATCCCTTTTGACAGAGACATGAATGAAAGGCTAAAAGGAATCAGCAGAGAAGAGTCACTTGAAAGCATCTTGATCTCTGGCGGTGCGGAAACTAGGTATACAAATGCGGAGAAACAAGAACTTATGCATCGGAAAAATCACGATTATCAAACGCTGATCAGCAAATTGACGCCGGAAGATCTTTTGCCGGGGATTGGCAGGCTCCTATGTCAATTGAAAAACGAAAATATAAAAATCGGGTTAGCATCTTCAAGCCGCAATGCTCCTAAGATTTTAAGACGTTTGGCAATTATCGATGATTTTGATGCCATTGTTGATCCGACGACTCTTGCGAAGGGGAAGCCTGATCCTGACATCTTTTTAACAGCTGCAGCGATGCTCGATGTTTCCCCTGCTGATTGCGCGGCAATAGAAGACGCAGAAGCAGGTATTTCTGCAATCAAATCTGCCGGGATGTTTGCGGTTGGAGTCGGTCAAGGACAGCCGATGCTTGGTGCTGATCTAGTTGTGAGGCAGACGAATGATTTGACACTTGAGCTGTTACATGAGGAATGGGAGCAGTATAGAATAAAAAGTGTTTAAGGGAGTCAATTCCTTGAAATGAAAAAACCTGCAAGAGACGCAGCTCTTGCAGGTTGTGTTGATTATTTTTTGTCTTCTGTGTGAGTCAATATTTTGTCAATCAGGCCGTATTCAAGCGCTTCTTCAGCAGACTTGAAGTTATCACGGTCTGTGTCGCGTTCGATCACTTCAAGCGGCTGGCCAGTACGTTCAGCAAGGACTTTGTTTAATTTGTCGCGAAGCAAGAGAATGCGTTTCGCGGCAATTTCAATTTCTGTCGCCTGACCTTGCGCACCGCCAAGAGGCTGGTGAATCATGACTTCACTGTTTGGAAGCGCATAGCGTTTGCCTTTTTCGCCGGCTGCAAGCAGGAACGCGCCCATTGACGCAGCCATACCGATACAAATTGTAGATACCTTCGGCTTAATAAACTGCATGGTATCATAGATCGCCATACCGGCTGTAATAGAGCCGCCCGGGCTGTTGATGTAAAGAGAAATTTCTTTTTCAGGGTCTTCTGCTGCTAAGAATAAAAGCTGTGACACGATGGAGTTCGCAACGTTGTCATCAATCGCAGATCCAAGCATGATGATACGATCCTTTAATAGACGAGAATAAATGTCATACGCTCTTTCCCCGCGGTTCGTTTGTTCAATGACTGTAGGTATTAAATTCATAATGCTCCTCCTTCACCTTTTAGGTAAGTATGTAGTTACATGATACATTTTTGGTCAATAAAGGTCAAACAAAAAGCTGGCCTGATATGCAAAGTCGTCTCTTTTTCCCATTTTCCCCAAAAATACAGGGGTTCAAACCATCGTATGTCAGATTGCCAATTAAGATGCTTTGTCTATTTAAAAAACGGCCTCTCGAAATAGAGGGTTGTTATTTGAATGGAATTATCGTATAATTAGTTGTGCTGACGTTCTCATAACGCAGTCTATATGCGCTCGTAGCTCAGTTGGATAGAGCGGTGGTTTCCGGTACCACGTCTGTCGGGGGTTCGAATCCCTCCGAGCGCGTCCAATAGAACAACAGGAAAGACAAGGGTTTGGCGATTTGCCGCTCTTGTCTTTTTTGTGTGAAAAAAGAGGCATAGTAAACCTTCGAGTTTTGAAATAAACTTCAAATCAATCATTATGCGATTGTCTTATTAGCTTTGAATAACACTTAAAAAAAATCCGGTTCTTACTGATACTTTGCAAAAATGTTGTTTACTTGTTGGAATCCAAAGAGACATTACACTTGTAAACAACTTTATTGTCAAAACTAGAAGAAAAAAATTCTTTTTACCCATTGCCTGTTTTTATTCGAGAATACTTTTCTCAGAGAAAAGTGGTAAGTTAGAAATGTAAGTGAGAATAGTTTTAAAATAAAAATTTATTTGGTCCTCCAGTTCTTCTCTATAAATTGAATCACAGGTTGTAAATTGGTTTTGTTCGCAATCTCAATGAGAGCGGGAAACACGGTAGGATCCGTTTTGGAGAAGTTTGGAATTCGTGGATCTAGCCGAAAAAAGCGATCTCCCAGAAGATTCGCGCTGACCATGGATTCGTAGTAACCATTTCCGCCAGAGATCATCTGAAGAAATGGCAGTAGAGGTTCATTAGGCGATCTGTCCAAAAGAACTCCCCAATTTGGAGGAAGGTTCTTCAGATTTTCAGGACGTATGTTATCTGCACTTACCATTCCCCACCCCCTCGTATCTCTTCTTAAACGAGTCGGGGCTTCACCTGTTCCAATGGATAATGCCGCAATTTGATCCAGTGGTACGTTAGCTTTACCAACCGCAAACGCGATACTGGCTGTACTAGGATTCGTTGCTACTACATATCCGTCCACATAGTTTTGATAGGCCCGTTGCGTCGCGGGAGCACCGCTGCTCCGCAGTATGACATCACTTACTTTCTCATTGAAATAGGGAGAGCCGGGAAAGTTGTGAAATAATACAGGAGTCCAACGATCCAGTTTTGGAGAATATAATTTGAATGATGGGACAACAATTCGTTTTCTTACATCTTTAAGACGAAGGTCTGCTGGGAAAAAATTTCGTACTGCTTTTATAAAACCGGAGTATGGTAATTGTTGATTGAAAACAGGTCCGCCCGGCCGGGAAATGCTGAATGCGGGCAGGATTTCATCCTCAAAATACTGAAGTGTTTCCTTCGGAGATCTTCCGCTTGCTAATGCAAGGGCAGTAAATGAACCGATTGAATTTCCCGAAAATACATGAGTTCGACTTATTAATGTTGGATTTTGTTTAGCCAGTCTGTTCATCAGCTGTAAACTTAAAGCACCTAAGGTACCTCCCCCATCAAAGGTTATGATCCGATATTTTGCCAAAGCTGGTTTCTCCTTTCTAATTAAAACTATCATTCAGTATATGTTTATTTAGAGTCTGTTGTATGGATGAATGAATGAACATCTCTTGTCCTAATCATTCGATTTTTCAACCTTCATCATGCGTTATCCCATTTTTATCTCACTTTTCTTTTTACCACGATCGAATATTTACACGGAAAAAATCTGTACATGGCTCTAAAAACGATAAGAAAAAAGATTCTTGTTGGAGGGTTTGACAGGAAGATTGCTCAAAAGCTTACGAAAAAATTAGAATCAACTGGTTTCTCAGCAGGCCTCACCGAGAAAAAAGGCTGTTTAGCAGGCGAACATAAAAAGAGGAAAGACAAGAGTTTTGGCATTTCACCACTCTTGTCTGTTTTGTTTCATAAATCTCTGCCGCTGGAACATAAATTTTCCTTCTCTCGGGCACGTTATGGAATGTGTGCGATATTAAATTTGCGAGGAGGATGAACATGGGTATTTTAAGCGGAAACCCGCAGGATGAGCCGATGCATTACGGTGAGGTATTCGGCTTGTGGAGTTATGTGATGGCGGGCAATAAAATGGTCGGCAATTACCAAATGCTATTGAATCATGTCGGTGATGACGACCTGAAGAAGCTGCTTCGTGAGTCTATTGAGAAATGCCAAGATGAAATCAAACAGGTCAGCACGATCCTGAAAGAAAACGGGGTGGCGATGCCGCCGGCTTCTCCTGAACCGCCGACAGCAGATCTTAACGATATTCCGCCTGGCGCACGTTTTCTCGATCCGGATGTGGCGGCCTCCGCGGCAGCACAAAATGCTGCAGGTCTTGTGACATGCAGCAAAATGATGGGGCAATCGATTCGTGAGGATATTGCCATGATGTTTGGGCAATTTCATATGTCGAAAGCGGCAACTGGCGCAAAATACTTAAGGCTGCTAAAAAACAAAGGCTGGCTCATCCCGCCGCCGCTTCATCTTCAAAAACATCACGAAGCTTAATGGCAAAGGCATATACAGCTGTATATGCCTTGATTTTATGAAGATGACGTAAGACGCAGGCCGATAACGCCGGCTAGGATAAGGCAAAGTGAAATCACCTGTGAAAGCTGAAATCGCTCCTTAAACCAGATGAGCCCGACCGCCGAAACACCAATGCTTCCAATGCCAGTCCAGACGGCATATGCGACTCCGGCAGGCAGGACCATCATCGCTTGAGAAAGACAGTAAAAGGATAAGCCGAATCCAACAGTCATCACAATGATCGGCCATTTTTTTCTTGTTCCGTCTATATATTTCATGGCAATGGCAGCTATAATTTCTTCTATGCCGGCAATCACTAATAAAAACCATGCCATTATTGTTCACCTCCCGGCTGAGATTTGCTTTCTTTCGTAAATAATTTCATTCCTAAAATGCCAGCCAGCAATAAAGCTAAAAAGAACATTTGGGCTGCTGAGAAGGATTCGCCCAGAACAATTCCAGTCAGATATGTTCCGACGGTTCCGATTCCCACAAACACAGTGTACGCGGCGGCCATTGGGATTTTTTGATAAGAGCGGATCAACAGGATAAAGCTGACCGCGATTAAGATAAAAATGATGATCCAATCCAAAAGCGAATCGGCATGTTTGAGGGAAGAGGCCCAAACAACCTCTAAAAGCCCTGCAATAAAAACAAGAACCCAATTCAAATGAAACACCTCTCTATTTCATGAATGAACGTCAGTCATTTTTAGGGCATTAAAAAATGAGCGGTGTTACCCAGTCATTTTTTAAGCAGTACCTAAGCTCCGTTTTAAGAAAGTGAAAATTTCCTTTTTATACACTTCAACATTTTCATCTTGTTCAAATCCGATATAGAATCGTTCCGCAGTATTCTCGACCAAGTTGATAATCGTTCTGGCCGTCCATTTTGAATTGATTCCTTCCGTTACCTCATGGTTTGCAATGGCCTTGTTGATGATTTGTTCAAGCCAGGAATAATAAGGCTGATAGATCGTCTCCCATTTTTCCATGGAGTGGTCGATCGCAAGCCCGGAATAACAGAGGACAATAATATCCTTATGGCGTTCTGTAATGAGAAATGTCTCATCAATTAATATATCTAAAACGGTCCAAAAATCTTCGTCCCTATGCAGCCTACCTTTGATTTGATCAAGTGTATGGGTGAGAAGATTTTCTGCAATGGCCGGTATGAGGGCATTTTTAGATGAAAAATACAAATAGAATGTTCCTTGGGCAGTGCCGGCCTTTTTGACAATATCAGAAATAGAAGCTTTGTCGAGGCCTTTTTCAGAAATGACTTCTATGGCAGCCTGCAGAATTTTTTCATATTTGCCCGATGTTTGTTTTGGCATGAGGAACACCTCCAATAATGACTGACTCTCATTCATTTTATCGCGTATATGTATGTTTGTAAAGAATAAAGAAGCAAGAAAACCTCTTGCTTCTTTATTTATCGTAATCAATGGCGGCTTTTGGGAGCCCGGTATACTTTGCCCAGTAATAAATCGCAAGTGAGCCGATCGCGACTAAAATGAGGTCGACGGGATTGCTGATAATCCCTAAACCATGTCCGAAAGAACCGATGTAGGAAAAGATCAGCATCATAATATAAAACCCGATAAGCCACCAGGCTGATTTCAGCTGCTGAGCGAGGCTGACATCTTCTTTAGGCGTATATTTGCTGAAACAGAGATAGATCAAAAACATCACGAGCTGTGAACCGAGCAGCCAGGAGACTGTTTTCCATCCTGACCAGTACACGATAAACGCTGTAAATATAAAGGAAAGCGGCCCGATAATGCTCATTCCCTTTAAATAAAACGGCCTGTTTAAGTCCTTCGCGTTGACCCTCAGCGCAGCTGAAGAAATGGGTGCAATCGCATATGAAAGAATGAGCGCGACTGAACAGACATTGACGAGCGCGTTCCACGAAGGAAAGGGAAGTGTCCAGAAAATGGACAGGGCAAACGAAAGCCAAAGCGAAGCGCGGGGTGTCCCCGTATCTTTATTGACCTTTGAGAATATGCCGAATAATGTGCCGTTACGCGCCCAGGCGTAAACAAGGCGGGATGTCGTATTCATAAAGATATTCCCGTTTCCTCCGGGAGACAGAATGGCGTCTAAAATGACAAGCGTTGCAAGCCAGCCTAATCCGAGCATGACCGCAATATCCTTAAACGGCAATGAGAACTCCCGACCAATTGCGGGCCAGCCATGTTTCAGTGTTTCTGTCGGGATTGCACCAATAAAGGTGACCTGCAAAACAGTATAAATGATGGTTGAAACGATGATGCAAATGATTAAAGCGATCGGGATATTGCGTTTTGGATTTTGGACTTCACCTGCTACAGATACAATCGGGTGCAGGCCGAGATACGCAAACATGACGCCGCCTGTCGAGATTGCAGCCTGAATACCTGTAAATCCAAACGGTGCAAATCCTTGAACGGATAAATTCTCCGGCTGAAAATGAAAGATCAGCACAATAATGATGGTAATCGGCACAATATATTTAAAAATCGATATGATGAAATTTGCCTTAGCGAAGGTTTTGACGCTCCAATAATTCAGCAGGAAAAACAAGCATAATAGGGCAAACTGCAAGATCCAGCCGGAAATGGTCGGCGAATCAGACCCTTTAATGGTCAGGCCGGGAAACCAATAGGCCACATACTGGCGCACAGCTGTCACTTCAATTGAAATTAAGCTTGTATAAGCGACAATCGTGACAAACGAAATTAAGTAGCCGACAAGGTGGCCATGTGAATAAACGGGGTATCGAATGATGCCTCCGGTACGGGGCAGAGCGGCTCCGAGCTCCGCATATACAAGCCCGATTAACAAAATAATGGCTCCTCCGAGGATCCAGGAAAAAGCGCCGGAGGGCCCTGCTTTTGAAGCGACATTACTGACAGCGAACAGCCACGCTGATCCAAAGATGGCTCCCATCCCAATCAAAATCAGATCAAACAGCGACATTGATTTTTGAAAATTTCCTTGTTTAGACATTCGCTTCCTCCTTTGAAACCAGCCTTATATTTCTTACAATGCCCAATATGTAACAGAGAATACCGCTCCTAATAAAAAAACAGGGCAGCCTGCGCTGCCCCTGTTTTTATTCATGAATCGAATCAAAATGTTTCACTGTTATATTTTTGAAGGAGACTGTGCCGCCATCAGAAAAAAGGGTAATGCCTTTATCTTCAGGCTTTGGGAAGACTTCATTTGAAAAAACGGTTTTCCCGTCGCCAACAAATACTTCTATCGTTGTTTTATCGACAAGTATTTTCAAATGCACCTTACGTTTGCTTACATCATAAGGAGCTTTGCTTTCGACATAGGTATTGCTTTTGTCAGGCTGATTTGTGGCTGCTCTATTGACATAAGCATAGCCGCCTTCAGCGAAAATACCGACATCAATATGGCGTTTTTGGTCTTCTGATTCTCTGAGCCTGACGCCTGCATTCTTTAGCTCTGACCAAGAAAGGTCCGTCTCAAGCTGGTACGTATCACCTGTTATCGACAATGTTTTTGATCCGTTCACATCCTGATCCTCTATTTTGTCAGTTGAAACAGTCAGCTGCTCCAAAGCTTCAATCGGCTGTGAGACGAGGCTGTATGTTCCATCTTGCTCCTTCAGCCGGAGTTCGCGTATGACAGAATCTGTGCCGTTAAAGCCGTTCTTCATTGTCGGGGTGTTGTTGGCATAATCCCAATTGTTCATCCAGGCAAGCGCGTACCGCTTTTCTAATGGATCTGTGCTTTTGCTGTCTTCGAACGTCACACCGCCATACCAGTCGAAGCCATAGTCAAGCCATTGGGCTTCAGTCTGATCCGCTTTGAATTCTTTTCCGTCGAAGCTTCCGGTCCAGTAGGCGTACGTATTTGGTTTGCCCCACGGTTTGCCATTCGCGCTGGCACCGAGAACCCACTTATTCGTTCCGTCGCTTGCCCGCATCATGTAGAGGTCGGGGCATTCCACCATTCCCGCCTGTTCTGGGAAGAATCCGCTTGTGTAATGCCAGTCCTTAAGATTATCGGATTCATAAAAGCCGATTTTTGATCCTTCAGCCATGACCATGACCCATTTGTTATCTTGGTCATCCCATATGACTTTCGGATCTCTGAAATCGTCTGTACCCGGATTAGGCATAACGGGGTTGCCACTGTAGAATTTGAATGATTTTCCTTTATCTGTGCTGTACCACAAATATTGTTCCTGTTTTTTGTCTTTGGCTGAGGGCTGTGTCACAATCGCGACAAGCGCATTTTTCCCGAAGCCGGCTGTGTTCTCTTTATCCACCACGACGGAACCGGTCCAAATATCACCGTCCGGGTTTGTATATTTCGGAATCGCCACGCCTTCATCGGTCCAGTGCACCAAATCCTCTGAGACGGCATGGCGCCATTCTGTGCCGTTGCCTTTTGGATAATCCCGGTTATATAGATAGAAATAATGATACTTGCCATCAAAATAGATCGGTTTTTGAGGGTCATTTTTCCATTTATCCGGCGTCGTAAAATGATATGCCGCCCGGTAGTCCGGCTTCTGTTTTGATTTTGTTTTTTGGTCATGTTCTTCTTTTGGAAATAAGTCGATAAACAGCAATATTCCTAAAAAGGTTAGGAATACGGTTAGCCATTTGCCTGCTTTTATATAGTTCATATGGGATTCACCTTTATGTTGATAAGAAATAAAAGAAAATGCCAATAGGATATCGGCATTTTCTTTTGCGTTTTTATTAGTTAACTGTTAATTGTCCTTGCTCAAGGATGCTGTCTTTGACAACAGATGTTTTCTTGCCTTTGATGTTCAGCAGGAAGCTTGGCGCAAACGTTGATTGTTTGTCTGCGTAGAATCCTCTGTTTGTCATATAGCTTGTAATCACGACATTGTTTCCTTTCGCTTGAGGTACAGCGAAGTGTGAGTAAGTAAAGGTTACATCGTTAGGATCAAGATCCATTTTTAATACAAGGCCAGTTTTGTTCAGCGGCTTGTATGGGCCAGTTAAAGAATTAGAAACATAACCAAGCATGTAAATATCGTTAGACGTAATACCGTCAATCGTCATTTTTGATCCGCGGGAGTCAGTGAACAGGTACCATTTGCCGTTCATTTTAAAGACGTTCGCGCGTTCAATTTCATCTGTTACTGTGTTAGATGCAATCAGCGGTTTCATCACTTTTTTCAGTGTGTAATCATCGTTTAGCTCAATCATACCGAGAGCGCCGTTTGCTAACTCAGCCGTGCGTTTTTTATCGCTTTGCAGAAGTTTTTGACTTTCTTGACGGAAGAATGATGTGCTTTTGCCATAGTATGCTTTGTTAAATAAAGATTCTTCGCCTTGGTAGCCATCTTCAGTTCCAGTGTTTGCTTCAAATACTAAGTATTTGTGGCCTTTATCTTCTACGTAGTGAGGATCTCTCAGCGTATGGTTATCGCCTGAGCTGTAGTTGCCTTCATCGATGAACTGCTGTACATTTTGATACATTTTGCCGTCGCCGTCAAAGATTGATTTATGATCCTCTACACCGTTGATGTTCAAAGAGCTGTCTGATGTTGATACGTTAACTTGTGCAGTTGTCAGTGTTTGTTTGCCGTAATGTTTACCGGAGAAATCAGTGTAGAATAAACGGATTTTTCCGTCAGATGTAAATGTAGCTGAACCTGACCATTCTTGCGTTTGGTCTTTTAGGATAGAATCATTTGCATCGAATTTGTCGCTGTCTTTAAAGACGCGGCCAGCGTTTTTCCAGCTGTCAATAGAAGTTTCGCCGACTTTTTGATAGAACATGTAAATCGATGTGTCATCCGCGTTTTTAGGATCTCCGGCTAATGCAAAGACGATGTGGTAGCCGTGATAGTTTGCGACAGTGCCGTCAGCGTTTTGTAATGGCCAGCTGTCCCAAACGTCCAGGCCTTTTGCAGAAGAGATATTTTTAATTGTGGACGAATCGAATTCAGGCACTTGATATTTTTCATTTTTTTGCTGTTCAGGGATTTGCAGCATATCATGGCGTGTAATATGGGAAATGCCGTATGTTTCCTTATATGGCTTTTGGTTCGTTTCTTTCGCAAATGCTTGAGTTGCGCCTCCTGCCAGCAGTGCGGTAGTAAAGGTTAATACTGTTGCTTGTTTTGCAAACTTTTTAATGTTCATCGTTCATGTCTCCTTTTTGTATGTACTGTGTTAGCGGTCTGCTTCTTCCAGCCCTCCTGTTTGAAGATGGCAAGTTAGTTACGCACAATAAAAAAGACCTAAAATATGTAAGGGGTGACGCCAAAGTATACACTTTGCCCTTTACACATTTTAGGTCTTGCCTGCTTTATCAGTAACAAACCCGCGCGATTTACTTTTCGACCTCATTCTATTAGACTCTCGTTTGGATTGCAACTGGTCTATTTTCCTCTTTTGTTTGATAGAAAATCATAAAAGGATTTGCAGACTACGGGCCTAAAGAACTAAAAAATCTATCTGTTTCTTTTCATTCTCTGTATTTTTTAAAGTTTCTGTTGCATGGGCATAAAGTTGCCTTTTTAATCACAATTCAGAAAATATCATAATATCTCATTTCACTAAATAATAGTGAACGGCAGGTATATGTGATGTTTTAAAAAGGATCTCTAACTGAGGTCTTTCATATAAGATCGTCTGATGCCTTGATGAAGCATGCCTCTTGGATCAAAAGCAGTAATCTGTTTTGGAACATGCTGCTGTGATTTCTATTTTTGAATACAGTCGGGCAGATACCGTTTCAATGTCTGTAACGATTAATATAATAATGTATTAACTAGCAAACAAATGATAGAAGCGTAAGGCTTATAAGGAGGAAAAAGTTATGCAGCCCCGGCCAACTAAATGGATTAAGAGGAACGATCGACCGGAACCTCTTTTATCACCAAGTGTCACAAATGGAAATACCCCATCAGCTCAACAAAACCAGTCCTTCGCACCAATGACGAACCAGCCTATTTCTGCTTTCAGAGCCACCAGCAATATGAATCTGTCAGTTGCTGCAAATGCAGCCAGCGGAGTTCTTTTTCAAAATGTCCAATTTGATTTGGCGAATGAATATAACCCCGGCACATCTACATTTTCCCCGAGAACAGCAGGCGTGTATTCTCTTAATGCATCAGTTGAATTTCAAGCGAATGCGAATGTTGGCTTCAACTTAGAAGTCGTATTTCTCGTGAATCAAGATGTGGTAGGCGGCGGAAATAACCAATTTCAAGCAGGGAATCTCCCCGCTGTCGTAGCCATTACGGAAATTCTTCAGTTAAACGCCGGAGATACGGTGACAGTTGCAATGAGGAGTACTGCCGCAGGAGTCATTCAAGCGACTACGAGAACCCATTTTGCAGCCGCTAGAGTTCCTTCTCCGACTTCATAAAAGAGGATTTTTTGATTCATGCAGATCTAATACCGCTATATTAAAGTTGATTTTTCCTATTTGAGGATTAATCAGCTTTTTTTATTGTTTTCAAAATATTTGAAACGTTAGTAGGTTAGTTACGTACAGAGATATGGGAGGTGGAGGAATGAAGCAGAATAAAAGAAAGCATCTTCAGGCATTATTTGAGACATTAGGCGAAAAACATCAGTTTAACGGGACGGTTCTGGCTGCGGAGGGTGGCGATATTTTATATCATCACTCTTTTGGTTATGCGGAAATGACGGAAAAACGCCCGTTGCAAACCAACTCTTTGTTTGAGTTAGCGTCTTTGTCAAAGCCTTTTACAGCATTGGGAATCATCTTGCTGGAGGAGAAGGGGATTCTTGGCTATGAAGATAAAGTGGATCGCTGGCTGCCCGGTTTTCCGTATCAGGGCGTAACGATTCGGCATTTATTGAACCATACGTCAGGGCTTCCTGATTATATGGGATGGTTTTTTGCCAATTGGGATTCACACAAGATTGCGGTGAATCAGGATATTGTCGATATGCTGATGAATGAGGGGCTATCTGGTTATTTTGAGCCGAATGAAGGCTGGCTGTACAGCAATACGGGGTATGTGCTGCTGGCGGTTATCATTGAAAAAGCATCTGGCATGAGCTATGCGGATTTTATGAAAACAAGTATTTTTTCACCGGCCGGCATGAATGAAACAAGAGTGTATAACAGGAGGCTTTCGCCTGAGCGAATTGATCATTATGCATATGGATATGTGTATGATGTACATTCCGAAACATACGTCCTCCCTGATGAGCTAGAGGAAACGAACTATGTTGTGTATCTCGATGGCATACAGGGAGATGGGACGGTGAACTCTGTCACAAGCGATTTGTTTCGATTTGATCAGGCTTTATATCAGGACGATTTAATCAGCAAGGCTTCTAAGGAATCTGCGTTTTCTCCAGTGCGCCTCAACAATGGAGAAACAATTGATTATGGCTTTGGCTGGGTACTGCAAAACAGTCCTGAAAAAGGGCGGGTTGTCAGCCACAGCGGAGGATGGCCCGGCTATTCGACGATGATGATCCGATATATCGATCATCGTAAAACGCTGATCTATTTGAGTAATAAGGAAGAGGATACTGAATATGAACAAGCGATTCTGAAGGCGGCGGAACATATTCTATTTGGCCAGCCATATGAGGTCCCGGAACGTCCTGCTGATAAAAAGAAAAAAGCAATTGATACGGCGATATACAGCCGCTATGTTGGCAGCTACTTGTTGCAGGATGGGACGGCTGCACAGGTGACAGCCGAGAATGAACGGCTTTATTTGGAGATCACCGGGCAGCTGAGACTGGAGTTATTCCCTTCCTCGGAAACGCGTTTTTTTCTGCGAGCATTGTCTGTTGAAGTCGAGTTTATGTTAGGCGGGGATGCTGCGAAAAGTTTTATCCTCTATGAGGATGGCTCAGAGGAAGAAGCGGTCCGTACGAATTAGAAAGGAATGAATTTGATGATCGGAATATTAGCCGGAATGGGGCCGAAATCGACCTCGCCGTTTATTGATAAGGTGATTGATTACTGTCAGAAGCTGTATGGGGCTTCAAACGATATTGACTACCCGCACATGATGATCTATTCATGCCCGACGCCCTTCTATGCAGATCGTCCAATTGACCATGACGAGATGAAAAAAGCGATTATCGACGGAGCGGTAAAGCTCGAGAAAACAGGAGTGGATTTCATTGCGTTGCCTTGTAATACGGCGCATGTCTACTATGAAGAGATTCAGCAGGCATTGTCGGTTCCTATGTTGCATATCGTTGAGGAAACGATAAAAGAGATTCCGCATCCTGCAAAAAAAGCGGTGGTTTTAGGAACAGAGCCAACCATCCAATCCGCCATCTACCAAAAAGTTCTGAAGGAAAATGGACAAGAAGTTGTTCACAAGGACCATTGGCAGCAGGCTGTGAACCAGCTTATCGCCGCAATCAAACAGCCAAATCATATGCAGCATTCACAAGCATTGTGGCAGACGCTATATGAAGAAATCAGTCAGCATGCAGACATCATCATTTCAGCCTGCACAGATTTAAATGCGGTGTTAGATCATATTCAAAGTGAGATTCCGATTATAGATTCCTCTGCCTGTCTTGCCAAAAGCACTGTCAGCACATATCTTGCTTATCAAAGCTAGCTTCAGACAAGGACTGTCTTCAAACAGTCCTTGTTTTTTTATGTTCCTATTGTTTGACAGTTAACTGCAATGGTGTTAAAGTAAACATGTAAATAATTACATGATTTTTTTCTGAAGGTGAGGTGGTTCTCGTGAAGAAGCCGGTTTTAAAACCATTCGCCTCTTTAGAAATCAAGGTTGATCCGCCTATCACGATTGGTGAGACAGGCCTGGGACTGAGACGATTCATTCCGATTCGTTCGGGAACAATAACCGGGGAAGTAAAGGGACGTATTTTGCCGGGCGGTGCCGATTCACAAATGATTCGCGCTAACGGCAGAATCGATTTATCTGCCAGGTATGTGATTGAAACAGCAGATCATGAACTGATTTACATTGAAAACAATGGAATACGGCAAGTCAGTGAGCCGTTTCGAAAACAAGCGGCAGCCGGGGAAATTATTGAACCGGAGCATGTTTATTTTCGTACGGTACCGACGTTTGAAACAGGCAGTGAAGTCTATCAATGGCTCCATGACCGCTTGTTTATCGGTTCCGCAGAAAGAACCCCTGATTACGTTCAACTAGACATTTATGAAGTGCAGTAAAAGACTAAGGAGAGTGTGAAAAATGGAAAACTTTATCGGAAGCCACATGATTTATACGTATGAAAACGGATGGGAATACGAGATTTATATTAAAAACGACCATACAATTGATTATAGAATTCATAGCGGAATGGTTGCCGGACGCTGGGTTCGGGATCAGGAAGTGAATATTGTCAAACTGACAGAAGGCGTATATAAAGTGTCTTGGACAGAGCCGACTGGCACGGATGTTTCATTAAACTTTATGCCAAATGAAAAACGCATGCACGGCATTATTTTCTTCCCGAAATGGGTGCATGAACATCCTGAAATTACGGTTTGCTACCAAAATGACCACATTGATTTGATGGAAGAATCCCGCGAAAAATATGAAACGTATCCAAAATACGTTGTACCTGAATTTGCGGAAATTACATTTCTGAAAAATGAAGGAGTCGACAACGAAGAAGTGATTTCGAAGGCTCCTTATGAGGGAATGACAGACGATATTCGCGCGGGAAGATTATAATAAACATAAAAACCCGGAAAAGAGAATTCCTTCTCTTTTCCGGGTTTTCTTTTTGCTGAGTATGCGGGAACCATCACAATTCCCGCGAAAAACAGTATGATGCCAGTCCAGCGCATAGGCTGGTAATAGACTGTGTCCCGTAAACATACCACGGCCGATAAAATAATGATACAAGCTGCCACAACAATGGCAGCACCAATGTATCCTGTTTTCCCCTTGTTTATTCTCCTTTTGGAGGGAATAGTTTCTGCCTTTTTTCAGATTCGGGATCGTTTTCGATCGTAATCTCTGAATCTAAAATCAGCGTCTCTCTTGTTTCTTCCTGATACGCCGGCCAATTCACAGCTTCGGTGCTTGGGTTTCCTGTTTTGGCGAATGTGATCCATGCTGATTGTATCGAGTGAGAAAGCTGTTTCACCTCATCCGTAACCTCCGCTTTTGCCATTCGTTCTAATCCGTCCAGATTTCCAAAGACAAAAGGAAGCTCTAATGCGTGAAACGCTTTATTGTACGGCGGCTTCTCCGGGTGCCAATCGAACCGGTACATCCAGACAGGGGCATAATGGGACTGTGCGGATGCATAGGCGACGGCAGGGCGCCAAAATAACAAATCAGTCATCATATGAATTTGGCTTTCCAGAGAACGCGGATACAAATCGGCAGCTTTCTCTGCCAGCGGCTTCCCTAGTAAATACTCGAGCGCTGCATCAAGCGTTTCCTGAGAATGAACGTCTGAATCCGGGGTGAAAAATAAATATCCTTCATCACGGGTTGTTCCGATTAATAGCGGAATGCCGGAAGCAGCCCCTTCTGAGATCGCTTTTTCTGGTTCAGCAGGCAGCGTTTTTGGATCAAGGGCGGGCTGGAAGAACAGCTGAAAGATATTTTCTTTTTCTGCGATCCGAAGCTGATCGGCCGCTTTAAGCAAATCTTCCGCTGCTACAGTATGCAATCTGTCCAGCTGGCTCTCATTAATTCCAAGGACTTGTAAAAAGGCAGCCGCAGTGCTTGCCGCTTGTTCTTTTGTCATTGTTCGGGAAGCGCCGCTTTCCATGATCGCTTTCTGGAACAGGCCTTTTGCCGCAGGCATAGCGAGCAGCGCGGCAATGCTCATGCCGCCGGCGGATTCTCCAAATACTGTTACGTTATCGGGATCACCGCCAAACGCTGAGATATTCTCTCGCACCCATTTCAGTGCGGCGGCTTGGTCTAAAAGCCCAAGGTTATCGGAATACGCCTCATCAAATGAAGACAAGTGCAAAAAGCCAAACGGCCCCAGCCGATAGTTCAGTGTAACGACAATGACCTCTCCCTGCGCCGCAAGTTTTGATCCGTCATACAATGGCTCACTGCCCGCTCCAAGATAAAAAGCGCCTCCGTGAATCCACACCATGACAGGAAGGTTTTGGCTTGGAGTGTCAGGCGCAAATACATTGACAAACAAGCAATCCTCGGACTGGCGGGGCAGCTCAGTATACGAAAGTGAGAGCAAATCAGACGGCTGCGGGCAAATAGGGCCGTACGCTGTGGCATCAAGGACATCTTCCCACACTTCAGGCGGCTCAGGTGCTTTAAAACGCCATTGTCCGACAGGCGGCTTGGCATAGGGGATTCCTTTCCACTTATGTACGCCGTTTTCCGTTGTGCCCTTTACTTTGCCGTATTGAGTCGTTACTATTTGATGAGTCATCGTGTTCTCTCCCTTTTTCCCCCATTATAAACAGATTTACCCTACAGATGCGAACGTTAGCCCTTAACCGATCATCATCTTCCCATTGTTTTTAAAAAGGATTTGACTTCATGGACAGTCAAGCCGATTTCTCTTGCTTCCGCCATCAGCGCTTTCCATTCTTCTATATTGGATTCTGTCAGTTTGCGGTTGCGGTAAGAGGCAGTTTCAGGCTGTTCTTTCTTCAGCCTGTTCGTAAAAGTGAACAATTCTTCCTTTTCCATCCCGGCTTGTACGGCTTGCACTAAATGTACGCGCCATTCTTCTTCACCGCCGCTGATTTTTTCATACATCATTGTTTCTGCGTCAAATAATTCTGTTAATTCAACTTCCAGTGTGGCAGAAACTTTTTTTAAAAATTGAACGGACGGATTCGTGTGAACGCCTCTTTCAATCTTGCTTAAATAGGATTTGGATACGCCTGACTCAACAGCCAGCTGATTAATAGAATAGCCTTTTCTTTTACGGTACAAACGGATAATTCTTCCAATCATAATATGAAATTCTCCTCTATTCCTGTCGTTATTTCGTTCATTATAAGGAATTTTTCGTTCTTTATAAAATTTAAAATAATAAGGGAAGTGCAGTAAATTAGAGGAAAATCACGTTTTTGTTCTCTAAAGAGAACTTATTGGCTTATTTTGCAATTTTTAAATAATAACGTTTTCTTTTATAATCCAATCATTAACAGAAAGGGGCGCGGGAAGCCAGCCGCGGGAAGGCTGAAGGCTATGAATACATGAATGAGAATATGAGTTTCAAAGAATTATATGCGATTGTCAGACACAGATTCGTGCTGATTCTGCTCATCACAATCGGCGTCACCCTTATTATGGGTTTTGTGCAATTTAAGGTCATTTCACCGACCTACCAGGCGTCGACACAGGTGCTGGTTCATGAATCAGACGGTGAAGAAAACTCGAATCTCAGTGACATCCAGCGAAATCTTCAGTATAGCAGCACGTTCCAATCGATTATGAAAAGCACTGCCTTGATGGAAGAAGTTAAGGCGGAATTGCACCTATCTGAATCGGCTTCCTCGCTGAAAGGAAAAGTGGTTACCAGCAGTGAAAATGAATCAGAAATAATCAACGTTGCCGTTCAGGATCACGATCCGGCGAAAGCAGCTGAGATTGCGAACACGTTAGTGAACAAGTTTGAAAAAGAAGTAGATGAAAGAATGAATGTACAAGGCGTACATATATTATCAGAGGCGAAGGCTTCTGAAAGCCCGATGATCAAGCCGGCCAGGCTGCGAAATATGGTCATGGCTTTTGGCGCTGCTGTCATGGGCGGCATTACACTGGCATTTTTTCTGCATTTTCTCGATGATACATGCAAAAGCGCACGGCAGCTCAGCGAGAGAACCGGATTGCCATGCTTAG
Organism: Bacillus sp. SN32; assembly: GCF_002837495.1. NCBI lineage: Bacteria > Bacillati > Bacillota > Bacilli > Caryophanales > Bacillaceae > Bacillus > Bacillus sp. SN32. The sequence goes on along the minus strand of NZ_PJCT01000002.1, from coordinate 358,398 downwards.
GCTCCGTTCCTGATGTCCACAAAGGGCGGAATCGCGGGATAAAACATTTCGGGGAGTGAAGCGAGTGATCTTTAGAAAAAAGAAAGCAAGGCGAGGTTTGGCTCAAATATCTGTTTTACACAATAAATCAGTTGTTGCGGAACAATATCGCACCATTCGGACAAACATTGAGTTCTCATCTGTCCAGACCAACTTGCGATCTATCCTCGTCACCTCCTCTGTGCCTGGTGAAGGTAAATCGTTCAGTGCAGCGAATCTTGCGGCTGTCTTTGCGCAGCAGCAGGAAAAGAAAGTACTGCTGGTGGATGCCGATTTAAGAAAGCCGACCATCAATCAGACGTTTCAGGTTGATAATGTAACCGGGCTGACAAATGTGCTGGTCGGCAATGCTTCACTCAGTGAGACGGTGCAAAAGACGCCGATCGATAACTTATATGTACTGACAAGCGGGCCGACCCCGCCAAATCCGGCAGAACTGCTGTCTTCAAAAGCAATGGGAGACTTAATATCTGAGATCTATGAACAATTCAGCCTCGTCATCTTTGATTCCCCTCCGCTTTTGGCTGTTGCAGATGCTCAGATTCTAGCAAATCAAACAGACGGCAGCGTGCTCGTCGTTTTAAGCGGAAAAACAAAAACCGATACCGTTCTGAAAGCAAAAGATGCACTGGAACAATCCAATGCGAAGCTGTTAGGCGCTCTTTTAAACAAAAAGAAAATGAAAAAATCGGAACACTATTCCTACTAGTTTTTGTAAAGGTGATGTCTCCTGACCTGTATCAATGGAGGCACTCGGCTCTGCTGTGGGCAGCTGAAGTTGCTGCCTTAGATGCTGGTCGTCGCTGGCGGGGCGTGAGGATGGGTTAAATGCCCACTTATCTGATATATACATAGGACGTATTGTCGGTTTAGCTGCTGCCGATTTTTTGGAGAGACGAAAACCGCCGCAGCTAAACCGATAAAAGAATTAGGGGGGAAAAGGTTGAGTTACCGGAGAAGACTGTCAATGATTATTGCGCTGGATACTTACCTCGTTTTAAATTCAGTTATTGCAGGATATCAATTTTTAAAAGATTCCTATCAATTTTATGACTCCGGAGCATTACTGCTTACCGCTGTCAGCTTGCTCCTCAGCTATCATGTGTGTGCTTTCCTGTTCAATCAGTATAAACAGGTGTGGACATACACCGGACTCGGCGAGCTGATTGTCCTGCTTAAGGGCATTACGCTTTCCGCCGCTGTGACCGGTATCATTCAGTATGCTGTGTATCACACGATGTTCTTCCGTCTGTTAACCGCGTGCTGGGTGCTTCAGCTTTTGTCTATTGGAGGGACCCGTATTTTATCCAGAGTATTAAACGAAAGCATCAGGAAAAAACGCTGCGCCTCGTCCCGCGCGCTGATTATCGGGGCGGGCTCAGGTGGGACTCTGATGGTCAGGCAGCTGCTTTCGAAAGATGAACCTGATATCATACCTGTCGCTTTTATTGATGACGACCAAACGAAGCATAAATTAGAAATTATGGGACTGCCCGTAATCGGCGGTAAAGAAAGTATCATGCCTGCGGTGCAAAAGCTCAAAATTAATTATATTATTATTGCCATTCCTTCACTCCGCACCCATGAGCTTCAGGTGTTATATAAAGAATGTGTGCGAACAGGAGTAAGCATTAAAATTATGCCTCATTTTGATGAAATGCTGCTTGGCACACGAACTGCCGGACAAATCAGAGATGTAAAAGCTGAGGACTTGCTCGGCAGAAAGCCGGTAACCCTCGACACTAGCGAAATTTCGAACCGCATCAAAGGAAAAACAGTTCTCGTCACGGGAGCGGGCGGATCAATCGGCTCGGAAATCTGCCGTCAGATCAGCGCGTTTCAGCCTAAGGAAATTATTCTGCTCGGCCATGGGGAAAACAGCATTCATTCGATTTATACAGAGCTGAACGGACGATTCGGCAAACACATTGTGTTCCATACGGAAATCGCTGATGTGCAGGACCGCGATAAAATGTTTACCTTGATGAAAAAATACGAGCCGCATGTTGTCTATCATGCAGCTGCCCATAAGCATGTGCCTTTAATGGAACACAATCCTGAAGAGGCGGTCAAAAACAATATTATCGGAACAAAAAATGTCGCGGAAGCAGCCGATATGTCGGGAACAGAGACATTCGTGCTGATTTCATCGGACAAAGCGGTGAACCCAGCCAATGTAATGGGGGCGACAAAACGATTCGCAGAGATGATTATTATGAATCTTGGGAAAGTCAGCAGAACCAAATTTGTCGCTGTTCGCTTCGGCAATGTACTCGGGAGCCGCGGCAGCGTCATTCCAATTTTCAAAAAACAGATTGAAAAAGGCGGCCCGGTGACAGTAACACATCCGGCAATGACCCGCTATTTCATGACGATTCCCGAGGCATCAAGGCTTGTGATTCAGGCTGGGGCACTGGCGAAAGGGCGTCAGATTTTCGTTCTCGATATGGGAGAGCCCGTAAAGATTGTGGATCTTGCCAAAAACCTCATTCATTTGTCCGGCTACACGACTGAGCAGGTTCCGATCGAATTCACAGGCATTCGTCCGGGCGAAAAAATGTATGAAGAATTACTGAACAAAAATGAAGTCCACGCTGAACAAGTCTTTCCAAAAATTCATATCGGCAAAGCGGTAGACGGCGACTGGCCGGTGCTGATGCGCTTTATCGAGGATTTCACTGAACTGTCGGAAGCCGACCTGAGAGCGAGGCTGTTTGCGGCAATCAATACATCAGACAAAATGACGGCTGCCAGCGTTCATTAGGGGGAGTGAAAATGACGAAAAAGATATTGTTTTGCGCGACTGTTGATTATCATTTTAAGGCCTTTCACCTCCCTTATTTTAAATGGTTCAAGCAAATGGGCTGGGAGGTTCATGTCGCCGCGAACGGACAAACCAAGCTGCCGTATGTGGATGAGAAATTCTCCATCCCGATTCGCAGGTCACCTTTTAACCCTCAGAACCTGGCCGTTTATAGGCAGCTGAAGAAAGTGATCGACACCTATGAATACGATATTGTCCATTGCCATACACCGGTCGGCGGTGTTCTCGCCAGACTGGCGGCGAGGCAGGCACGGCGGCACGGAACAAAGGTGCTGTACACAGCGCACGGATTTCACTTCTGCAAAGGAGCACCAATGAAAAATTGGCTTCTTTACTATCCGGTCGAGAAATGGCTTTCAGCATATACGGACTGCCTGATTACGATTAATGAAGAGGATTATAAACGGGCGAAAGGACTTCAAAGGCCGGGCGGAAGGACGCAGAAAATTCACGGCATTGGCGTCAACACAGAGCGTTTCCGGCCTGTCAGTCCGATAGAGCAGCAAAGACTCAGAGAAAAGCACGGGTTCCGTGAAGATGATTTTATATTGGTTTATCCAGCTGAGCTCAATCTGAACAAAAACCAGAAGCAGTTAATTGAAGCCGCAGCCTTGCTAAAAGAAAAAATTCCCTCGCTTCGCCTTGTGTTTGCCGGGGAAGGGGCAATGGAACAAACGTATCAAACGTTGGCTGAAAAGCTTGGCGCTTCCGCCAATGTCTGTTTTTACGGCTTTTGCAGCGACATACAAGAGCTGATTCAGCTTGCGGATATATCTGTCGCATCCAGCATTAGAGAGGGCCTCGGCATGAATGTGCTTGAGGGAATGGCGGCAGAAAAACCGGCGATCGCCACAGATAATCGCGGGCATCGGGAAATCATCCGCGACGGAGAAAACGGTTTTCTGATCAAAATTGGTGACAGTGCTGCTTTTGCCCGCCGGATTGAACAGCTTTACCATAAGCCGGAGCTCTGCCGAAAGCTGGGACAGGAAGGCCGAAAAACAGCCTTGCGCTTCTCGGAGGCGCGAACGGTGGAAGAAATGGCAGATATTTATTCCGCCTACATGGATATGGATACAAAGGAGAAAAGCGTATGAACTCAGGACCGAAAGTTTCTGTCATTATGGGCATTTATAATTGCGAACGCACTTTGGCAGAAAGCATAGAATCCATTCTCAGCCAATCCTATAAAAATTGGGAGCTGATTTTGTGCGATGATGCGTCAACAGACGGCACGCTCCGTATCGCGAAGCAGTATGCCGCTCATTACAGCGACCGCATCAAACTGATTCAAAACAAAACAAACAAGCGGCTTGCCGCATCATTAAATCATTGTCTTTCGCATGCGACAGGAGATTATATCGCACGTCAAGACGGAGATGATCTTTCGTTCCCGCGCCGCCTGGAAAAGCAGGTCGCGTTTTTAGAAAAGCACCGACACTATCAGGTGGTTGGCACCGGCATGCTTGTGTTTGATGAATTTGGCGTAAGAGGCACCCGCATTCTGCCTTCTGTTCCGGAGCCGGGCATCATGGCAAAAGGGACCCCATTTTGCCACGGCACGATTATGATGAGAGCGAGTTCCTACCGCACGCTGAAAGGCTATCGGTCGGTGCGGCGAACGAGACGAATGGAAGATATTGATTTGTGGCTTCGCTTTTTTGAAGAGGGCTTCAGGGGCTATAATCTTCAGGAAGCCTTGTATAAAGTGAGGGAAGACAGCGATGCATTCAAACGGCGGTCATTTACGTATTCAATCGACAATGCCATTCTTGTCTATCAGGCGTGCAGACGCTTGAAGCTTCCTTTATCTGATTACATATATATCGCAAAACCGTTAATCCGCGCGTTTATGCCTGCAGCCGTGATGAATCGCTACCACAAAAAAAGAGTGATGAACCAAAAGGAAGGGCTTGTCAAGCATGAATAGCAGCCAAAAGCGCGTGCTCCATGTTCTCAGCGGCATGAACAGGGGCGGCGCGGAAACCATGGTAATGAATTTATATCGGAAGATGGACAAAAGCAAAGTGCAATTTGACTTTTTAACGTATCGAAATGATCCGTGCGCTTATGATGAAGAGATTTTATCTTTAGGCGGGCGGCTTTTTTATGTCCCGAGCATTGGGCAAAGCAATCCCCTTACATTTGTGAGGAATGTGAGAAACGCGATAAAAGAAAACGGGCCGTTCAGCGCCGTTCATGCGCACACGGATTTCCAAACGGGCTTTATCGCCCTTGCGGCAAGGCTCGCCGGAGTGCCGGTCAGGGTATGCCATTCCCACAATACGTCTTGGAAGACCGGCTTCAATTGGAAGGATCGCTTGCAGCTGATGGTGTTCAGGCGGCTCATCTTGGCGAATGCGACAGCGCTGTGTGCCTGCGGAGAGGATGCGGGCAGGTTTTTATTTGGACAGTCCAATATGGAGCGGGAGCGTGTTCACCTTCTTCCGAATGGGATTGACCTTGAGTTGTTCGCCCCAAATGGGCAGGCGGCTGATGAAGAAAAAGCAGCACGCGGCATTGCAGCCGACCGGCTCATCATTGGCCATGTGGCCCGGTTTCATGAAGTGAAAAACCACGCGTTCCTGCTTAAACTTGCCGCACATCTCAAAGAAAGAGGCGTTCGCTTTCAGCTCGTTCTGGCGGGAGACGGGCCGTTGCGCGGGGAGATAGAGGAGGAGGCGCGGCAGCAGAATTTGCTTTCAGACGTCCTCTTTTTAGGCACGGAAGAACGGATCCATGAATTGATGCGCACATTTGATGTATTTGTCATGCCGTCTCTGTACGAAGGCTTGCCGGTTGTGCTTGTGGAAGCACAGGCGTCGGGGCTTCCATGCATCATTTCAGACAGCATTACAGAAAAAGTCGACGCCGGTCTCGGGCTTGTCACAAGATTAAGTCTTTCTGAGCCGATCAGCGTCTGGGCTGAAACCATTGCAAGGGCGGCCGCCGCAGGCAGGCCGAAGCGTGAGTTCATCAAAGAAACACTCGCTCAACTTGGCTACGATGCACAGCAAAATGTAGGAGCGCTGCTGAATGTATACAACATCAGCACGGAAAAGGACCATGACCGATGATTGTATATGCCGTCAATATGGGGATTGTATTTATTTGGTCTTGGTTCGCTAAAATGTGCGGCGGCCGTGACGATTCGCTTGCCACGGGGTATCGGCCGAATAAGCTTTTGATCTGGATTCCGCTCGCTTCACTTGTGCTCGTGTCAGGTCTCCGCTATCGAGTCGGCACGGATTTTCAGACGTACACGCTGCTGTACGAATTGGCGGGCGATTATCAAAATGTGTGGCAGATATTCGGTTTCGGCACTGCGAAAACAGCGACAGATCCGGGGTTTACCGCACTCCTTTGGCTGATGAATTTCATCACGGAAGATCCTCAAATCATGTATTTTACGGTGGCGGTCGTGACCTACAGCTTTATTATGAAGACACTCGCCGACTATGGCAGGCCGTTTGAGCTGAGTGTCTTTTTGTTTTTGGGAACCTTTCATTACTACGCGTCTTTTAACGGCATCAGGCAATACATGGTCGCAGCTGCTTTGTTTTGGGCGATCCGTTATATCATCAGCGGGAACTGGAAGCGATATTTCCTGATTGTGCTGGTCAGCTCTCTCTTTCATTCGTCGGCGCTGATTATGATTCCAGTGTACTTTATTGTCAGAAGAAAAGCCTGGTCACCGGCGATATTCGGCCTATCCGCTTTATTTCTCGGCATGACATTTTTATATCAAAAATTTATTTCTGTGTTTGTCGTTGTACTTGAAAACAGCTCATACAGCCATTATGAAAAATGGCTCATGACGAACACAAATGGAATGAATGTGATCAAAATCGCTGTGTTGGTTCTGCCGCTGTTCCTTGCATTTTGCTATAAAGAACGATTGCGGAGTCTGTGGCCGCAAATCGATATTGTAGTCAATTTGTGCCTGCTTGGTTTTTTGTTCGGCCTTTTGGCCACAAAGGACGTGATTTTTGCCAGATTCAATATTTATTTCGGTCTGTATCAAATGATCTTAGTCCCTTATTTTGTCAGGATATTTGATGAAAAATCGAACGCCCTTATCTATATCGCTATTGTTGTTTGTTATTTTCTTTACAGTTATTTGCTTATGCCGGTTGATTCATCCGTTCTGCCTTACAGAACGATTTTTTCCCGGTAATTTATGCAAGAGGAGCCGGTCATTATGGAAACACCTGCGGTTAGTCTGTTAGTCGCTGTTTATAACACAGAAACATATATCAGAACGTGTCTCGAATCACTGCGGAACCAGACAGTGGACAATATAGAAATCATCATTGTTAATGACGGTTCAGCAGACGCAAGCCCGGATATTGCAGAAGAATACGCCAAAATGGACAACAGGTTCAAGGTGATTCATCAGGAGAACCAGGGTCTCGGTGCGGTTCGGAATAAAGGCATTGAGGCAGCACGCGGCGAATTTATCGCGTTTATCGATTCAGACGATTGGATTGAGCCTGATTATTGCGAGCAGATGCTCCGGGCAGCAGGCGATGAAACTGATCTGGTCATTTGCAATTACGCCGCAGAGTTTGAGGACACTGGCAAAACCATGGACTCTGACATTGCCCAAACCTATCAGGATCAGCCGAAGGAGCACTATATCAAGGCGTTATTCGAAGGGAAGGTCAGAGGGTTTTCATGGAACAAACTGTACAGAAGAAGCATGATTGAAGCCCATCGGCTGTCGTTTCCGCTCCGAGGAGAGCTGGAGCATGTCGAGGATCAGTTTTTCAGCTTCAGGGCTCATTTTTTCGCCCGCTCAGTAGCCTACGTAAAAACGCCGCTCTATCATTACCGAATTCACCTTTCCTCCATTGTGCAGCGCTATCAGAAAAAATTGTTTAAATCAGGACTTGCGCTGTATGAGGCGAATGCGGCGTTTTTACAGGAGAACAACAAACTGGAGGAGTATCGCAAGGAGCTTGATACCTTTATCGTTCTTCACAGCAGCATCTGTATGCTGAATGAATGGAAAACGAGCGGAAGCCGCCGGCTGTTTGAAAAGTTTAGAAATGTTGGCGTGATATGCGCGGACCCGGTGTTTCAAGAAAGTCTTTCAAAAACGGGTACTGCTCCTTTTGACGCAAAACGGTCATGCCTGCTTCTGATGGCGAAATACAGAATGATTCCGTTCGTCGCTATGGCATCGGCTGTGTATCAGCGGGTGATCGAGTACAAAATGAGAAACAGAGGGTGAGGACATGTCGTTACAATCGTTGAAAATCAATTTTGCAGAATGGCTGCTGCTAAAGGTCAAATACCCGTCCCAATATTGGCTGGGAGCGGCAGATCAACCGGTAAAGGCCGCAGCACATCAGAAAAAAATCATACTGACCCTGCTGCCGTCCCATGACAATTTGGGAGATCACGCAATTGCTTATGCCAGCAAGGCATTTCTTGAGCAAGAATACCCGGACTTTGACATCGTCGAGGTCGATATGAAGGACATTTACAAATCAGCAAAAAACCTGATCCGCTCGCGCCATCCGGAGGATATGGTCTTTATCATCGGCGGCGGAAATATGGGGGATTTATACCGTTATGAGGAGTGGACGCGCCGCTTCATCATTAAAACATTCCATGACTTTCGGGTTGTCCAGCTTCCGGCAACGGCTCATTTTTCTGACACGAAAAAGGGGCGCAAAGAGCTGAAACGGGCACAGAAAATTTATAATGCGCACCCCGGCCTGTTGCTGATGGCGCGGGATGAAACAACGTATCAATTTATGAAACAGCATTTTCAAGAAAAAATAATTTTGAAACAGCCGGACATGGTGCTGTATTTAGACAGAAGCAAGGCCCCCGCAGAACGCGAAGGGGTTTATATGTGTTTGCGCGAGGATCAGGAAAGCGTGCTTCAGGAGGAGCAGAGGAACCGGGTTAAGGCTGCGCTATGTGAGGAATTCGGCGAGATCAAATCCTTTAAGACAACGATCGGCCGTCGGGTCAGCCGCGATACACGCGAACATGAACTTGAAGCGCTGTGGTCTAAGCTGCAAAGCGCAGAAGCCGTCGTCACTGACAGGCTTCATGGCATGATTTTTTGCGCGCTGACAGGAACGCCGTGTGTTGTCATTCGCTCCTTTGACCATAAGGTGATGGAGGGCTATCAATGGCTTAAAGACATCCCGTTCATGAAGCTGATAGAACATCCGGAGCCAGAGCGCGTAACAGCCGCAGTCAATGAGCTTTTAACAAAAGAAACATCCCGTGCAGGCTTTCCGAGAGATGTGTATTTTAAAGGTCTGCGTGACAAAATCAGCGGTGAAGCGCAATGACCCCGCTCGTCAGCATTATTGTCCCGATGTATAATGTTGAACCATTTATAGGGGAGTGCATTGATTCTTTGCTTCGTCAAACGCTTTCTGATATTGAAATCATCCTCGTGAATGACGGAACACCGGATCGTTCAGGCGAGATTGCAGAGGACTATGCAAAACGGGATGCGAGAATCCGGGTCATTCATCAGGCAAACGGCGGGCTTAGTTCAGCGCGAAATACGGGAATAAAGGCCGCGCGGGGCACTTACATCGGCTTTGTAGACGGAGACGATTATGTATCTTCCTCCATGTTCCAGAGACTGGCTGAAGAAGCGGAGGAAAATCGGCTCGACATCGTCGGATGCGGTTTTTACAAACAGTCATCGGACAGGCGGACTTATGTGCCGCCGCAGCTTGAGGCAAACCGCGTGCTGACAAAACGAGAAATGACTGAACGGCTTAAACATGCTCACGAAACGAGATTTATCTGGTATGTATGGCGTTATCTTTACCGCCGTGAGCTTTTTGATAGGGCGAATCTGATGTTTGATGAAGACATCCGTTTTGCTGAAGACTCTCCCTTCAATTTGTCCGCTTTTTGCGAAGCGGAGCGGGTGAAAATGCTTGATGAGGGATTGTACATTTATCGTGAAAACCCGAACAGCCTGACAGAAATCCCTTATAAGCCGGCGATGGATGAACATCTTCAAAAACAATATCAAGCTAAAATCGCATTCTACAATCACTATGGCTTAGCAGGCGCATGCCAAGAAGATTTGAATGTGTACATTTGCAGGCACCAGCTTCCGATGCTTTTGGCAAATGCCTGTGCTTCTCCGAATTCGCCGAAAGACATCAAAAAGAAGATCAGGCAGATTTTATCCTATGACATGGTGCGGCAGGCTGTCAGACATACACCGTTTCAGCATGAGAAATTATTAAGAGGAGAGCGCTTGGTATTAGCACTGTGTAAATGGCGGCTCACTTTTCTCATCAAGCTGTTTTTCGAGCATCGGGGGACAATGAAAGGCAGTGCGAAGCAAGCATGAAATTCACAATAAACTTCAGCGCTAATCTCACGGCTTTTCTCTTGTCCGTTTTCCTATCGGTTTGGATGACGCCTTTTATTGTCAAAACGCTCGGTGTGGAAGCGTTTGGCTTTGTTCACTTGACACAAAATGTGATTAATTACTTTTCGATTATTACCGTGGCGCTCAGCTCGGTTGTCGTTCGGTTCTTTTCTGTTGCTGCCCACAGGGGAGAGCGGGAGAAAGCAAATGCGTATATCAGCAATTATTTAGCGGCCTCTGTTTTGATTTCATTGCTGCTCTTGCTGCCGCTTGCGGGTTCGGCTTTTTTTATTGACCGCGTCATGAATGTGCCGCAAGCGCTTTTGGCTGATGTGCGTTTGTCGATTTTAATCGGCAGTTTGCTGTTTATTTTAACGTTTCTGATGGCGGGTTTCGGCGCTGCACCATTTTATGCCAACCGCCTTTATATCACCAGTTCCATTCAGGCGGTGCAAATGCTTATACGGGTGCTGTCTGTGCTGCTCCTGTTTGCATGCTTTGCGCCGAAAATCTGGCAGATCCAGCTTGCAGCTTTAGCTGGTGCTGTTATTGCGTCTGTGCTGTCTTTCTATTTCTTCAAAAAGCTGATTCCGTGGTTTTCGTTTCGTATGAAGGATCTTTCATTCCGCACAAGCAAGGAGCTGTTTCAAGCGGGCGCATGGAGCTCCGTCAATCAAATCGGCGTCCTGCTTTTTTTGCAGATTGATCTGTTAACCGCCAATTTGATGCTGGGGGCGTCTGCATCCGGGAAATACGCGGCGATTATCCAGTTTCCGCTGCTTTTGCGCAGCTTGGCCGGAACGGTCGCATCCCTGTTTGCGCCCATCATGACTTCATATTATTCAAAAGGCGATATGGAAGGATTGATGAATTACGCCAATAAGGCAGTAAGGCTCAATGGTCTTTTGCTTGCACTTCCTGCTGCCTTATTGGGCGGATTGGCGGGACCTTTTCTGACAATCTGGCTCGGACCGTCCTTTTCAACAATAGCACCGCTTTTATTTATTCATGCCGGATACTTGGTTGTCAGCCTCGCCTTTATGCCGCTGTTTTATATATGGACCGCTTTTAATCAACAAAAAACACCGGCGATTGTTACCCTGCTGTTAGGTGCGGTGAATGTGGTGCTGGCGGTCACGCTGAGCGGGCCGGCTCATCTCGGTCTGTACGGCATAACATTGGCAGGGGCCATTTCTCTTATTTTAAAAAATGCCATCTTTACGCCGCTTTACGTATCCCGCATTACAGGCTACAAAAAGCACGTGTTCTTTAAAGGCATAATCGGGCCTCTTTCAGCCGCTGTATTTGCCTGGACGGTCTGTAAGGCAATTCAGTTCGTTGTGAAGATTGACAGCTGGCCGTCACTGATAGCGACGGGAGTGACAGTCAGCTTTTGTTACGCTGTTTTCGCTTTTATGCTCGTTTGTACAAAAGAGGAAAGACAGCTGATACTAAAACGGTTTCGAAAAACGAAAGGAGCTGTGAATCTTTGATCCTGAAACGACTTTTTGATCTGACGGCCGCCATTTTTTTGTTGTGCTGTACGAGTGTGATCATTCTGTTCACCATCGCCGTTGTCAGGCTGAAAATAGGATCACCTGTCTTCTTTAAGCAAGTAAGGCCAGGCCTGCACGGCAAACCGTTCACCTTATATAAGTTCCGGACAATGACGGATGAACGGGACAGTGAGGGAAATCTGCTGCCAGATGAAGTCCGGCTGACGAAAACGGGCAGGCTGATCAGAAAGCTGAGCATTGATGAGCTTCCGCAGCTCCTGAATGTCCTGAAGGGCGATCTTAGCCTTGTCGGGCCGCGGCCGCTTTTGATGGACTATCTGCCTCTTTATACAGAAAAACAGGCACGGCGCCATGAGGTGAAGCCGGGTATCACAGGCTGGGCGCAAATCAATGGCAGAAACGCGATTTCCTGGGAAAAGAAATTTGAATTAGATGTATGGTACGTTGACAACCGGTCATTTTTTCTCGATTTGAAAATTTTATGTTTGACGGTGCGAAAGGTCCTTGTTTCAGAAGGGATTCAGCAAACCAATCATGTGACCGCGGAACGGTTTACCGGAAGCGGAGATGTGTCCTCATGAAAAACGTGGCCATTGTGGGTGACGGCGGACACGGAAAGGTGATCAGAGAGCTGATAAACGCCCGCTCAGATACGCGCTTAGCCGCGGTGCTGGATGATAAATTCAAAACGTTCGAAGGCGGAAAAGAATGGTACACAGGACCGCCGGAAGCCGTTACTGAACTGCGCAGGCTCATTCCTGATGTGCTGTTTCTGATTGCTGTTGGAAAGAACAGTGTCAGAAAACAGCTGGCGGTGCGACTGGGACTGAGGAAAGATGATTTTATTACATTGATTCACCCGTCAGCCATCGTCAGCAAGTCGGCTGTCATCGGGGAAGGGACAGTGATTATGGCGGGCGCGATCATTCAGGCGGATGCGCGCATCGGCGCTCATTGCATCATCAATACGGGTGCAGTGGCAGAGCACGACAATCAAATCAGCGATTACGTTCATCTGTCCCCGCGTGTCACGCTGTCAGGAGCGGTTTCCGTTCAGGAAGGCGCTCACGTCGGAACTGGTGCATCCGTCATACCGCAGATCACAATCGGGGCTTGGAGCATTGTCGGCGCCGGCTCCGCGGTGATCCGTCCCATACCGGACAGGGTAACGGCGGCCGGTGCTCCGGCACGCATCATTTCTTCCATTCAAACATCAAACAAAGGATGATTCTATGCATAAAAAAATCTACTTATCTCCCCCTCATATGAGCGGCAGGGAGCAGCACTATATTTCAGAAGCCTTTCGCTCAAACTGGATCGCGCCGCTTGGGCCGCTCGTGAATTCATTTGAAGAACAGCTGGCAGAACGAGTCGGTGTAAAAGCAGCAGCTGCGGTCAGCTCAGGAACGGCGGCGATTCATCTGGCCCTGCGTTTGCTTGAGGTAAAAGAAGGTGACAGCGTGTTTTGCCAGTCCTTCACATTTGTAGCAACCGCCAATCCGATTTTATATGAAAAAGCGGTGCCCGTTTTTATTGATTCTGAGCCTGATACGTGGAATATGTCGCCGACAGCCCTTGAAAGAGCATTGGAGGAAGCGAAAAGAAACGGAACACTGCCAAAAGCGGTTATTGCCGTCAATCTATATGGGCAGAGCGCGAAAATGGATGAAATCGTAAGCCTGTGTGATGCATACGGAGTTCCTGTCATTGAGGACGCAGCCGAATCTCTCGGCACAGTCTATAAAGGGAAGCAAAGCGGAACATTCGGGCGCTTCGGCATTTTTTCATTTAACGGGAACAAAATCATCACCACATCAGGGGGAGGGATGCTCGTTTCAAATGATGAAGCCGCAATTGAAAAAGCAAGATTTCTCGCTTCGCAGGCACGAGAGCCAGCTGTTCATTATCATCACAGTGAAATTGGACATAATTACAGGCTGAGCAATATCTTAGCCGGCGTCGGCATTGCCCAGCTTGAGGTGCTGGATGAGCGAGTGGAGAAAAGAAGGACCATTTTCACGAGATACAAAAATGCGCTCGGTCACATAGACGGCGTCCGCTTTATGCCGGAGTACGCAGCCGGCGTATCCAATCGCTGGCTCACCACGCTCACACTTGATAACGGGCTCAGCCCATATGACGTAGTTCAACGTCTTGCTGAAGAAAACATTGAAGCCCGTCCGCTGTGGAAGCCGCTCCATACCCAGCCGCTGTTCAATCCGGCTTTATTTTATTCTTATGAAGATACAGGAAGCGTATGCGAAGATTTGTTCAAGCGAGGAATCTGTCTCCCATCGGGGTCCAATATGACAGAAGATGAGCAAGACCGGGTCATTGAAGTGCTACTGCACTTATTCCAAACTGCCGAGGTGAAGAAATGGACAGCAAGCATTCGATGATCAGCCTGAAACAGAAACTGTCCGGGCTGCTCGACGTCATTCCGAAACAATCAGAGATTATATATGCTGACTATCCTCTATATGGGAATGTAGGGGATTTATTTATTATGAAAGGAACAGAAGTCTTCTTTAAAGAACACGGGATTCGGGTCAGAAAACGCTGGAATCCAGACAATTTCCCAATCGGGCGAAAGCTTGATCCGAATCTCATCATCGTCTGCCAGGGAGGCGGAAACTTCGGGGATCTGTATCCGTACTATCAAGGCTTTAGAGAGAAAATCGTTCAAACCTATCCGAACCACAAAATTGTGATCCTGCCGCAATCGATTTATTTTCAAAACAAAGACAACCTCAAACGGACGGCAGAGATATTTTCTAAGCATGCGAACCTTCACATCATGACAAGGGAAAAAGCCTCCTATGCTACGGCACAGGCCTATTTTACAACAAATCACATTCAGCTTCTGCCTGATATGGCTCATCAGCTGTTTCCCGTCATTCCCACGCAGCAGCCGTCCAATCAAAAGCTGAGATTTATCCGAACAGATCATGAAGCAAACCAGGCGCTTCAGGAACACGCAGAAGCGGAAAGCTACGACTGGCGCACGGTGCTGTCAGCTTCAGACCGCCGGACGATTGCTTTTCTCCAAACGCTGAACGTCTTGAATAAAAAAGCAGGCAACCCTTTGCCCATTGCGTATATATGGGAAAAATACTCGGATTATATCGTCCAAAAAGCGATTCGGTTTTTCAGCCGTTACGAATCGGTGGAAACATCAAGGCTGCACGGCCACATCCTGTCTTCTCTTCTTCAAAAAGAAAACACGGTCATTGATAATTCCTACGGGAAAAACGCCAATTACTTTCATACCTGGATGGAAGGCGTGCCAAGCACCCGTCTCATCCAGCACGCCTCAAAGAAGGAAAACCTTCCTGCTCACATGTGAGCGGAAGGTTTATTTTGATTCTCCACGTTTGACTTTGTTGTATGCTTCATCTAAATGCTGAATCCGTTTCAGGACAACTGCGTTTTTCGTCAGCTGGTCCTGCACTAGTGTTGAGACGACGGAACGGTAGTAGCTGTTCATCGCGTGGATTTTATCCTCAGACTGATTCATTTCAATATGCTGTTTTAAATTCTCAATAAAATAAGGGACGGAAAAAAGTTCAGACATTTCTTTGGCAGCTCCTTTTTCATAAATGTATACGGTGTGATCTCAATCATGTACAATGAAGAAAGGGGAGTGAGCAAGATGGATATGAAACTTCAGCAAGTACAAGTATTAAAGCCTCAACTGACACAGGAGCTCAGGCAGGCCATCACGCTGCTTGGCTATCATTCGGCAGAACTCGCCGAGTACATTGATGAGCTCTCACTGGAAAACCCTCTTATTGAACGAAAGGAAACAGACACACCGCCACTATCTTACCATAAAACAAACAAAAACAGGATGAATGCACAGGAAGCGGGCCTTCAATTAAGTAATCCGCAAAAAACATTGCAGGATGCGTTAAAACAGCAGTCACTCGATATGAATCTGACAAACACTGAAAAAAAGATTTTTAATTATCTGATTCATTCGCTTGATTCAAACGGGTACTTGGAAGAAGATATAGAGGAGGCAGCACGGCGATTATCTGTATCGGCCAAGGAAGCGGAGGCTGTTTTGGCAAAACTCCAGTCATTAGAACCGGCTGGAATCGGTGCGAGATCTTTGCAGGAATGCATCCTTCTTCAATTACAGCGGCTGCCGAACAGAAATGAACAAGCGGAAATGCTGGTTTCAGCTCATTTTGATGCTTTTGCGCAAAAAAAATGGAAAGCGCTTTCAGTAGAGACGGGAATTCCGCTTCATACCATTCAAGATATCTCAGATGATATCGCGGCTCTTCATCCTAGACCTGGCCTTCTGTTTGCCCGGCCAGAGCAAGATGTGTATATTGAGCCTGACATTTTTATCACTGTAAAAAACGGGCACATCGCAGCGGAACTGAATACCCGCTCGTTTCCCGAGATCGATCTGCATCCGCAGTACAGAACGCTTTTATCATCCGGCTCCTGTCAGGATACTGTCTCCTATTTATCTGCGAAATATCAGGAGTGGCGCTGGCTGAGCCGCGCGCTGAGGCAGCGAAAACAGACAATCACGAGAATTATCAATGAACTGATCACACGCCAAAAGGATTTCTTTCTGAAAGGGCGAAGCGCAATGAAGCCGCTGACTCTCAGAGAGGTGGCGGACTGTCTAAGCCTTCATGAATCAACTGTGAGCCGGGCCATTAAAGGGAAAACAATACAAACGCCTTACGGGCTGTTTGAGATGAAACTCTTTTTCTCAGCAAAAGCCGAGGCTTCAGGTGATGGAGATGCGTCGAATTATGCAGTCAAAACGCATCTGGAAAACCTGATCAATCAAGAGGACAAAACAAAACCGCTTTCAGACCAAAAGCTTGTCGATTTGCTGTATGAACAACACGGCATCCAAATCTCGAGACGCACCGTGGCAAAATATCGCGATCAAATGAATATTCCGTCATCGGCAGCGAGAAAGCGATATAAATAAAATCCTCCCTAGACGGGAGGATTTTTTTAAGGAATCATCCAGCTGAATACGTGATGCTGCAAAAAGGTGATGATACAGACGAGCAGCAGCAAAAACAGACTGTGTTTAATGGTAAAGCGGAAAAGATCTGACTCCTTTCCGGCGAGCCCTACCGCGGCGCACGCCACCGCTATCGACTGCGGTGAAATCATTTTTCCTGTGACACCGCCTGAAGAGTTGGCGGCCACAGACAGAACGGGGTCCATGCCGACTGATAATGCGGTGACTTTCTGCAGGTTGCCGAACAGCAGGTTGGCGGAAGTATCCGAGCCGGTAATGAAGACGCCGAGCCAGCCGAGGATGGGCGAAAAGAAGGTAAACATCGAACCTGTCAGCGCGAGTGTCATCCCGAGTGTCGTGCTCATTCCCGAGGAGTTGGTGACATAGGCAAAACCAACGACAGAAGCGATGGTCAAAATCGGAAGCTTCAATTCCTGGACTGTTTCTTTAAAAACGGTTCCCCAGTCTTTCCACGAAATCGCCGTGATGAACTTTGACAGCACTGCGGCAATCAATATCGCGGTGCCGGCTGAACCAAGCACCTCAAGCTTGTAAACCGCCTCAATCGGCGTACCGTCAGCATTGACAATCTGATTGTTCAAAAAAGGCACACCGGGGGCAAAAGTCAGTTTTTCTCCAACAGCATTCAGCCACTTCAAGAACACCGCAGAGCCTTCATAATGCCCGGTTAGTGCAGATTTGACAGATGGAATGCCCCATACGGAAATCATCGCCGTCAGCAGCAGAAATGGCGACCAAGCCTTAAAAATCTGTCCGCCGCTGTACGCAGGCGCCGCCGGATTTGTGCGCGCCGTTTCAATTGAGGCGGCCGACTCTTGTTCACCGGCAAACCGGAATGTTGTTTTCGGCTTCCACCATTTCAAAAACACAGCAAGTGCAGCCATTGAAACAAGAGCTGACAAAACATCGGGCAGCTCAGGCCCTAAAAAATTGGAACTGAGATATTGAACAACAGCAAAGGAAACACCAGATACGAGAATCGCCGGCCAGATCTCCAAGGCTTTCCTGAACCCGCTCATGATGATGATTAAATAAAGAGGAATAAATACGGATAAAAACGGCAGCTGCCGCCCGACCATTTGCGAAATCTCCATCGCCGGAATCCCTGTCGGCCCTTCTACGGCTGTAATTGGAATCCCAATCGCCCCAAAGGCAACCGGCGCCGTATTGGCGATCAAACAGATCCCCGCAGCATAAAGAGGATTAAAGCCGAGACCGACCAGCAGCGCGGCAGAAATGGCGACCGGCGCTCCGAAGCCTGCTGCCCCTTCTAAAAAAGCCCCGAATGAAAAAGCGATCAAGAGAGCCTGAAGCCGTCGGTCATCAGTAATCGAGAGAACAGAGCTGCGAATGATATCAAACTGTCCCGTTTTCACAGTGATTTTATACAAAAAAACAGACGTCACAATGATCCAGCCGATCGGCAACATTCCGTATACGGCTCCTTGTGTCGCGGACATCAGCGCTTTTTCCGCAGGCATCCGATAAACCAATACAGCAATGACAAGGGCGATCCCCAATGTGGCCAAGCCAGCTGTATACCCCTTCATCCGTTTAATCGCGAGTGCCCAAAAAAAGAAAATAATCGGTACAAGTGCGGCAAGCGCTGATACTAGCAAATTTCCCCCTATAGGCGTATATGCCTGTGTCCATTGCATCCCAAACCCCTCCTTGAAACATAAACTGGCGCCATATGTAAGCGGTTTCTATAGATGATATGATCATCTGATGACTGGGTAATAAGACCAGTTACCTAGCATTATATTTTGAAAAAAATCAAAGTACAAGACTTTTTGACAAAATAGTCAAAATCTTTTGGCGGCCCACAAAACAGAGTATAATAGATCGTAAACAGCCAGACCTACAAGTTACGGGGTGAATTGCATTGAAATACAAACAGATTAAAACAAAAAAAATATATGAAGAAGTAGCGGATGCACTATTAGATATGATCAAAAACGGCGAATTGAAGCCGGGGGATAAACTGGACTCTGTTCAGGCGCTTGCTGAGAGCTTTCAAGTCAGCCGTTCAGCGGTTCGCGAGGCACTTTCTGCGCTAAAAGCGATGGGGCTTGTCGAAATGAAACAGGGAGAAGGCACGTATCTGAAGGAATTTGAGCTCAATCAAATTTCTCAGCCGCTCTCAGCCGCCCTTCTGATGAAAAAAGAGGACGTCAAGCAGCTGCTCGAGGTCAGAAAACTGCTTGAAATCGGCGTGGCTTCACTAGCGGCTGAAAAAAGGACAGAAGCAGATCTCGAAAGAATTCAGGATGCACTAAAGGAAATGGGCAGCATTGAAGCGGACGGGGAGCTGGGAGAGAAAGCAGACTTTGCATTTCATCTTGCGCTTGCGGACGCTTCTCAAAATGAACTTCTTAAACACTTGATGAATCACGTGTCATCATTGCTGCTGGAAACAATGAGGGAAACGAGGAAAATCTGGCTGTTTTCCAAGAAGACCTCCGTTCAGCGGCTGTATGAGGAGCACGAACGGATTTACAATGCTGTGGCTGCCGGGAACGGTGCACAGGCGGAAGCCGCCATGCTGGCGCATTTGACGAATGTGGAAGATGTGCTTTCGGGATATTTCGAGGAAAATGTGCAATAACCAACTCATTTCCCGGGCAATTCCGCCGGTTCCGAATGATACGAACAACTGAGACTGAGCCGCAAATGGTTCAGTCTTTTTACATGAGGCAGCCAGAGGGCTTTGTGTACTTGACATTTGCGAAAAAGAAAGTAAAATATTTTACTAAAACAATGCGAGCTGAATAATGGAGGCAGATGCAATGGCGACAATTAAAGATATCGCGCAGGAAGCGGGATTTTCAATCTCAACCGTTTCCCGCGTTTTAAATAACGATGAAAGCCTTTCTGTTCCTGATGAAACACGGGAGAAAATCTATGAAGCGGCGGAAAAGCTCAATTACCGCAAAAAAACAGTAAGGCCGCTGGTGAAACATATTGCGTTTTTATATTGGCTGACAGATAAAGAAGAATTAGAAGATGTCTATTTTAAAACGATGAGATTAGAAGTAGAGAAACTGGCGAAAGCATTCAATGTCGATATGACCACTTATAAAATAGCGGATGGAATCGAGAGCATTCCTGAACATACGGAAGGGTTTATTGCCGTCGGCACATTTTCAGATGAAGAGCTGGCTTTCCTCAGAAATCTCACTGAAAACGGCGTGTTCATCGATTCAACTCCTGATCCCGATCATTTTGACTCGGTAAGGCCCGATTTGGCACAAATGACAAGGAAGACGGTAAACATCCTGACTGAGAAGGGGCATAATAGCATCGGTTTTATCGGCGGCACATACAAAAATCCGAATACCAATCAGGATGAAATGGACATCCGTGAACAAACCTTCAGATCCTATATGAGGGAAAAAGCCATGCTGGACGAGCGCTATATTTTCTGTCATCGCGGATTCTCTGTAGAAAACGGCTACCGCCTGATGTCAGCAGCGATCGACACATTAGGCGATCAGCTTCCGACTGCTTTTATGATTGCAGCGGACCCGATTGCAGTGGGCTGTCTGCAAGCCCTGAACGAAAAAGGAATTGCCATACCAAACAGGGTAAGCATTGTGAGTATCAACAACATCAGCTTCGCGAAGTATGTCTCGCCTCCTCTGACGACGTTTCATATTGATATACATGAATTATGTAAAAATGCTGTTCAATTACTGCTTGAACAAGTGCAGGACAAGAGAAGAACGGTAAAAACATTATATGTGGGCGCAGAATTAATCGTCAGGAAGAGTATGAATTAAGGATGACTTAGGACACTAAGTCATTTTTTATTTAAGTAAAAAAATTTACTCTGTGAGGTAAATAGTTTGTTTACACATTTTCTCAGGCGTGCTATATTATCTTTAAAAGCGCTTTCATTCCTACCGAAAGGGTGACAATCAATGAAAATGGCAAAAAAGTGTTCCGTATTCATGCTCTGCACAGCTGTCAGTTTATCCTTGGCGGCTTGCGGCCCAAAGGAAAGCAGCAGCGCCAAATCGAGTTCGAAAGGATCAGAGCTTGTTGTATGGGAGGATAAAGAAAAGAGCATCGGCATTAAAGAGGCCGTTGCTGCGTTTGAAAAAGAGCATGATGTGAAGGTCAAAGTCGTTGAAAAACCGTATGCCAAGCAGATTGAAGATTTGCGAATGGACGGACCGGCCGGCACAGGCCCTGACGTGTTAACAATGCCAGGAGACCAAATCGGAACCGCTGTCACGGAAGGATTACTCAAGGAATTACATGTCAAAAAAGACGTTCAATCACTTTATACTGACGCTTCCATTCAGTCTCAAATGGTAGATCAAAAGCTTTATGGAATGCCAAAAGCGGTCGAAACGACTGTGCTTTTTTACAACAAAGATCTCATCACAGAAAAGGAATTGCCCAAAACGCTGGAAGAGTGGTACGACTATTCCAAAAAGACTGCTGACGGCAGCAAATTTGGCTTTTTAGCCCTATTCGATCAAATTTATTATGCAGAAAGTGTGATGAGCGGATATGGCGGATACATTTTTGGAAAGGCCAAAGATGGGAGCTATAACCCGTCAGACATTGGAATCAATAATGAAGGAGCTGTCAAAGGTGCGGCGCTGATTCAGAAGTTTTACAAAGATGGCTTGTTCCCGGCTGGCATTATTGGAGAACAAGGGATTAACGTATTGGAATCGCTGTTCACAGAAGGAAAAGCCGCCGCAATTATTTCTG
The DNA here is from genome assembly GCF_002837495.1 of Bacillus sp. SN32. NCBI lineage: Bacteria > Bacillati > Bacillota > Bacilli > Caryophanales > Bacillaceae > Bacillus > Bacillus sp. SN32. Next base: position 336,898 of record NZ_PJCT01000002.1, on the reverse strand, counting down.
GGCCATGGAATGTAGAAGCTTTTTCGAAAGCAGGAATCAATTATGGCATTACGAAACTGCCGAAGCTGGAAAATGGGAAAAACATGAGCTCCTTTATCGGCGTTAAAAGCTACAACGTTAGTGCATTTTCAAAGAATGAAGAGCTGGCGCAAGAATTAGCCGTTTTCCTGGCAAATGAAAAAAATTCTAAAACACGATATGAAGAGACGAAAGAAGTTCCTGCTGTGAAATCCCTAGCCAATGACCCGGCTATTATGAAAAGCGAGGCGGCACGGGCTGTTACTGAACAATCCCGTTTCTCAGAGCCAACACCAAATATTCCGGAAATGAATGAAATATGGACGCCGGCTGATTCAGCATTACAGACGGTTGCAACAGGGAAGGCGGATCCGAAACAAGCATTGGATCAAGCCGCTGAAACCGCCAAAGGACAAATTAAGGCAAAGCACAGCGGAAAATAAAGAGGAAGCTAGATTTGTATTGTAAGAGAGGTGAAAACGGTGCAGCATCGTCAAGTCGCTTTGTTGCTTTCTATCATCCCGGGGCTCGGGCAATTTTATAACAAGCAATGGATAAAAGGTATTGTCTTTCTTTTCTTAGGCGCATCGTTTTTTGCGGTCTTTGGAGATCTGCTCAATATGGGGTTTTGGGGAATCTTTACACTGGGAACAGAAGTGCCGCGGGATAATTCCGTTTTTCTGCTGGCGGAAGGAATTATCGCTGTCATCGTGACCTGCTTTGGCCTTGCGGTGTATTATGTGAATCTTCGCGATGCGTTCCAAAGCGGAAAACAGCGTGATGAAAATAAGCCATTAAGTTCCTTAAAGGAACAATACCAACATATCATTTCTGAGGGCTATCCTTATGTCGTCAGCGGCCCATCTTTGTTTATTTTAATTTTCGCCGTGATCTTTCCTATCTTATTCAGCTTTGCATTAGCGTTTACAAACTATGATTTGTATCATTCTCCTCCTGCAAAATTAATTGATTGGGTCGGTTTTCAAACGTTCGCAAATATTTTCACAGTTGATATTTGGAGGTCGACTTTTTTTGATGTACTGGCTTGGACGGTGGTTTGGACACTTGCTGCATCCACACTGCAAGTCAGCTTGGGGATTTTTCTCGCGATCATTGTTAACCAGAAAGACCTTCGGTTTAAACGTTTTTTTCGGACCATTCTGATTTTGCCATGGGCCGTTCCCGGTTTTGTGACGATTTTAATTTTTGCGGGACTGTTTAATGATAGCTTCGGTGCGATGAATCACGACATCTTGGCTTTCTTTGGGATAGATCCGCTTCCGTGGATGACAGATGCCAATTGGTCGAGGCTTGCGTTGATTCTCATGCAGGGCTGGCTCGGATTTCCGTACATCTTTCTCGTCTCAACAGGCGTATTGCAATCCATCCCGGACGATCTGTATGAAGCAGCTACGATTGATGGCGCTTCTGTCTTTTCAAAGCTGAGATACATCACGCTTCCGATGGTGTTCATTGCAATGGCTCCGATTATCATTACTCAGTTTACGTTTAACTTTAATAACTTTAATATTATCTATCTATTCAATGGCGGAGGTCCGGCTGTAACCGGATCAACAGCCGGCGGGACAGATATCCTCGTTTCATGGATTTATAAATTGACAATGCAGTCAAGCCAATATTCACTTGCTGCGGCTTTAACCATTTTATTATCTGTATTTGTTATCTCCATCGCATTGTGGCAGTTCAGACAGACAAAGTCTTTTAAAGAGGAGGCATAAGGCATGCTGGCAGATATGAAGGTCAGAAAATATATCCGTCTCCTTTTCTCTTACTTGTTGCTAGCCTTTATGGCGGTCATCATTGTTTATCCTCTCCTTTGGACAGCAGGCGCAAGCTTTAACCCTGGCAACAGCTTAATCAGTACATCCATCATTCCGAAGCATCCGACATTCGACCATTACAAGGAATTATTTGCGGGCAAAGAAAGCCTTCAATATGTGCAGTGGTATGTCAACTCAATGAAGATCAGCCTGTTTACAATGGCAGGGTCTTTGCTCTGTGTGACGTTTACAGCCTATGCGTTTTCGCGCTTTCGCTTCAAAGGCAGGAAATACGCTTTAACGCTCTTTTTATTGCTGCAGATGATTCCTCAGTTTTCAGCTTTAATTGCCTTGTTTGTGCTGGCGCAAATCTTGGGAATGATCAATAGCCATTGGCTGCTAATCTTGCTTTATATCGGCGGCCTGATCCCGATGAATACGTATTTGATGAAAGGGTATATGGATTCCATTCCGATGGATTTAGACGAAAGCGCCAAGATTGACGGAGCCAGCAGCACCAGAATTTTCTTCCAGATCATTCTGCCATTATCAAAACCGATGGCGGCAGTCGTGGCCATGAACGGCTTTACCGGTCCGCTCGGAGATTTTGTGCTGTCCTCAACCATATTGAGAACGCCTGAATCATATACATTGCCCGTCGGTCTATTCAATTTAGTGAATGATGTCATGGGGGCCAGCTATACGACATTTGCGGCCGGAGCCCTGCTTATCAGCATACCGGTTGCCGTTATCTTTATCATGCTGCAAAAGAATTTTGTATCCGGATTAACCGCAGGCGGAACGAAGGGCTAAGAGAACAAGGAGGAGAATGTGATGTCAAAGCTTGAAAAAACGCACGTAACAGAAGCGAAATTTATGCTCCATGGGGGAGACTACAACCCCGATCAGTGGCTGGATCGGCCCGATATTTTAGCTGACGATATCAAACTGATGAAGCTTTCTCATACGAATACGTTTTCTGTCGGCATTTTTGCATGGAGCGCACTTGAGCCGGAGGAGGGCATATATCAATTTGAATGGCTGGATGATATTTTTGAGCGGATTCACAGTATAGGCGGCCGGGTCATATTAGCAACGCCGAGCGGAGCCCGTCCGGCCTGGCTGTCGCAAACCTATCCGGAAGTTTTGCGCGTCAATGCCTCCCGCGTCAAACAGTTGCACGGCGGAAGGCACAACCACTGCCTCACATCTAAAGTCTACCGAGAAAAAACACGGCACATCAACCGCTTATTAGCAGAACGATACGGACATCACCCGGCGCTGTTAATGTGGCACATTTCAAACGAATACGGGGGAGATTGCCACTGTGATCTATGCCAGCATGCTTTCCGGGAGTGGCTGAAATCGAAATATGACAACAGCCTCAAGACATTGAACCATGCGTGGTGGACTCCTTTTTGGAGCCATACGTTCAATGACTGGTCACAAATTGAAAGCCCTTCGCCGATCGGTGAAAATGGCTTGCATGGCCTGAATTTAGATTGGCGCCGGTTCGTCACCGATCAAACGATTTCGTTTTATAAAAATGAAATCATTCCGCTGAAAGAATTGACGCCTGATATCCCTATCACAACGAATTTTATGGCTGACACAGCGGATTTGATCCCGTATCAGGGCCTCGACTACAGCAAATTTGCAAAGCATGTCGATGTCATCAGCTGGGACGCTTATCCTGTCTGGCACAATGACTGGGAAAGCACAGCTGATTTGGCGATGAAGGTCGGTTTTATCAACGACCTGTACCGAAGCTTGAAGCAGCAGCCTTTCTTATTAATGGAGTGTACGCCAAGCGCGGTCAATTGGCATAACGTCAACAAGGCAAAGCGCCCGGGCATGAATCTGCTGTCATCCATGCAAATGATTGCCCACGGCTCGGACAGCGTTCTCTATTTCCAATACCGCAAATCACGGGGGTCATCAGAAAAATTACACGGAGCGGTTGTGGATCATGACAATAGCCCGAAGAACCGCGTCTTTCAAGAAGTGGCCAAGGTAGGTGAGACATTGGAACGGCTGTCCGAAGTTGTCGGAACGAAGAGGCCGGCTCAAACCGCGATTTTATATGACTGGGAAAATCATTGGGCGCTCGAGGATGCTCAGGGGTTTGCGAAGGCGACAAAACGTTATCCGCAAACGCTTCAGCAGCATTACCGCACATTCTGGGAACACGATATCCCTGTCGACGTCATCACGAAAGAACAAGACTTTTCACCATATAAACTGCTGATCGTCCCGATGCTGTATTTAATCAGCGAGGACACCATTTCCCGTTTAAAAGCGTTTACGGCTGACGGCGGCACCTTAGTCATGACGTATATCAGCGGGGTTGTGAATGAGCATGACTTAACATACACAGGCGGATGGCATCCGGATCTTCAAGCTATATTTGGAGTTGAGCCTCTTGAAACGGACACCCTGTATCCGAAGGATCGAAACGCTGTCAGCTACCGCAGCCAAATATATGAAATGAAGGATTATGCAACCGTGATTGATGTAAAGACAGCTTCAGTGGAAGCGGTGTATCAAGAAGATTTTTATGCGCGCACGCCAGCGGTCACAAGCCATGAGTACCAGCAGGGCAAGGCGTATTTTATCGGCGCGCGTTTGGAGGATCAATTTCAGCGTGATTTCTATGAGGGTCTGATCACAGACCTGTCTCTTTCTCCAGTTTTTCCGGTTCGGCACGGAAAAGGCGTCTCCGTACAAGCGAGGCAGGATCAGGACAATGATTATATTTTTATCATGAATTTCACGGAAGAAAAACAGCTGGTCACGTTTGATCAGAGTGTGAAGGACATGATGACAGGAGACATATTGTCAGGCGACCTGACGATGGAAAAGTATGAAGTGAGAATTGTCGTAAACACACATTAGGCTGATGCTCCGCTCGATATGGGCGGATTCTTTTTTCTATAGAATGAAACCGCTTACTAAGTCTTGGGGGGATGAAATCATGAAAAGCAAAGTGAAAATGTTCTTTGCGGCTGCCATCGTGTGGAGTGCATGTAGTTCAACAGGATATGCCGCTGCCATTGAGAAGGAGAAGCACGTGTCAGAGCTTCGGGCAGAGGATCTTTTTGTTAAAAAAGTAGAGGGAATGAACAAGGACTTTATCAAAGGGGCAGATGTATCCAGCGTTATTGCTTTGGAAAACAGCGGTGTCACCTTTTACAATACAAGCGGAAAACGCCAGGACATCTTTACAACCTTAAAACAGGCTGGGGTCAACTATGTTCGCGTCCGCATCTGGAATCACCCGTATGATTCAAATGGCAATGGGTATGGCGGGGGGAACAATGATGTTCAAAAAGCCATCGAAATCGGAAAAAGAGCGACAGCGAACGGAATGAAGGTGCTGGCCGACTTTCACTACTCTGATTTCTGGGCCGATCCAGCGAAACAAAAGGTGCCCAAAGCCTGGGCGAATCTCAGCTTTGAAGCAAAAAAAGCAAAGCTCTATGAGTATACGAAACAAAGCCTGCAAAAGATGATCAAGGAAGGCGTTGACATCGGCATGGTTCAGGTCGGAAATGAAACAACAGGAGGATTTGCCGGTGAGACTGATTGGACGAAGATGTGCCAATTATTTAATGAAGGAAGCCGAGCGGTCAGGGAGACAAATTCAAATATTTTGGTCGCCCTGCATTTTACCAATCCTGAAACGGCTGGAAGGTATTCATTTATTGCGGAAACACTCAGCAAAAACAAAGTGGATTATGATGTGTTTGCGAGCTCCTATTATCCTTTCTGGCATGGGACATTACAAAATTTGACCTCCGTGCTGAAGGCTGTTGCCAATACTTACGGCAAAAAAGTCATGGTGGCGGAGACATCGTACACCTATACCGCTGAGGATGGCGATGGGCATGGAAATACAGCACCAAAAAGCGGGCAGACGCTGCCATATCCAATTTCTGTTCAAGGCCAGGCAACTGCAGTAAGAGATGTAATGGAGGCAGTGGCGAATACGGGCAAAGCAGGACTTGGTGTTTTCTACTGGGAGCCGGCGTGGATTCCGGTCGGGCCGCAGACACAGATAGAGAAAAACAAAGTGTTATGGGAAACATACGGGTCAGGGTGGGCTTCCAGCTACGCTGCTGAATACGATCCTGAAGACGCCGGGAAGTGGTATGGGGGAAGTGCTGTAGATAATCAAGCTTTATTTGATTTTAATGGACACCCGCTGCCTTCCTTGCAGGTGTTTCAATATGCGGAGTCAGGACATATTCCAAAGAAACGCTGAAACAAAAAATCCATGAGATGTAACAAATCATTGTTATGTCTCATGGATCATTTTATTTTACATCAACTAATATAAAACATTCGTCATCACTCTTATGATGAGCTTCCTTTTGATGCTGCAGTGATGTAAGGATTTTCTCCTTCTGGTCAGCGATCGGCGAATCAGGATGATCCTTTAGTAAATCATATAAATAACATGAAGCCGTAGGATCCATCACGCCATCTGTATACAGAAGCAATCTTCCGCCCTCCGTGTATGAAAGGCTGCTTGACTGAAATACTAAGTCTTCAAACATTCCGATCGGAGGCGAAGTCGCGTGAAGCAGATGTTGAGCTCCGCTATCGTCCTGCCAAAGTGCCGGCGGATGCCCTGCGTTGACATAATCAATTCTTTGCCGTGCTATATCAATCTCGAGATAAATAGCAGTGCAATAATGTCTTGCTTCCTCATCATTTTGAAACAAGCTGTGAAGGTGCCGGTCTAATTCCTTCATAACTTTAACGGGGCTGAGACCTTGCGTGATCTGGCGCTGGAACAAAGGATGAAGAGACATCGTAATCAATGCAGATGAAATTCCGTGCCCCATCACATCAAGGATAATAATGCCGTAACGGTGTTCATCGATTTGATAATATCCGTAAAGATCACCTGACAATTCACTCGATGCGTTGTAATAAGAGTCAATCTGAACCTGATCGTTTACAATCGGTTCAGTCAACGAGTTTTTCTGGATCTTTCTGGCGAGTTCAAGCTCTCTTTTGGTGTTTAATTTAAATTGTTGATTTTGTTTATTGATCTCAAGAAGTTCTTCTTGTTTTGCTTTAAGCGTTTCCAAGGCAATTTCTAACTCCGCATTGGCTTTCTGTTTGGCAAGCAAAGCTTCTTGGGCCTCATTTCTGGCTATCAGCAGCTCATTTTCATATTCATTTCGCTTTCGCATTGGAATAAGAACACAATCAAAGACAGAAGCCCCGCTATCGTGTCTCGCAATAGCATTGATAAGGACGGGAATTTCTTCTCCATCTCTTGCTTTCAGGGAAATGTATATTTCTTCGATGTGATGCTCCAATTTCAAAAGCGGAAAAAAATAAAGCTGGCAGAAAAGCTGTGCGGGAATGGTCAACATCATATTCATGTGCTGGCCGATAACCTGCTCCGGTTCATAATCCAGAATCTTGATAAGGGTGCGGTTGGCAGCTATGATCGACCCCTCTTCTGACAAAGCGAGGAAACCGCATGGTGCATCATTCAATTGTTTGTCCATCTAAGAGGGTCACCTCTATCCCTTTCGTTCCTATATCACACGTGTGCTTTTAAATAATCGCCGATCAGCTGTATCGTCTCATCTGGATGGCTCATATGAGGGCAATGTCCGCGAGCCTCCATTTGTTTCAGACTGCTATAAGGCAGATGCTGATGCATATACTTACCTACTGTTGCAGGTGCGATGATATCATCTGCACATTGGAGAATAAGAGAGGGAACCGTTACCTTCGAAAGATCCTCTCGGTGATCAGAAAAAAACGCCGCTTTCGCGAATTGGCGGGCAATGACAGGATCAGTAGAACAAAAACGGCTTTCAAGCTCTTCCTTAATTTCAGGCCGATCTGGCTGATTCAGAACGGTTGCCGCAAATACAGTCGCCCAGCCGATATAATTTTTCTCCATCATCTTCAGCAAGCCAAGGAGCTGCTCCTCTTCAAATCCTCCGTAATACTCAGGCGGATCATTCAAATAGCAAGGAGAAGGCCCCACCATCACCAGATGGGAAAAAAGCTCCGGGCGGCGGATGGATGCAAGCATCCCAATCAAGGCTCCGACGGAGTGCCCCACAAACACGGTTTCCTTCAGATCTAAAGCTTCACAAACATCAAGAACATCCTGGGCATAGCCGTCAAGTGTCTGGTAACGATTCAGGTCATATGCGCGCAAATCTGAATGTCCCGAACCGACGTAATCAAATAAAATCACCCGATGATCTTCTTCAAAGGCAGGTGCCACGGCATTCCACACGCTTTGATCGCATCCAAAACCAGGTGCGAACATGATAGATGCTTTGCCGCTGCCTTTCACCTTCACATGATTTCTAGACAAAATCGCTTCGTTCATGATTGGCTCCTTTCAGCCGGAAAGTAATATAAAGTTCAATATTTCTATCATAACACTCGGATGGTTTGAAGAGTGTATCTTTCTATGAATGTCACAGCAGTTTAAAAGAAAGAGGACATGGGAGATAGAAAAGATGGATGAATTGGAAGATGCAGGAGGAGGATTGCCTAGACACCGGGGTGAGAAAAAAATGACATTTGTCACTCCATCATCATGACACCCCATACTAACATCGTCTTCTCCGTCATTTTACAATCAATGTAAACGATCAGGAGGTGCTCATGTGATGAAAGAAGCAGTAACAGTAAGCAACGTGACAAAACATTTCCAGCGAAAAACCGCTGTAAACAACATCAGCTTCAGTATTGAAAAAGGAGAAATTGCAGCCATTCTCGGGCCAAATGGGGCAGGGAAGACGACCGTCATCTCGATGATATTAGGATTGCTGAAACCGAGTGAGGGAGAAATCAAACTATTTAACCGGGTTCCCGATGATCAACAGGTTCGTGAAAAAATAGGTGTAATGCTTCAGGAAGTAAGTGTCATGCCGGGCCTTAAGGTGGATGAAATCCTTGAACTCTTCCGGAGCTATTATCCGAATCCATTGTCCATGAAAGAACTCGTTTCGTTAACAGCACTCACCAAAGAAGATTTGAAAACAAGAGCAGAAAAATTATCCGGCGGACAAAAACGCCGTTTGAGCTTTGCTTTGGCTCTTGCCGGGAACCCGGAGCTGCTTATACTTGATGAACCGACAGTCGGCATGGACACTTCATCAAGACACCGATTCTGGCAGACCATTCACGGACTGTCGGACCAAGGAAAAACGATTATTTTTTCAACTCATTATTTACAGGAAGCAGATGATGCCGCACAGCGAATCCTATTTTTTACTGAAGGACGGCTTGTTGCAGACGGCTCACCAATGCAAATCCGCTCAAGAATTCAAAAACAGTCTGTTTCCTTTACGCTTCATCCAAGTGAATCATTGGAAAGGCTGTCTTGTCACCCGGAAGTCGAGAGAGTGATCCACGAGCATGAGAGAACCATCATCCAGACATCAAATACAGACAAAGTGTTGGCGCTGATCTTTCAAGAAAACATCCCAGCACGAAATATTCGAATTGAGCAAGCGACGCTCGATGAGGCATTTCGCCAGCTGGCTGACGGCAACAGGGAGGCGATGTGAGTGAACATGCTGCAAAAGCAAAGCATCGCTGAAATGAAAAGGGTGCTTAGGAACAAGTATTTTGTGCTTTGGTCTCTGATCATGCCGATTGCCTTTTATTATTTCTTTACAAATGTAGTGAATACCAACGTCCCTGATCAACGTGCATGGGAAGCCCATTACCTGATGTCGATGACAGTCTTCAGCGTGATGGGTTCCTCTATCATGACGCTTGGCATCCGAATGGTACAAGAACGGTCACAAGGCTGGGCCGCCTTTATCCGCCTTACGCCTCTTCCGGATCATATCTATTTATCAGCTCAGATGATCGGCCAAAGTGTCATTCACGTTTTATCAATTACCGTCATATTTCTGTTCGGCGCAATCATCAATGATATTGCCTTGTCACCGTTTGAATGGTTGATGAGCGGACTGTGGATTTTGTTTGGCGCATTGCCTTTTTTAGCATTAGGCACACTAATCGGCCTCATGAGAAAAGTAGAAACAGCGGCCGGAATCAGTAATGTGCTTTATATGCTGCTGGCTTTAGGCGGAGGGATGTGGATGCCGTTTGAGGTCATGCCTGACATGATGCAGAGCATTGGCCAGTGGCTTCCGTCTTATCATTTCGGGAGCGGAGCGTGGGAACTTGTCCGGGGTGGGAGTCCGACTTGGAAAAATATTCTGATATTAATCGCTTATATGATGCTCTTCATGCTACTATCTAAATACATAAGAAGAAAACAAGAAGCGGTGTAATACATGAAAAAGGCAATATCTATTTTCCCGAAGGAATTCGGGTTTTTCCCTTATATCTTTCTGGTGTATACGATTATGCCGTTCCTCTCTTTATTAAAAGAATCAGGTGTCAAACAGGGGATCGGATATGGTATGCTGCTCCTTTTTGTAGCGGCATATCGCCAGTTATTCTGCAGCGTGGGCAAAGCTTCGTTTACATATTGGCTTATCGTGCAAATGGCGGTTATTTTGATGTATAGTGTGTTTTACAATATCACCTATATATACTTAGGTTTTTTCCCGGCAAACTTTGTTGGCTATTTCAAAGAGAAAACGAATTTTAACCGTGCGTTCTGCGCTTTAATCTTTATACTGCTTTTTCCATGCCTATACCAATTTATCGCGAATTCGGTCTCGCTCCGGGAGCTTTTATCTGTTCTCCCGTTTCTCGTCATTATGCTTATTTCTCCATTCGGCATTCGTTCTATGTTTCGGAGAATTGAGCTTGAAAATAAGCTTGCACAAGCCAACGAACAGATAAAAGAACTCTCTAAAAGAGAGGAGCGTGTTCGAATCGCCCGTGATCTTCACGATACTCTTGGCCACACCCTGTCGCTGCTTACATTAAAAAGCCAGCTCATTCAGCGGCTGGCTGCATCTGATCCAGAACGGACCAAGCTTGAGGCAAAAGAAATGGAAACCAGCTCACGATCCGCACTCAAGCAAGTTCGAGAGCTGGTTTCTGATATGAGGACGGTCACGATAACAGAGGAGCTCGTAAACATTCAGCACATATTAAGAGCGGGGAACATTACCTTTCAATACGAAGGAGCCGACGACTTTTCAGCGATATCTCCCGTCACTCAAAATATTATCAGTATGTGTATGCGGGAAGCCGTGACTAACATTATCAAGCACAGCAAAGCAACCCACTGTGCCATCACCATTTCTCAGTTTGCTGACAAAATGAGGATCGTGATACGGGATGACGGAAAGGGAGCGCCGAAGGAGAAAATGTTTGGGAATGGCCTGCGGGGAATGGAAGAACGGCTCATGCTCATTGAAGGGGGATTAACGGTTTCAGATCATAACGGAACGGTTGTGGCACTGACGATTCCGCTTATTAAAAAAGCAGAATGATTGGAGGACGAAAAGAATGATTCGTCTGTTTATTGCTGAGGACCAGCGAATGCTTTTAGGCGCTTTGGGATCTTTGCTTGATTTAGAAGAGGATATGACAGTCATCGGACAAGCATTAAACGGGGAAGAGGCGCTACATGCTATTTTGAAGCTGGAGCCGGATGTATGCATTATGGACATTGAAATGCCGGTTCGAAGCGGGCTGGATGTGGCAGAGGAATTAATGAAAAAAGGCTGCGTCAGCAAGGTCATTATTTTAACCACCTTTGCTCGCCCCGGATATTTTGAACGCGCCGTAAAGGCCGGTGCACATGGCTATCTGCTGAAAGACGGCGAAATTGACGATCTGGCCGATGCCATTCGAAAATGTGTAAAGGGAAAACGTGTCTTCAGCCCTGAGCTGACGTTTAATATGATGCGAGACGAAAATCCGCTAACCGTTAGAGAGCAAGAAATTCTGAGGCTTGCGGCTTTAGGCAAGACAACAAAAGACATTACGCTGGAGCTCTATTTATCTCAAGGCACAGTTCGAAACTATATCTCAGAAATCATCCAAAAGCTTAATGCGAAAAATCGGACAGAAGCCGCCAGCATCGCTGAGGAAAAGGGCTGGATTTAACCATATACTGCACTCCTGGGAGATCGGGAGTGTTTTTATATGCCACAAATGAAAATATCCCTAGAAAACCCTTCCCTTCCATTGTCAGAATAGTGTACGATATTCATATAGTTATTTTAACTCAGGTCATCAGATGACCTGATCATATATTGGGGATGAGAGAGGGGTTCATCATGAAAGTCTCACTTTTTGTCACTTGTCTTGTTGATATGTTTCAAACAAATGTCGGAAAAGCAACGGTTGAGCTGCTGGAGCGGCTTGGGTGTGAGGTTGATTTTCCGGAAGGGCAGATTTGCTGCGGGCAGCCGGCTTACAACAGCGGCTATGTAAATGACGCCAAAAAAGCAATGAAACGGATGATCGAAACGTTTCAGGATTCCGAATATGTTGTCAGTCCTTCCGGTTCCTGCACAACGATGTTCCGGGAGTATCCGCACCTGTTTCAGGATGATCCGAAATGGGCCGATAAAGCGAAAAAGCTGGCGGATAAAACGTATGAACTGACAGATTTTATTGTGAACGTACTTGGAGTAGAGGATGTCGGCGCGACCCTTCATACAAAAGCGACCTTACATACGTCGTGCCATATGACAAGGCTGCTGGGTGTTCGGGAGGAGCCGATGAAGCTGTTGAGCCATGTGAAGGGCCTGCAGTTTACAGAGCTTCCGGGCAAACATAACTGCTGCGGATTCGGAGGAACGTTCTCCGTCAAGATGGCGCAGATTTCTGAGCAGATGGTCGATGAAAAAGTCGAATGTGTGGAGGAAACGGGAGCAGAGGTGCTGATCGGTGCTGACTGCGGCTGTTTGATGAATATCGGGGGACGGCTTGGCCGAAAAGATAAGAATGTCAAAGTGATGCACATCGCCGAAGTGCTCAACAGCAGATAAAACTGGATTCAGAGGGGGAAAGGATCATGGCGATGAAAATCGGTACTGACGCTTTTAAAGAGCGGGTATCACAGGGGATTGATAATGAATTTATGAGAGGTGCTGTTTCGGGTGCACAGGAGCGTCTGCGGACGCGGCGCCTAGAGGCAGCAGAAGAACTGGGAAACTGGGAGGAGTGGCGCTCATTATCAGAGGAAATCAGGCAGCATGTCCTTGAAAACCTTGATTTCTATCTCGGACAGCTTGCCGAAAATGTGGCGAAAAGAGGCGGACATGTCTATTTCGCGGAAACAGCGGAAGAGGCGTCTTCTTATATTCGTGATGTCATTCAAAAGAAGAACGGGAAGAAAATTGTGAAATCTAAATCAATGGTCACAGAGGAAATCAATCTGAATGAGGTGCTGGAGAAGGAAGGCTGTGAAGTCGTAGAAACCGATCTCGGCGAGTATATTTTGCAGATCGATGATCACGATCCGCCGTCACATATCGTAGCGCCCGCCCTTCATAAAAATAAAGAGCAGATACGCGATGTGTTTAAAGAAAGGCTGGACTATCAACATACAGAAAAACCGGAAGAGCTGGTGATGCATGCGCGCGCCATTCTCCGGAAAAAGTTTCTGGAAGCGGATATCGGCATTACCGGCTGTAACTTCGCCATCGCTGACACGGGTTCTGTCAGCCTTGTGACCAATGAAGGAAATGGACGGCTTGTGAGCACCTTGCCGAAAACACAAATTACCGTCATGGGAATGGAGCGGATTGTCCCGTCATTTTCTGAATTTGAAGTGCTTGTCAGCATGCTGACAAGAAGTGCTGTCGGACAGCGGCTGACAAGTTATATTACAGCTTTGACGGGTCCGAAGCTGGAAGGTGAAGTGGACGGTCCGGAAGAATTCCATCTTGTCATCGTTGACAATGGACGATCCAATATCCTTGGAACGGAATTCCAGTCTGTGCTGCAATGTATCCGCTGTGCCGCCTGTATCAATGTCTGTCCTGTGTACCGCCATGTCGGCGGACATTCATACGGCTCAATCTACTCGGGGCCGATCGGAGCGGTTTTATCGCCGTTGCTCGGCGGTTATGACGATTATAAGGAGCTGCCGTACGCGTCTTCACTGTGCGCTGCTTGTTCAGAAGCCTGCCCGGTCAAAATCCCGCTTCATGAGCTGCTACTCAAGCATCGTCAGAATATCGTCGAAAAAGAAGGCAGAGCGCCGATCAGTGAAAAGCTTGCAATGAAAGCATTCGGACTTGGCGCATCCTCCTTATCGCTTTACAAAATGGGCTCAAAATGGGCGCCGGCCGCCATGACGCCTTTTACAGAGGACGAAAAAATTTCGAAAGGGCCCGGCCCGCTTAAAAATTGGACACAGATCCGCGACTTCCCGGCACCGCATAAATCGAGATTCAGAGACTGGTTTGCGGACAGAGAAACAAGTGAACGCACGAAGGAGGAGCAGTGATGACGAAGGGAACCATTCAGAATCAAGAGAGCTTTTTAAATCGAATCGCATCCAGCCTGGGCCGTGAAAGAAGAACAGGAGGCGTGGCAGTCCCTGAATGGGCGCATCAGCCGCAATATAAAACACTTGAAGGATATTCAGCGGATGACTTAGTCACAGTGCTCAAAAACCATTGTGTCAAAATCCATACAGAGCTGATTGAAACGGATTCAACCGGCCTTTATGATGCCCTGCGCGAGCAAGTCAGCCGCTTTTCCGGAGGCCCTGTCATCATTCCGAAGGACCCCCGCTTTGAAGAATACGGACTGAAAAGCCTGCTCACCAAGGACTGGCCGAGTGAAGGAACGCCGGTCTGGGAGTGGGATGCTGACAAAGGCGAGGACAATATCAAAAAAGCGGAGCAAGCCAATGTAGGGATTACATTCAGCGAAATTACATTGGCTGAGTCGGGGACGGTTGTCCTCTTCTCCTCAAAAGACATCGGCCGATCTGTCAGCCTTTTGCCGACGACTTATATTGCGATCGTGCCGAAATCAAGCATTGTACCGAGAATGACACAAGCCAGTGATATCATCCGCCAAAACATTGCGGACGGTGTCACTGTTCCTTCATGTATCAACTACATTACCGGACCGAGCAACTCAGCCGACATTGAAATGGATTTAGTTGTGGGAGTGCACGGACCTGTAAAGGCAGCATATATTCTCGTCTCTGACCGCTGAACTCAGGAAGCCCGGCAGGCATATGCCGGGCTTTTTGCTTGAAAAAACTTCAACTTCCAATTTTTTGACCGATGAGAAGAGTATGACTTGATACAGGAGGAAATGCGATGAAAAAATGGCTGATCATAGCGGTTTCACTGGCGATTGCGATTGTTCTGTTTATGTATACAAAAGGAGAAGCGAAGGCAGCCGGTATGACAGTAGGCTACACGACTGGGGATACGGCTTCATACAATTCTCTTACGAAATATCATACATACATGAATGCCATCGCAACCGATACGTTTGCGTTTGAAAAAAACGGACATGTGATTGGCGATGCCCCAACTAAGCAGCTGACATATGCCAAAAAGAAAAAAATCAAGACATGGGCTGTCATTTCAAACTATAATGATGCCATTTATGATTTTGACGGAGATTTAGCGAGTCGAGTCATGAGTAATAAAACAGCGAAAAAACGATTCACAGATCAGTTAATTACACTGGCCAAAAAGCACTCATATTACGGAATTAATATCGATTTTGAAGCAGTAAATCCAGAAGACCGCGCTGCGTACTCGACCTTCATTCAATATGTCTCACAGGCTTTGAACAAGAAACATATTAAAATAATGGTATCCGTTCCGGCCAAAAGCGTCGATGATAAAAATGATGACTGGAGCTGGCCGTATGATTATGCGAAAATCGGCAAATATGCCGACTTCGTACAAGTCATGACCTACGACGAACATGGCATTTGGGGTGAGCCAGGGTCAGTGGCAAGCACAAACTGGATCAAAAGCTCTCTGCAGTTTTCAGTCAAAAAGATCAAAGCCAATAAAGTCATCATGGGAATCCCTGCGTACGGCTATGACTGGGATGTAAAAGACGGAAGTACCAGCACAATAAGGGAATGGAATGAGCTCAAATCCCTCATCAAAAAACAAAAAGCAAAGCCGGCATTCAACAAAAAATCAGGCTCGATGACGTTTTCTTATGTTGATAAAAAGAAGCATAAACATGTCGTGTGGTATGAAAACGAAAAAACCGTTCAAACGAAAAGCCATCTGGCAAAGCAATATAAAATAGCAGGTGTTTCAGTTTACGCATTAGGAAACGAGTCAGAATCCTTTTGGAAAGCCATTCGAAAAGGGACAAAATAACAGTTTCTTTTTTCTCTGAAGTTATTGACAGTTAAAAGAGAAGCACGTATATTATGTTAATATATTCAGATCATAAAATTTGAGTTTTTCAGAAAACTAAAACACATAGATTGGGAGCAGTAAAAGAAAGTGATCAGAACAGAGAGCTGCGGGGTGGTGCGACGCAGCCTGATTCTTCTTTGAACTCGCCCGGGAGTGGTAAGACGGAACGGAATAGATTGAATATTCCCTATGTTTTAACGGCTAACCTTCGTTACAGGTCAAAAGCAGGATTCTTCATGAAGAATCAACAAGAGTGGTACCGCGGTCAGCCGAAGGCTCGTCGTCTCTTTATCTATTAGATTAGGTAGGAGACGGCGGGCTTTTTTGTTTTTGAAAACGAGAAGGAGAGGTAGAAGAGGATGAAAAACGACAATCAAACGTTAAAACGCACGATGACGTCCCGCCATATTATGATGATGGCGCTGGGCGGAGCAATCGGCGCAGGTTTATTTAAGGGGAGCAGCTCAGCGATCGATGTGGCAGGGCCATCTGTCATTCTCGCATATCTGCTCGGCGGGATTATTTTGCTGTTTATTATGCAGGGGCTGGCGGAAATGGCTGTTCGAAACCGTAACGCCAGAACCTTCCGTGATCTTGTCCAGCAGGTATTGGGAAATTACGCCGCTTACTTTTTGGACTGGATCTACTGGAAAATGTGGGTGCTTAACATTGCGGCTGAAGCTGTTGTAGCTGCGATTTTCATTCAATATTGGCTGCCGGGCTGCCCGATCTGGGTGTTGGCATTAGGAATTTCTCTTATCGTCACGATTGTAAACTTGCTTTCTGTTAAAATCTTCGCCGAAACCGAATATTGGCTGGCAATGATCAAGATTACCGTTATTATTATCTTTATTATTCTGGGATTGCTGCTCTTATTTGTATCATTCGGTGATCATACAGCATCCGGATTTTCAAATCTGACAGACCACGGCGGATTTTTCCCGCACGGCGGCACAGGGCTGATCACGGCGATGCTTGTCGTCATCTACTCTTACGGCGGTACAGAAATTATCGGTGTAACGCTTGCAGAGACAAAAAATCCGGAAAAGGTTGTCCCGAAAGCTGTCCGCAGCACACTGACACGGATTGTCGCGTTTTACCTGCTGCCGTTTTTCATCATCGTCAGCCTGATTCCATGGAACCAAGTCAATTCCGTTCCGGAAAGTCCTTTCGTAATGGTCTTTAAAATGGTAGGCATTCCGGGCGCGGATCATATCATGAATGCAGTCATCCTGCTGGCGATCATTTCTTCTATGAATTCAGGTTTATACGGATCATCACGCATTTTGTATACACAGGCAAGTGACGGAAGGCTTCCAAAGGTCTTCTCTAAGCTTTCATCGAAAAACGTACCGATGTTTGCGATTCTGATGTGCACTTCTTCTCTCTATATTGGCGTATTGATTTCTCTGTTCGCAGGAAGCCAAACATTTAATTATTTAATGGGATCATTGGGATATACCGTTTTATTCATTTGGCTGATTATCGGATTCGCTCATTTAAAATCGAGAAAACAGCAAACGGAAACACCGGCCTATTATGTAAAATGGTTCCCGTACACGACATGGTTTGCGATTGTGGCATTACTCGCCATTCTGATCGGGGTCATCATGACAACATCAATTGTCATTACCGGCATTACTGCGGCGATCTACCTTTTGATTACAGTTGCATATTTGGTCAAAGGACGCAAGCATCAGTAAATAAGAAACCCTCTTGCCGCATCCGGCAAGAGGGTTTTTATTATTGTGCAGCTTTCTCGTTTATACCAATCGCCGCAGCTTTCTGCGCTTTTGATTTTGTATTCACGAGACAGATGCTCGTGACAATCAGCAGCAGCCCTGCCAAGAGGCTAAGGGTGAGCGGTTCATGCAGGAAAATGGAGCTGGCCACGATTGATATGAGCGGAATCAAAAAAGTATAAGATGCGACCTTGCTTGCTTCTCCTGAACCGACAAGCGTAAAAAAGACAAGCCAGCCGAGTGCGATAACGAATACGGAGATAAACAGCAGGCTCGTGATAAACGGAGCTGTCCATTGGATCGCCGAAAAGCTTTCTGTCCAAAAGCCGGATATAAGCAGAAACACGCTTCCGATCGTCAGCTGCAGAGCGACCATCCAGATGGAATCGACGCGGCTGCCTGTTTTTTTCATATATACCGTTCCGAGCGCCCAGCTGATTGCGGAGCCGAGAGCCAGCAGAACCCCAATGACAGAAATATGCCCGCCAAAGCCCGCAGCACTAATGACGGCTACTCCCGCAAAACCGAGGATGAGTCCGATCACTTTCATTACAAACATGGATTCGCCGAGCCACAGCCAAGAAAATACACCCATCAGAACAGGCTGGAAGAAGACGATTGCAGAAAACAGGCCGGCCGGAAGATAATTCAGCCCGATCGTTTGCAGGCCGTAGAATAATGTAATATTTAAAAGAGCAGAAACAAGATAAATCGGCCACGTTTCTTTTAAGCGTAATTTATGAATACGCGGCAGTGCGACTATGACTAATAAAAGCCCGCCGATCAGCGTTCGGATGCCCGCGAACAATAATGGCGGAGAATAGGCGAGCGCGGCTTTGGACAGCGGCCAATTGACGCCCCACATGATGACGAGAAATGCGAGCAGGAGAGCTGTCCGCGTTTTTGAGAGCTGCTTCATTGTTCATTCACTCCTTGTAGAACTTTTCCATCATATGATACGGTAGAACATAAGATAAATAAAATGAATCTTTTTTATAAGGAGCATAAGTAAATTGTTATGACTATTACTCAATTAAAGGTTTTTGTGAAAATAGCTGAAACGGGAAGCTTTACAAAAGCGGGTCAGGCGCTGAACATGACACAGCCGGCTGTCAGCCATGCGATTTCTGCGATCGAAGCTGAGCTTGATGTAAAGCTGATCATTCGTGACCGCCGCAATGGCCTGATGCTGACGGATACGGGAAAACAGATCTTAGTACACATCAGAGAAGTCTTAAAAGGCATTGAAAAAGTTGAGCAGGTAGCAGCAGCGGAAAAAGGGCTTGAACTGGGAACGATCCATATCGGCACATTCTCAACTGCCTCGGCTTATTTTATGCCGAAGCTGATCAGTGAATTTAAACAAAAATATCCGAAACTTGAGCTCGTGCTGCACGAGGGAACTGTAAATGAAGTCAAGGAGTGGCTTCATACGCGGATGATAGATGTTGGGATTCTTCTGTATCCAACAGAGGAGATGGAGTACATTCATTTGAAAAAAGACAAAATGGCTGTCGTGCTCAGGGACGATCACCCGCTTGCCAGTCATTCAGCCATTACGCTGAAAGATCTTGACCATGAACCGATGATCGTCTGTGACGGCGGCTATGAATCACCATTTATCGATATGTTCAGGCAGGCGGGTGCTACGCTGCACCCAGCTTTCACGGTCTATAACATCAACACCTCGATCAGTATGATCAGAGAAGGCCTGGGCCTGGCCATTTTATCAGAAATGTCCATGTCGGGGATGCCGCTGCCAGAGCATGTGGTGACCCGGGAATTGGACCCGCAGGTATACCGTGATGTGCAGCTTGCTGTTCCGTCGCTAAAGGAGGCTTCTCTGGCGGCTAAGCTCTTTATTGAGATGGCTAAGGAGCTGTTTGGAGCAGAATAATGTTCCAAACCGTTCGTTTTATATTGTTCGAATTTCATCGAATCAAATTCTTTTATTCCTGAATGCAGTTGTGTTATGGTGTGATAGAAGTTCTTTCAATCATGACCTGACAGCTTTGGGCTGTTTACTGATAACACATTTGCAAAGGAGAACAATATGTCTAACAACCAACGCAAAGATACCTTGCTTTCTGTCTTGAATTTATCTCCGGTTGTTCAGGGAGGAACGATTGCAGAATCATTCCGAAACAGCATGGACTTGGCGCGCCGGGCAGAGGAATGGGGCTATCACCGTTACTGGCTTGCTGAACATCATAATATAGAAGGTGTTGCAAGCTCTGCCACCGCAGTTTTGATTGGCCATATTGCCGGAGGCACGAAGAAAATCCGCGTCGGTTCCGGCGGCATTATGCTCCCGAACCACTCTTCATTAGTCATTGCTGAACAATTCGGCACACTGGAAACACTGTATCCCGGGCGGATTGATCTGGGGCTTGGACGTGCGCCGGGAACAGACCAGTTGACAGCCAGAGCACTCCGCAGAAACATCAACAGCGGGGAGGATTTTCCAGAACAATTAGAGGAACTGCGCAATTATTTTAAACCGTCAGGAAATGTGCGCAATCAAGTTCGCGCCATTCCCGGAGAGGGCATAGATGTGCCGATTTGGCTGCTGGGCTCAAGCGGTTTCAGCGCCCGTTTGGCAGGTGAACTAGGTCTTCCGTTTGCCTTTGCCGCTCATTTCTCACCGGCGAATACGGTTCCCGCTTTGGAGCTGTACCGCAATTCCTTCACGCCGTCAGACGTGCTCGACGAACCGTATGCGATGGTCGGTGTCACCATTATCGCGGCAGATACAAACGAGAAAGCGCAGCACCTTGCGACTTCGCATTATCAAAGATTTCTTGATCTTGTCCGCGGTACGCCGAACCAGCTTAAACCGCCTGTTGAGGATATGGATCAAATTTGGAGCCCGTATGAAAAAGCGATGGTCAATGAGCAGCTGAGCTCCACGATTGTCGGAGGTCCGGAAGAAGTGAAGGCGAAGCTTGAAGATTTCGTCAAAACGACACAGGCTGACGAAATTATGGTTAACTCAGAAACCTTTGAACACGCAGACAGAATGCGTTCGTTTGAAATCATCGCTGACGTTTGGAAAAACAGATAACAGCTATAAAAAAAGCAATGTAGCGGGGAGACCCATACATTGCTTTTTTTATTCATTCAGTTTTCGTGCGGACTGGCGAATGATCAACTCAGGCTCAAATATGACATCCTCTTGCTTCGGCTTTTTATGCTCTAAGCAGTCAATGACATATTTGGCGGCTGCTTTTCCAAGCACCGATTTCGGATGTTTGACAGAGGTTAGTTTCACTTCTGAGATTTGGGCGAAATGTGAATCATCGTACCCGACAATAGACATATCCTCCGGCACTTTAAGATCCATCTCCCTCAGCATATCAATCACCTTCAGCGCAATTTCATCGTTATAACAAAGAATGGCTGTCGGCATGTGCTTGCTGTTTTTCTCCAGTGTGGCTTTTACTTTCTCCAGAAGTTTTGATTCTTTTTCTTCCGTTGTAAATGTCACGATCATATCCGGAGAAGGAAACAACTCACGCTCCCGGTGCGCCTGTATAAATCCGTTCATCCGTTTCACGCCTTGTGTGTCATCAGCTTTAAAAATACCCATCATATGCGTGTGGCCGAGAGAAAGCAAATGCTCCGCCGCCATCATCCCGCCTTTCACATCATCCAAGGTAAAACTTGGCGCGGCAAGCTCGGCATATGACGCGTTAATCATCGCAAAAGGAATGCCGTTTTTCTCCAAGTTCAGATAATAGCCGATGTTTGGGGTTTGAAGGGCGCTTTTTGTCGGTTCTACGATGAGTCCGTCAATATGCTGGGACAGCAGGTTTTCTAAGCCTCTTCTTTCGTTGTCCGGGTTGTTGTTTGTGCTTGTCAAAAGCATAGAATACCCCTGCTCGCTTAAATAGGACTCGATTCCTCTGATGATGCTCGGGAAAATATAGTCTGATATGTAGGTTGTCAAAACACCGATCGTTTTATTGGAATGCAGCGCTGACTTAGCAGAGCGTGAAGCGACAAAGGTGCCTCCGCCTTGCACGCTGTACAGCAGACCTTGTGATACGAGGTCTCCGATCGCTTTGCGGATGGTATGCCGGCTGACGCCGAATTGCTGCATTAATTCGTTTTCGGTAGGGATTTTTTGATCGGGCAGTATTTTGCCTTGATTAATCCAAGAACTGATTTCTTCTTTTACTTGCGCGTATTTTGGTAACATATCCATTCCTCCAAAATGTATACGGACAAATTTCAGTATATCACAGCGTTCTTTGTAAGAAAACATTGACAGAAAATGCAAACAAGATTATTCTATATTTGTACGTACTAATTAAATGTAATTTTCGTTAAATTTTAATATAAGTACGTACAATTGAAGTTTTGAATGAAAACGCTTTACTCAACATTCGGGAGGGCAGGGAAATGAAGAATACTCCAACTCAATTAGAACCAAATGTTCCTGTAACACGAAGCCATTCAATGGGATTTGTCATTTTGATCTCATGTGCGGCGGGGCTTGGCGGCTTATTGTATGGCTATGACACGGCAGTGATTTCTGGCGCCATCGGTTTTCTGAAAGATTTATACAGCCTGAGTCCGTTTATGGAGGGACTTGTCATTTCAAGCATTATGATTGGAGGAGTTGTGGGCGTCGGGATATCCGGATTTTTAAGTGACAGATTCGGCCGGAGAAAAATTTTAATGACAGCCGCTTTGTTATTTGCGATATCAGCAATCGTTTCAGCGCTTTCTCAAGACGTGTCCACCTTAATCATTGCAAGGATTATCGGGGGGCTGGGAATCGGGATGGGCTCATCGCTCTCTGTTACGTATATTACAGAAGCGGCACCGCCCGCCATACGCGGAAGTTTATCTTCCTTATATCAGCTCTTTACGATACTGGGGATTTCCGCAACATACTTTATTAATCTAGCTGTGCAGCGGTCCGGAACATACGAATGGGGCGTGCACACCGGCTGGAGATGGATGCTTGCTTATGGAATGGTGCCGTCCGTCATTTTTTTCCTTGTCCTGCTCGTCGTCCCGGAAAGTCCGAGATGGCTGGCGAAAGCGGGCAAAACAAATGAAGCTTTAAAGATCCTGACACGAATTAATGGAGAAACTGTTGCAAAAGAAGAATTAAAGAACATTGAGAACTCTTTAAAAATAGAACAAATGGGGTCGCTCTCCCAGCTGTTTAAGCCGGGGCTCAGAAAGGCGCTTGTCATTGGAATCCTGCTGGCGCTGTTTAACCAAGTCATCGGCATGAACGCGATTACTTACTACGGGCCGGAAATCTTTAAAATGATGGGATTCGGGCAAAACGCCGGATTTGTGACGACTTGTATCGTCGGGGTTGTAGAAGTTATTTTTACCGTTATTGCGGTGTTGCTGATTGATAAAGTCGGACGAAAAAAACTGATGTCCATCGGTTCTGCTTTTATGGCTATTTTTATGATTTTAATCGGGACGTCGTTTTATTTTGAGTTAACAAGCGGGATCATGATGATCGTCCTTATATTAGGTTTTGTCGCTGCTTTCTGTGTCTCGGTCGGACCGATCACATGGATTATGATTTCTGAAATCTTCCCGAACCATCTGCGTGCGCGGGCCGCGGGCATTGCGACCATCTTTTTATGGGGAGCAAACTGGGCGATCGGACAGTTTGTGCCAATGATGATCGATTCTTTCGGGCTCGCCTATACATTTTGGATCTTTGCGGTGATTAACATCCTTTGTTTCCTGTTTGTCGTTACGATCTGTCCGGAAACGAAGAACAAATCGCTCGAGGAAATTGAAAAGCTTTGGATAAAATGAAAACGCTTTAATGGAACAGCCCTTTCTACGGGAAGGGCTGTTTATATTGGGATGCACCATTTGGCGCTTTCTGTATAAGATAAAGATATATAGGATAAAATATTGCTGGATAAAACGACGCGGCATGAAAACTCTGCGAATATTGTCGATGAATTGGCTCTTAACAGTTGAATAAACAATTCCACCCTGTTAAAATAATTAAAGAAAGCAGAAATGATTTTTTTTGGCTATGACGGGACGTTTTTTGTCATAGCGGGACATATAATGTCCAGCAAAAAAGGAAGGAACGTTTGAGTCATGAACCAGTTAATACAAGCTCAAAAAAAATTATTGCCTGATCTTCTGCTCGTTATGCAAAAGAGGTTTGAAATCTTGCAGTATATCAGGCTGACAGAACCCATCGGGCGAAGAAGCCTGTCTGCCAGTCTCGGAATCAGCGAGCGTGTGCTGAGGGGCGAGGTTCAGTTTTTAAAGGAACAGAACCTGGTTGATATTAAGACAAACGGCATGACATTGACAGAAGAGGGCTATGAACTGCTTTCTGTTTTGGAAGATACGATGAAAGATGTTTTAGGTTTGACTCTTTTGGAAAAGACATTAAAAGAACGTTTAAATCTGAAGGATGCCATTATCGTATCCGGAGACAGCGATCAATCCCCATGGGTCAAAAAAGAAATGGGAAGAGCGGCTGTCGCATGTATGAAAAAAAGATTTTCAGGCAAAAATATCGTCGCTGTAACTGGCGGTACGACAATTGAAGCTGTCGCCGAAATGATGACGCCGGATTCTAAAAACCGCGAGCTTTTGTTTGTGCCTGCAAGAGGCGGTTTAGGCGAAGATGTGAAAAACCAGGCGAACACCATATGCGCGCATATGGCGGAGAAGGCTTCAGGCACTTACCGGCTTTTGTTTGTTCCGGGACAGCTGTCACAAGGCGCCTATTCATCTATTATTGAAGAGCCTTCTGTCAAAGAGGTGCTGAACACCATTAAATCAGCGAGTATGCTGGTTCATGGAATCGGCGAAGCTAAAACTATGGCTCAGCGCAGAAACACGCCTTTAGAAGACTTAAAGAAAATAGATGATAACGACGCGGTGACAGAAGCGTTCGGCTACTATTTTAACGCGGACGGCGAAGTGGTTCACAAAGTGCATTCTGTCGGAATGCAGCTGGATGACATAGACGCCATCCCCGATATTATTGCGGTAGCGGGCGGATCATCAAAAGCCGAGGCGATCGAGGCTTACTTTAAAAAGCCACGCAACACGGTTCTCGTCACAGACGAAGGAGCCGCAAAGAAGTTATTAAGGGATGAATAATCCCTCAATATAAATATCTCTCACTTATTTAAAGGAGGAAACAATCATGGCAGTAAAAGTCGGTATTAACGGTTTTGGTCGTATTGGACGTAACGTATTCCGCGCAGCATTAAACAATCCTGAAGTTGAGGTAGTAGCGGTTAACGATTTAACAGATGCTAACATGCTGGCTCACCTTTTACAATATGATTCTGTACACGGAAAATTAGACGCTGAAGTTTCAGTTGACGGTAACAACCTTGTTGTTAACGGCAAAACAATTGAAGTTTCTGCAGAACGCGATCCTGCTAAACTTAGCTGGGGCAAACAAGGCGTTGAAATCGTAGTTGAATCTACTGGTTTCTTCACAAAACGCGCAGACGCTGCGAAACACTTAGAAGCTGGCGCGAAAAAAGTAATCATCTCTGCTCCTGCTAACGAAGAAGATATCACAATCGTTATGGGTGTTAACGAAGATAAATACGATGCGGCTAACCACGATGTTATCTCTAACGCATCTTGCACAACAAACTGCCTTGCGCCGTTTGCAAAAGTACTTAACGATAAATTCGGCATCAAACGCGGTATGATGACAACTGTTCACTCTTACACAAACGATCAGCAAATCCTTGATCTTCCGCACAAAGACTACCGTCGTGCGCGTGCAGCAGCTGAAAACATCATCCCAACATCAACTGGTGCTGCTAAAGCAGTTTCTCTAGTTCTTCCTGAACTAAAAGGCAAACTGAACGGTGGAGCAATGCGTGTTCCAACTCCAAACGTTTCTCTAGTTGACTTGGTTGCTGAACTGAACCAAGAAGTAACAGCTGAAGAAGTAAACGCAGCTCTTAAAGAAGCGGCTGAAGGCGACCTTAAAGGAATCCTTGGCTACAGCGAAGAGCCATTAGTTTCTGGCGACTACAACGGAAACAAAAACTCTTCTACAATCGATGCTCTTTCTACAATGGTTATGGAAGGCAGCATGGTAAAAGTAATCTCTTGGTACGATAACGAAAGCGGCTACTCTAACCGCGTTGTTGACCTTGCAGCTTACATCGCAAAAAAAGGTCTTTAATTTATAGCTGAAAAAGGACCTGACTTGGTTCTTTCGAATAGAAGCGCTATAATGAAAGCGGACAAGGGAAGGGGACGGACTCCCTTTCCCTTTTTCCATGAAGACCGGCTTTCAGAAAACGCTCTGTGATAGAGAAACGACCGCGTTTTAAGCAGCTTTGCCGGCACTTTCGCCTAAGGCCGCTGCCCTGGCTTTTAGACGAACTGCCCTGTGCCGAAAAAGACTGCGATCTGCCCTAGCGGCGTTATCGCTTGAACAGACGGTTTCACGTTTTTCGTGCTGTATGCAAACCATTTTGAAGGAGGATCTCCTAGGCATGAATAAGAAAACTCTCAAAGACATCGACGTAAAAGGCAAAGTTGTATTCTGCCGCGTCGACTTTAACGTTCCAATGAAAGACGGGGAAGTAACAGACGATACACGTATCCGTGCTGCGCTTCCAACAATCAAACACCTTGCAGACCAAGGCGCAAAAGTCCTTCTTGCGAGCCACTTAGGCCGCCCGAAAGGCGAAGTGGTTGAGGAGCTTCGTTTAACTCCTGTCGCTGCACGTCTCGGCGAACTGCTTGGAAAAGAAGTGAAAAAAGCGGATGAAGCATACGGCGATGCTGTAAAAGCACAAATTTCCGAGATGAAGGACGGAGACGTTCTTGTATTGGAAAACGTACGTTTCTATCCTGGTGAAGAGAAAAATGACCCTGAGCTTGCAAAAGCATTTGCTGAACTTGCAGATGTATATGTAAATGACGCATTCGGTGCTGCCCACCGTGCTCACGCATCTACAGCTGGAATTGCCGAGCATCTGCCAGCAGTTGCAGGTTTCTTAATGGAAAAAGAGCTTGATGTACTTGGAAAAGCGGTTTCCAATCCTGACCGCCCGTTCACAGCGATCATCGGCGGAGCGAAAGTAAAAGACAAAATCGGTGTAATCGAAAGTCTTCTTGATAAAGTAGACAACCTGATCATCGGCGGAGGTCTTGCTTATACTTTCGTAAAAGCGCTTGGCTATGAAGTCGGTAAATCTCTTCTTGAAGAGGATAAAATCGAGCTTGCGAAATCATTTATGGACCGCGCTAAAGAAAAAGGCGTTAACTTCTACATGCCTGAAGATGTACTCGTTGCAGATGATTTCTCTAACGATGCAAACGTGAAAATTGTGCCGATCTCTGAAATCCCTAGTGATTTAGAAGCAATCGACATTGGTACGAAAACACGCGAAACGTATGCTGACGTCATCAAAAACAGCAAACTTGTCGTGTGGAACGGACCGATGGGCGTATTCGAAATCGACTTGTTCGCTCAAGGAACAAAAGCGGTTGCGGAAGCATTGGCAGAGGCGAAAGATACATACTCTGTCATCGGCGGAGGAGACTCTGCGGCAGCGGTTGAAAAATTCGGCCTTGCTGACAAAATGAGCCACATCTCAACAGGCGGCGGCGCATCCCTTGAGTTTATGGAAGGCAAAGAGCTTCCAGGGGTAGCTGCACTGAACGATAAATAATCTCAAAACTGCTATAAGGAAGTGGAACAGATGAGAAAACCAATTATCGCCGGTAACTGGAAAATGAACAAAACACTCGGCGAAGCTGTCAGCTTCGTTGAAGAAGTGAAATCTTCCATTCCAGCAGCAGACAAAGCTGAAGCTGTTGTTTGCGCGCCAGCGCTTTTCTTAGAAAAGCTTGCTTCTGCTGTTAAAGGCACTGACCTAAAAGTCGGCGCTCAAAACATGCACTTCGAAGAAAGCGGCGCGTTCACAGGCGAAATCAGCCCGGTTGCTCTGAAAGACCTTGGCGTTGACTACTGCGTCATCGGCCACTCTGAGCGCCGTGAAATGTTCGCTGAAACTGATGAAACAGTTAACAAAAAAGCACACGCAGCTTTCAAACACGGCATTGTGCCGATCATCTGTGTAGGTGAAACGCTTGAAGAGCGTGAAGCCGGCAAAACAAATGATCTTGTTGCTGACCAAGTGAAAAAAGGCCTTGCTGGTCTTTCTGAAGAACAAGTTGCTGCTTCTGTTATTGCGTATGAGCCAATCTGGGCAATCGGAACAGGCAAATCTTCTACAGCGAAAGATGCGAATGACGTGTGTGCGCATATCCGTAAAACCGTCGCTGAAAGCTTCAGCCAAGAAGCTGCAGACAAGCTTCGCATCCAATATGGCGGAAGCGTAAAGCCTGCAAACATTAAAGAATATATGGCAGAGTCCGATATTGACGGTGCTTTGGTCGGCGGCGCGAGCCTTGAGCCACAGTCATTCGTTCAATTATTGGAGGAAGGTCAATATGAGTAAAAAACCAGCTGCACTCATCATTCTTGATGGGTTCGGATT
Organism: Bacillus sp. SN32; assembly: GCF_002837495.1. NCBI lineage: Bacteria > Bacillati > Bacillota > Bacilli > Caryophanales > Bacillaceae > Bacillus > Bacillus sp. SN32. The sequence goes on along the minus strand of NZ_PJCT01000002.1, from coordinate 308,552 downwards.
ACGTAACGAAACAGTAGGGAACGCAGTCGCTTTAGCGAAAAAACCGAATTTTGACCGCTATTGGAACCAGTATCCTCATCAAACATTGACTGCTTCAGGCGAGGCTGTAGGTCTTCCTGAAGGGCAAATGGGGAACTCCGAAGTAGGTCACTTAAATATCGGTGCGGGACGTATTGTGTACCAAAGCTTAACACGCGTAAATGTTGCCATTCGCGAAGGAGAGTTCGAACGCAATCAAACATTCCTTGACGCGATCAGCAACGCGAAAGAAAACAACAAAGCCTTGCACCTGTTCGGTCTTTTATCTGACGGAGGCGTGCACAGCCATATCAATCATTTATTCGCACTGTTAAAGCTTGCGAAAAAAGAAGGGCTGACAAAGGTTTATATCCATGGCTTCCTTGACGGCCGTGATGTAGGTCCGCAGACAGCGAAAACGTACATCAACCAGTTGAACGATCAAATCAAGGAAATCGGTGTGGGTGAAATCGCCAGCATTTCCGGACGTTACTACTCTATGGACCGCGACAAACGCTGGGACCGTGTAGAAAAAGCGTACCGCGCAATGGCGTACGGCGAAGGCCCTTCTTACCGCAGCGCCCTGGATGTTGTTGATGATTCATATGCAAATGGTATCTACGATGAATTCGTGATTCCATCTGTCATCACAAAAGAAAACGGTGAGCCTGTTGCGAAAATCCAAGACGGCGATTCTGTGATTTTCTATAATTTCAGACCGGACCGCGCCATCCAGATTTCCAACACGTTCACAAACAAAGACTTCCGTGACTTCGACCGCGGCGAGAATTATCCAAAGAACCTGTATTTCGTCTGCCTGACTCACTTCAGTGAAACAGTTGACGGCTATGTAGCGTTTAAACCGATAAATCTTGATAACACAGTCGGAGAAGTATTATCTCAGCACGGGTTAAAACAGCTTCGAATTGCAGAAACTGAAAAGTATCCGCATGTCACGTTCTTTATGAGCGGCGGCCGTGAAGCTGAATTCCCGGGTGAAGAGCGTATTCTCATCAACTCGCCTAAAGTTGCAACGTATGACTTGAAGCCTGAGATGAGTGCGTATGAAGTGAAAGACGCGCTTGTCAAAGAAATTGAAGCTGACAAGCATGACGCGATCATTCTTAACTTCGCAAACCCTGATATGGTCGGCCACTCCGGAATGGTTGAACCAACAATTAAAGCAATTGAAGCAGTGGACGAATGCTTGGGCGAAGTCGTTGACGCGATTCTTGCTAAAGGCGGACACGCCATCATTACCGCTGATCACGGTAATGCTGACATTCTGATTACAGAATCAGGCGAACCGCACACTGCGCATACAACAAACCCAGTCCCTGTGATTGTAACGAAAGAAGGCATTACGCTGCGTGAAGGCGGAATCCTAGGCGACCTTGCACCAACGTTATTAGACCTTCTTGGTGTTGAAAAACCGAAAGAAATGACAGGAACATCTTTAATTCAAAAATAATTTGAAAATCAAAAGGAGAGACAAAACTCATGCCATACATTGTTGATGTTTATGCACGCGAAGTATTAGACTCCCGCGGCAACCCAACAGTTGAAGTTGAAGTATATACAGAAACAGGAGCTTTCGGCCGCGCATTAGTGCCAAGCGGAGCTTCTACAGGTGAATACGAAGCGGTTGAGCTTCGTGACGGCGACAAAGACCGTTACCTTGGAAAAGGCGTGTTAACAGCTGTTAACAACGTAAACGAAATCATTGCTCCAGAGCTTCTTGGCTTTGATGTAACTGAACAAAACGCAATCGACCAGCTTTTAATCGAGCTTGACGGTACTGAAAACAAAGGCAAACTTGGTGCGAACGCAATCCTTGGCGTATCTATGGCTTGTGCGCGTGCTGCTGCTGATTTCTTACAGATTCCTCTTTACCAATACCTTGGAGGATTCAACTCAAAAACGCTTCCTGTACCGATGATGAACATCGTAAACGGCGGAGAGCATGCTGATAACAACGTGGATATTCAAGAATTCATGATCATGCCTGTAGGTGCTCCTAACTTCCGTGAAGCACTTCGCATGGGCGCTCAAATCTTCCACAGCCTGAAATCAGTATTAAGCGCAAAAGGCTTAAACACCGCTGTAGGTGACGAAGGCGGATTCGCTCCAAACCTTGGTTCTAACGAAGAAGCGCTTCAAACAATCGTTGAAGCAATCGAAAAAGCCGGCTTCAAACCTGGCGAAGAAGTTAAACTTGCTATGGATGCTGCATCTTCTGAGTTCTACAACAAAGAAGACGGCAAATACCATCTGTCTGGCGAAGGCGTTGTGAAAACATCTGCTGAAATGGTTGACTGGTATGAAGAGCTTGTTTCTAAATACCCAATCATCTCTATCGAAGACGGACTTGACGAAAACGACTGGGAAGGCCACAAGCTTCTTACTGAGCGTCTTGGCAAAAAAGTTCAGCTTGTTGGTGACGACCTCTTCGTTACAAACACGAAAAAACTTGCTGAAGGTATTAAAAACGGCGTAGGCAACTCTATCCTGATCAAAGTAAACCAAATCGGTACATTGACTGAAACATTCGATGCGATCGAAATGGCGAAACGCGCAGGCTACACAGCTGTTATCTCTCACCGTTCTGGTGAAACTGAAGACAGCACAATCGCTGACATCGCTGTGGCAACAAACGCAGGACAAATCAAAACAGGTGCTCCGTCTCGTACGGACCGTGTTGCGAAATACAACCAGCTTCTTCGCATCGAAGATCAGTTGGCTGAAACTGCTCAATACCACGGTATCAACTCTTTCTACAACTTAAACAAGTAATAAAAAGACCGCCGGGATTTTCTCGGCGGCTTTTTTTATGCTTTTAGAGATCCAAATAAAGCCTCACCATATCACGGCATTGAATGCCGTTTTCAAAAATCTCCTCGTCGTAGTGTCTGATAAAAAAATCATGGTCGATCGCTTGAAGGCGAAATCCGCATTTTTGATATAGAGACAATTGATGGATGCTTGAATTTCCAGTACCTATTTCAATCACCTTTGCTCCCATGTGTTTCGCTTTTTCAATGGCGTCGAGGATAAGAAGCTTGCCAATGCCCTGTTTTTGCATTGTTTGTTTTACTGCGATGTTAACGATTTCTACCGTTTGTGGCCTAGTTGTGATGATCACGTATACACCAGCTAATTCGCCTGATATATAACCTGTGTAGCATTCTCCTCTGACCAAGTAGTCATCAACAATTTCTTTTGACGGATCGGCGAGCAGCAGAAGCTCATACAGCGCTTGATCAAAGTTTGTTGCTTTTTGAATGGTGAGGTGTTGCATTATCATTCCACCTTTTCATAGTTTATAGAGATATTTTCATGATTTTCTCCAATTTCTTACCATTCTATTATAAAATATGTAACATAGGAAATAAGCACAAAATATAGCGGGTATAACAAACAGGAGGAAAGCCACATGTTTTGTAAGGAATGCGGTCAAAAAAATAATGAAGGAGCCAAGTTTTGTAAACAATGCGGCACCCCGATCGGAGGGGGCAGCAAACAGGCGAATCAAGAAACAGCTAGCACTGCAGAAACAAGGCAGGCTCCGCGAAAACCGATCCCTAAGAAAACCATCATTTTATGGAGCAGCATTGCCGCGGCGTGCGTTATATTATTCGCCGCATATAAAACCGGAGCGTATTTTACTTCAAAGGATAGGTTAGTTAACAAGTTTGAACAGGCCGTAAATGATGAGGATCAGGACCAAATCGCGACTCTACTTACACCGGTAAATGACAATCTTAAACTCACTAAAAATAATGTAAAACCGTTTCTTACATATTTGAAGGATCATCCAGATAAAAAAGATGAACTTTTTGCATCGCTGCGTGATGAAACAGCCCAGAAGGATATCGTATATGCGGAAAAAGACGGGAAAAGCCTGCTGGTATTTGACCATTATGACTTAAAGGTAGCACCTGTTTATTTTGAAGTGAGCAGCAATTATAAAAATACCGATCTATATGTCAATAAAGAGGAAGCCGGATCTGTAAAGAAAGCAGATCAAGCACAAACCCTTGGTCCGTACATTCCCGGCGAATATACAGTCTCAGCCAAACTGAAAAACGATGTCGTTGACCTTGTGAAAAAGGAAGACATTCAGGCGATTGGCGATAACAGCTTTCGTGTTGATCTCTCATTGGAAGCAGACGATGTGACATTCAGCTTAGCGGATGACATCAAGAGCGGGAAGGGAGATTTGCTGATTAACGGTAAATCAATTCATAAAGATCCGTTCAAAACTTTTACATATGGCCCTCTTTTGACTGATGGCAGTATGACGGCGACTGTGAAAACTGACTTTCCATGGGGAAAGCAAATGACTGATGCAATGCCAATTACAGGTAGCGACATGAAGATGAGATTAGTTCCTGATAAAGAAACAAAAGAAAACATCATAGAAACCATTAATAAGGCGACTGAGCAATACACGGCTGCCTTTTCCAATGGGAAAACCGAACAGATGACAAAAGCTGTATCCGATGTTAAAGCTCAAACGAAAAAACAAATTTCAGAGATGAAGAGCAATCATATGTATTATAAGGATAAATATATAGAAACAGATTACGATCTTGATTCATTTGCTATTTCACAAAGTGACAAGGGACAATGGATTGTTTCAGTGAACGGAAATGAACTTCACGAATCAGCTTATTTTGATGATTATACAGAACCTGAGATGAAACAAGAACATACAGCTTATCGTTATTATTTGTCGTATGATAAAAAACAAAAAGAATGGAAGCTTGAGAGTGCGGAGACCACTTCTGATTCCATAGGAGACCATATAAAAACTCTTAAAAATGAAAATCCTAAAATATACACCTCCGCTTGGGCGTCATCAAATGAGGCCAAAGTTAATTCCGACACACTTACAAAAGAGCAAGTGACATCATTTATGGTTGATTATCTGACAAATCAATCAAGTGCTGTGAGTTTAAATGAATTTGCAGTGATGGAAGGTAATTTGGAAAAAGGAAGCACATTATATGCTGATCAGCAGAAACTAGTTAAGAAATTGTATAGCGAGGGGACGACTGAAGTATTTATTGATGTAGAGGTCAAAAGCTTTAGCCAAAGCGGCTCGAATATCACAATTAAAACATACGAAGAATTCGAAATCACAAAATCAGGCGGCAGTCCAAAGCTCAGAACATATAACTGGACTTATACCGGCGTAGTGAAGAACGGAAGAATTTACTTAACGTCTATTCAATAAAACAATCCCATCACCAGCAGGTGATGGGATTGTTTTTAAAAGAGCATATAACGGAAAATTTCTTTGACATAGTGTTCGATAATAAGCTGAAATGTAACGCAGATGATCAGATAAATCACAATCGTTGAGTAAATGACATCAATTTTCCCTTTATATGAATGCTGGTAACTGCTCAGCATCGCAGGAGGAATGGCGAAGAATGCACCGATTAAACCAACGGCTAATATAGTAAAGCAAATGTCTGTATGTAATAAAAAGAAGAAAAGGGCAAGAATCAAAATAGCCGTAAAAGGAATAAGAAATGCTCCGAATCTTGAGAATGAATCCTTGAAAGACACTTGGTTTCCCGCGATTTTCAGGGCGAAAAAGATGCATGCATGCAGGCCAAATAGAAATAAAATAAAATAAATGGTTGGCTCTAAGAAGATTGCTGTAAAGCTTACGCTTCCGGGACCGTCTGAAAAAAGAATATAAAACATCAAAGGGGTCAGCAAACTGAAAAGAACCATCGTAATGATTGCGCTGATCAGCTGTTCTCCGCCTGTTGCTTTACATTCCTGATAAGGGCGTTTCAGGACGGATAAGACAAATGAACCGAACTGTTTTGCTGCTTGCTTTGCAGCGGCTCCAGTTTGAGCTGCATGCTGGTGGCCTGATTGACCGGAGAGCGGTGATCCGCATTTCTCACAAAAATTTCCACCATCTGTTTGATGGCCGCATTGAGGACAATACATAAAATAACTCCTTTACCTGTAATATAGGGAAAATAGACTAATAGTTTTATTATAAAAGAAAAAAGTTGTAAAGTAATCAATATTCATACAAAAAAAGAGAAGAGCACGATAGCAGCTGTGTCTTTTTTTATCTAGTTATTAATATATTTCTCAAATACATCTCCAAAATCCTTAATATGATACTGCGAGCGAACGGATGTCAGCCAAGTGAATCCGAATTCGGTCAGCTCTTTGTATTGCGTTTCAATATTGACGTGCTCAGGGCGGGTATGGTGAAGAATCGTCACTGCTTTATCTAAGCTTTGCTCCGCTTGATTGATTAAAATGTCATTTTCATAGGTTGTTTCAGCGATGCGAAGCAGTGCTTTATAAAGGTCTTTTAACTTTTCAATCTGGTCTTTGTGGACATCAATGTCGAATTGTTCACCGCCCAGCTTGAACTTAATTTCAACATCCAAATCCACTTTTCCGGCAGTTTCAAGAAAAACGTCAGAGATTTTATATTGCGAATAAGGATAGCGTTTCAACGTTCGTTTCGAGGAAGTGGCGCGTTCGCCGTCTACATGGATCAGGGCCAGGTTCGTAAAGCAATACTCGTCTGCTTTTGTTTTAATCAAGAAATAAATTTTCTCATTATCTTCATGCATGACATAGTCATCTGCGTCTGTTTTGTCATAGTCCTGAGGTTCGATAATTTTTCCGATATCAGATAAGCCCAAGGCATCTGCCGCAATTTTTTTGAACATCTGTATACGTCCTTCCTATTCAATTTGTCACTTCATTGTAGCATGGCGCGTTTCTGACAGGCTATAAAGGTTTACCGGGAAATCGCCTCCGGGTAAAAGGGTGGAGAATAATTCTATTTCCTATGCAGACACTACCAACAAGGAGGTATATGATGTTCTCATTCATCGTTCACGTCTTCATTTCTTTATTCGCAGTATCGAATCCGATCGGAAACGTACCGATATTTCTGACGCTGACAGAAGGCTATACTGCAGCGGAAAGAAAAGTGATTGCCCGGAAGGCAGCTATTTTATCCTTTTTTATTCTCGCGGCTTTTTTGGTTTTCGGCCATCTTATCTTTAAACTGTTTGATATCAACATTCACGCGCTCCGAGTGGCGGGCGGCATATTCATTTTCGGCATTGCCTATAATCTATTGAATGCGAAAGAATCACACGTGCAATCTCTTCACCATGATGAACATAAGGAAAGCAAGGAAAAAGCGGATATATCAGTCACACCTTTATCCATTCCGATCATTGCTGGGCCCGGAACGATTGCAACAGTAATGAGCCTTTCCGCCGGTCATAGCGGCATTGGTCATTATGTGGCTGTCATGATCGGCATAGCCGCCGTTATTGCCCTGACCTTTCTCTTTTTCCACTATTCTGCTTTTATCAGCAGCAAACTCGGAAAAACCGAGATGAATGTGATTACCAGACTGATGGGATTAATCTTAGCCGTGGTTGCGGTCGGGATGATTGGTGCGGGGCTGAAAGGCATGTTTCCGATCTTAACCTCATGATGCAAAAAGCAGCTCCCTTATTTTAGAGAGCTGCTTTCTTTTGTTTTTGGCACGTACCGAAAGACTTCCTCACTCTCAAAAAATTCAATCAACCTGCTCAGCCAATCATAGTAATGAAGCCATTCTTTTAATTCATTCAGCAGCTGATTGACTTTCTCTTCCGCTTCCGGGGTAAGCCCGTCCCTTTGTAAAAGATCACTCAGCTCCCGGTTTAATTTTTTATACAGCACTTTGTTTTTGCTCACGACCTTTGTCCAATTCGCCGCAAATAAAGAAATGAAGGTTTGATAATAATCCTGCTCGACGTCATAAAGGTCTTTTCGTACGCCTTTTTCAAACACCTTTTCGGCGATATTGGCATCGATCATTTCCCGGACAACCTGGCTCATCCGTGTTTTGCTCATGCCCGTTGCCTCAGAGAGCTCGCTTAAGGTCATTGGTTTTCGATTCATATAAATAATTCCGAGCACACGTCCGACAGTTGAAGGCATTCCAAACGTATGCATATTTTCGGCAATCTTCTCAATGAGATGCTCTTCAGCATGTTCAATGATGTCGAGAGCGGTTTTTTTCACAGCTGATCATCCCTTCAAATGGCAATTGATGGTGTCAATATATCATATTTCTTCCTGGTGTTGAAAATAGCTGAATGCAGAGGAAGTGGGAGGTATCCGGCGTAATTGTAAGAACACCCTTTCCGTCTCGGTCATAACAATAAATAATCTATAAATAACATATAATTTCAACACATTGTAAACTTTTTATTTTACAAAGTTCAAACTATAATAAGGATTATACTTTTCAGAAAATTTAAAGGAAACCTGCGGAGGTGCACGGATTGCTGAAATTGGAACAAGTGTCAAAAGTATATAAAGGCGGCAAAAAAGCTGTGAACAGCATTGATTTAGATATTGCCAAAGGTGAATTTATCTGTTTTATCGGCCCGAGCGGCTGCGGAAAAACGACGACGATGAAGATGATTAACAGACTGATAGAACCATCGTCTGGAAGGATCTTTATCGACGGAGAAAATATTATGGAACAGGACCCGGTTGAGCTGAGGAGAAAAATCGGCTATGTGATTCAGCAGATTGGTTTGTTCCCCCATATGACCATCCAGCAGAACATCTCACTCGTACCAAAACTGTTGAAATGGCCTGAGGAAAAACGGAAAGAACGGGCGCGCGAGCTGTTAAAGCTTGTGGATATGGGCCCAGAGTATTTAGACCGTTATCCGCATGAACTCAGCGGCGGACAGCAGCAGAGAATCGGCGTGCTGCGCGCCCTGGCAGCGGAACCCCCTCTCATTTTAATGGATGAACCGTTCGGAGCGCTTGATCCGATTACGCGTGATTCCCTTCAGGAAGAATTCAAAAAACTGCAGAGAACCTTAAACAAAACGATTGTGTTTGTAACCCACGATATGGATGAAGCGATTAAGCTTGCTGACAGGATTGTGATATTAAAAGCGGGAGAAATCGTTCAAGTCGGCACACCTGATGAGATTCTTCGAAACCCGGCAAATGAGTTTGTTGAAGAATTTATCGGGAAAGAGCGCCTGATTCAGTCAAGACCGGATATCGAGCGGGTAGAGCAAATGATGAACAGAACGCCGGTGACGGTATCTGCGGACAAAACGCTTTCTCAGGCGATTCAGCTGATGAGAGAAAAACGTGTTGACTCGCTGCTCGTTGTGGACCGGCAAAATGTGCTGAAGGGCTATGTTGATGTGGAAATGATTGATCAAAACCGCAAAAAAGCAAGCATCGTTGGCGATGTATACCGCTCAGATATATATACCGTTCAAAAAGGGGCGCTACTTCGCGATACAGTCCGAAAAATTTTGAAGCAGGGGATCAAGTATGTTCCGGTGGTCGATGAACAGAACCATTTAGCAGGGATTGTGACAAGAGCGAGCCTTGTTGATATCGTGTACGATTCCATTTGGGGCGACGAGGAAAACCAGCTCATGACGATCTGACCAGGGGAGGAGCTCTTTTAAGATGAATCAAATGATGACTTTTTTGCAAACGAACGGCGGAGAGCTGTTGTATAAAACAGGAGAGCATTTATATATTTCACTCATAGCCGTTGTATTGGGCATTATCGTTGCAGTGCCGCTCGGCGTTGCTCTTACCAGAATGAAAAAAGGCGCAGGTGCGGTTATCGGTTTCGTAAACATTGTGCAAACCCTGCCGAGTCTGGCGATTTTAGCCTTTTTTATTCCGCTTCTCGGCGTAGGAAAAGTGCCTGCGATTGTCGCTTTATTTTTCTATTCGGTGCTGCCGATCTTGCGCAATACGTATACCGGCATTAAAGGTGTAAATAAAAACCTCCTGGAATCTGGGAAAGGAATTGGCATGACCGGCTGGGAGCAGATTCGGCTCGTTGAAATCCCGCTGGCGATTCCCATCATCATGGCGGGGATCCGCACATCAACGATCTACCTAATTGGCTGGGCGACACTTGCGTCGTTTATCGGGGGAGGCGGCCTCGGGGACTATATTTTTATCGGCCTGAACCTATACCAGCCTGAATATATCATTGGCGGTGCCGTGCCTGTCACAATTCTGGCAATTATCATTGATTATGTCCTAGCCGTGACAGAACGAAAGGTGACGCCGAAAGGCTTGCAAGGGATGAAGGAAGTTTCGTAAGGAGTTGGCTCTGTTGAAAATGACAAAAATCAAATGGCTTGGCGCGTTTGCTCTCGTCTTTGTCATGCTGCTAGGCGGCTGCTCTCTGCCGGGTCTCGGCGGCGCTTCTGACGACACGATCAAAATCGGGGCGCAAAGCATGACAGAATCAGAAATTTTAGCGAATATGATCGCGCAGCTTATTGAACATGATACAGATTTGAATACCGCTTTAGTGAAAAACCTCGGCTCAAACTATGTTCAGCACCAAGCGATGCTGGGCGGTGACATTGATATTTCAGCCACGCGCTATTCCGGAACAGATTTAACAAGCACCCTCGGCAAGGAAGCGGAGAAAGATCCAAAAAAAGCGCTGAACATTGTGCAGAACGAGTTTCAAAAGCGCTTTTCTTATAAATGGTTTGATTCCTACGGCTTTGATAACACGTATGCCTTCACCGTAACAAAAAAGTTTGCGGAAAATGAGCATATTAACACCGTGTCCGACCTGAAAAAAAATGCCTCCCAATATAAATTAGGCGTCGACAATGCTTGGCTGAAACGAAAAGGTGACGGGTATAAAGGCTTTGTCAGCACATATGGCTTTGAATTCGGCACAACTTATCCAATGCAGATCGGGCTTGTCTATGACGCAGTCAAAAACGGGAAAATGGACGCCGTTCTGGCTTATTCAACGGATGGACGGATTAAAGCCTATGACTTGAAAATCTTAAAAGATGATAAGCGTTTCTTCCCGCCGTATGACTGTTCACCGGTGATTCCGGAAAAGGTGCTTAAGGCGCATCCGGAGCTTGAAGGTGTGATCAATAAGCTGATTGGGCAAATCGACACGGAAACGATGCAGGAACTTAATTATGAAGTGGATGGCAAGCTGAAGGAGCCGTCTGTCGTAGCAAAGGAATTTTTAGAGAAACATCATTATTTTGACTAAGAAAAGAGGTGGATCATATGGAAGTACTACAGCAGCTTGGCACATACTATTCGCAAAACGGCGGTTATGTGCTGCAGGAGTTTTACCGCCATTTTCTGATGTCGGTATACGGCGTTTTATTTGCCGCCATTGTTGGAATTCCGCTCGGCATCCTGATAGCCAGATACAGAAGATTAAGCGGATGGGTTTTTGCGGTCACGAACGTCATTCAGACGATCCCGGCTCTCGCCATGCTTGCCGTGCTGATGCTTGTCATGGGGCTGGGCGCTAATACGGTGATATTGTCATTATTTCTGTATTCTCTTCTGCCGATTATCAGAAATACGTATACAGGGATTATCAGTATTGAGCACGCCTATCTTGAATCCGGAAAAGCAATGGGGATGACAAAATTTCAAGTGCTGAGGATGGTCGAGCTTCCGCTTGCGCTTTCGGTCATAATGGCCGGCCTGCGCACCGCGCTTGTCATTGCCATCGGCATTACGGCCATCGGGACATTTGTCGGTGCAGGCGGTCTCGGGGACATCATCGTCAGGGGATCAAACGCCACAAACGGAACCGCGATTATATTAGCGGGAGCGATCCCCACAGCTCTGATGGCGGTGATTGCCGATTTGGTCATGGGCTGGCTTGAACGAGCATTAAGCCCGATTAAAAAGAAAAAAGGAAATTTTATTATAGCTGATAGAAAAACCACCTCTATTTAAATACAACGGAGGTGGTTTTTTTAAATAAACAACATGTGTTAGTACCTGTTAAACATATTTTCCAGTGTTGGGATTATCCAATTATTTGAATAAAATACAAAAACATATATTATAACCAATTGGAGGGTTGTTTTTAAAAAAATTTCAAGTTATAATGGAAATAATACATTTATACAAATATCTAAATGTCTAAATGTTTTTTTGTAAAGGAGAAAACGCTATGAATAATGTTTTCAAAGCTATATCAGATCCAACAAGGAGAAAAATTTTGGATTTGTTAAAAGGAGGGGATATGACTGCGGGAGATATTGCTGAGCATTTTAATATCAGCAAACCGAGTATTTCGCACCACTTGAATATTTTAAAGCAAGCGGAAGTCATAAGTGACCATCGCAAAGGACAATTTATTTATTACTCTCTAAATACAACAGTACTTCAAGACTCAATAAATTGGATGCTTAACTTTATAAATAAAGGGGATAACGATTTATGAAGAAAAATATAATTTCCATAATTATTGTATGTTTGAGTTTCTTGACTTCAATTATATTATATCAATACCTTCCAGAAGAAATACCGATACAATGGTCAGGAAATAAACCGGCTGCAATTGTATCTAAACCTTTAACAATATTTATTATACCTGTTGTTATGCTTATTTATTATCTTACTTTTTATATGTTAACTATTAAGTCTACACAAAAAAATAAAGCATTGCTTTTCCTAGCTTCTAATAATATGTTAATCCTTTTATATATTTTACAACTCTCAACTCTATTGATAAGTTTAGGATACGAAGTGAATATTGATTTAATAATAGGGCTTGGTGTTGGTATCTTTTTAATTATTGGTGGAAATTCTATGCAGCTAGCAGAACAAAACCATCTTATTGGATTGAGGACACCTTGGACATTAAAAGATGAGACTGTTTGGAAACTGGGAAATCGCTTTGCCTCTAAAGTACTTGTAGTGTGTGGTTTTATAATAGCTGTTCTTTCATTTTTTACAGGAGAATATATAATTCTTATTATGATTGTGCTAGTTCTTCTAGCATTAGTTATTTCAACACTAGCTTCATATCATTATTACAAAAAATTAAACGGTTCACGTTGAAAAAGTGTCTTGCGGAGCAATCCGCAAGACACTCAATTATAATGGATTATTGATGAATCAATTTTAGGGTTTTTGCAGCAGCCGCTTCTAAATCAGAATTATTAGAAGCTGAAGAGGAATATTTGGCAACGTATTTCCACACTGCAGTTGTTACTGCGGCAGCCGTTTGTAATGCAACTGCGTTAACGCCCACAACATATAAATATCCAGCTGCTACACAGACGGCATAAAGCCCACAAGATGGAGTAACTTTATTAGAAGAGTATTTTACGTTTTCATTTTTCTTAGCATATTTTTGGATAAGTTGGTCTGCTTTGGTCATATTTTCAATGAGTTTTTTAGGGTCTTTGCTGTCAATCGATTGTTTCAATTCATCCATATATTGTGGTTGATCTTTTTTTATAAATTTGACTACATCATTTACTAACTTTTTACCTTCTGTACTATTTGCCTCTTTTACGAGTTTAGGGTCCAAATCGTTTGAAATTAATTTACCAACTTCCCCTTGTCCAAATAAAAGTCCTCTAAAGTAATCTTCTCCAGAAAATGTATGGTTTTCTTTAGCAGATGTACTTGACTCCTTAGAGAGTCCTACTAATGAAAAAACCAATATCGTCACCATGGAAACAATCAATAGCCTAAGTAATTTACTTTTCAAATTATTATACCTCCATTAAGTTATTTCTCCATTATCTAAATGTTAGCTATGAAACAATTTTGTAAGAAACTTGACTGATTCACCTCCTATTCTTTTGAAATTTCTCTTTCCTTTTACATATATATATTTAAATAAAGGAGAACACCAATTCATAGTGATATTTTGTTGTACAGGATGCAGATATATAATTAATGCTGATATCATGATCAAGCCAAAACTTACAATACCAATGCTGAATATTATCCCAATATGAAATAATATTCCCAAAACAAGGGCAATTCTCTTTATTCTGATATTTGAAATTATGCTTGCTGCTAAGAACAACTCAAAAATAGTTACTAACCAAGTGATGACAACAATAAAATTGCTTTCAAGTAGTGGATTCATTAAGTTAAGTTGATATTCAGGTAATCCAAACACCGGATCAGAAAAGAAATAGTAAATTGCTGTTCCTTCTGCCCACTCTTTATTTTTCAATCGCTCTAAAGCTGCGTTTAAATAAATGATAAAAACTTGAATTTTAATTATTGTCATTATATAAAACAATACTGTCTTCTTTGTGAAAGATTCATTATTGTTTTTCTTTATATTCCAATGATTTCGCCTTGAATCTAATAATGTAACAGGTAATATAAGAAAAGAAAGAACAGTTGCAATTTGCTCTCCACCATCGATAGTTAAAGCTGAAGTTTGAATACTATAGCAAATATACCAGTGAAATAAACCGGTAAATCTAGGTCTCCACCCTATAACCACTAAGGTTAATATAAAAATCATTAAGTATCTTATAATCTCAAAATTGATACTATATTCTTTAGCAAAACAAAAAGCGGTAGGGATATAGACATTTTCACATGTGACATTATTTGCACTATAACTAAATAAAATATCAGTACTATTGAATAATAGTACTAGTAATGTTGAGAAACCAAGTAAACTTCTAAAAAGTGCATATGTATTTTTCCATGGATTATAGGTGTCAATATAACCTTCTAAACTATTTAATATCTTCATACTATTTTTATTTTTAGCACCTTTCTTTCAAAAGAGGTAGTTTGCTTAAAGTCTATCCAATACCATGAGAGTGGTTTTTGGCGATATATTAGGTATTCTCCTTTGCTAAGATGTATATAATCTTCATTTTTTATAACCTTAATAGGCTTTATTTGTTTCTCTAAATTTGTGCAGGAGTTGTTGTTTTCACAAGTTTTCCAATTCTTTGGATCGATATTCTCTACAATTTTGCCTAATTCTATTGCCTGAACTCTTCCTTCTCTTTTTATCCCAAAAAAATTATTGGGAAGTGCATTAGGTAACTTTAAATTTTCTTTTGTGTGAAATGAAATGTTTTCTTCTGTAGGGCTTTTACTATAAAAGCCAAAGCCTTGGGGAGACAATTGTTGCAAAAAATTTTTTTTGAACAGTGGATTCTGAGGTGAAATATTACTAAAGTAATAAGAAGAAAATAATAGGAAACATATAGTCATTACAGTTATAATTCCTTTTTTTTTGATATAGATTACCTCCTCTAAGCTAATATAATCATTTCAAAAAGATTATATAATAGCTAGTCAGAATAATCAACAAAAAATGGATAATGAATAAATTAATGTAAACTATGCATTATTTTGTTTATTTTCTTGAAGTTTGATATTCAACCATTTGGATTGGAACTAAAAAAGTTCCCAGAATTGAATTTGGGAACTTTTTACGGCTTCGGCACATATTTAAAAATTTCTTCGCTCTCAAAAAACTCAATCAAACGGCTGAGCCAATTATAATAATCAAGCCATTCCTTTAATTCTTTCAGCAGTTCATTCACTTTTTCTTCCGCTTCAGGAGTAAGCTCTTCATCCAACACGCTAAGCAGCTCCCGATTGAGTTTTTTATGCATCATTTTGTTTTTGCTGACGACTTTGCTCCAGGTGGCTGAAAACAGCGTGATAAATGTTTGATAGTAGTCCTGCTCAACCTCATATAAATCTTTTCGGACGCCTTTTTCGAACACCTTCTCGGCAATGTTGGCATCAAGCATTTCCCGCACTACCTGGCTCATGCGTGTTTTGCTCATGCCGGTGGCCTCAGATAATTCCGTAAGCGTCATCGGTTTTCGATTCATATAAATAATGCCCAGCACACGTCCGACGGTAGAGGGCATTCCAAATGCATGCATGTTTTCCGCGATTTTTTCTATAAAATGGTCCTCGGCTTGTTCAATGATCGTTAACGGATCTTTCTCCAACGGTTTCATCCTTTCAGCTAACAATTCCGATGTCAATATACCACATTTTTGATACGGCGAAAATGCTGTCAAAAGAGAATTTGGCAGGAAATTGGAGCAATAAGGAGATCAACACACGTCAATGCGGGTAAATCAGCGTTTACACATACTTTATAAATAATATGAACAAATTGTAAACTTTTTATTTTATAAACTTTATTCTATAATGGGAAGCATTCAATTGTCTGAAAAATTAAATTTAAACTGAACGAATTGAATAAACTTAATTTTGGAGGTGCGATGTTTGCTGACATTAGAAAATGTCTCGAAAACATACAGGGGCGGCAAAAAAGCCGTGAACAACGTAAATCTTAAGATTGCAAAAGGCGAATTTATCTGCTTTATCGGGCCGAGCGGCTGCGGAAAAACAACAACAATGAAAATGATTAACCGATTAATTGAGCCTTCCGCCGGGAAGATTTTCATTGACGGCGAAAACATCATGGACCAGGATCCTGTAGAGCTCAGGCGCAAAATTGGCTATGTGATTCAGCAGATCGGCCTGTTTCCCCATATGACCATTCAGCAGAATATCTCACTCGTCCCAAAACTGCTGAAATGGCCGGAGCAGCAGCGGAAAGAACGGGCGCGTGAGCTTTTAAAATTGGTCGATATGGGGCCTGAATATTTAGACCGTTACCCTCATGAATTAAGCGGGGGGCAGCAGCAGCGTATTGGTGTATTACGGGCACTTGCCGCGGAGCCGCCGCTTATCTTAATGGATGAACCGTTTGGGGCACTCGACCCGATTACGAGGGATTCCCTCCAGGAAGAATTTAAAAAACTGCAAAAAACCTTACATAAAACCATCGTATTTGTTACCCACGATATGGATGAAGCGATTAAGCTGGCAGACCGAATTGTGATTTTAAAAGTTGGAGAAATCGTTCAAGTTGGAACGCCCGATGACATTTTAAGAAATCCGGCAGACGAATTTGTTGAGGAATTTATCGGCAAGGAGCGGCTGATTCAGTCATCCAGCCCGGATGTTGAACGGGTTGACCAGATTATGAACACACAGCCTGTAACGATCACCGCGGATAAAACGCTTTCTGAGGCCATTCAGCTGATGAGGCAGGAACGGGTCGATTCATTGCTGGTCGTCGATGACGAGCACGTTCTGCAAGGCTATGTCGATGTTGAAATCATTGATCAATGCCGGAAAAAGGCCAATCTCGTAGGTGAGGTTTTACATGAAAATATATACACAGTACTGGGCGGCACACTGCTGCGCGACACGGTCCGCAAAATTTTAAAACGGGGTGTCAAATATGTTCCCGTTGTGGATGAAGACCGACGCCTGATCGGAATTGTGACGAGGGCAAGTCTGGTCGACATCGTGTATGACTCCCTCTGGGGAGAAGAAAAGCAGCTCGCAGCATTGTCATAGGGAGGGGCGATAAGTCATGCATCATATTGTTCAATTTTTGCAAACCAATGGGGGCGAGCTTCTTTATAAAACATACGAGCATATTACGATATCGCTCATTGCTGTGATCCTGGGCGTGCTGGTTGCCGTCCCCCTCGGGGTTGTGCTTACCAGAATGAAAAAAGGAGCCGGCACCATTATCGGCATTGTCAATATCATTCAGACGCTGCCGAGTCTGGCCATCCTCGCTTTTTTTATCCCGCTCCTTGGTGTAGGGAAGGTTCCGGCCATTGTGGCTTTGTTTTTCTATTCCGTATTGCCGATTCTTCGCAACACGTATACCGGCATTCGCGGCGTCAACAAAAATCTGCTCGAATCTGGTAAAGGCATAGGAATGACGCCGGCTGAACAAGTCCGCTTGGTGGAGCTGCCGCTTGCCGCGCCAGTGATCATGGCGGGAATCAGGACATCGACGATTTACTTAATCGGCTGGGC
Source organism: Bacillus sp. SN32 (assembly GCF_002837495.1). NCBI lineage: Bacteria > Bacillati > Bacillota > Bacilli > Caryophanales > Bacillaceae > Bacillus > Bacillus sp. SN32. The sequence goes on along the minus strand of NZ_PJCT01000002.1, from coordinate 290,819 downwards.
CACGCTTGCTTCCTTTATCGGAGGCGGCGGATTGGGTGATTACATTTTTATCGGACTGAATTTATATCAGCCGGAATATATCATCGGGGGCGCGGTACCTGTCACGATATTGGCAATTGTGATTGATTATGTGCTGGCAGTTGCTGAACGAAAACTGACACCTGCCGGCATGCAGAGATTGAAGGAATTGTCATAAGGAGGCGGCTCATGAAAAGAAAATATCTCAAATTAATGATAGGTTTAGCACTTGCGGCAACGCTGACGCTGAGCGGCTGTTCGCTTCCTGGTCTCAGCGCTGCTGCAGACCAGACCATTAAAATCGGCGCGCAAAGCATGAGCGAATCAGAAATCATCGCCAGCATGCTTGGCCAGTTGATCGAACACCATACTGATCTCAAAACAACAACGATTAAAAATCTTGGCTCCAACGCGGTGCAGCAGCAGGCTTTAATGAACGGGGAAATTGACATTGCGGCCACAAGATATACGGGAGACGCGCTGACAGGCACGCTGAGAATGCAACCGGAAAAAGACCCGGACAAAGCGCTGGCGCTTACTCAGCGGGAGTTTAAAAAAAGATACAATTTAAAATGGTATAACTCCTACGGGTTTGATAATACATATGCCTTTACAGTCAGCAAGGAACTGGCCGACCAATACCATTTAGAGACCGTATCAGACGTTAAAAAATGGGCGCCGCAATTAAAGCTGGGCGTTGATAACTATTGGATGAAGCTCAAAGGAAACGGCTATCAGGATTTTACAAAAACCTACGGCATGACATTCGGCGGCACGTATCCGATGCAGATCGGCCTTGTGTACGACGCGGTGAAGAGCGGAAAAATGGACATTGTGCTTGCGTATTCAACCGATGGAAGAATCAAGTCCTATGGTCTCAAAATGCTAAAGGATGATAAACAATTTTTCCCGCCGTACGACTGCTCTCCGGTTGTTCCGGAAAAGGTGCTCAAAGAACATCCTGAGCTTGAAGGCATCATCAAGAAAATGCTCGGAAAAATCGACACAGCCACGATGCAGGAGCTTAACTATGAAGTCGACGGCAATCTCAAAGAACCGTCTGTCGTTGCCAAGGAATATTTAGAAAAACATCGCTACTTCGAATCGTGAAAGGGGGACGAGGTCAATGAACGTGTTTGAACAGTTAATGACGTATTACGCGCAGAATGGCAGTTACGTCATGGATGAATTCAGCCGCCACTTTCTCATGTCGGCTTACGGCGTATTGTTTGCCGCTGTCGTCGGGGTTCCGGTCGGAATCCTCATCGCGCATTTTCGCCGTTTGTCAGCCTGGGTGTTTGCCGTAACAAACGTTATTCAAACAATCCCGTCGCTCGCTATGCTGGCCGTCTTAATGCTTGTTATGGGGCTCGGCGCAAATACCGTGATTCTATCATTATTTCTGTATTCCCTGCTGCCGATTATTCGAAACACGTACACAGGCATTATCAGTATTGAGCATGCCTACTTAGAATCGGGGAAAGCAATGGGCATGACGAAATTCCAAGTGCTCAGAATGGTTGAGCTCCCGCTCGCACTATCTGTCATTATGGCGGGCCTTCGCACGGCTCTCGTCATTGCCATCGGAATTACAGCGATTGGCACATTTGTCGGTGCCGGAGGCCTTGGGGACATGATCGTCCGCGGCTCAAACGCGACAAACGGAACAGCCATTATTCTAGCCGGAGCGATACCAACTGCGGTGATGGCGGTAGGGGCGGATTTGCTCATGGCCTGGCTGGAGCGGGCATTAAGTCCGGTGAAGAAAAAAAGAACCGGGGCGAAACACGTTCAATCAGCTGCATAGAATAGAAAAAGAGGCTGGAGTCCAGCCTCTTTTTTCTATTTAAATCGTAAACTGCCCCATCTTCTCATTAAGCTCCTTCGCCAGCTGCTCAAGCTCTTCAGCATTTTGAAGCACTTGATCCATCGAATGGGCGGATTGCTCGGTTATTGAAAATGTTTCTTCAATGCCGGCGGCCGACTCTTCGGATACAGAAGCGATATTTTCAATCGATTGATTGATAGTAATCGATTGGTTTGTTAACTGCTTCAAGCCATCCGTTACTTCCTTAATGCTGTCTGCAACATGAGTGACGGATTGCTTGATATGCTGCATAGCCTGCCCGGTGTCTGTCAGGTTTTCCGTTCCTTTTTCGACTTCTGTAAAGCTGCTTTCCAAGTACGTAATGACAGTGTGGATCTCCTGCTGTGTCCCGCCTACAATCCGGGTAATATCCTGCACGGAATCAGAAACGCCGTCAGCCAGCTTTCTGACCTCCTCTGCCACAACGGCGAAGCCTTTGCCGCTTTCTCCTGCGCGGGCAGCTTCAATCGCGGCGTTAAGGGACAGCAAATTCGTTTGCTCGGCAATTCCGTTGATGACCTGAACGAGCTTGTTAATATCCTGAGAATGCTGTTCCAGTGATCTCACTTTATGCACGGCTTCTTCAACAATATGATGGATGGTTTTCATTTGCTGTAATGACGTAGCCATATTTTCGTTCCCGCTTACCGCGAGTTCGAGAACGTTTTGAGACGTATCGCTGATTGTGATGCCGTGATTATAGGCTTTATCAATGCTTTCGGTAAACTCATTCATCGATTCGGCAATCGTCACGGCGTCTTGGGCCTGCTGTTCAGAGCCCTCAGCCATTTCGTTCATCGTCTCGGTAATATGTTTGCTGCCGGATCTTGTTTCATTCGTTGCGGTTGCAAGCACCTGTGAAGAAGAAAGAACCCGGCTTGATATGTCTTTAGAATATCCGACAATATCTCGCAGATTCCCTACCATTTTTTGCAGCGCTTCATTCAGATCACCCAGTTCGTCTTTTGAGTTGAGCGCCTCCATATCGTTCGACAAATCGCCTTCGGCAATATGATTGGCAGATTCCTTCATGCGAATGATAGGCTTTACAATGTTTCGCGTGATATAAAGCCAGATGAAAATGCTGATGAGGATTGATGCTGCCACAAGCAAAGCAGTGTAAATGAGCCCTTTATGATAGACGGCCTTCGTTTCTTTTACCGCTGTGTTGCTGCCTTCTTGATTTAAGTCAACAAGCTGAGTGATTGTTTTTTTCATATCCTCAAAGCTGGCCTCAGTCTGAACCAATAAACCTCTTGCTTTGTCCATGTCATTCGTGCGGCCGCTTTCGATAATTTGCGCATGAATATCCATATAGGTATTCACTTCAGTTTGAAGCTGCTCGAACAGTTTCTGCTCTTTATCAGTGGAGATCGTTTTTTCGTAGTTATCGAGCTTTTGGTTAATGTCTTCCATGATTTGATTCATTTCTTGATCAAGTGTATCCATTTTACTTTTGTCTGTATAAATCAGAAAGTCCTTTTCTTTAGAAGACAGGTGCTCGGTTACATAATTAATTGAAGTGATTCCTTTGATGCCGTCAATCCATTTTGTGTTGATTTCATCTGTTTTTTGAATGATATGCTGCATATTAAGAACGCCTATTCCGCCTACAAGTAAATTGATCAGGATCAGTGTCAAAAATACCAGGCTGAATTTGCGGGAAATCGTCAGTCGCATATAGTGGTCTCCTTTAAAAACGTAATGTGTGGATGTACTATATATCGGCTGAGATATCTTTTTTTCACCTGGAAAATAAAAAACGGTTCTTTTCTCGTCTTTGAGATCAGAACCGTTTTAGCAATTAGTCAAGAAAGGAAGGGTCAATCCATTCAGTCGCCCATTTAGAAATCTCACCTAATATGGGTGCTAGTGCCTTTCCTTTATCAGTCAATGAATATTCGATGCGAACCGGAGTTTCAGGGATGACATCCCGCTTCACTACTCCTTCAAGCTCAAGTTCTTTCAGCCGTTCTGACAGAACTCTGCCGCTTAGATTTGGAAGTGCTGCTTCAATTTCGCTAAATCGCTGCGACCCGTTCAAGAGCTGAAATACGATTAAAGCGACCCAGCGTTTACTTAAGATGTCGACTGCTTTTTCAAATCTAGGACACATTTCTGATTGGTTCATACTTTTCACCTCGTCTGTCACTATTATAACGCAAATAACGAGGGAGGGTATGCAAGCGTGATTGATAAAATATAGAAAGAGAAACAGGGGATTATGAGGAAGAGGCGCGTTTTTTTGCTTCTGAAGACAAAAAATCGAAGTATTTGCTGAGATTTTCAATATCCTGCTTTGAGAGATGTTCCCATTTTTGACTATTGAAAATCGGGAGGTGCTCCGCTCCGCGTGTGACAGCCGTCTGGTAAATTTCATAAACGGATTGATAGCTTTCAGATGCTTCGCGGATTTCTTCAGGAAAGGCCTGAATATGGCCTGCGGCGGCCATTAGGTTTTCGTACGGCACTTTCAGGACGGCTGCCAGTTTTTTAATCGTGGCGGGTTTTGGCGTCCCGCGTTTGCCGTTTTCAATTTTTGAAATGGTGGCCGAGCTGATGCCTGAGTACACCGCAAGCTGATTCACTGTCAGTTTGCGGGCGCGGCGCAGCTCCCGTAATTGCTGTCCGAACGGTGACATGGTCTATCGCCTCACATTTCTATCAAGAGTCAGTCATCAGCAGACCGTTTTTTGGCTTCATCTGAAATAAACGAAAAATAATGATCCAGCATGAGCAAATCTTCTTTATTGAGATATTGCCACTTTTCGTTCTCAAGAAGCGCAAGGTTTTTCAGGTCATAGGCCTCCGCTTTTTCAAGCAGCTTGCACTTCGTTTCATAAGGGGCCCTGGCTTCATGCACTTCTTCGATGTAACCAGCCTTGTACATAAGCCCCTCATAAGGAATTTTTAAGGCCTCTGCCAGTTTTTTGATGGTGGCAGGTTTGGGAACGCCCCGTTTTCCGTTTTCGATTCTGGAGATGCCGGCCGCACTTACGCCTGAATAAGTCGCCAGCTGGTTGACTGTTAACTTTCTCTCTTCACGCAATGCCCGTAATTGTTCGCCAAAGCTTTCCATATATCTCACCCCGTCCCTCACTGTTACTCATATTTTAGTATGTTTATTGACTAAAGGGAATAGGTAGACTGGAAATGTATTGACAAAAGTTAACATAAGCCGTAATGTAAAAGTATAGAAAAAAGTTTTTCAGGAATGGAAGGTGAGGAAAGTGCCAGTAGAAAAGATACAGATTAGACGTGATTATGTCTTGCAGTATATGGTTAATAACGATTATTCCCTTAATCAGCTTGCGCTGGAAATCGGAGTCTCACCCGCCACACTGAGCCGCGTGCTGAATGGAGAAAGAAGGCCGGGGCAGCTTGTGATTGGTAAAATGCTTCACTATTTTAATTTGAAATTTGAGGATCTTTTTTACTATGATTTTGTTGACAAAAGTCAATAAAGTAACAAAAAACGCAAGGAAGCCAAGCGTTTTCTATTCCTATGAATGATGTGTCAGCACAAACCCTGTCACCAGCTCATTGCACGTTTTCCATTGTTTTGTCGGCAATTGATGTCCCTGATATTCCAATCTGAAAAATTCGGCATGTCTGCACGATCTTCGGTAATAGCCTGCGTTTGTAAAGGTCCAGTCCCGCAGGCCGCCATACATAAACAGCATTGGCATTTCTAGGCGGGGCAGCTGTTCAATGCAGTTGTAGCCAAGCGAATCCAGATAATACTGATGCCAATGGGCCTGGTCTGCTTTTTTCATATGGTCTGTTAATATGCTGCGAAGCTGTCTGTCTTTTGTGTGGCTGCCAGCGAGGATTTTCATGAGTAAACCGGGGTTTTTTTCAAGCAGATACATTCCCAGTTTGTGCAGCTTCTGGCCGATTACGTTATGAACAGCGGGGTAGGCGCCGGACAGAATAAGGTGTGACACTTTGTCCGGGCGGGTGAAGCCGATATGCTGCGCGATTAAGCCTCCGGCAGAATACCCGAATAACACAGCTTTATCAATGTGCAAAGCGTCCATGAATTGCGCGATCTCGTTTGCGTAATAGGAAATAGACGCTGGCTGATCGATGTGATCACTATCACCGTGGCCGCTTAAATCGGGAAAAATCACCCTGAAATGCTTGGATAGAAGGCGCTGATAATAAAAAACCTTGCGTCCCATGCCCGGCGGGTGGATAAAAATGATAGGGATTCCCTGTCCATATTCTTCATAAAAAAGATGTTTCCTGCTGTCTATGCTGATAAGCGGCATCGCTTTTCTCCTTTGACCTTTTCATTATGAATAGGGTAACCAAGATAAAACGTCTTATCCGGCCTTTTGGCGTCTGATACAGCGTGACATGCCAACCCTTTTCATGTAAAATAGAAGTAATGTAGCCAGTGAGTCTGGAGGTGTATGGGATGCACGCAGTTTTGATTACCTTATTGGTTATCGTCAGCATTGCACTTATTATTGTCGTTTTGCTTCAATCCAGTAAAAGCGCCGGATTATCTGGTGCGATTTCAGGCGGAGCGGAGCAGCTCTTCGGGAAACAAAAAGCAAGAGGTCTTGATTTAATTTTGCACCGCATTACGGTAGTGCTGGCAGTCTTGTTTTTCGTGTTAACGATTGCGCTTGCTTATATCCTATAGGGCAATGTTTGTATAAGGTCTGATGTGAAGTCAGGCCTTTTTCACGTTTCTGGATGATATTCAAAACGTTTTTTTCTGATTAAACTGTGGAAAACTAAAATGATCGTGCAGATAGAAAGGGAGACATGAGCATGAAAGTTGTGACACCAAAACCATTTACATTTAAAGGCGGAGACAAAGCGGTGCTTTTGCTGCATGGCTTTACAGGAAATACAGCGGATGTAAGGATGCTGGGACGATATTTGAATGAACGCGGCTATACGTGCCACGCGCCTCAATATGAAGGACATGGCGTTCCGCCTGAAGAACTTGTACATACGGGGCCCGAAGACTGGTGGAAAAACGTAATGGATGGCTATGAATACTTAAAATCTGAAGGCTATGAGAGCATTGCTGCCTGCGGACTGTCGCTTGGCGGGGTTTTTTCGCTGAAATTGGGTTACACTGTACCCATAAAGGGAATTGTCCCAATGTGCGCACCGATGCATATTAAGAGTGAAGAGGTCATGTATCAGGGCGTTCTTTCATACGCTCGCAATTACAAAAAGTTTGAGGGGAAAAGCCCGGAGCAAATTGAAAAGGAAATGAAAGAATTCGAAAAAACGCCGATGAATACCCTCAAGGCGCTGCAAGACTTAATTGCTGATGTGCGGAATAATGTCGATATGATTTATTCACCGACATTTGTGGTGCAGGCCCGTCATGACCACATGATTAATACCGAAAGCGCCAATATTATTTACAACGAAGTGGAAACTGATGATAAACAGCTGAAATGGTACGAGGAATCAGGGCATGTCATTACACTCGACAAAGAACGTGACCTCGTCCATCAGGATGTGTATGAATTTTTAGAGAAGCTCGATTGGTAATCAACAGGAGGTCGGATAATGGAAAAAGAAGCATTTATGGAAAAGCTTCTCTCGTTTATGAAGGAAGAGGCGTACAAGCCTCTGACCGTTCAGGAACTTGAGGAGATGTTAAATATTACGGAAGCCGAGGAGTTTAAAGAGCTCGTCAAAGCGTTAGTCGCCTTGGAAGAAAAAGGGCTTATCGTACGGACGAGAAGCGACCGCTACGGCATTCCGGAGAAGATGAATTTAATAAAAGGAAAGATTTCAGCCCATGCGAAAGGATTCGCCTTTTTGCTGCCTGAGGATACGTCGTTAAGTGATGTGTTTATTCCGCCTAATGAGCTAAATACGGCAATGAACGGCGATATCGTCATGGTGCGTCTGAACTCACAGTCAAGCGGCTCCAGGCAGGAAGGAACCGTCATACGGATTTTAGAAAGAGCGATTCAGCGGGTTGTCGGCACGTATACAGAAACGAGAAACTTCGGCTTTGTCATTCCGGACGACAAAAAAATCACGAGTGACATCTTCATTCCAAAAAATGGGAAAAATGGAGCTACGGAAGGGCATAAGGTTGTTGTCAAGCTGACGAGCTATCCTGAAGGCCGCATGAACGCAGAGGGTGAGGTTGAAACCATTCTCGGCCACAAAAACGACCCGGGCATTGATATTTTATCGGTCATTCATAAGCACGGCCTGCCGGGAGAATTTCCAGCTGACGCGATGGAACAGGCATCCAGTACGCCTGACACTATTGATGAAAAAGATCTGAAAGACCGCCGTGATCTCCGTGACCAGGTGATTGTCACCATTGATGGTGCGGATGCGAAGGATTTGGATGATGCAGTTACCGTGACGAAACTTGAAGATGGAAGCTACAAGCTTGGCGTTCACATAGCTGATGTCAGCCATTACGTAACCGAAAACTCGCCGATTGACAAAGAAGCGCTTGAAAGAGGGACAAGTGTGTATCTGGTTGACCGTGTCATCCCGATGATTCCGCACAGATTGTCAAACGGCATCTGCTCCTTAAATCCAAAGGTTGACCGCCTGACGCTTTCTTGTGAAATGACCATTAACAGTCAGGGACAGGTGACAGAGCATGAGATCTTCCAAAGTGTCATCAAAACAACGGAAAGAATGACGTATTCAGATGTGAATAAAATTCTTGTTGACGATGATGAAGAGCTGAAGCAAAAATACGAGCCTCTTGTTCCGATGTTCAAAGACATGGAGCGCCTGGCTCAAATTCTTCGCGATAAGCGGATGGACCGCGGCGCCGTTGACTTTGATTTCAAAGAAGCAAAGGTGCTTGTTGATGACGAAGGAGCGGTTAAAGACGTTGTGATCAGAGAACGCTCTGTCGCCGAGAAGCTGATTGAAGAATTTATGCTTGTAGCAAACGAAACAGTGGCGGAGCATTTCCATTGGATGAACGTCCCGTTTATATACCGGATTCACGAAGAGCCGAATGCTGAAAAGCTGCAAAAGTTTTTAGAGTTTGTGACGACATTTGGCTATGTGGTGAAAGGAACGGCGGGGAATATTCATCCGCGCGCGCTGCAAAGCATTCTGGACGCTGTGCGTGACAGACCAGAGGAAACGGTTATATCTACTGTTATGCTCCGTTCGATGAAACAGGCGAAATACGACCCGCAAAGCTTGGGGCACTTCGGTCTGTCAACGGAATTCTATACGCATTTCACATCGCCGATCCGCCGTTACCCGGACTTAATCGTTCACCGTCTGATCCGAACGTATTTGATCAACGGCAAAGTCGATGAAGCGACACAGGAAAAGTGGGCTGAACGCCTGCCGGATATCGCCGAACATACATCATCTATGGAGCGCCGTGCAGTTGACGCCGAGCGTGAGACGGATGATCTGAAAAAAGCGGAATACATGCTTGATAAAATCGGTGAAGAGTTTGACGGCATGATCAGCTCTGTGACAAACTTCGGAATGTTCGTCGAGCTGCCGAATACAATTGAAGGACTCGTCCATGTCAGCTTTATGACAGATGACTACTACCGCTTTGACGAACAGCATTTCGCAATGATCGGCGAGCGGACAGGCAACGTCTTCCGCATCGGGGATGAAATCACAGTCAAGGTTGTCGATGTCAATAAAGATGAGCGCAATATCGACTTTGAAATTGTCGGCATGAAGGGCACTCCGCGGCGTCCGAGAGAATTGGACAGCAGCCGGAGCAGAAAACGCGGAAAGCCTGCCAGAAAACGTGTTCAAAGCACCAATACGCCTGTTTCTCCAGCTCCGTCTGAGGAAAAAGGGGAGTGGTTCACTAAGCCGAAGAAGAAAAAGAAAAAACGCGGCTTCCAGAATGCTCCGAAACAGAAACGGAAAAAGAAGAAATAGCAGCTCAACCAGCAAATAGGGCCGCAGCGCTCTATTTGCTTTCTTTCGGAAACAGCTTTTCATTGTAGCGGTACGTGACATTTGGTAAAATAGAGCGTATCGCAAAAGGTGGACAGTTTTTCCTTAGAGAGAGGAGGTTCTGGCATGCCAAAAGGGTCAGGAAAAGTATTATCTCAAAATAAGAAAGCCAACCACGATTATTTTATAGAAGAAACCTATGAAACAGGCATCGTTCTGCAAGGAACCGAAATCAAATCGATTCGCGCCGGCCGCGTAAACCTTAAAGATTCCTTCGCCAAAATCGAACGGGGAGAAGTGTTTCTCCACAATATGCACGTCAGCCCATATGAGCAGGGAAACCGCTATAACCACGATCCGCTCCGGACAAGAAAGCTGTTAATGCACCGCAAGGAGATTAATAAGCTGATCGGGTTAACAAAGGAAAAAGGCTATTCTCTCGTTCCGCTGAAGCTGTATTTAAAAAACGGCTTTGCGAAAGTGCTTCTCGGCCTTGGAAAAGGGAAGAAGAACTATGACAAACGGGAAGATCTGAAGCGCAAGGACGCGAAGCGGGAAATCGAAAGAGCGTTCAGAGACAGTCAAAAAGGCTTCTAAAGGCATAGTGCTTGATTCGAAAATCAGGCCTGTGCTATACTGTGTTCACGATCAGATCACGTCGCCATTCATTTGAAGGATTTGACAATTGAAAAGAGCCGTGATCATGTTATAATAAGGCTATAGCCAGTTTGAGTGAGAGCTTGATATTTTCTCCCGTATTTCCCTTATACCAAGGGGACGTTACGGATTCGACAGGGATGGATCGAGCTTGAGCTGCGAGCCGAGAGGCGATCTCGTAAACACGCACTTAAATATAACTGGCAAAACTAACAGTTTTAACCAAAACGTAGCATTAGCTGCCTAATAAGCGCAGCGAGCTCTTCCTGACATTGCCTATGTGTCTGTGAAGAGCACATCCAAGTAGGCTACGCTTGCGTTCCTGTCTGAGAACGTAAGAAGAGATGAACAGACTAGCTCTCGGAAGGCCCGCCCGCAGGCAAGAAGATGAGTGAAACCATAAATATGCAGGCTACGCTCGTAGACGCTTAAGTAATCGATGTTTCTGGACGTGGGTTCGACTCCCACCGTCTCCATACATACTGACAATAAAGCAGAACCTCTCAAGAGGTTCTGCTTTATTTTTTCTCCAAACCACAGGCACCAAAAAGTGCGTACTTCCATTTCAATCCCAGCTGTTTCATACTGATTGCAGAGCAGATGTTTCACCAATCAGATTTCTGTCAATAAATAAGAGGAATCAAAAACGGAGGAATGAATAATGAAGCTGAATTTACAAGGAAAAACCGCACTGGTGACCGGTTCGACATCTGGGATCGGAAAAGCTATTGCCTCTTCGTTAGCTGAAGAAGGTGCGGCAGTGATCATTAACGGACGCCGGGAAGAGAAAGTGAATCAGACGATAGATGAACTGAAAACACAACATGCTGAAGCGGTTCTTTATCCGGCTGCATTTGATTTGGGAACAGAAGAAGGCTGCAATGAGCTGTTTCAGGCATATCCAGAGGTTGATATTTTGGTCAACAATTTAGGGATTTTTGAACCGGCGGAGTACTTTGATATTCCCGACGATGAATGGTTTCGTTTTTTTGAAGTGAATATTATGAGCGGTGTAAGGCTGACACGCAGGTATTTGCATAACATGATAGAGAAAAAGGAAGGGCGTGTGATTTTCATTGCCAGTGAAGCGGCGATTATGCCGTCACAGGAAATGGCGCATTACAGTGCGACAAAAACGATGCAGCTGTCCATTTCCCGCAGTTTGGCGGAGCTGGCAACCGGCACGAATGTCACAGTCAACACCGTCATGCCGGGCTCTACCTTAACAGAGGGTGTGGAAACCATGCTGAACTCGCTGTATCCTGGTGAAAACCTGACTGTTCAAGAAGCTGAGGCACGTTTTATGAAAGAAAACCGGCCGACATCTATTATTCAAAGACTGATCCGTCCGGAAGAAATCGCCCACTTCGTTACATTTTTAAGCAGTCCGCTTTCCTCTGCGATCAATGGCGCGGCACTTCGGGCGGACGGCGGTTTGGTCCGCAGTGTCTTTTAAACCTCTCCCAATAGGAGAGGTTTTTTTTATATTGTTGATTTCCATAAATTTCTCTCGTATAATATTGGTACCAAAATAGTTTTCTCGGTACCGAAAGCGGGGGATTAATGTGGAAAAAAGAATTATGGCGGAAACCATCCGGCTGATCAAGCAGAAAGGATTTTCATTTACGATGAATGATTTGGCTGCAGCGCTGGGAACGAGCAAACGGACGCTCTATGCATATTATTCATCTAAAGATCAGCTTGTTGAGGCGGTTGTCGAACAATTTATAGCTGAAATGAAGCAAATGGAAAGAGACATCTATGAAAATGATAGTTTAAATGTGCTTGAAAAGGTGAAAAAAATGCTGATCAGCCTTCCGCAGGGGATGGAACTGCTGAACATGGGATTATTAAATGAACTAAAGAAATACCATTACGATGCTTGGCTTACATTAGACACGTTTATTAAGGCAGAATGGGCCATTGTCCTAGAATTATTAGACGAGTGCAAACAGCAAAAGAGAATCAGAAACATCAATCCGGACCTGTTTGTTCACATGTATATAGGGAGCATCAACCAAGTGTATGACCCTGAATATCCACTGAAACATCAGTTCACGACAGGAGAGGTGCTTGAATCAATTGTAGATGTTTTGTTTAACGGTATAACAGCTGATGAGGAGGCTGATGCCACGTGAATTGGGTGTTTCTATGCTTGGCGATTTTGTTTGAGGTTGCGGGAACGGTCAGCATGAAGCTATCGTCCGGTTTTACAAAGCTTATTCCCAGTTTGCTGTTGATTTTCTTTTATGGAGGAAGTCTTTTCTTTCTGACGCTTACGCTTAAATCCATTGATGTATCAGTTGCTTATGCTGTATGGTCAGGGATGGGAATCGTCCTGATTACAGTCATTGGTTTTTTGTTTTTTCAAGAACATGTTAGTGTCATGAAAGTCATTTCAATTGGTTTGATTATTGCCGGTGTTGTGTCTTTAAACCTGATCGAGCATGCTACGGTGTCTGAGCCGGTACATAAAAGCGGGCAGTACAAATGAGATATATGAAGCTGTTTTTTCTCGTGACTGATATCGGTTTTATCTTGTACTGGCTGTCAGCCGGGTTTTCGCTCATACCGGAAAGCTGGGCTTTTAAACATCATGACCATCCGTTTATGATCGCTTGGAACTGGTCTTTTTTTCCGCTGGATATCCTGATTTCTGTCACAGGGTTGTACAGCTTGTACCTACAGCGGGTGAATCGTGCTGACTGGAAGCTGATGGCGCTGATTTCTCTTGTGCTGACCTGTTGTTCAGGTCTGCAGGCGCTATCATTCTGGACATTCAGCAGGGACTTTGATCTTGTGTGGTGGCTGTTTAATGGGTATCTATTGATTTATCCTTTATTTTTTATTCACCTGCTCTTAAAGGAAGGCAGAAGGACAAAACAGTCCTGACAGGTGCCGCTTTTATGATAATAAACTGATGTAATGAAGCAGAGACGGTATAAGTCTCTGTTTTTTTATCGGGCGCACCAATTGAGAAGCTAACCGCGTTTTTGGGCATACTAAAGCGAAGAAACGGGAAAAGTTCTACACATTCATTGAAAAGGATTTTGTCAAATGAACAAAACTGCTGCGAACAATCAAAGAATCATGCCTATCGTGAAGGATGCCTTTCGCATTCATGCAAATCCATTTCCTTGGAAGAAGGCTATCGGATCAGGTTTCGCTTCAGGGTTTCCTGTGCTGGTCGGTGCATTGGCAGGTCACACGGATTACGGATTAATTACAAGTATCGGAGGCTTTGTTTATTTATATGCGGGCGGTGAATCGTACAAAAAGCGCGCCTTGAAGCTGCTCTTGGTTTCTATTGGGATCGCCCTCTCATTTGGTTTAGGGACGCTTTTGTCCGGGATGCTTTGGATGATGGCGGCTGTTTTGGGGCTGATCGGGGCAGCGGCGATGTTTATTTTTAGCGCGCTCGGCATTCAAGGCCCTGCGCCGATGTTTTTTGTCCTGGCCTTTTTAGTCAGTTCCGGGCTGCCGGCCGATCCTTCACAAGCGCTGTTCAGAGCGGGACTGACGTTTCTCGGCGCCATTTTCGCCATGGGTATCGCTTTAATCGGCTGGTTATGGAACAAACATGGACCGGAGGGAGCGGTGCTGCAAAAAACATATCATCAGCTGGCTGCATGTCTTTCAGCCGTCGGAACGCCAGGTTTTCATAACGCACAGCATCAGACCGTGCTCATGCTTAGAACAGCCCGCCAAACGGTTCTTGGGAAAGGGAACAGACGGAAAAAATCGCGGCATGATGAACGATTTTTCCGCCTCCTTGAAAAAGCTGACGACATATTCCTTGCCATTATTCATTTTTCAGCTGAAACGCCGGACAGAGAGACCGCGCAGATTGAAAAGGCACTTCGCCAAACCGGAGATATGCTTGCGCATGCACGGGTTTCCGGTACGTTTCAGATTAATGAGAACGAATCTGAGCCTAGGCGGAAGCTGTTTGAAGAAATCAATGAGGTTTTGCATATCGCTTCAGGACGTTTTGATAAGCAGCTTGACGGGGAACCGAGCCGCCTGCCATCCTCTTTTTACTTTTTGAGAAATGCCTTTGACTGGAAGTCTCCGGTTTTGATTAGAGCGTTAAAGTATGGAATTGTTCTGTTTGCCGCCGATATGTTTGCCCTCGCATTCGGCTTTGCACGTTCCTATTGGATTCCGCTTTCGGCAGCAGCGGTCATGCTTGGCACTACTGTTGTTTTTACGCTTCACAGGGCTATTCAGCGTTCGGCCGGAACGGTGATCGGTGTTATACTGGCAGGCGCAATCCTGTTTTTTAAGCCGGGCGGTGTTTATATTGCGTTTTGTATTGCAGCGCTGCAATGTCTTCTTGAGATGCTGATCGTCCGCAATTATGCGCTGGCTGTTCCCTTTTTAACCGCAAATGCGCTTGTTATCACAGAAAGTATGCATGGCGGGGCGGGCGCCGGTTATTTTATGATAGCGAGGCTGACTGATGTAGCTGTCGGCAGCGTGATCGGGCTGTTGGGAACAATGCTTTTGTGGCGGCGGTTTTCAACGAAGCGACTGCCTGAACTGATGAGGAACGTCATCCGGCTGGAAGGGCAGTTTATGGAGAAACTGTTAACCGGGCAGAATGCCGACGAACACAAGTTAAGGGTGAGTCTTGTCAGGCTTCGGGATGCGTATGACAAGGCCCTTGGAGAGTTTCCTCATGCGAATGCGGAGGCGCTCTGGCCTGCCATTTCCGGTGCTCAGCACTTAGGGTACTATTTGCTTTCGGCCCAAGCTCACCGCCGTCCGCCTGCTCCGTTTTCTGATGAAGAGATCAACCAGCTGCGGGCGTTTTTTGAACAGGCTGAGCAATCCTTTATAGTGAAAAGGATGCCTGCGGATATTCAAGTGCCGCATGTCCCTCATTATCCTCGGATCAGTAAAGAATTGTCCGCGCTGTATTCCGGCTTGAGAACAGCTTTTGAAAAGTAAGCTGTTTGGGAAAGTTAAATAATCTTTAATTCGAGATGTTTTACTTGAAAGTAAATTTCTTTGTCTCTATAATAAAGTCTAAGAGAGACAGAATAATCATTATGCATCTGTATGATAATAATTGATGTGTGATTTTTAAAAACGAAAGGGCTGGTAAAAATGGCAAAAGTATTATATATCACTGCTCATCCACATGACGAAGCAACTTCGTACAGTATGGCAACAGGTAAAGCATTTATCGAATCTTACAAAGAAGCGAATCCAAATGATGAAGTTGTACATATCGATTTGTACAAAGAAAACATCCCGCATATTGACGCAGATGTATTTAGCGGATGGGGAAAGCTTCAGTCAGGTACAGGCTTTGAAGAGCTTTCTGAAAGCGAAAAAGCGAAAGTAGGCCGTTTGGGAGAGCTTAGCGATCAATTTGCATCAGCTGATAAGTACGTATTTGTTACTCCTTTATGGAACTTCTCATTCCCGCCAGTGATGAAAGCGTATCTCGATTCTGTTGCTGTTGCAGGAAAATCATTCAAATACACAGAACAAGGCCCTATTGGCTTGTTGACTGATAAAAAAGCAATTCATATCCAAGCGCGCGGCGGCTACTATTCAGAAGGCCCTGCGTCTGAGATGGAAATGGGGCACCGCTACATCGGCATCATGATGAACTTCTTCGGGGTACCATCATTCGATGGCATTTTCGTAGAGGGACATAATGCGGAGCCTGATAAAGCACAGCAAATCAAAGAAGACGCGATTGCGCGTGCGAAAGAAGCTGGAAAAACATTCTAATGAAAAAGCCTCCCCTTATTTGGGGAGGCTTTTGTTTTATTGCTCCAGCATAATGGTTCGTTTCTCTTTACTGCTTTTCATCGCGGCTTCAATGATGCGGATGACATTAATACCTTCCTCAGCAGTGACTGGCAGCACAGCACCTTCCCGTATGCTTTCCGCTATTTTACGGTAATAAGTAAGGTAGGAGCCATTTACTGATGGGATCGTTTCTGTTTTTTTGCCGGAGCCACGAATGGTTGTAAGCTGTCCGTAAAACTCGGGATCATCCGCACCCCAGCTGTCATCCTCTGGTTTTCTTCCCGCTCTGAGTGCGTCTTCCTGTCCGTCAATTCCGTATTTGATAAAGCTGGAATCTTTTCCATGGATTTGATAACGAGGTCCGTTTGCCGGAACGATTGATCCTCCGTATAGAATGGCTTGAAGCTTGCCATAATCCAGGGTTAAATGAAAATAGTCAACCGTTTCGGCATTTTCCCGCTGGGCCATCACGTTTGCAGTCACGGCTTTAGGCATCCCAAACAAATGCAGGGTTTGGTCTATGATGTGGGAGCCGAGATCATACAGCGTACCAGTG
Source organism: Bacillus sp. SN32 (assembly GCF_002837495.1). NCBI lineage: Bacteria > Bacillati > Bacillota > Bacilli > Caryophanales > Bacillaceae > Bacillus > Bacillus sp. SN32. The sequence continues at coordinate 274,050 of NZ_PJCT01000002.1, read as the reverse complement.
GCAGTGCCTTCTTTTTCCCGCCACCGCGCTTGAACTTCAGGTCTGTAGCGGTCATAGGAAACTTGATATGTATTGATATCTTCAAGGGATCCCTCAGAGATCAGCTTTTTAATCGTTAAAAAATCGTTATCCCAGCGTCGGTTATGATATACGCTTAATAATACGCCTTTTTCATCGGCAGCCCTTTTTAATGTTTCCCCCTCTTCGGCCGTTGCTGTCATTGGTTTTTCCATCACAACATGTTTTCCGGCCTGTATGCATGCCATAGCATGCTCGTAATGAAGGCCGCTCGGGGTGGTGACAATGACAAGCTCAATGGCAGGGTCATTTGTGATTTCCTCAAGCTCATGTACAACCTCAGCATCTGGAAAATCCCGTTTCACTTCTTCTGTCCGAGATGTCATGATTTTGCTGATTTGATATTCATCCAGAACATCCAGCAGCGGCCCGTGAAAAACAGAACCGGACAATCCGTATCCTAATATTCCAACCTTGATCGTATCCACTTTTCTTCTCCCCTTTAAAAGCGTTATCAACAGAAGTATATACCCTCCTGATCAAATGGTAAAACCTAACTGATTCATTTTTTGGATCGGCATGCTTAGACAACCGTTTGGACAATCAGTATAATGGGAATTAATATCATTAAACAGAGGTGTACGCATGGAAAAGCATAACGAACATAAAACATTAAACCATAAAAGCTCGAAAGAAAAGGATCAGATTACAAACCGGCTTAAGCGGATTGAGGGTCAAGTCAGAGGCATTCAAAACATGGTGGAAAACGACAGATATTGTGTAGATATTCTTGTGCAAATTTCAGCTGTTCAGGCGGCAATGAAAAATGTAGCGCTTCATTTGCTTGAGGATCATGCCCATCATTGTGTAGCAGATGCCATCAAAAGCGGAGACGGGGAACAGGCCATTTCTGAGCTTTTGGACGTATTTAAAAAGTTCACAAAATCATAAAGCGTTTTTTATTGTAATACCCTACGGGGGTATGGTAGGATGAAAATAGAAAGAATAAACAGGAGGAATTGATATGGAACAAAAAACATTGCAAGTTGAAGGAATGTCTTGTCAGCACTGCGTCAAAGCAGTAGAAACAAGCGTAGGAGAACTGGACGGCGTCAGTGCCGTTCATGTCAATCTGGAAGCGGGTAAAGTCGATGTTTCGTTTGATGCTGACAAAGTATCAGTCAAAGATATTGCGGATGCGATAGAAGATCAGGGCTATGATGTAGCCAAGTGATTCAAGGTATCGCGCCTTTAGGGAGGCGCGATATTTCTTTCATTTTTATATACCCCCCAGGTGTATATAAAGGAGTGAGTATGTTGAGTGAACAAAAGGAAATCGCGATGCAGGTCTCTGGTATGACCTGTGCGGCATGTGCTGCCAGAATTGAAAAAGGCCTGAAGCGGATGCCCGGTGTCACGGATGCAAATGTTAATCTGGCAACGGAAACATCAAATGTAATCTACGATCCTGCTGAAACAGAGACTGCAGCGATTCAGGAAAAAATAGAGAAGCTGGGCTATCACGTCGTTACAGAAAAAGCTGAATTCGATATTGAGGGCATGACCTGTGCGGCTTGCGCCAATCGGATTGAAAAACGGCTTAACAAAATAGAAGGCGTCGCAAATGCACCAGTAAACTTCGCTTTAGAAACGGTTACGGTCGAGTACAATCCGAAAGAAGCGTCTGTCGGCGATTTGAAAGAAGCGGTAGATAAGCTTGGATATAAGCTAAAGTTGAAGGGTGAACAGGACAGTGAGGCTGCTGCTGCTAAAAAGAAAGAAGAACGGAAGCAAACGGCGAGACTGATTTTTTCAGCTGTCCTGTCATTTCCATTGCTTTGGGCGATGGTGAGCCATTTTACATTTACATCATTCATTTGGGTACCGGATATATTTCTCAATCCGTGGATGCAATTTGCGCTGGCGACACCAGTCCAGTTTCTGATCGGCTGGCCGTTTTATGTGGGTGCGTATAAGGCGCTTAGAAATAAAAGCGCCAATATGGATGTATTGGTCGCCCTCGGTACGACGGCTGCTTACGCTTATAGTCTTTATCTTACTTTTCAAAGCCTTGGCTCCCATGGGCATACAGACGGCCTTTACTATGAAACAAGCGCGATTTTGCTGACGCTGATTTTATTAGGCAAGTTGTTTGAAACAAAAGCAAAAGGCCGTTCCTCGGATGCGATTAAAAAGCTGATGAAGCTTCAAGCGAAAACAGCGACTGTTGTAAGAGACGGACAGGAGCAAATCATCCCGATCGACGAAGTGCTTGTTAATGACATTGTTTACGTCAAACCCGGCGAACGAATTCCTGTCGACGGAGAAGTGGTTGAAGGCCGCTCAGCAGTTGACGAATCGATGATTACAGGAGAAAGTCTTCCTGTTGACAAAAATCCTGGTGACAGCGTGACAGGTTCAACCGTTAACGCAAACGGCTTTCTGAAAATTAAAGCTGTCAACGTCGGAAAGGATACTGCGCTTTCTCATATCATCAAAATTGTTGAGGAAGCACAAGGGTCAAAAGCGCCGATCCAGCGTCTCGCTGACCAGATTTCAGGTATTTTTGTTCCCATTGTATTGGGGATTGCCGTTCTCACTTTTCTCATTTGGTATCTTTGGGCGGCTCCTGGCGATTTTGCTGAAGCGATCAGCAAGTTCATTGCGGTTCTTGTCATTGCCTGTCCTTGCGCCCTCGGTCTTGCCACTCCGACGAGCATAATGGCTGGATCTGGACGCGCTGCTGAATTCGGGATTTTATTTAAAGGCGGCGAGCATTTAGAAAAAACGCATCGTCTCGATACAATTGTTCTTGATAAAACCGGAACCGTGACAAACGGGAAGCCGCGTCTGACGGATGCCATTCCATTCGGCCGTTTTGAAGAAAAAGATTTGCTTCAATTTGCAGCGGCAGCCGAAACGGGATCAGAGCATCCGCTTGGCGAAGCGATTATTGCTGGCGTGAAAGATAAAGGGCTTGAGATACCGAAGCTAACCCGTTTTGAAGCAAAAGTCGGCGCAGGCATTTTGGCTGAAGCCGGAGGAAAAAGCATTCTCGTCGGCACAAGAAAATTAATGGAGAGCGAACAGGTTGAGCATGGGGCTCTTCTCGCCAAAATGGAAGAGCTAGAGGCAGAAGGAAAAACAGTTATGCTTGTATCCATTGATGGAGAAGCAGCTGGGCTAGTAGCGGTTGCAGATACGATTAAGGACACGTCACGGAAGGCTGTTGCCCGTCTGAAAGAGTTGGGCCTTGATGTCATCATGATGACAGGAGACAATCGCAGAACCGCAGAAGCCATCGCGAAGGAAGCGGGAATTACGAATATCATTGCGGAAGTCCTTCCAGAACAAAAGGCAGCAGAAATTGCCCGCCTGCAAAAAGAAGGCCGCCAGACAGCAATGGTAGGCGACGGAATTAACGATGCGCCGGCGCTTGCCACAGCTGACATCGGCATGGCGATTGGAACTGGAACGGACATTGCCATGGAAACAGCAGACATTACACTGATTCGCGGCGATCTGAACAGCATTGCCGACGCAATCCGCATGAGCAGATTGACAATGAAAAACATTAAACAAAATTTATTCTGGGCGCTTGGCTATAACAGCCTCGGCATCCCAATCGCAGCACTTGGATTTTTAGCACCATGGATTGCAGGAGCAGCAATGGCATTCAGCTCCGTTTCCGTTGTTCTGAATGCTCTTCGTCTGCAGAAAGTAAAATGAAAAACCGGCTATATGCCGGTTTTTGTTTTTCATTGACACTTTCTTGGAAAACAACATATAATAGGTGTAACTTATATATGAGTATATGCTCATATATATAAAATAAATACAATACTCATTGATACGCTTTGAAGAGGGAACCCTAAATCGGAAGGTAAGGTGAGACTAGTGAAACAGGAATACGTTCTGGACGGTTTGGATTGCAGCAATTGTGCCCAAAAAATCGAAAATGGAGTCAAAGGCATAAAAGGCATTGACGGATGCGCGGTAAATTTTGCGGCAAGCACCTTAACTGTCTCAGCCGATGGGAAAGAAGAGCAATGGGTCACGAATAAAGTAGAGAAAAAAGTGAAATCAATTGATCCGCATGTAACGGTTCGCCAAAAGCATATAAAGAAATCAGCTGATGATGGCTATCGTAATAGAATGGTCAATATGCTGATCAGAATGGCGGCGGCTGTCATTCTCGGCGCAGCGGCATATTTGGTTCATTCGGGAACCATTGAATTTTTCCTTTTCCTCGGTGCTTATTTAATCATCGGCGGTGACATTATGATCCGCGCAGTCAAAAACATCATCCGCGGTCAGGTGTTTGATGAGCATTTCTTAATGGCTCTTGCCACAATCGGCGCCTTTCTGATTCAGCAATACCCTGAGGGCGTTGCCGTTATGCTGTTTTATCAAATCGGTGAGCTTTTTCAAGGAGCCGCGGTCAGCCGTTCCAGAAAATCAATTAGTGCGTTAATGGACATACGGCCTGATTACGCCAATCTCAAAACAAAGAACGGCATCGAACAGGTTTCCCCGGAGGACGTTCAGACAGGAGACATCATTGTGGTTAATCCGGGAGAAAGCATACCCCTGGACGGTAAGGTCGTGCAAGGGTCAGCGATGGTTGATACATCTGCTTTAACAGGTGAGTCCGTTCCGAGAAAAGCTGCGGAAGGACAAGATGTAATGTCAGGCTTTATCAATCAAAACGGCGTTCTGCATATTGAAGTCACAAAGGGCTATCAGGAATCAGCAGTATCAAAAATATTAGACTTGGTTCAGAATGCGAGCAGCCGTAAAGCCCGGACAGAAAACTTTATCACGAAGTTTGCCAAGTATTATACACCTGCTGTGGTGATCATTGCGGTATTGCTGGCCTTTGTTCCGCCGCTTGTTCTTTCTGGCGCCGCGCTTTCCGATTGGGTGTACCGCGCGCTTATCTTTTTAGTGATTTCTTGTCCTTGTGCGCTTGTTGTCTCTATTCCGCTCGGTTTCTTCGGCGGAATCGGAGCGGCCTCAAAGGCCGGAGTGCTTGTAAAGGGAAGCAATTATTTAGAAGCCTTGAATCAAGTCAAATACGCAGTGTTTGATAAAACGGGAACACTAACAAAAGGCAGCTTTGAAGTGACAGAAATCAAACCCGCGGAAGGTTTTACAAAGGATAGATTACTTGAAGCGGCGGCATACGCTGAGCTTCATTCACAGCATCCGATTGCTGAATCTGTGCGTAAAGCTTATGGGAAAATGCTTTCCTCCGATGAGATAGAGTCATACGAAGAAATCCCCGGCCACGGCATTTTTGCAAAGGTAAATGGAACTGAGATCCTTGCCGGGAATAAAAAGCTCATGGAAAGAGAACAAATTGAGGATGTCCCGGATGAAAATGCTGGAACAATCGTACACGTTGCTGTTGATCAACGCTATGCCGGAGCAATCATCATAGCGGATGAAGTAAAGGAAGACGCAGCACAGGCGGTTGCTGATCTGAAGTCGCTTGGGATCAAACAGACAGCTATGCTGACGGGTGATTCGAAACAAACGGGAGAAGCCGTCGGAAAACAGCTTGGGATTGGTGAGGTATATGCAGAGCTGCTGCCGCAAGATAAAGTCGCGCAGGTCGAAGCATTAGAAGCTAAGCTTTTGCCTAGTGAAAAACTCATTTTTGTCGGTGACGGCATCAATGATACGCCGGTGCTTGCACGCGCAGATATAGGGGTTGCGATGGGAGGCCTTGGCTCAGACGCCGCGGTAGAAGCCGCAGACATCGTGCTGATGACAGATCAGCCGTCAAAAATAGCAGAAGCGATTCGGATTGCGAAACGGACACGGCGAATCGTGTGGCAAAACATCGGCTTTGCTTTAGGTGTGAAAGCGATCTTTCTCATTCTTGGAGCATTTGGAATTGCAACCATGTGGGAAGCGGTTTTCTCAGATGTCGGTGTTACACTGCTCGCTGTGGCAAACGCGATGCGCGTCATGCGTCTCGAAAACAGATAAATTGTCGGAGAGAATTCATTTTTTCGGGGTTTTCTTATAGGCGCTTGTCTTGTTAAAATAAAGAAGTGGGTCAATTGCGATCCGCTTCTTTTTTAATTTTAAAACGATGAGGTGTCGGAGTGAAAAAGAAACAGCAGTCTTCTGCGAAATTCGCGGTCATCCTTACGGTTGTGGTTGTTGTATTGTTAGCAGCCATTGTCATCATTAATAACAAAACGGAACAAGGCAATGATGCGGTGTCCGGACAGCCGTCTATCAAAGGGCAGCCTGTGCTTGGCAAGGACGATGCACCGGTAACTGTAGTAGAATTCGGAGATTACAAATGTCCGTCTTGCAAGGTGTTTAACAGTGACATCTTTCCAAAAATACAAAAAGACTTTATTGATAAGGGCGATGTGAAATTTTCTTTCGTGAACGTCATGTTCCATGGAAAAGGTTCAAGATTAGCGGCTCTTGCATCTGAAGAAGTATGGAAGGAAGACCCTGACTCTTTCTGGGATTTCCATGAAAAGCTGTTCGAAAAACAGCCGGATACGGAACAGGAATGGGTAACCCCAGGCCTCCTTGGTGATCTTGCAAAAAGCACCACAAAGATAAAACCTGAGACGCTCAAGGAAAATCTTGATAAGGAAACATTCGCTTCTCAAGTGGAAAAGGATTCTGACCTTAATCAAAAAATGAACATACAGGCAACACCGACGATTTACGTCAATGATAAAGTGATCAAAAATTTTGCGGATTATGATGAAATCAAAGAGACAATAGAAAAAGAGCTGAAAGGGAAGTAACGATATGAAAAATAGAATCGTATTTTTATATGCTTCCTGGGTTGTGGCTCTTATCGCTATGCTGGGCAGCCTGTATTTCAGTGAAATCAGAAAGTTTATTCCATGTGAACTGTGCTGGTACCAGCGTATCCTCATGTATCCGCTCGTCCTGATTTTAGGCATCGCCACCTTTCAAGGGGACACACGAGTGAAAAAATATGTGCTCCCGATGGCGATTATAGGGGCATTCATTTCGACTATGCATTACTTAGAGCAAAAAGTGCCCGGTTTTAGCGGCATTAAGCCATGTGTCAGCGGCGTGCCGTGCTCGGGCCAATATATTAACTGGTTTGGTTTTATTACGATTCCATTCCTGGCCCTGATTGCTTTTATCCTGATTATCGTTTTTATGTGCCTGCTGAAAGGCGAAAAATCTGAATAACAAAAAAAGCGCCCGCGTATGCCGGGCGCTTTTTTAATTTCGCAAACTCATGTCCATCAGCAATAGCCGTATTCCCTCTAAATTTATCTTTTTTTCTCATAAAAATGTTATTGATTTTACGCTTGAGCGATTATAAAATCTAGAGGTCGTCAGAAAATTTAACAAACATAAAAGGGAGTCATCAGAATGGCTTGGGAGCTGCTCAGTGTGATTGGCATCATTGCGTTTGCAGTCAGCGGCGCAATTGTTGCGATGGAAGAGGAATATGATATTTTAGGAGTTTATATATTAGGGATTGTCACAGCTTTTGGAGGAGGAGCGATCCGCAATTTGCTGATCGGCGTTCCGGTGTCAGCGCTATGGGAGCAGGGAGCGTACTTTCAAATCGCGCTTTTATCTATTACAATTGTGTTTCTGTTTCCGAAGCTGCTGCTGAAGCATTGGAATAAGTGGGGCAATTTATCAGATGCGATCGGCCTCGCTGCCTTTGCTATCCAAGGCGCACTGTATGCCGTCAAAATGGGCCATCCGCTTAGTGCCGTGATCGTGGCTGCGGTGCTGACGGGAAGCGGGGGCGGAATCATCCGTGACCTTCTTGCCGGGCGCAAACCGCTTGTGCTGAAGGCAGAAATTTATGCAGTCTGGGCGGCTCTCGGCGGTTTAATCGTCGGCTTGGGCTGGCTGGGGAACTCGTTCGGCTTATACGTTCTGTTTTTCGTGCTCGTTGTATGCCGGGTTTGTTCCTATATGTTTAATTGGAAGCTGCCAAACCGTTCTTTTCGCTTAGATAGTCAGTAAAATAAAAGAAACCTCTCCGTCATGGAGAGGTTTCTTTTATGGTAGCCTGCCGGGATCAAATAAAAAGTCCTTTTCAAATGCTGACCGCGCAGAGCAAAGCTATTTGAAATTAATAGGTAGCCCAAAAGGTATAGCTGATGGTTTTTTTAGTTCCTGTGTTAGTGAATTTGAATCTGTATTTTGTTTTGTAGCTTTTAGAAGCTTGTTTGTAACTTAAATTTGTAGAGCCTTTTTTTGTTGCATAAAAAGTTTTAACATTTTTCCAGCCTTTATTTGTCTTTTGTTGCAGAGTTGCTGTAATTTTCCCGCTGCCTGATCCGTTTGCTGTAATGTTGGCCCAAGTTCCTTGTCCTGGATAATAAATATGAAAAGTTGGCGAGTAAGTATAGTTTTTAAATGAGCCCGAATGATAATGAGTACTCCATATTTGACCTTTTTTAACCCAATCTTTAGCTTCCGCTTTGTTGTTTACTAGGTCAATAGCCGTAAAACTTGTTAGGGCTACGACGAATGCCAGCAACATCATAGATAGCTTTTTCTTCACTGAGTATTTCCTCCTAACTAATTCTGGTTCTTTCTTCATGTTCATATCATAAACCGAGAGAAATAATGTAACATCGTCCTATTATCCCAAATGAAAAACTTTAATTTGTTGAAATATGTCGAAATTAGATGAAAAATGACTATTTTACTGCGACTATAGATACGATAGCAGAGATGTAGTTGCTTTATGGAAGATGACAATAACAGCCAGTTTAGTCATTCTTCACGTTAGATGAACAGACAAACACGGTAAAGCTCTGCGGTGTTTTTAAAATGAAAAAGATATATTATATCGAGGATTGAATGGAATAAGGAATCGATACTGATGAAAGAGAAGATTCGCAACCTAAGAAAAGCACGTCCAACAGTGATCAATGTGAAATCATAAGAGAAAAAACCGATTTCGAGTTGAAATCGGTTTTTTCTGCATATAAATAACCCAAACCTTGATTGATATTGGGTGAATGTGCTAAGATAAATTGTATTTGCCAGTTTTCATCATATATTTAATATATGTATCCAATTATATTTTACAGTATTTCATCTATGTTTGTCAACTATTTTCTGGAGGTGCCGTTCATGAATCAGCAGGATAAGGAATGGAAGGAAGAGCAGTCGAGAATAGATGAGGTGCTGAAGGAGCTCGAAAAAAAAGAGCGGTTTCTGGAAACGTCTGCGGGCGGGTTGAAGCATGATATCATCGGATTAAGAAAAAGCTTTTGGGAAGATGTTAAGGTTAATTTTGATGATGCCCATGAAGCGATTGAAACGATGGCAAGCATTAAGCAGCAGGCAGAGCTGCTGTCTGATCGGGAACAGAATCATCGGCGCATGGATCAGCAGCTCAAACGAATTCATCAATTAAAAAAATCGCCTTATTTCGGCCGGATTGATTTTATTGAAAACGGCGAGGAGCAGGCAGAGCGAATTTATATCGGTTTAGCTTCCTGTTTGGATGAGAAGGAGGAACACTTTCTGATTTATGACTGGAGGGCGCCGATATCAAGTTTGTACTACAATTATTCCCCAGGAAAAGCGGAGTACGAGGTGCCCGGTGAAACGATAGAAGGGGAAATGGTGCTGAAACGCCAGTTTATGATCAAAAACGGCACTCTCAAGGCGATGTTTAATACCGATATGACGATTGGCGATGAAATGCTGCAAGAGGTATTAAGCCAGCACTCCGATACCCAAATGAAAAACATCGTGTCTACGATTCAGAAAGAACAAAATCAGATTATCCGTAATGAAAAAAGCAAGATCCTGATCGTGCAGGGAGCGGCTGGCAGCGGGAAAACATCGGCTGCGCTTCAGCGTGTCGCTTATTTGTTATACAGGCACCGCGGCGTCATTGATGCCGGACAAATCGTTTTGTTTTCTCCCAACTTCTTATTTAACAGCTATGTATCCTCTGTTTTGCCTGAGTTAGGAGAAGAGAATATGGAGCAGGCGACGTTTCAGGAATATATCGAGCATCGTCTTGGCCGCAAGTTCAAATGTGAAAGCGCCTTTGATCAGCTCGAATATTGCCTGACCGAAACTAAGGAAGGCGATTTTCCAACAAGGCTTGCGGGAATCACATGGAAGGCGGGTTTATCCTTTCAGCAATTCATTAATGAATACGTCACACGGCTTTCCTCTGAAGGGATGATTTTTAAAAATATTATATTCCGCGGACAAAAGCTGATCACAAAGGAGCAAATTCAATCCTATTTTTACTCATTGGATCAAAATCACTCCATTCCGAATCGGATGGAGCAAACCGCGAAGTGGCTGCTGAGTGAGCTTAACAAGCTTGAGAAAAAGGAACGGCGAAAGGATTGGGTTGTTCATGAAGCTGAGCTGCTTGACAAAGAGGACTACTTGGACGTGTACAAAAAACTGCAGGAAAGGAAACGGTTCAGCGAGAGTACGTTTAACGATTATCAAAGAGAGCAGCAGCTGCTTGCCGCCATCATTGTGAAAAAAGCTTTCAAACCGCTCAAACAGGCGGTCAGACTCCTTGCATTTCTTGATGTTACACAACTTTATTTGCAATTGTTTTCTGGCTGGGGAGGAAAATTTCAGCATGAGAAGATGGACGCGATAGGTGAGCTGACCCGTTCGGCATTTACGGATAATAAATTGCTCTATGAGGACGCAGCACCGTTTCTTTATATGCAGGATCTGATTGAGGGCAGAAAGAAAAATACGAAGATCAAACATCTATTTATTGACGAAGCCCAGGACTATTCACCGTTTCAGATGGTTTACATGAGAAGCATTTTTCCGGCTGCCAGCATGACAGTGCTCGGTGATATCAATCAGTCCATCTACGCGCATACCATACACGGGGATCAGCGTATGGATGCGTGCTTTGAGGATGAGCCTGCTGAGTATGTTCGTTTAAAGAGAACATACAGATCAACAAGGCAGATTGTCGAGTTTACCAAAGCGATGCTTCAAGATGGAGCGGATATTGAGCCGTTTAATAGAAGCGGGGAAATGCCGCTCGTTGTCAAAACTGAAGGACATGAGAGCCTTTGCCAAAAGCTCGCGCAAGAAATTGGCCGGCTCAAGAAAAAAGGGCACGAAACAATAGCCGTCATCTGCAAGACTGCGCAGCAATGCATACAGGCGCACGCCCACATGAGTGAATATACAGATGTTCGCCTGATTCATAAAGAAAATCAACCATTTCAAAAGGGTGTTTGCGTGATTCCGGTGTATTTAGCGAAGGGAATTGAATTTGACGCAGTGCTTGTCTATGATGCATCTGAAGAACACTATCATACAGAGCACGACCGCAGGCTTTTATATACTGCGTGCACCCGTGCGATGCACATGCTGGCGGTATTTTATACAGGTGAAGCCAGTCCGTTTGTAACCGCTGTGCCGCCTCACTTATATCAGATGGCTGAATGAAGAGAAGGGAGTCCTTCTCTTTTTTCTATTTACATGAAGCATAGCCGTTTTATCATTAGGATTCTTAATAGTTATCATCATGTAAATATATTTTACTTAAGCCTAGTATTCCGGTAAAGTTCAATTAGATGCAATTTTCGATCAGTTTATAACTTTGTGAGGTGGATACGTTGCAACTTCAGGTAATGAACAGTCCGTTTAATCAGGAGCAGGCAGAGCTCCTTAACCGCCTTCTGCCAACCTTGACCGAATCCCAGAAAATCTGGCTGAGCGGATATTTATCCGCTCAATCTGTTTCCGCCCAAGAAGCTGCGGGTGCGCCGGCTGCAGCTGTGTCTGCGGAAGCACCGGCACCGGCCGTTTCAAAAGAAGTGACCGTTCTTTATGGTTCACAGACGGGAAACGCACAGGGGCTTGCGGAAAATGCCGGCAAGCAGCTTGAACAGAGCGGTTTTCAAGTGACCGTCTCATCCATGAGCGATTTTAAGCCGAATCAGCTGAAGAAAGTAAACAATCTTTTAATCGTCGTCAGTACGCATGGAGAAGGTGAGCCGCCTGATAACGCGCTGTCGTTTCACGAATTTCTGCACGGAAGACGGGCGCCTAAGCTTGAAGATCTGCGCTTTTCCGTTTTGGCGCTTGGTGACAGTTCGTACGAATTTTTCTGCCAGACAGGGAAAGAATTTGATCAGCGCTTAGAAGAACTCGGCGGAAAACGGATTTCTCCGCGCGTTGATTGCGATCTTGACTATGATGAACCGGCAGCCGAATGGCTTGAGGGGGTATTGAAGGGATTAAATGAAGCTGGGGGCGGAAGCGCCGCGCCTGCGCCGGCGGCTGCGTCTCAAACCGGTGAGTCTTCGTATTCCAGAACAAACCCGTTTCGGGCTGAAGTATTAGAAAATTTAAATTTAAACGGCAGAGGATCAAATAAAGAAACACGCCATGTGGAGCTGTCTCTTGAAGGATCTGGCCTGACTTACGAGCCTGGTGACAGCCTCGGCGTCTATCCGGAAAACGATCCGGAACTTGTCGAGCTGCTCCTTAAGGAAATGAATTGGGACCCGGAAGAAATTGTGACGCTTAATAAGCAAGGTGATGTCCGTCCGCTGAAAGAAGCGCTGATTTCTCACTATGAGATTACCGTTCTCACAAAACCGCTTCTTGAACAGGCAGCCCAGCTGACAGGGAACGATGAGCTTAGAGAGCTTTTAGCCCCGGGAAATGAGGAGAATGTAAAAGCCTATATTGAAGGGCGCGATTTGCTTGATCTTGTCCGTGACTATGGCCCATTTAGTGTATCTGCACAGGAGTTTGTCTCGATTTTGAGAAAAATGCCTGCCCGCCTTTATTCGATTGCAAGCAGTTTATCCGCAAATCCGGATGAAGTGCATTTAACAATCGGCGCAGTCCGCTACGATGCGCATGGCCGTGAACGAAAAGGCGTCTGCTCGATTTTGTGCGCGGAACGTCTGCAGCCGGGAGACACACTGCCGGTTTATGTACAGCACAATCAAAACTTTAAGCTTCCGAAAGACCCTGAAACACCGATTATCATGGTGGGCCCTGGGACAGGCGTCGCACCTTTCCGTTCCTTTATGCAGGAGCGTGAGGAGACGGGAGCGGAAGGAAAGGCATGGATGTTCTTTGGCGATCAGCGCTTTGTCACGGATTTCCTTTACCAGACAGAGTGGCAGAATTGGCTTAAAGACGGTGTGCTGACAAAAATGGATGTGGCGTTCTCACGTGATACGGAAGAAAAAGTTTATGTGCAGCACCGCATGCTCGAACATAGCGCAGAATTGTTTGAATGGCTTCAAGAAGGAGCGGCTGTTTACATTTGCGGAGATGAAAAGCACATGGCGCATGACGTCCATCACACATTGCTTGAAATTATCGAAAAAGAAGGCAATATGAGCCGCGAAGAAGCGGAGGCTTATCTTGCCGATATGCAGCAGCAAAAACGCTATCAGCGTGATGTATACTGATTTGATTTGAAAGGAGTTTTTCAACATGGTGACCAAAATTTTAAAAGCACCGGACGGCTCTCCAAGTGATGTTGAACGCATTAAAAAAGAAAGTGATTATTTGCGCGGCACGCTGAAAGAAGTGATGCTCGATCGAATCAGTGCCGGAATTCCGGATGATGACAACCGCCTGATGAAACACCACGGCAGTTATTTGCAGGATGACCGAGATCTTCGAAATGAACGCCAAAAGCAGAAGCTTGAGCCCGCATATCAGTTCATGCTGCGCGTGCGTATGCCAGGGGGCGTCTCAACGCCTGAACAATGGCTTGTCATGGATGATCTGTCCCAGAAATACGGGAACGGCACATTAAAATTGACGACACGTGAAACGTTCCAAATGCACGGGATTCTGAAATGGAACATGAAGAAAACCATTCAGACGATCCACTCAGCACTTTTGGATACGATCGCAGCCTGCGGAGACGTAAACCGTAACGTCATGTGTGCATCAAACCCTTATCAATCTGAAATCCACTCAGAGGTATACGAGTGGTCTAAAAAATTAAGTGATGATCTGCTGCCGCGGACGAGAGCATATCATGAAATTTGGCTTGATGAAGAAAGAGTTGCCGGCACGCCGGAGGAAGAAGTCGAGCCAATGTACGGACCGCTCTATCTGCCGCGGAAGTTTAAAATCGGTATTGCCGTTCCGCCGTCTAATGATATTGACGTCTTTTCACAAGATCTCGGATTCATTGCGATTGTCGAGGATGGCAAGCTGATCGGTTTTAACGTGGCGATCGGCGGCGGTATGGGAATGACGCATGGCGATACTGCGACATATCCGCAATTAGCCAAGGTCATCGGATTCTGCCGGCCCGATCAAATGTATGACGTTGCTGAAAAAACGATTACGATTCAGCGTGATTACGGCAACCGTTCTGTCCGTAAAAATGCGCGGTTCAAATACACAGTTGACCGCCTAGGTTTAGAAAACGTAAAAGAAGAATTGGAAAACCGTCTCGGCTGGAGCCTGGAAGAAGCGAAGCCTTATCATTTCGATCATAACGGCGACCGCTACGGCTGGGTGGAAGGCATCGAGGATAAATGGCATTTCACGCTGTTTGTCGAAGGCGGCCGTATAACGGATTACGATGATTATAAGCTGATGACAGGCTTGCGGGAAATTGCCAAAGTTCATACAGGCGAGTTCCGGCTGACAGCCAATCAGAACTTAATGATTGCGAACGTTTCAAGCGATAAAAAAGAAGAAATCAGTGCTTTAATTGAACAATACGGACTAACTGACGGCAAGCACCATTCAGCGCTCCGCCGCAGCTCGATGGCGTGCGTCGCTCTTCCGACCTGCGGATTGGCAATGGCTGAAGCAGAACGTTATTTGCCGACCCTGTTAGATAAGATTGAAGAGATTATTGACGAAAACGGCCTTCGTGATCAGGAAATCACCATTCGCATGACAGGTTGTCCGAACGGCTGTGCACGTCATGCACTCGGTGAGATCGGATTTATCGGAAAGGCGCCGGGCAAATATAATATGTATCTTGGCGCTGCGTTTGACGGAAGCCGTTTAAGCAAAATGTACCGTGAAAACATCGGTGAAGCAGACATTTTAAGCGAGCTGCGCATCCTTCTTTCCCGCTATGCGAAAGAACGCGAGGAAGGCGAGCATTTCGGTGACTTTGTCATCCGCGCGGGCATTATTAAAGCAACAACTGACGGTACGAATTTTCATGATTGAGAAAGAAAGACGAGAGACAGGGAGTAGCTTCCTGTCTCTTTTTTCTGTAATTTGCTCTTCTGCAAAAAAGTTCACTGTGAGCATATCATGAGAAAAAATACCCTAAAAAGGGTACTATAAAAGAAGACAAGTGTGGAGAGAACTCCTGCGAAACCACATAGCGGATGCAAGGCCACCCTAGCTCAAGGGCTTTTAGACAAACAGATTTTTTGGCTCATCATGCCGACACACAACAGACGAAGGAGGTCATGCATTTGGACATATTTTTAGTTGTGCTCGTATTATTAACGATTATTGCGATTTCTAATATCGTGAACCGGTTTATTCCGTTTATTCCGGTGCCGCTGATTCAAGTGGCTCTTGGGATTCTTGCCGCCTCATTTCCACAGGGACTTCATTTTGAATTAAACACCGAATTGTTTTTTGTTCTGTTTATCGCCCCTCTGCTATTTAATGATGGAAAGAGGACACCGCGGGCAGAGCTTTGGAATTTAAGGGCTCCGATTTTATTGCTTGCACTCGGCCTTGTATTTGCGACTGTGATTGTAGGCGGCTACACGATTCACTGGATGATTCCTGCTATTCCGCTGGCAGCGGCCTTTGGACTTGCGGCCATTCTTTCACCGACTGATGTCGTCGCTGTCAGCGCATTATCAGGAAGAGTGAAAATGCCAAAAGGGATTCTTCGCCTGCTGGAAGGTGAGGGGCTGATGAATGACGCATCAGGTCTGGTGGCCTTTAAGTTTGCGATTGCAGCGGCAGTGACTGGTGCATTTTCATTAGCACAAGCGGCTGTCAGCTTTGTCTTTATTTCTCTCGGAGGCTTGCTGTGCGGGGTTGTCATTTCATTTTTGATTATTCGTTTTCGCCTATTTCTGCGCCGCCTTGGCATGCAGGATGTCACGATGCATATGCTGATTCAAATTCTGACGCCGTTTGTGATTTATTTGGCAGCTGAAGAAATCGGCGTTTCCGGCATTTTAGCTGTTGTGGCTGGCGGTATTACCCATGCGGTTGAACAGGATCGTCTGGAATCTACGATGATCAAGCTGCAAATCGTCTCCTCAAGTACGTGGAACATTATTTTATTTATTTTGAACGGCCTGGTCTTCGTTATTCTCGGCACGCAAATCCCTGATGTTATTTCTGTTATCTTTAACGACACTGCCATCAGCAACATGAAGGTGATCGGCTATATCCTAGTCATCACATTTACATTAATGCTCCTTAGATTCCTGTGGGTGCTGTTCTTCTGGAACGGCAAATGGTTCTTTAATAAAGATCAGAACATCTATAAACCGGGTCTTCGTTCGACGCTGTTAATTTCGATTTCCGGTGTGCGTGGAGCAGTAACGCTTGCGGGTTCTTTTTCTATTCCGTATTTCCTGGAGGACGGCACGCCGTTTCCGGAAAGAAATCTGATTCTCTTTTTAGCAGCCGGCGTCATTTTATGCACGCTTGTCATTGCCACCGTTGTGCTGCCAATTCTGACTGAAAAAGAAGAAGAGGACGAGGAACGAAATAAGAAGCTGCTGACGGCGAGACGCAAGTTGATCAAAACAGCCCTTCAAACGATTAAAGAGGACATGAATGAGACAAACAAAACGGCCTCTCTTGCGGTGATAGCTGAATACAATGAGAAAATGAAAAATCTTCGTTTTCAGCAGTATACATCATCTAATCGCATTAAGAAGCACGAGCGAAAAGTCCGTGCGCAGGGGGTTAAGGCTGAGCAAGAGGCGCTGATGAAAATGCTGGAGCGGGGAGACATCCCGGAAGAAACAGCAAATGTGCTGCAAGAACGATTTAACGAGTTGGAAATTTTGTATGCGAACCCGTTTAAAGTCGGATTATCAAAAACAAGGCTCAAGCGGCTGATGTATTGGATTTTCTTCGGTGAACATAAAAAGCCGGAGATGTCGATTTTAAATGAAGCGGGATTGATACGGGCAACAAGAGTGAAAACGGCAAAAGCAGCGATAGAATATCTGGAAAAACATAAGACGGAAGAGCATAAAGAAGTGTTTTTATCTGTCATTACATTCTATAAGCAGTTAATTTTCAGGCTGGAGCACAGCCATCATGAGCTGAAATCAAGCGCCCATTTTGAAAATCAGAAGCTGGAAGTGAAGCTGAAGGCTGTGCAGGCGATCAGAAATGAAATTCAAACGCTCTTCGAAGAGAGGGAAATTTCCCGGGACATTTCCCATGAGCTTCGCCAATACATTAATGATGTCGAAGCCGCCATGCTTGAAGGCGGCGAATAAATGCAGCAAAAAAGCTGGTGCGTTAGAGCACCAGCTTTTTTCTATATTAAGGGCGATGAAATGCGACAGTGCTGCCATCCCGGTCGAACCAGCCTCTGAAGGCCCAGTTGATCCAGCCGCCATCGCCTTTGTTTGTAAAGGTTCCGTCTTCAAATACCCAAATGCCATACGTAATGCCGTCGTAAACGGCTGAGCCGTAAAATTGCACACCGTTCAAATGATCTTCATATTCCTGGCTTAAATTAAAGACCATGACGTTATATTTTTGGCCGGACGCGTAGAAGGAAGACTCCATGAGGTTTTTCACAAAGCCATCCCTATTCTGTGCGGATTTGATGGCATCAGCGATCTGGTTGGCAATTCCAAGTACATCCAGATTGACGTTTAAACCTACATCAGCGGCAGTTGTTCCAGCAGCAGTTGTCTGCGACATCTTCGGAGCAGGATTTTCTTCAGCGGAAGCAAAGGACAAAGGGGCAATTGTCAAAGCGGCACCAAGAGCAAGTGTCATTGGGATACGAATACGTTTCAAGTTGTTTCCTCCTTTGTTTTCATTTGGTTACACTACACGCATACCCTGCTCAATGTATTTGTAATCTCAATATTGTTAAAATAGGAAAAAAATAGTGTTTGAATTTGCCTGTGCTGTGAAAAAAGAAGCAAAAAGAGGGTCTTAAGCGTATTATTGGTATCGGCTGAGAGGAATGTGAGATAATATAGACGCTTACATTTCAGTGAAAGGGTGGATGTTCAAGTGCCAACAAGTTTAAAAGATACTGTAAAGTTACATAACGGAGTTGAAATGCCTTGGTTCGGTCTGGGTGTTTTTAAAGTAGAAAATGGTAATGAAGCGACTGAATCAGTGAAAGCGGCAATTAAAAATGGTTATCGCAGTATTGATACAGCAGCGATCTACAAAAATGAAGAAGGCGTTGGCATCGGGATTAAAGAATCCGGTGTGGCAAGAGAAGAGCTCTTCATCACATCAAAAGTGTGGAATGAAGATCAAGGCTACGAAACAACGCTTGCTGCCTTTGAAAAAAGCCTGGAAAGATTACAGCTTGATTACTTAGATTTATATTTGATCCATTGGCCTGGCAAAGATAAATATAAAGATACATGGCGCGCGCTTGAAAAGCTGTACAAAGACGGCAAAATCCGCGCGATCGGCGTCAGCAACTTCCAAGTTCATCATTTAGAAGAGCTGTTGAAAGATGCTGAAATCAAACCGATGGTGAACCAAGTTGAGTTTCACCCTCGCTTGACGCAAAAAGAATTAAGAGATTACTGCAAAGCGCAAGGCATTCAGCTGGAAGCGTGGTCTCCGCTCATGCAGGGACAGCTTTTGGATAACGAAGTGCTGACACAGATTGCTGAAAAACACAATAAATCTGTGGCTCAAGTGATTTTGCGCTGGGATCTGCAGCATGAAGTTGTAACCATTCCAAAATCCATTAAAGAACACCGTATCATCGAAAACGCTGATATTTTTGATTTCGAATTGTCTCAAGAAGACATGGACAAAATTGACGCATTAAATAAAGATGAGCGTGTCGGCCCAAATCCTGATGAGCTTCTGTTTTAATCAAAAAACTCCCCGTTACGGGGAGTTTTTTTAGTGCGTTTTTTTCTGTTGAATGAAAAACAGCATCAAAAAGGAAATGACAACAATACAGACGACCCACGCCCAGGCAAGAGTATTGTTGCCGGAATCCAATGCGACATATATCGCCGTCGGCAGTGTTTGCGTAACACCGGGGATGTTCCCTGCAAACATGAGTGTTGCGCCAAATTCTCCGAGCGCCCGCGCAAGGCTGAGGATGCTTCCGGTCAGCAATGAAGGATAGGCAAGCGGGACGGAGATATGGATAAACACCTTCCATCTGCTAGCGCCGTCTACCATTGCCGCACCTTGTATATCGGGGTCAATGTCAGCAAATCCGGTTTTGGCTGATTGATACATGAGCGGAAAGGCTACAACAGCCGAGGCGATCACAGCGGCCCACCAGGTGAAAATGACAGGCTGCTGGAAGATCCACTCGATGGCTTGTCCGATGAAGCTGTGCTTTCCGAAAATGACGATCAAAATAAAACCGACAACAGTAGGCGGAAGAACGAGCGGAAGCATAAAACATGTTTCGAGTGCCGTTTTTCCAAAAAATGATGCCCGTGACATCCATGCTCCAGCAAGTGTTCCGAGAATAATGACAGCAATTCCGGCAACTGCCGCCACCTGAAAGGAAAGCACAACGGGTGTGAAAAATTCTGAAGCGCTTATGCTACTCGGCAGTAAAGCCATATTTCTCAAATACTTTCATTGCTTCATCAGATTGCAGGTATTCGTAAAATTCCTTCGCTTCCTTACGGTGTTTTGTATCTTTTACGATTCCTAACGGATAGACAATTGGGCTGTGAGTATCTGCTTTTGCCTCGTCGATAATGTTGACCTTTTTCGAGACCAGGGCATCTGTTTTATAAACAATACCTGCGTCTACATTGCCGGTTTCAACATAAGAAAGAACTTGGCGAACGTCTTTTCCATACACAATTTTATCCTTCACTTTGTCCCATAAAGACAGCTTTGTCAGTGATTCTTTCCCATAAGCTCCTGCCGGTACGGATTCCGGAGTGCCGAGAGCGATTTTTTCTGATTCAGCCAGATTGCTGAAGCTTGTCACGGGTGAATCTCCGTTTTTCGGTACGACCAGCACAATTTCATTACCGACTAAATCAGTGCTGTCTTTTTTTGCGATATCTCCATCATCCACCAGCTTTTTAAATTTATCCTCAGCAGCTGAGAAGAACAGATCGGCTCCTGCTCCTTGAGAAATCTGTTTTTGCAAGGCGCCGGATGAGCCATAGTTATCTTGGATGGTAATATTTTGATGTTCTTTTTCATAATTTTTTTGGATTTCCTCAAGTGCATCCTGCGCGCTGGCGGCAGCTGAGATGGTTAACGTTACTTTTTTCTCGCTGCTGTCCGTTGAAGAGTGGTTTGAAGAACAGCCTGCTGCAAGCAGAAAAGCAGTTAAGGCTGCGATGAAAATAGAATACTTCTTAAACATGATTGCACCCCTTATCATTAGATATAACTAATTATAACTGATTATGTTTGGTTTATGTGGGTTTTTTTACATTCGGCGAAAAGGTATAATAAAATAGGAGAGTGATGATGATGAATGAAACCTCTTCCTATACGATAGAAGAAGTTGCAGGTCTGCTGAAGGTATCAAAGCTGACCGTTTATGATTTGATTAAAAAAGGCGTGCTGCCTGCTTACCGTGTCGGCAGGCAGATGCGTGTGGATGAAGAAGATTTAAAGCAATATAAAACGAATATGAGAATGTATCAGCCCATCGCTGCAACAGAAGCGCCGAAACAGGTGCAGGAGGCTGAGCCGGACGGCAGACCGAATGTCATGATTAGCGGACAGGACATTTCGATGGATCTCCTCAGCAAGCATTTGGAGAATGCCATTCAGGAGACGCCGCTCCGTAAATACAAAGGAAGCTTAAACAGCCTGATTGATATGTATCAAGGCAAGTGTGACATTGTCAGCCTCCATTTGTACGATGCAGAAACCGGCCAGTATAACGCGCCTTATGTGAAACGGATCTTGACAGGTGAACCGTTTTGTCTCATCAATGTCGTTCTCCGCAAAGCAGGACTGTATGTGCAAAAAGGGAATCCGAAAAACATTCAAGGCTGGAAAGACTTGAAAAGAGCCGATATCCGGATCATCA
This sequence comes from Bacillus sp. SN32, assembly GCF_002837495.1. Taxonomy (NCBI): domain Bacteria; kingdom Bacillati; phylum Bacillota; class Bacilli; order Caryophanales; family Bacillaceae; genus Bacillus; species Bacillus sp. SN32. The sequence continues at coordinate 252,842 of NZ_PJCT01000002.1, read as the reverse complement.
ACAGGGAAAAGGGTTCTGGCGCAAGGGTGCTCCTTGATGAACAGCTTGGCTTGCTTGGTGTGAATCCGGCTGATGTAAAGGGATACGGCGATATCGTGACTGATCATTACGCTGCCGCTTCACAAGTTTCAAGCGGACAGGCTGACGCGGGAATCGGGGCACAGCACGCGGCACATATGGGCAGTGTTGATTTTATCCCGCTCATCGACGAACAATATGATATTGTCGTTTTGAAAAAACATGAGCAGCTGTTGAAGGCCGTGAAGGAGATTTTGAATTCTGAGGAATACAAGGCGAATTTGTCTCATTTAAACGGCTATGAAACGAAGCTGACTGGCAAGGTGATATTGGAAACGTAAAAAATCCCTCTTGATAGAGGGATTTTTTCATTCGGAAAACCTGAGCAGGTCACCATTTAAAATTTTATCAGAGAGAGACAGTTCTTCGTTTGCTTTCTCCTTATAAGGGAGGCACGCATCCTGATTTTCCAGCACTTCACCTGTTTTTTGGCTATAGCACGTGTTCTTTGTGTATATATAATCGTTCGTAATAAAGCTGCCGTTTCGCAGAACGGCGAATGGGGTGCGGTCGCTGGACAGCAAATCATTGCCGAATTGGATATCGCCTTTTGTCTCAACGCCGAGCAAATGCATCAGCGTCGGCCTGACGTCGACCTGTCCCCCGGCATCAGGGATGGTTTCCGGCTTTTGATCGGTGATTCCCGGGATATGTATGATAAACGGCACCCGCTGGAGCTGAACGTTGTCATACGGTGTGATTTCGTCTTTCCCTAAAAACTCAGCCATTGCCTCGTTATGGGCTTCAGAAATGCCGTAATGATCTCCCATAAATACGATCATCGAATTTTCGTATAAGCCTTCGTCCTTCAGTTTTTTGATAAAATGCTTCAATGCTTCATCCTCATAGCGAACCGTGGTCACATAGCGGTTTAACAGATCACTGCTTGAATCGAATTCATCTATCAGCTGATCCTTTTCATCAATCTCAAACGGAAAATGATTCGTTAACGTGATAAAACTGCTGTAGAACGGCTGCGGCAGGCTTTTCAGCCTTTCGGCGGACTGCTCTAAAAATTCTTTGTCTTTTAAGCCCCAGCTTGTCGATGTCCCGGGAGTGACATGAAAATCATCAACATCAAAAAAGCGGTCAATGCCAAACGTATCGTACATGACATCTCTGTTCCAAAATGTTTTATGGTTAGCATGAAAGACGGCTGAATAATAATCGTGCTGTTTCAGCGATTTATACATCGTATGAAATTGATGGTCGCTTTTCGTGAAAAAGACGGCGCCGCTAAGGGAAGGATACAGTGAGTTAGCGACGATAAATTCTGAATCTGATGTTTTGCCTTGTTCTGTTTGCTGATAGAAATGATCAAAGGAATAGCTTTTTTTAATGAGATCATTCATAAATGGGGTAATTTCTTTTCCATTTACTTTTTCATTCAGAACAAAGCTTTGGGTCGATTCAAGTGTTACAAAGATGACATTGCGCCCCTTTGCAAGGCCGAATTTGCTTTGATCAGGCTTGCTGTAATCAGCCTCTGTGTAGTTTTTAATGGCAGTTATACTGTCTTCATCGGCAAAAGCTTTCGCGCTGATATTAACAGTCTGAGAAATTGTATCGTAAATATGGAACTGAAACAGACCGATGCTTTTGACTAGCATTTCCCGGTCAAAAGAATGTGCCAAAAGCTTCGGCTGCTGTACTTCTGCAAGTGCCAGTGTGCATAAAAGCATGCCGCAGGAAGCTGCATAGTACCGTTTGATCGTGCGGGGAGCGGCTTTTGTCTGTGGGTGTTTGGTTTTTCTGGCGAACAGCAGCAGAAAAACCAAATCCACAAACAGGGCGATAAACAGAGGATGGAACAGTTCTTTTACACTGCTGCCCATATCGCTCATGTTGCTGGCCTGAAATAAAACCGGGATGGTAATAAAATCGATATAAAAGCCGTAAAAAATCGTATTAGAGATCAAGATAACAGTCAGAACCAAATTGGCAATCAGCAAAATGGCCCGCTGCTTGTTTTCTTTTAGAAACAGGCCGATCCCGAATAAAGGAAGAATAAAGCTGAGCGGGTTGACCAGCAGCATTAGCTCCTCCAATAGAGTATCGATTTGCAAATCAAAGCCGAGTTTATATATCACATACGTTTTGATCCACATAAATAAGATCGAAAAACATAAAAACCGCTGATTGTGAAAAAAGGTTCCTTTCATCAAAATGACTCCTCACGTTTTCTTGATCATCTGCATGAAATGCTTCTTAAGTAAAACCTACTAAAAACAGCCGGTTCAGACAAGTCTCAGCACTCATGTTTAAAACATGCGCCCATGAAACAGCATATAAAAGTAGTAACATGAAGCAAGGGTCAGGCCGGCTAGCACGAGCTGCTCAGAAAAACTGCCTGTCTTCATATATAATGGAAGCCGAACGCGGATCGTTGAAGGGAATAATAATTTGATTCCGTTCACCGTCCAAGCGTCAAGAATCAAGTGGCTCGCCATTCCGATCATCAGGCCGGCTGATATGTTTTTATCTGGAATGTATGTAGAAGTGATAAAAAACATGATGAGCATAAACAGCAGGCTGTGTGTAAAGGTGCGATGGCCAAAAACGGAGCTGACCACTTTCGATAAAATAGGAAATCTTCTCCCGATTTTGCTTTGTGTGTGGCAGATATCGGGTATTAATGCTCCAACCGCGCCTGACGCAGCCATAAGCACTGGATCAAATCCATAATAATAAGCCGCTGCCGTACAAGAAGCGATGCCTCCCATGATGTGTGTTTTTCCTGTCATTTGCCGCTTCTCCTTTTATCTTTTGCAAAAAATCTCTGAATTACAAATATATCAAGAGAATGTATGTTTGATCAACAGGACTTTGGACGATAAAAAAAATCCCGCATAATTTTTCAGGAAAAAGGCATCTTAAACATGTACCTATTTTTTAAAAGAGGTGATACGAATGGGTTTCTTTAATAAAGATAAAGGAAAACGTTCCGAAAAAGAAAAAAACGTAATCCAAGGAGCTCTTGAAGATGCTGGTTCAGCTCTAAAAGATGATCCGCTTCAAGAAGCTGTGCAAAAAAAGAAAAATAATCGATAACCACATGCGGATAGGGCTTGGCTCTATCCGTATTTTCCATCTGTTCCCTTTGACAGATCATCCTTTCTTTGATAACCTTCTGGGAGTAACTGAATAATTAAATCCTCACTCTTTCTCAGTGAGGTAGAGGTTGCGCGGATGATGAGTCACACATGCTAGGCTGACAGGGGCTGTTAAACATGTGTAAAAGGCATCAGCGCCGAAGTGTGGAGAAAGCCGATCCTTCTCTATGCTGGGACTGTATCTGAATAAGTGCAGGACTGCCGCGTGCTTTTTCGCGGAGGGCTATCCGGAGATCAAGGGTGTGTGTTTCTTTAAGCATGGACTTTTGTTCAGGCTTTTTTTGCGTTTATATGATCTCGGGGTCTGGTCCGTACAAAGAATCATGGAGGTACTGGAATGGAACAGACAAAAAAATGGGGTTTTTGGTTATTAACGGCGTTTGTCGTTGGAAATATGGTTGGATCAGGAATTTTCTCCTTGCCGAGCTCGCTTGCTTCAATTGCGAGTCCGTTTGGAGCTACGTCCGCCTGGCTTTTGACAGGTGCCGGCGTGCTGATGATTGCACTTGTGTTCGGACATTTGTCCATTCGTAAGCCTGAACTGACAGCGGGACCGCAAAGTTATGCAAGAGCGCTGTTTGCTGACCCGAAAAAAGGCAACGCTGCCGGTTTCACAATGGTGTGGGGCTACTGGGTGGCGAGCTGGATCAGTAACGTGGCGATCATCACAAGTCTCGCCGGTTACTTGACTTCGTTCTTCCCGATCTTGGTTGATAAACGTGAGATGTTTTCGATCGGCGGGCAAGAGGTGACACTCGGCCAATTACTGACGTTTGCCGTATGTACGATCTTGTTATGGGGAACGCACGCGATTCTTGTTGCCAGCATTAACGGCGCAAGTAAACTAAACTTTGTCACAACGCTTTCTAAAGTATTAGGTTTTGTCTTCTTTATCGTTGCCGGTTTGTTTGTGTTTCAAACGGCATTATTCGGTCATTTTTATTTCCCGGTTCAAGGAGAAAACGGCACAAGCATTGGAATTGGCGGCCAGGTTCATAACGCCGCGATTTCTACACTGTGGGCGTTTGTCGGAATTGAATCCGCGGTGATCCTGTCCGGCCGTGCGCGCTCTCAGCGTGATGTGAAACGTGCGACAATTACCGGCTTGCTGATTGCCTTGAGCATATATATTATTGTGACTTTAATTACGATGGGTGTTCTGCCGCATGATAAGCTTGTCGGCTCTGAAAAACCATTTGTTGATGTACTCTATGCGATTGTTGGAAACGCGGGAAGCGTGATTATGGCGCTTTTGGCTATCCTTTGTTTATTCGGAACGATGCTCGGCTGGATTTTGCTTGGCTCTGAGGTGCCATACCAAGCCGCTAAAGCAGGAGATTTCCCGGCATTTTTTGCAAAAACGAATAAAAAGGGAAGTCCGGTCATTGCACTCATTATTACAAACGTCATGTCACAGGTCTTCATTTTCTCGGTTATTTCCCGGACAATAAGTGACGCATTTACATTTTTAACGACAGCGGCTACACTCGCATATTTAATTCCGTATCTGGTATCTGCAATCTACAGCTTGAAGGTAGTCATCAAAGGTGAAACGTATGACCAGCTGAAAGGCTCCCGTGTAAGAGACGGATTGATCGCGATACTGGCGTGTGCATACTCCGTGTTTGTTATCGTAACAGGCACAGCAGATTTAACGACATTTATCCTTGGCATCGGTTTATTCTTTGTCGGCTTAATCGTTTATCCATTTGTGAGTAAAAAGTTCCAGAAAGAAAAACAAGCATAATGAAAAGACACCTGATTTGCTCAGGTGTCTTTTTTATAAAATCACAATTTCTCCTGTTAGGAATCCGTTCGTTAACCTAGCTGACAGGAAAGCTGAAATCGAAAGAAAAACCTTAAGGCACAATCGAATATGCAAAAAACGTTTTTCAGTCTCTCCAGCATAAAAAAACTGATCGTGTTGAGGATGCAGCTTAATATGAATGGCTCAAAGAAAATATCCGATATGATTCAAATTGAGCCGTTCCTTATAAATAAGCAAAAGAGCCGCGGGCAGGCGGCTCTTTTGTTTATTTAGTCAAGCTTTCCGTAATATACTCCAGTTGTCCTTCTAATGAAATCGGGTCAGAGAAATAGAATCCGATCGGATCCATCTTGTAGACATGGCCATTTTTAACGGCATTCAGGTTCTTCCAAATGGAGCTTTCAAAAACGCCGCCATCATCACCGCCTGATTGCCATGGACCCGCGAAAATGTAATCTCCGGCGAAGTCAGGGAGCTTCTCTAATGAAATACTTGTATAACCTGGCCCCTGGTCAATGGCTTTTTCTTTTGTCAGCTTTGTAGCCTGCAGGCCGAGGTCTTTGTAAATGATGCTTCCGCCTCTTCCAAAGTCTTTACCAAATACGTAAATGTCTTTTCCGTTCGTTTGCATAATGGAAATGGTTTTGTCACCGACCGCTTTTTTGATTTGTGTTTTAGCGGCCGCAACTTTTTTATCCCACTCGGCCAGCCATTTTTCAGCTTTATCTTCAGTTCCCGTCATTTTTGCAAATTCTTTCAGCTGTTCGATGTTGTCGAGCTTATCGTATTTTACTGCGACAGTCGGCGCAATTTTTTCAAGCTTTTTAATATCAGCGCCCTGTGTTGTCCAGACGATAATCAGGTCAGGGTTCAAATCAATGACCTTTTCAACCGAAGTGCCGTCTCCGATGTTTTCGACGCCGTCAGTTTTTCCTTTGTAGTAAGGGTTTTTAAATACATTCTCAGGCGCACCGACAACGTTGATGCCGAGTGTTTTGAAGTAGCCGTAATAGCCGTCTGCCATGACAACCACCCGTTTAGGATGCTTCGGGATTTTTACATTTCCGTTTTCAGCCTTGTATGTAAAGGTTTCTGCGCCTTTTGAATCAGAGGCAGAACCTTTGCTTTCTGAGTTATTCCCGCAGGCTGCCAGCGCTGCAATCAATAACAGGGCAAAAAACGCGGCTCCGAGTTTCTTGTATATATGGGTCATATCACATACCTTCTTTCTAAAAAAATAGATGAAAAAGAGAATCATTATCATCTGTGATTATACCACTGCAAGTGCCGGTTGACACGATATTTTTTGCAAATGCATTTTCATTTTTGTTCAAAACACTCTATTAAATCAGCTGAAAAAAGTGATATACTGAAACAGCAATTGATAATCATTATCAGTAACAGAAAGGAAGTACGGCAGTTGAGTCAACATAAAAATATACAGACTGCATCAGAAGAAATCCAATGGACGTCAAGGACATATGGCGGGGTCATCGTCCTTATTGCAGGTCTATGCCTGCTTTGCCTTGGCGCATTTTTATCCATATCCCTCGGTGCAGCGGATATTCATTTGCGCACTGTATGGGACGCCATTTTTCATTATCAGCCGACAAAGACATCTCACCAAATTATACATGATCTTCGGCTGCCGAGAACGGCGGCTGCCGCGCTTGTAGGCGCATTGTTGGCAGTGTCGGGAGCAATCATGCAGGGGATGACGAGAAACCCTTTGGCAGAGCCTTCGATTATGGGTGTGACTTCAGGCTCTGCGTTTGCGGTTTCGATTGCGTTTGCCTTTTTTCCCGGGCTTTCTGCAATGGGGCTTGTGCTATGGTCCTTTGCGGGAGCGGGGCTGGGGGCATCGACGGTAATGGGCATCGGCATGTTTTCAAGGGGCGGACTTACGCCTGTAAAGCTTGCTCTGGCGGGTACGGCAGTTACTTATTTCTTTACCGGCATTTCAACTGCCATTGCAATCCGCTTTGATGTCGCTCAGGATATCAGCTTTTGGTACGCAGGCGGGGTAGCGGGTGTGAAATGGCCGGGGGTCCAGCTTTTGCTTATTGCAGGGGCTGTCGGTTTAACGCTCGCGTTTTTCATCGCCAGGTCTGTTACAGTGTTAAGTCTCGGTGACGATCTGGCAAAAGGGCTTGGACAATATACATCAGCGGTGAAACTGGTTGGCATGCTTATTGTAGTAATTCTGACCGGAGCTGCGGTTTCCATTGCCGGCACCATCGCATTCATTGGGCTGATCATTCCGCATATTACCCGTTTTTTGGTAGGTGTGGATTATCGGTGGATCATTCCTTGCTCGGCGGTGCTCGGTGCTGTTTTGCTTGTTTTTGCTGACATAGCGGCCAGACTCGTAAATGCACCCTTTGAAACGCCTGTCGGCGCGCTGACTTCTCTTATCGGCGTTCCCTTTTTCTTTTATTTGGCACGTCGTGAAAGGAGAGGGCTGTAATGAAAACAAAAACAAACAAACCGCTCGTCGTAATGGCTGTGACCTTTTTGCTTATCGTGGTGGTCTTTTTTATCAGTCTCAATTTGGGCGTTATCAAAATTGCACCGCTTAAAACGCTTCAGGTCTTTTTCGGCCAAGGAACGGCGCGTGATGAACTTGTCTTATTTGAGTTCAGGCTGCCCCGGATCATCCTTTCTTTGCTTGTTGGAGCAGGGATCTCCGTAGCTGGAGCCATTTTGCAAAGCGTGTCTCAAAATGAACTTGCCGAGCCTGGTATTCTCGGAATTAACGCCGGCGGTTCACTTGCTGTAGTGCTTTTTATATACTTTTTTCAAGGGTCAGCTTCAGATCTCAGCTTTTTCGGAACATTTATGCTGCCGTTCAGTGCTTTGGCAGGAGCAATCCTCGCTGCGTTTCTCATTTATATTCTGGCATGGAAAAAAGGCGTGACACCGATTCGGCTGATTTTAGTCGGCATAGGGGTGAATGCCGGATTCAATGCCCTGTTGCTGATTTTTCAGCTCAAGATGGACCCTCATGATTTTATGCAAGCCGCGGTTTGGATATCCGGCTCAATATGGGGGGCGAACTGGAATATGATCTGGGCGATTCTCCCTTGGATTGTGATCTTGCTTCTGTTTACTTTATATAAGGCACGCTATTTGAACATTATGCAGCTCGGAGACCAATTGGCGACCGGGCTGGGCACCGCTGTTGAAAAGGAAAGACGGATTCTTCTTCTGGCAGCGGTCACTCTTGCCGCTTCATGCGTGGCAGCTGCGGGGGGCATTGCGTTTCTCGGATTGATCGCGCCGCATGTGGCTAGAAGGCTGACCGGTCCACGTCACCAGGCGCTGATACCGGTCTCCGCCTTCATCGGCTCATTCCTGTTTTTGCTTGCTGATACGCTGGCGAGAAATGTATTGGCACCATCAGAAATTCCGGTCGGACTTGTCATTTCCGTGCTAGGTGCGCCTTACTTTATTTATTTATTGATGAAAGCGAATTAGAGGAGGGGGCCGAATATGAATTCATTATCAACGGAACAGCTTGGAATCGGTTATGGCGACAGGGTGATTGTAGAGGATTTAAAAATATCGATTCCTAAAGGGAAAATTACCACCTTAATTGGCCCGAACGGCTGCGGGAAATCAACGATTTTAAAAACAATGTCCAGAATTATGCGTTCACATGCAGGTGCCGTCTATTTAAACGGCAAAGCGATTCATAAAATGTCTACAAAGGACATTGCGAAAGATATGGCGATTCTTCCACAGACACCTGAAGCGCCGAGCGGCCTAACAGTGCACGAATTGGTGTCGTACGGCAGGTTTCCGCATCAATCAGGATTCGGCAGATTAAATGACGAAGACCGCCGGATTATCAAATGGGCGCTTGAAGAAACAGGCATGGCTGAATATGCTGAACGGCCGATTGAGGCATTGTCAGGCGGACAGCGTCAACGCGTGTGGATTGCCATGGCGCTTGCGCAAGGGACGGAACTGCTTCTGCTGGATGAACCTACAACGTATCTTGATCTTGCACATCAGCTTGAAATTCTGCAGCTGCTTGACAGACTCAACAAAGAGCAAGGGCGGACGATTTTAATGGTCATTCATGACCTTAACCATGCAGCTCGTTTTTCTCATTATATGATCGCGCTCAAAAAAGGCACGGTCATCAAGGAAGGAACTGCACTGGAGGTCATGACACCGGACATTTTGAAGCAGGTATTTCAGATTGATGCCGAAATCGTGACTGATCCCCGTACAAATAAACCTGTATGCTTGACATATGACTTGATTAAAAATGAAAAAGAGCTAGTTACTGTATGAAAAACTCCCGGTTTGAAGCCGGGATTTTTTTTATTCGGCTTTGAAAATACAATTTTTCTATTTGATTCCGTCATTTCAATAAAAGGATTGCAAGTCTTTTTGAATTAATAGATAATATTGGTTAGAATGTTTCGAAAATATTACATAGTTTACAGAAAGAGGAGATCGTTGTGTCCAAGAAGAAAAAATGGCTTATTGGCGGTGCGATATGTGCCGGTGTGCTTGTATTGGCTGGGATCGGCGTTGGCGGTTTTTACTTTTTTACCCACATGAACCAAGTTGCCGTATCATCGGAGCCCTATGCTGAATCGGTCGCGGTATACATGGGAGGAGATTCAGAATCAGGCCAAACGTTTTCTGGAAAGGTTGAACCTGAGAAACAGCAGAAAGTATACATAGATTCAGAAAAAGGCAGCATTAAAAAAACATACGTCAAAGAAGGCGATCAGGTTAAAAAGGGCGATAAGCTTTTTGAGTATGAGGGCGAGGATCATTCTGATGAAGTGGAGCAAGCCAATTTGCAAATTGAAATGACAAATCTGCAAATCAACCGTTTGCAAAAATCAATAACGGAAACGGAAAAGAAGCTGAAAGCGGCAGGAAAAGAAGAGAAAACCCAGCTTCAAGATGAACTTGATCAGGCCAATTTCGATTTGAAAACAAGCCAGCTTGAACTGAAGCAGCATCAAAAAGAACTGGCTGGCCTGACGAAAAACAAAGGTTCCAATGTCATTACAAGCAAGCATGACGGAATCGTTCAAAGCGTCAATCAGGATATCGCTGACGGTGCAACAGGCGACCAGGCAACGGGCCCGTATATCCAGATTGTTTCGACGGGCAAATATCTGGTCAAAAGCCAAATCAATGAGCTGTTAATGGACACGATCAAAAAAGGCAGCAAAGTCAGGGTCACGCTGAAAACAGGCGGTGAGGGCGAGTGGAAAGGAAAGGTCACCTCGATCGGCAAGCTTCCAGCGGGAGCAGGCGAGGGTGAAGAATCAGAAAGCTTTGCTGATGAAGAAATGAATCCCCAGTCCTCTAACTATCCTTTCACCATTTTATTAGACAGCCATAAAGGTCTTGAAGTCGGCTATCATGTCAACATCGAAGTGATGAGTGATAATGCTGATGCGGACACGATCAAGCTGCCGTCCGACATGGTCATTCAGGATGACGGCGAACCGTATGTGTGGAAAGCTGATGAGAATCAGAAAGCGGTTAAGCAGCCTGTTGAAATCGGAGAGACTGATGAAAATGACATGGTGGAAATTAAAAGCGGCCTGACGCCGGAAGATTATGTGATCTATCCTGATCCCGCGGTCAAGGAAGGAAAGCAGGTTACAGTCAATGCTGACACTGAATAATATTTCGAAGTCGTACAAGCTGGGAAAAGAAGAAGTTCCAATCTTGAAACATATCAATCTGACTGTTCAGGCGGGGGAGTTTTTAGCTATTATGGGGCCTTCCGGTTCTGGAAAGTCAACGTTAATGAATATTATCGGCTGTTTGGACAGGCCAACCTCAGGAACCTATACGCTTGACCAGATCGATATATTGAAAGGGAAAGATGGAGCTTTAGCCGAAATTCGCAATGAATCAATCGGGTTTGTGTTTCAAACTTTTCATTTGCTGCCGCGTCTCACCGCGCTGCAAAATGTCGAGCTGCCGATGATCTACAATAAAGTGAAGAAAAAAGAGAGAAGGCAACGGGCATATGAAGCGCTGGAAAAGGTCGGATTAAAAGACAGGGTCTCCTACAAACCGCCTAAGCTGTCCGGCGGCCAAAAGCAGCGGGTGGCGATAGCGAGGGCCCTTGTCAATCAGCCGAGGTTTATTTTAGCTGATGAACCGACCGGGGCGCTTGATACCAAATCAAGTGAACAAATTTTGTCACTGTTTTCTGAACTGCATCGGGAAGGCAAGACCATTATTATGATAACCCACGACCCGGACGTCGCCAAAAAAGCTGACAGAACCGTTTTTATCAGAGACGGAGAGCTGGTATTAGATGAGAGAGGGGATATCAGCCATGCTTGAACATATTCGAATCTCCATTCAATCCATTTTCTCTCATAAATTAAGATCCATTCTGACAATGCTCGGCGTGATTATCGGCATAGCGGCAATCATCGCGATTGTTTCAATGCTGAAGGGCCAAAGTGAGCAATTAAAGCAAAGTATGATCGGCATGGGAAACAACGCCATCAATGTTGTCTACCAGCCGTCTGGCGGAGAAGAGGAGAGCGGCGGCCCTCAGGTGTCGTATGCGTCCGCGCCGCCTGTAGCGGAAGAAACAGTAAAGGCGATCAAATCAGATCCGATGGTCAAAGGATTATCCTTATATTACTTGTCAGAAGGCGCGAGCGTTTTTCATTTAACAAACGTTTCGTATCCCCAAGTGTATGGAGTGGACGATGATTACTTCGATATGTTTCCAATCCGAATAACCGAAGGGAGAAAGCTGACGGAAAACGATTTAAACAGCACACACCAAGTAGTGATGATCAATGAAGCTGTCAGAGATGAACTGTTTCCAGACGGAGAAGCTCTGCATAAAAACATTGAGATGAATGGTGTGCCGTTTAAGGTCGTCGGTGTTTTTAAAGAAAAAAATCAACAGGAAAGCATGTTTGAAGGCGACTATGCGAACCCGGTTTTGTACGTGCCGAAAAAAGTGTGGCCGCTTATTGAAGGATTTGACGCGCCAACGCAGATTGCCGTGCAGGCTGATTCTTCTGAGCATATCCAAGAAGCGGGTGTAATGGCTGCAGATCTTTTAAATCAGGGACTGTCAGAAGCTGAGCTGGAAAAAGCAGAGTACAGTGTAATGGATCTTCAGGAGATCGCGCAGGAAGTGGAGTCCTTTAATCAGTCATTTGCATTGCTGCTTGGCGGTATCGCCAGTATTTCACTTTTGGTGGGCGGTATCGGCGTCATGAACATTATGCTCGTTTCCGTAACGGAGCGCACGAGGGAAATCGGAATTAAGAAAGCGCTCGGTGCTAAGCGGCGTGTGATTTTATTTCAATTTTTAACCGAGGCTGTCGTGCTGACAAGCATTGGCGGAATACTCGGTGTGCTGGCGGGCTTCGGCATCGCCAAGCTGCTGACGGTCATTTTTCCGATGCCTTTTATCGTCTCCATTCCAGCTGTTGTCGGAGCACTCATCTTTTCAATGGCAGTCGGTATTATCTTCGGCTTGCTTCCGTCTATCAAGGCTTCGAAGCTTCAGCCTGTAGACGCGCTTCGCTATGAATAAAAAGAACGCATCCAATTGGAATGCGTTCTTTTTTTAGCTGGGAAGAGCCGAGTTGCATTTGTCTAAAATCAAAAAAACGGCTGCGACGATCATTTCTTCTGTGGTGGACAGCCAGATGTCGCTGATCAATTGGTCTGTTGTATGAGCAGTCATCCACAAAAACAGCAGCTGTACGATGCCGGCAAGGAGAATGAATAGACGTTTTCCTGTCTTGAAAAATGTAAAGCTATGTATCATCAGCCGTTCAAATGGTTCAAAGCATAATCCGAGAACAAGAAATACCACGGCAAAAAGCAGGACATGAGCTGCTGAGCGGTAGCTCGTTCCCGCTAAAGAAAACAATATATAGATGACAGCAAAATAGGTCAACACCACTGCTGCTGCGGCCAGCAAGTACTTTATGGAGAGCCGCAATAAGCGTTTTGAAGGGTTTTGATGTTTCACTGGTTCAGCTCCTTATGAAGGCTTGCAGAGAACGAGTGCTCTCTGCAAGCCGCAAGTCTTTTATTTACTGCATTTCTTTTTCACTACTGGGTGCTTTTCTTTTGAAAGCACATCAGTAAAGTCTTTGCCCAAGTCAAGGTGCCCTTGAACAAATTTTTCAGGAAGCATGGCAAGCCATTGGTTTAAAGATACATCAGCATAATGGTCGTCTTTGAAGATTTCTAAAAAGACAAGCGGTTCATCCCCGATGTTTTCAACGTAATGACCCATTGCAAATGGTACATATCCGACATCACCGGCTTGGTAATTAAACGTTCTGGCATGGCCGTCAGATGCAAAAACGGTCATCCTAGCTTTACCGGAGATGTAGTATTGCCATTCGTGTGTATTCGGATGCCAGTGCAGTTCCCTCATGGCGCCGGGTTCTACTGTTACGAGCGCTGATGCGATGGTTTTAGACACTTTGAAGTTTGTCGAATCTGCAATGTATACTTTTCCTCCCTCAGATTCGATCGGCTCTTGTTCAAGAAGGCGGTAAGTAAATGGATAAGGCACTTCGCCATTCGGCCCTTCCACAATATCATCTTTTAAACTGCCAGGGAGTTGGTTTTCAAATATATATTTTTCTTTGCCAGGCAAATTGGCAATCTCTTCTTTTGTCACGCCGAAGTTCGCAGCAATGACTTCTTTTGGAGTGTGGGCAAGCCAATCTGTCAGCTGGAACGTGCTGTTTTCAGAGAATGATCCATCGTCAAACACGAGCAGGAACTCAGCTCCCTCATCCAGCGCTTGGATGGAGTGCGGCAAGCCTGACGGGAAGTACCAAAGGTCTCCTTCACCTACATCGTCAATAAAGCTGCGCCCTTTTTCATCTACAATTGTGACTCTTGCACTTCCGTAAATCATATAAGCCCATTCTGCTTCTTTATGCCAGTGAAGCTCGCGAATGGCGCCTGGCTTCAGCCGCATATTTACGGATGCAAGGTTTTCTGAAATCGGCAATTCACGTACTGTCACTTCACGGGCATATCCGCCTTTTTCTAATCGGTTATGTGTATCAGAGAACGAAAACTTCATATTGCTGACGGTGCCATGATCGGTTTCAGGCGGAACGAGCATATCAGGGTTTTGCCGGTCTCTTTCAATATTGCGCGGGATTTTTACCGTTGCTCCTTTGTCTCCTCTAATTGGCTGCGGAATGTCATTTTGTTTTTTCATGAAATGTTTCCTCCTTAAATTTAAATGTGATAGCAGAAAGAGAAGGTGAAAGGCCTTTCGTTTTCCCTTCTGTTTTGTTAAGTGAAAAAAACCAGTGAAAAGTCAACTTCGATTGAAAAATTATTTTTTTGCATGATCTTTCAGTTCTGTCATTAGTTCTATTAGTTGATCAAACTTCTTTTCGAATCGGGTCAGCAGATACATTGCAATCAGCGCGGGAAACCCCAAATTGCCGATCTGTTTTACGACTTCCTCTATAAAAACCTGATCCATAGGAAAATACCTCCCTTCTTTTTCTGCAGTCATGTATGTAAGTGAAGGAAATCCGATAAAACGTAAACTGCTGCAAAGTATTTTGGAAGACACTAGTCGGAAAGTAGTAGTTTACTTTTTTTTGCTTTCCTTCATTTAATTTAGTAGGGAGGCGGTTTGATGGACTATCAAAGTCTTTTACGGTCAAAATGTAAGGAGATAATGAAGCATCCCATCGTGAAGCATTTTTTGAGCAATCCTCAGCATTACCGTTTGTTCAAAAACGTAATGGAAAGCCCTAACGAAAAAGATGCAAAATCATTGGACGAGCTATTTAAGCAGTTTTATAAAGAAATCCGCATCGTCAAGTATATGAATTCAATGATCCGCATCTTTTCTATTGATTTTGATAAGCGGGTTCGCAAAAATCAAAAACGGTATCCGCTGACGGTTGATCATCCGGAGGCAGGAGATCGGCTTCCTTCCGAAACAGGAAGCGATGCATTTGAAGAATTTTTAGACAGGCAGGATGATTTGAGCCAGCATGTTCAGGATTACCAGCTCTACCAAGCGATTCAGAAGCTGACTGACAAACAAAAAAGTGTGCTGACGAAAGTGTATCTTCACGGTGCCACGATGCAGGAGATTGCAGATTCATTAGGGGAGTCCCGACAAAACATTTCCAACATTCATAAAAAGGGGCTGGAGAATATCAGAAAGCAGCTAGCGGCGCAAAAAAAGGGGGAAAAGTAAGCTGTGGACGGCCAGTTTGAACAAAAAAAGAAACAAAAAGACGAGACTTATGACATTGAGCATCTGATTGCATGCTTTTCACCGATGATCAGAAAAAAACTCAGCAATACGTCCTATCAAGAAAGAGAAGATTTAGAGCAAGAGCTGAAGATCAAAATGTTTGAAAAGGCTGATATGCTTTTGTGTCAGGATGTCCCGGGGTTTTGGGAGTTTATTTTGTACATGGTGGATGAGAACTCATAATATTTTCATATGAAAAAACATCAAAAGGGAGCGCTTGTTTGCTCCTTTTTTGCTGTTTTGATTTGCCAAGCTCCAATGTATTCAAAAATGTACCATAAATAAACGATATAATGATAAGATGAAAAAAACAGTGACAGAAAGGAACATAAAAGTGGAAAATGCGTCAATTTTAATCGTAGACGATGAGAAAGCGATTGTGGACATGATCAAACGCGTTCTCGAAAAAGAAGGTTATCGAAATATACTGGATGCGGCAAGCGCAGAAGAAGCGATTCCCGTTGTGAAGGCCAATAAGGTTGACTTGATTGTGCTGGATGTCATGATGGGCGGAATGTCCGGTTTTGAAGCCTGCACACTTATCAGAGAGTATTCAGACGCTCCGATTTTTTTCCTGACGGCAAGATCATCCGACGCGGACAAATTATCGGGCTTTGCGGTTGGAGCTGATGACTATATCACAAAACCATTTAATCCGCTGGAATTAGCGGCGCGGATCAGAGCACATCTCAAGCGTACATATCAATCAAAAGAAACAAGTTCAAATCAAACCTACACATATGATTATTTTACTTTTTCTCCGCAAAATGCCGAGCTGATCGTAGGCGGGGAAGCCGTTGCCTGTTCAGCCCAGCTTCTGCAGCTTTTGCAGTATTTTTGTGAACACCCTAACGTGGTGCTTTCCAAAGATCAAATATATGAAAAAGTATGGGGCTATCCTTCCTACGGTGACAACAACACCGTCATGGTTCATATTCGCAAGCTTAGGGAGAAGATTGAGCGCGATCCGAGCAATCCGGAGTATATTGTAACCGTTCGAGGTCTCGGCTATCGTTTTATCCCAAATCCTGAAGGCAAGCGGTCATGAGGTTAAGATGGAAGTTTTTGTTTCACTTTTTCGGCCAGATGCTGATTGTGATCCTGCTGCTTACGGTTATGCTTGTTGCGTCGTTTTTCTATTTAGACGCTCGTTTTAGCGATGCGGAATCCAATTCAGGGCTGACGAAAGCAACGACCGACACACTTGAGGCATATCTCGATGTAAACGAAGACGGGACATGGGAAGTGGATAATTTCCTGAAGAAATCTGTTGATAAACAGCACGGCTGGATGCAAATCATTGATTCGGAAGGAAACACTGATTATTCCTACGGCGTGCCAAAAGACGTGCCGGGCACCTATACCAAGAAAGAGCTTTTGTCTATTTATAAAACCAAAAAGCTTCATAACTATAAACTGAATTATTGGGCCATCAATATTGAAGATAAGTCGTATCTTCTATTGTCCGGCTGGAAATCAAAAAGTGAACAGCTCCTGACTTCCGTTGAAAAGCGCGAACAAAAGATAGACTCACTAGCGCACTATAAGTCCAGTACCATCGACTATATTAAACGGAAAAAAGGCGCCATTTACCTGTTAGACAGCAATGGAAAGATTCTCGACAGCATCAACAGCACAAAAAGCGAAAGAAAAACGATGAACCAGCTGGAGCTGCTTAAATACAGCTCTAAGCCTTGGAACTATAAGCGGGAAATTTCCGTTAAGATCCTCAATAAAGACAGATGGATGGTCGCTACGGTGCCGAACCCTGTCTATGTAACCGATCAGGAGTTTAACAAATCATTCCTGAAGGTTGTATTAAAAGCGATGTTTCTCGTGATGGCCGTTTTGTTCATGTATATCATTTGGATGACCGTTTGGTATATGTTCCGATTCGGGCTGCCGATTTTTCACACGATTAGATGGCTGGTCAATCTGTCAAAAGGGAAGCTTGAGGAGCCCAGAAACCGGGAAGGCCGTCCTGTCAGCAAAAATAAAAAGGGAAAAATCAAACAGCCGTACCGCTTCTTCGGTGAGATATTTGAATCAATGGATCAGCTGACTGAAACGCTGAGAAGGGATAAAAGAAACAGAGAAAAAATCCAGGCGACAAGGGAAGAATGGATTGCCGGTTTGTCACATGACTTAAAAACACCGCTCAGCAGCATTTACGGCTACAGCATGATGCTCGAGTCGAAGCAGTATGACTGGTCGCCGGAAGAAGTGAAAGAAATGGGGCAGGTTGTCAGAGAAAAATCTGAATACATGTCCAAGCTGATTGAAGACTTAAATTTAACGTATCGCCTGAAAAATGATGCTCTTCCTATTGAGAGAAAGCTCACTAGCCTTATCCCGTTTTTTAAAAATGTCATTGAGGATTTTAAGAAAAATCCGTTTTCTGAAGGGTATGATATCTCGTTTGTATCCAAAGAAGAGCATATTGAATTTGCCCTTGATGAAGCGTGGTTCAGGCGCATATTAGAAAACCTCCTTGGGAATGCCGTGAAGCACAACGGCAAAGGAACAGAGATTCAAGTCATTCTGGAGCAAACAAAAAATCATATTTCTTTAAAGGTGAAGGACAATGGGAAAGGAATGGATGAAGAAACCATTACCCATTTGTTTAACCGTTACTACA
Source organism: Bacillus sp. SN32 (assembly GCF_002837495.1). NCBI lineage: Bacteria > Bacillati > Bacillota > Bacilli > Caryophanales > Bacillaceae > Bacillus > Bacillus sp. SN32. The sequence goes on along the minus strand of NZ_PJCT01000002.1, from coordinate 234,957 downwards.
GAGGGACGAACACAAAAGATTCAACTGCCGGAACGGGTCTCGGGCTCGCGATTGCCAAGGAGCTTGTCCATCTGCATAACGGAACGATCCATGTGAACAGCAGAATGGACATTGGAACGGTCATTACCATCCTTTTTAAAAAACAATAAACATCATGTGGTTTGGACACCTCTTTGCCGGGAATAACAATATATAGACTGAAGCTAAAGAGGTGTAACACATGGATGCAGTATTGGAAGCAGACACTCGGGCAGTGATTGGAGAAGGCCCGTTATGGGATGAAGAAAACGGTCGCTTATATTGGGTTGATATCCTGGGGAGCGAGCTCCACATCTTTGACCCTGAAGAAAAAATCAACCGATCAATCAAATTCAAATCCTTTGTGACGGCGCTTGCGAAATATTCAAAGGATGAACTGATTATGACGATGAAGGACGGGTTTTACCTGTATCATCTTCGGGATGACAGCTTGGAAAAAATTAAACAGCCGAAGGACATGCATGAGAGCCTGAGATTTAATGATGCTAAATGTGACCCGTACGGAAGGCTTTGGGCGGGGACGACGAGCATGGAAGGCGAGCAAAAACAGGCGTCGCTGTACCGTTTGAATCTAGACGGCAGTCTTGTCAAAATCAAGGATCAAGTCTCCACCTCAAACGGTTTGGATTGGGACCGCGAGCGGAATTTGATGTATTACATCGACACGCCGACGCAGGAGATTGTGCGTTACAGCTATGATCCTCAAAGCGGAGATGTTTCGAATCCAGAACCTGTCTATCGTTTTGATCAGTCAGACGGATTGCCGGACGGCATGACAATTGACCAAAATGGCATGCTGTGGGTGGCGCTGTTTGGCGGCAGCCGCGTTGTTCACATTGACCCGTTTCAGAAAAAAGAAATCAATTCAATCAGCGTGCCGGCTAAATATGTCACGTGCTGCGCGTTCGGCGGCAAAGACTTAAAAACCCTTTACATTACAACGGCAACAGAACAAATGACAGAAAAAGAGAGATACGAGCAGCCTCACGCTGGAGGGTTGTTTTCAGCACAATTGGAAACAGGCGGATATCAGCCGGTACCATTTGCTGGAGACGTATAAAAAAAACGCATCCGAAACAACGGATGCGTTTTTTATACTACAGAGAACGGATAATGCCGCCTTCCACACGCTGTGCCGTGCCGTTAATGGCGGATGCGGCGTCAGACGCGAGGAATACGATTGTGTTGGCGACTTCTTCTGCTGTCGCGTATCGCTGAATAAGCGAGGTTGGCTCATTGACCTTGAAATAGTCTTTGATAAATGTATCTGTATCCTGGCCGGCTGCTTGTGCGGCGCCTTCCATATAGGATGCCACGCCCTCTGTCCAAGTAGGTCCCGGGAGCACTGAGTTGACCGTCACATTTGTGCCTTTTGTCATTTCAGCCATTCCTCTTGAAAGGCTGATCAGTGCCGTTTTTGTCATTGAGTATGGAATCATCGTTGGCAGCGGTTTGACGCCTGCTTCACTTGCAATATTTAAAATACGGCCGCTGTTTTTGGCAAGCATTTTTGGAAGGAAGTGACGGCTTGTCCGAACGGCGCTCATCACGTTCACTTCGAAATATTGATTCCACTCTTCATCTGTCACATCGGCAAAGTCTTTTACCTCGAAGAAACCAAGGTTGTTGACAAGGATATCGATATCACCGATTTCATTTACTTTTTCAATAAAAGCCGCTGCTTCATCTGTTTTTGACAAATCGGCAGCAGCACCGTGCACTGTTCCATAGCCAGAAAGCTCTTCAATCGTGCGATCGACAGTCTCCTGTTTGCGTCCGTTGACAATGACTGCCGCACCCTCTTGTAGAAAGCTTTTTGCGGCGGCTTTCCCGATGCCGGACGTCGAGCCGGTGATTAAGACGAGTTTGTCTTTTAGCTGTAAATCCATAAGAATCATTCCTTTTGTAGATGATGGTATTAAGTATACAAGATCAAATTTAGTGTTTACGAGGATTTTGCTCCCATGCATAATACGGGGAAAAGTCATTCAGGACGCATATACAAGCCTGTCAGTCATATAGTATAATTACTCCGAAAAAAGGATACGAATGTCAAATAGGTGCCGGTCCGTGAACAACAGCCGGCTTAAAAGGGAAACCGGTAAAAGCCGGTGCGGTCCCGCCACTGTAATTGGCCAAGCGCCAAGAGCCAGGATACCTGCCTGTTTGATCAGCACGAATTCTGCGAGGACAGATGATGTGTAAACAATAGGCTTTTTTGTGTTGTTTACAGCATCTTTACCGTCGTAGAGATGCTTTTTTAGTTCGTTTAGGAGGAAAAGATTATGAAAAGACGAGCCGGGATATGGACTGCGCTCCTGTTGGCTGCTGTTATGCTGGCAGGCTGCGGCAATCCTGCGGATCAGAAGGATTCAAAGGCAAAACAAAAAACAGAAGCGTTCCCTGTCACCATTGATGATGCGTCAAACCAAGATGTAACCATCAAAAAAGAGCCAAAAAAGATTGTTTCATTAATGCCGAGCAACACAGAAATTACATACGCACTCGGCCTTGGTGACAAAGTGGTCGGTGTCACCACAAACGATACCTATCCAAAGGAAGTCAAAAAGGTTGAGAAAGTCGGAGATATGAATGTAAACGTTGAAAAAGTCATTTCTCTAAAACCAGATCTCGTTCTGGCCCATGAGTCTTCCATGTCAGCATCAGCGGATGCCATCAAACAGCTGAAAAACGCGGGCATTACAGTGCTGACTGTCAATGATGCACAATCATTCTCCGAGGTGTACAAATCAATCGAAATGATCGGAGAAGCTGGCGGGGCGGAGAAAAAAGCCGATCAGCTCGTGAAAAGCATGAAATCAGATCTAAAGGATATTCAAGAAAAAGCGAAAACCATTTCAAAAGACGAGGAGAAAAGCGTATTTATCGAGGTTTCTCCTGATCCTGACATTTATACAACCGGAAAAGATACGTTTATGAATGAAATGCTGAATGTCATCCATGCTAAAAACGCAGCTGCGGATCAGGCAGGATGGGTGCAAATGACAGACGAGGCGATCGTAAAACTCAATCCTGATGCAATTGTTACAACGGACGGTGTGAAAGCGAAAGCTGTGGAAAAACGCGATGGCTGGAGCGAAATCAATGCTGTGAAACATCATCGTGTATATGATGTGGACCCTGATCTTGTGACACGTTCCGGTCCCCGTCTGATCGAAGGGGTCGAAGAACTTGCGGAAAGCATTTACCCGGATACGTTTAAGGAATAATCGTTATGCCGCATATATCATTGGTTTCTCATTTTTAGCCGTGAGCATCATCTTAGGAATTTCTTGCGGCAGCCTGCATATTCCTATTCCCGCTGTTTTTCGTGTCTTTTGGCATCAAGGTTTCGGCGGCTCTATCGGTTCTGATGATCCGATGTACACTAATATTATGATGAATATCAGACTGCCGAGAGTTGTGCTGGCCGCCCTTGTGGGGGCGGCTCTTTCTATTGCAGGGGCCGCTTTTCAAGGATTGTTGAAAAATCCGCTTGCTGATCCCTATACGCTAGGTGTGTCATCCGGTGCTTCAGTCGGAGCTGTTGTGACTCTGTTCTTAGGTTTGCACCTTCCTGTCATCGGAGGGTTTACACTCCCGGTTTTGAGTGTAGCCGCGGCACTGGCCACGATGGCGGCGGTCCTTTTCTTCAGCCGCCTCGTTCATGCTTCGATGTCTGTTTCCACCCTCATTTTGACCGGTGTCATCACCAACTCTTTTTTAGGCGCATTTATTTCTCTTATCATCGCCTTGACAGGAGACAACCTGCTTCCGATTGTGCATTGGCTGCTTGGCAGCGTCTCAATGAGGGGCTGGAGCTATGTTATTTTGTTTCTCCCGTTTTTTCTTTTGGGAACCATTTTATTGATTATAAACGGAAGGGAACTGAACGTGATGACATATGGAGAAGATAAAGCAAAGCTTCTTGGAGTCAGCGTTCAGCAGAGGAAGATGATGATTTTAATAGCCGGATCTCTTTTGACGGGAAGCGCTGTGGCAGTATCGGGTACGATTGGTTTTGTCGGCCTTGTGATTCCGCATATCACAAGGCTTTTGTGGGGAACGGACCATCGGCATTTACTGCCGCTGTCCGCCTTGCTTGGGGCAGGGTTTCTTGTTTTAGCCGATCTGCTTTCCAGAACCATCATTGAGCCGATTGAACTGCCGATCGGGATCATTACGTCCTTGGCGGGAGCGCCTGTGTTCGCTCTTATTTTAATTCGGCAGCACCGCGGGGGGAGAAGCTTATGATGAAGGCAGAAGGGCTGTCGGGAGGATACGGCGACAGCCGCCTAATTAACAATGTCAGCTTAACCGTGGAGAAGGGAGAATTTCTCGGAATTCTCGGCCCTAATGGAAGCGGAAAAACCACGCTTTTGCACTTGCTGACAGGTACGCTGCCGGCCAAGAAAGGCAGGGTTTATCTGGCCGGAAAACTGCTGGCGGACTATAAACCGAAGGAACTGGCGCAAATCATGGCTGTCCTGCCGCAAAAAATGGATCAAGCCTTCACCTTTACCGTCGAAGAAACTGTAGCCTTTGGCAGATATCCATTCCAAACGGGGCTGTTCAGACAGCAGACTGAAAAGGATGAAGCCATTGTACAGGAAGCAATGGAGCAAACAGGAGTGGCCGATTTTGCGCAAAAGCCGATTCGCGAACTAAGCGGAGGGGAACAGCAGCGGGTGTATTTGGCACAAGCTTTGGCGCAGCAGCCGCGTATTTTATTTTTGGACGAGCCGACTAATTTTCTCGATCTGGCTTATCAAAAAGACCTGCTTGATCTGATCAAACGCCTGACGAGAGAAAGCGGATTGGCAGCTGTCAGCGTTTTTCATGATCTGAACACCGCAAGCCTGTACTGTGATGAGCTCATGTTTATGAAAAACGGTACCGCCGGGCCTAAGCAAAAACCGGAATATGCTGTTACAGAACAAAGCATAAAGGCGGTGTACGATACAGATGTCACCGCCTTGATACATCAAAGCTCACCTAAACCGATGATTGTGATTCAGCCTGAAAAAGATAGCGTAAAGCGGCAGTCTATCCCATTTGAAGCATTGCTCCAAGCGGGACGTGATGACATTCTTCTGCAAACGGAAATTCCGCTTCGAACATTGTCCTCGACGCCTATCGGTGCAGGGTTTTCGTGGAGCAGGACGCTGATCCATAAACGGCTGCCAGATCAGCCAGATCCGATAGAAGGACTTATGGCCTATCTTTCAGAAAGCGGTTTTCAACTGCAGGAGACGTGTGCGATGGCTTCTTCAGAAAGACTTGACCGTTTCGTGTATCGAACGTATGAAGACGGAGAGTTATCCGTTTTCATATGCGTTCAGACCGGCTTTTCGATTTGGATTTTGATTAACGGCTATGCGGCAGATCAATACTTCATCAAAGCTCTTATGGCTGCCGAAGCAGAACGGACGAAAGTGCTGGGAGACGGAAGAGGCACAGGTGATATTCTCATCGCCGCGACTCAAACTCAGCAATCCGAAAACATAGAACAGCGGCTGAACCAATTGATAAAGAAAGGGACGGCTGAATGTGTAGAAGAGGCTGCTGAGTTGTTTGAATAAGTCTGTAAAGGAGATTCAGGGTATGAAACTATATACAAAAACAGGCGATAAGGGACAAACGGGCTTAGTCGGGGGCAGAACGGACAAGGACAGCCTACGCGTCGAAAGCTACGGCACGATTGACGAGCTTAACAGCTTTATCGGGCTTGCTTTGGCAGAGCTTTCCGGGCAGCCCGGCTTTGAAGATCTGACAGCCGAGCTGCTGACCATCCAGCATGAGCTGTTTGACTGCGGAGGCGATCTGGCAATCGTCACAGAAAGAAAAGACTACAAACTAACGGAAGAATCTGTTTCCTTTTTAGAAACGCGCATTGATGCCTATACAGCAGAAGCGCCGGAACTGAAGAAATTTATTCTTCCAGGCGGATCAAAGGGTGCTTCGCTTCTCCATATCGCCCGCACCATTACAAGGCGGGCAGAACGAAGAGTGGTGGCGCTGATGAAATCGGAGGAGATTCATGAAACAGTGCTGCGTTATCTCAATCGTCTGTCCGATTATTTCTTTGCCGCCGCACGGGTTGTGAATGCAAGAAGCGGTATTGGCGATGTAGAATATGAAAGAAGTGCCATTGTGTTTCGGGACCGAGACAGCAGTGAATCATAAAAAGTGAAAACGAAAGCCGGCGTGTTCAAATACATGCTGGCTTTTTTGTTTTTCACTCTGTCAATTTCCCATTTTACGACAAAAAATGAACCTTATGAATTATTGACTGAAAAATGGAAAAATGAGATATTGTAATAAATAGATGTAAAAAATAGGCAGTGGGGGGCTCTGATGGATGGTGAATTTAATTGAAAGTGATAGCATCTGGAAGAGAAATTTCAATTATCTGTTTTTCTCAAGAATAGTCAAGATATCCGGCGATATGTTCGCATTTAATTCAATATTATGGTTTTTAATTTATGACGGCAAAGGTGCGATCGGCACTGCTTTATTGATTGCTGTCACTTTTTTGCCGGAAGCCGTTCTGGCGCCTGTGACGGGGCCTTTTATGAAACAGACCACGCTGAAATTTTGGATGTACTTTTCAGATCTGACAAGGGCGGCGATTGTTTTGATTATCCCTCTATGTCATTTTGCGGGCTTCTCTCCGCTGTGGTTTGTCATGACGCTTATGATTGTGCATTCAGCTACTGGAGCTGCCTACAATCCCGCCTCTATCGCTTTGATTCCTCAAATCGTCAATGAACAGGGCATTCAAAAAGCAAACGCTGTACTGCAATCCTCCGCTCAAATTGTTCGGCTCGGGGCTGTCACATTATGCGGCGCTTTTCTTACATTTATCAGTCCTTCTTATACCATGCTTATCGCACTTGTGCTCTATTTGGTGTCGGGTTTTCTCGTTCTTTTTATTAAGTACACTGCGGTTGAATCTCAATCAGAGTCTGCGGTTGTTACACAGAGAGGAACATATATCGGAAGACTGAAACGCGGCTTTAGGCTCGTCAGAAAACACCAGATTTTATATCCGCTCGCCATTTACTGTATCTTTATGAATTTCGCGGCTGCCCCATGGGAAGCGCTCTCTGCCGTATACGTTGCGGAAGATTTAAATGGCCAGCCGATCGTATACTCGCTTTTAAAGGCCACCACCGCCGCGGGCGCGTTTTTATTAGGGTTTGTGCTGGCGAAAGTCAAAGTAAACAGGTACGGCTTGTTATTCGTCACTGCCGGCATTATTGAAGGATTTGCTTTCTTTATTACCGGGATGAATACCTTTTTGCCGCTCGTCTTTTTCGCTGCTTTTACCTTTGGCGCCGCAGTCAGTGCTGTTAATGTTCCTGAGTACACGATTATCCAGACGTCTGTGGATAGTGAGGATCAGCCGCAGGTTTACGCCGTTATACATATGATCTCCAATATTTCGATCCCTGCCGGAGCTGTCATTTGCGGGTATGCCGCAAATGCTTTCGGCTCAGGTAAAGTGATCGCTGTCGGCGGGATTGTCGAAATTATTGCGGGTATCGGAATTTTGCTGTTTACAAAACTGGCCAAAGCAGAAAGGTCCGACCTGATTAAAGAAAGGGAAGCAAGTGTTCATCTGTAAAGGGTTTTAAAACGCCATGCCTCGTGCATGGCGTTTTTTTGTGTCGATGGGTCCGGTGCGAGATACGACTACGGTCTTATATAAAAATCAATCTCTGATTCGTTTTGCATATCTTCCAACTTGTATAAGATGAAGACAAGGAAAACGAAAGGAGGATCTGCATGAAGATAAACAAGAAAACAGTAGGCGGATTCTTATTAATTATATTTGGGATCTCCGTCTTTTTTGGAGGAGGAAGCTTCGGCTTTATCATCCCGCTCGCCATCGGGAGCTTGATGACATACGCAGGAATCAAAAGGTTTGCCGCGGGAAAAACCATCACGGGAATCATCGTGGGCGGTATCGGAGCGATAATGCTCATTTGCTCACTTCCATTTGTCGTCGGAATCGCGTTGGCGGCCGCTATGGTGTATTACGGCTGGAAGCTGATGAAAAACGGATCAGCTGATAACGGTGTATCATCTTTTGATCCTGAACCGGCTTCTGCTGCCTACCAATCTCACTTTGATGACGAATGGGAAGAATTTTTGAAGAAAAAATAATATCAGTATATTAGGAGGAATCAGGTATGGTATTAAAAAGAATCAGAGACATGTTTGTTGCGTCAGTTCATGAAGGACTTGATAAAATGGAGAATCCAAAGGTGATGCTGAATCAATATGTACGCGATATGGAAAGCGACATCGCAAAAGCAAAGCAAACAATTGTGAAACAGCACACGATTGCCTATCAATTTAAGAAAAAATATGAAGAAGCCGCTGAAGTGGCTGGCAAACGGAAAAATCAGGCACAGCTCGCATTTGACGCAGGTGAAGAAGAACTGGCGAAAAAGGCGCTGACTGAAATGAAGTATTTAGAAGGGAAGGCGGCTGAGCATAAAGCTTCCTATGAACAGGCTAACAGTCAGCTGGCTGACCTGAAAGAGCAGCTGGCGGCACTTGAAACAAAGCTGCAGGACGTAAAGGATAAAAAACAGGCGCTGATTGCGCGGGCAAATGCGGCGAAAGCTAAAGAGCATATGAATACGACATTTGACAAAATTGACAGTGAAAGCGCGTATCGTGAATTTTTACGTATTGAAAATCGTATTGAAGAAATGGAAATCCGCGCGAATTATTCAAAGTCAGCGGAAGCCGGCACAGAACTTACACGTAAAGAATTCGCAGACGATGTGGAAGCGGAGATTGAAAAAATGCGGACACTTTCACTGCAAAAATCAGACCAGACAAAAGCGGCAAATGAATAAGCGGAACGGGGAAGGATTTGCGGTCAAGTCCTTCCCTTCCGCACGTATCAATTCGCAAGCTTTTCCTTTATAATAGAATGAATGAGAAGGATGAAACCGAATGAAAAAAATGCTTGGCAAACTGTTGATCACTGCCGGTATTCTGGTTTTTTTCGCCGTCGTCGTAAAAGATGTGTTTGCTGCAGGCCTGGGTTTCATAAATGGCACAGAAGCCGATTCAGCCAGCGCATCGCCGCGGGACATTGACAGCATGGTCATTGAGTCGGATAGCAAGGATGTCCGGATTATAGCGGAAGAACGAAGTGACATATCGGCACGCATTTCAGGAGACTCAGGAAAGTTATTTGTTACTGAAAACAAAAGAAAACTGGAGCTGACCGTAAAGGAAAAAGCATTTCAATTTTTGAATGGATTTAACCGTTCAACTCTTATCGTCAGGCTTCCGTATGATTATAAAGGTGATCTGGCAGTGCGAACCTCAAGCGGCGACGTGTCTGTGGCCGGGAATGACCATCTTGCGCTTTCCGGGCTGAACGCAGTATCTGCGAGCGGAAATACGAGCGTGACGGACGTCCGCCTTCAAGACCTGAAAGTGAAGGCGTCATCGGGGGATGTAACCATTTCAAATACCGTCTCCAAAACAGCCGGTATTGATTTAGCTTCAGGGGACGCAAATCTGGTTCATGTATCAGGCTCTCTTGATGTGAAAATGACTTCAGGAGATTTTAATGCTGTATTGAAAAAGGTAACCGGTCCTGTATCTGTCACGCTGACAAGCGGTGATGCTAATTTAAGCCTTCCCAAAAAAGGCAGCTTTGCAGTCAATGCTTTATCAGCAAGCGGTGACGTCAGTTCGCCGTATTCATTTGCTGACAAAGCACATAAAGAACAGCATCACATCACAGGCACGCAAGGAAGCGGCCGGTATCCAATCGACATCAAAACGGACAGCGGGGATCTAGCGATACGGTAGCACCAGGCAGAAGAAAGGAGGCGGACACCAGGAATGACAAAAAAACAGCTTCTCGGATTGATCATTGCTTTATTCGGCATCAGTATGTTTTTGCAAATTATCGGAATAGGCGATCTGCTGTTTTGGCCGCTCTTTTTTCTGATTGCCGGCTATTTTCTTAAAAAATATTCCCGTGATTGGCTTGGCTCCGTCATGTATATCTTTGCCGCGTTTCTATTTTTGAAAAACCTCTTCAGCATCACCTTTAATTTATTCGGCTATGCGTTTGCCGCGTTTCTGATTTACGCCGGCTACAGGCTTGTCAAAGGGAAGCCGATATTTGAACCGAATGAGAAACAGGTCAATCTCAATAAACAAGAACATCATGAGCCGCCAAAAGATGTAAAACATCCCGACATGCGCAGCTTCTTTATCGGAGAGCTGCAAATGATGAAGCAGCCGTTTGACCTGAATGATTTAAATGTCTCTGGTTTTATCGGTGATATCAAAATCGATTTGTCTAAAGCGATGATTCCCGAGGGAGAAAGTACAATCGTCATTAGCGGAGTCATCGGAAACGTTGATATTTATGTACCATCGGACCTTGAAGTGGCTGTCAGCTCGGCTGTTTTTATAGGAGACATTAATCTGATCGGCTCGAAGAAAAGCGGATTAAGCACGAAGGTATATGCCACGTCAACCGATTTCAGCGAGTCAAAGCGCCGGGTCAAAGTGTCCGTTTCCTTATTTATCGGTGATGTGGATGTGAAGTACGTATGAGAAAAAAAATGCTTGCCAGCCTCCAATGGCGCGCCATCCGCATGACAACGGGAATCAGCCTGCTCCTTTTTGTCTGCCTGATTTCCTTTATGATGTTTTACTATCGGCTCGATCCGCTTGTTTTGCTGTCATCAAGCTGGTTCGGAATTCCGTTTATCCTGATTTTGCTGCTGATCAGCGTGACGGTCGGTTTCGCCTCAGGGTATATGTACGGCAATCGGTTGAAGACAAGGATTGATACATTAATTGAATCCATTTTAACCTTTGAAAACGGCAATTTCGCTTATCGGATACCGCCGCTCGGTGATGATGAAATCGGCCTGGCCGCCGATCAGCTGAACGAAATGGCGAAGCGCGTGGAGCTTCAAGTCGCATCTTTGCAGAAACTTTCCAATGAACGTGCGGAATGGCAGGCGCAAATGAAGAAGTCGGTTATCTCAGAAGAACGCCAGCGATTGGCCAGAGATCTTCACGATGCGGTCAGCCAGCAGCTCTTTGCAATATCGATGATGACATCAGCCGTGCTGGAAAATGTCAAGGGTGCTGATGATAAAACAGTCAAGCGGATCAGGATGGTCGAGCATATGGCAGGCGAAGCCCAAAATGAGATGAGGGCGCTGCTGCTCCATTTACGGCCTGTTACCCTTGAAGGAAAAGGGCTGAAGGAGGGGCTTACGGAGCTTTTGGACGAGTTCCGAAAAAAGCAGCCGATTGATATTGAGTGGGATATACAGGACACAGCGATATCCAAGGGTGTTGAAGACCATTTGTTCAGAATCGTGCAGGAGGCCCTTTCAAACGTATTTAGACATTCAAAAGCGTCAAAAGTAACCGTGATTCTGGGCATAAAGAACAGCCAGCTCCGTCTGAAGGTGATTGATAATGGAAAAGGCTTTAAAATGGACCAGGTGAAAGCATCCTCATACGGCTTGAATTCTATGAAAGAACGTGCAAGTGAAATCGGCGGGGTCGCCGAAGTGATTTCAGTAGAAGGAAAAGGCACCCAAATCGAAGTGAAGGTCCCGATTTTCCCGGAAGAAAAAGGAGAGAACGAACGTGATTCGAGTATTATTGATTGACGATCATGAAATGGTCAGAATGGGGCTCGCGGCTTTTTTGGAGGCGCAGCCCGATATTGAAGTCATCGGCGAAGCATCGGACGGCAGCGAAGGTGTTCGGCTTGCTGCGGAACTGTCGCCGGATGTCATTTTAATGGATCTTGTCATGGAGGGCATGGATGGCATTGAAGCTACAAAGCAAATTTGCCGGGAGCTTTCCGACCCGAAAATTATTGTGCTCACTAGCTTCATTGATGATGACAAAGTGTACCCGGTTATTGAAGCTGGCGCGCTCAGCTATCTGTTGAAAACCTCAAAAGCGGCAGAAATCGCCGATGCCATCCGCGCCGCAAGCAAGGGAGAGCCAAAGCTGGAGTCAAAAGTGGCGGGAAAAGTATTATCCAGGCTGCGCCACTCAGGTGAAAACGCGCTCCCGCATGAATCACTTACGAAACGGGAGCTCGAAATACTCTGCCTGATCGCAGAAGGGAAGACAAACAAAGAAATAGGCGAGGAACTTTTTATTACGATTAAAACAGTCAAAACACATATTACCAATATTTTATCAAAGCTGGATGTCAGTGACCGGACGCAGGCGGCGGTGTACGCACACCGAAATCACCTCGTAAAATAGGCGGCTGCTATTTGTTCGCGCCTTTCGTTCCGAAGTCTCTGACAACCACATTGACCCGGTAGTCTATTTCCGCATTGCTGAAATAATCCTCATCCCATTTTCTTGAAATCTTTTTCCACTTTTGAGGATAATGAATTCTGACCTCGTTTCCCAGACCGGTGACGTCCGCTTTGATCTCTTTCTGCAGTTTCCCTGTAATAAATGCTGTTACTGTATCGTGTACCCGTTTTTCGACTGTCTTTTCAATATTTTTGATATATGAATCCTTAAACGAATCTTCATTGGGATTCCAATCCTCAGATAGACGACCTTCAATATTGCGGGTGACGGTGAATTTGAACTTTCCGTCCTTGTAGGCCGTCTTGATCTTCCGATTGCTCGAATATACTTCATAAGAAAAGAGATGGCCATCGCGCTTCAAGTCAATGACGCCTCCCTCGACAGTACCTGAAAATAAGTTGATATTTTGAACCTCAATCGGTGTTAGATCCCGGTTCCATAATTTATTTTTTATGACAGAGGCTCCGTTTATCGCGAGCTTGCCGTTTTCCTTACCGACATGAGGGATGAGGAATGAATCGTCAGAGGTTAAGTGTTCTGAGATCTCCCCCAATGTAACAGGCTCCATCATTCTGATCGTAACCTTATTATTCTCTGTCAGATCATAAATCACATTGGATGCGGGCTCGCCTTCATCATTCATTTTAAATATATCCTTAGTTCGGCCGTTGGTGATAAAGACGTAGGAACTCCTCCTTGTTCCGTTATCTCTGACAAACTGGTTAATGATCGCGTCCATTCCAATGTCATCCGCAATCACGCTTTTGGAAAGCAGAATGAGACGCAAATGCTGTGAAAACGTAGGATTATGCTTTAATGCAGAAGTTCTCATCATTTGATGGACAGTTTCACCCTTTGTGATAGAAAGCTGTGTCGGGTCAGATGAAGAGCCCTCCTTGGAGCTGATTTTTTTCGGCACGAGAATCTGCTGTGTCAGTTCTAAATTGTTATCATCAGGCTTGTCTAGGCCTACTCCGATCACCAAGCTTAATTCCTCGATATTCTGGCTGTCCCAGCATCCTGACAGCAATAGGGTGCATATAAACATACATAAAATCCGGATTTTCATTTTGCTGTAATCCTCCTTTTGAGAGCTACAATGAAAAAGAGAATGAAAGGAAGCAGAAACAGGCAGACGAAAATGTACCCGAGATAATCGCTGTACATCATGACTTGATTGGCGTCATCCGGCCAGAGAGAAAAATAAAAGACCGTTATGCCGATGATAACCATACTTTTTTTAGTCGATAACCCAAACGTCTTCTTTAGTCCGTTAGCGGCAAAATATCCGTAAATGACAAAAGTCGTGAAAAACTGGATAATCCAGACGACCAGCAAAAAGGATTCAAATCGTTCAATGAATATGCCTTTAAGCTCAAAGGACTGAAAGAGAGAAATGGTCGGCCAAATCAGCGTTTTCACCTCGGGAGCGGTCAAAGCTCCGACAACGAGAATATACGTCAGGATATATAAAACAATCGGAATCAAAAATCCTATAGATGCATACCTGAACGTGTATTTCTTTTTCTTCATATGTTCAGGAAGAAACATCATTACTTCCATTCCTAAAAAAGAGATGGAAACGACAGTAAGGGAGTTTGCAATGGGGCCAAGGCCTTGGCCTAAAACAGGACGCAAATTATTGATATCAAAAATTTTAAAACTGATCCCGAACACAACCAGCAATATAATAATGGTTATCGTTAAATAAAAGGGAAACAACCGCGACACATCACTTAAGCCCCCAACCATTAAATAAATACCGCAGCAAATAAACGTTAAAATAATAACTTGAATTGGCGTTCTCTCCAACAGGAAAAACTTCACCATTTCAGCCATCGCCCGGGTCTCGAAGCTGGCCACGCCGAGGAAATAGCAGCAGATCAAAAGGCCGATGATGCTGCCGATCCATTTCCCAAGCCCTTCCTTCAAATATTCAAAGAGTGAAGGGTATTGATGTTTTTTCTGAATGAGCGTGTTTAAATAAATGAAGAAAATGAAAATGAAACCCTCTAATATCAGCGTGATCCAGCCGTCAGGCGTATTAGCCTTAGTGGTCAGCGCTCTCGGCAATGTTAAAAGTCCGGCCCCAAGCATTGTATTTGCAATAATAGAAATACCTTGAAAGGTATTAAGTTTTAGTGGAGTCTGTTTTTGGCTCATTTGGATTATTCGCCTCTTTTGGTTTGTTTTTAATTGGGAGACGGATAATGGAGTCATCCGTATTTTTCAGGCTGAAGAATCCATTCGGCGAAAAATACGGAGACCCAAAGCTCGTTTGTCTCGTTAAGTGCGTATAAACGACAAGCATAAATAAAATAATCCCGTACAGCCCTAAAATAGCGGCGGAAAACATCGAAATAAAACGCAGCACCCGGAAAGACAGACCCATTCCGTATTGAGGAACGGTAAAGGATGCCAGGGCAATGACACTGACGACAATGACCATAATCGAACTGACGAGATTCGCTTCTACAGCCGCCTGTCCGATGACTACGCCCCCGACGAGGCCGATCGTCTGTCCGAGCGGATTGGGGAGACGCAGCCCGGCTTCTCTCAGCAGCTCGATGGTTACTTCCATCAGCAGGGCTTCAAATATCGGAGGGAACGGCACGTTTTCCCTATTTGCCGAAATCGTGACGGCGAGCGCGGTCGGCAGCAGCCCTTGATGGAAGGAAACGAGTGCAATATAAATCGATGACAAAAACAAGGTGATGAAGATAGAAGCAAACCGCAGCGACCGGATAAGAGATGCTGAAATCCAGCGTTCATAGTAGTCATCCGGGGACTGCATCAGGATGCCGAGAGAAACCGGCACCAGCAGCACAAATGGTGAACTGTCGACCAAAATTGCCACACGGCCGTTAAACAGGGCTGAAGATACTTTGTCAGGTCTTTCCGTATTTTGAATCTGCGGAAATGGTGAATATTTATTATCTTCAATGAGCTCCTCGAGCGTTCCGCTGTCCTGGATATCCTCCAGCTGGATATTTTTAAGCCGCGCCTTCACTTCTTTTATGACGGACTTTTTCGCTTTGCCCTCAATGTACATAATGGCTGCGGGCTTCAGCTTGTTTTCGCCGATCATGATTTTTTTGGTGATCAATTTCGGATGGGAGGTTCTTTGTCTGATCAGAGCGAGATTTGTATCGATATCCTCTACAAACGCTACTTTTGGGCCGCGAACCACTTTTTCAGTTGTCGGCTCTGTCAGGCTTCTTGTTTTTTTCTTTCCTGTGGTCAGAATATAGGCTTTATCCAATCCGTTGATAAACACAGCACAATTGCCGTTGAGAATCGATTCAATCGTTTTTTTTGCGGTTTCAACAGGTCTTGCGTCAAGCTGGTCAAGGCGTTTTTTGACCTGGTCAAGCGTTAAGGTCTCCTCATCTTTAATCAAAGTTTTAATGGCTTCTGACACCTTATTCTCATCAGTCAGTTCACTGAAATAGAGATAGTAAAAAACCAGTCCGTTCGCAAGCATTTTTTTGTTTTTCACCAGGTCATCGTTTTCTTTTAATTTTGGCAGCACCAATGCTAAATTATCGTGTATATATTCCTTAAACTCTGTTTGTTCCAATGAGGTCACCTCTTATCCAAAACCTTAGTAGAGGTTATCTTTTCCTGTTAAAAAAATGATATACTGTGTTAGAGTATTTCATGGAGTAAGTTTTTTATGAAAGCGGAGGATACGAAGTGGCACAGGTAAGGCTAGCTGGAAAACAAGAAGAAATTGAACAGCTCATTAGATCATTTGAAAAGCATTATGATGTCTCTTATACATCAAAGGAGTACGGAAGGACGAATCCAAAATACAAATATTCAAAGGATTCCCGCGTATATCTTGAATTAAAATTAAAATCTGCCAAGATCGAAAAATAAAAAGGATTTTTTGTGTGATTGGCGAATTATGATCTATTGAAGCAACCGTTATGGAGGGATACATAAATGGAATACAGAATTGAACGAGACACCATGGGAGAAGTAAAAGTTCCTGCTGATAAATTTTGGGGCGCCCAAACACAGCGAAGCAAGGAGAACTTTAAGATCGGTTCTGAAAAAATGCCGATGCGTGTTGTGAAGGCGTTTGCAATATTAAAACGAAGCACAGCTCTAGCTAATAAACGCCTCGGCAATCTGGATGCTGAAAAAGCAGAAGCGATTGCAGCGGTTTGTGATGATGTGCTCAAAGGCAAGTACGATGACAACTTCCCGCTTGTCGTATGGCAGACCGGAAGCGGCACACAAAGCAATATGAACATGAACGAAGTGGTAGCCAACCGTGCGACTGCTTTATTAAAAGAGAAGAACTCTGATCAAACGATTCATCCAAATGATGACGTGAACCGCAGCCAAAGCTCAAACGACACATTCCCGACTGCGATGCATGTTGCCGCTGTTTTGGCTGTTTACGAGCAGCTTGTGCCGGCGCTTGATCAGCTTCGCAATACACTGGATGAAAAAGCCAAAGCATACAATGATATTGTCAAAATCGGACGCACGCATCTTCAGGATGCTACGCCACTGACTCTCGGACAGGAAATCAGCGGATGGGTTCACATGCTGGACCGTTCGAAGGAAATGATTTTGGAAGCGACAGATAAAATGCGTGCGCTTGCCATTGGTGGAACGGCTGTCGGAACGGGTATCAACGCCCACCCAGAGTTTGGAGAGCTTGTCTCAGAAGAGATCACTAAGCTGACCGGCCAAACGTTCAGCAGCTCGCCGAATAAATTCCACGCGCTGACAAGCCATGACGAAATCACTTATGCGCACGGCGCATTAAAAGCGCTTGCGGCTGACTTAATGAAAATCGCGAACGATGTCAGATGGCTTGCAAGCGGACCTCGCTGCGGCATCGGCGAGATCGTCATTCCTGAAAATGAGCCGGGAAGCTCCATTATGCCTGGTAAAGTCAATCCGACACAAAGCGAAGCGTTAACAATGATCGCAGCGCAAATCATGGGGAACGATGCGACAATCGGCTTTGCGGCGAGTCAGGGGAACTTTGAACTGAACGTGTTTAAGCCTGTTATTATTTACAACTTCCTGCAATCTGTGCAGCTGCTCAGTGACGGCATGAATTCATTCCATGATAAATGTGCTGTCGGTATTGAGCCTAATAAAGAAACCATTCAGGAAAACCTGTCAAATTCATTAATGCTTGTTACGGCGCTGAACCCGCATATCGGTTATGAAAACGCGGCGAAAATTGCCAAGCTTGCCCATAAAGAGGGATTGACGCTCAAAGAAGCAGCTTTGAAGCTTGAATTGCTGACAGAGGAGCAATTTAACGAAATGGTTAAGCCGGAAGACATGGTAAAACCAAAGGCATAATAGAAAGAAAGAACGGCTGCTTTTTAAGCAGCCGTTCTTCTAAATATGTTGCTGTTTTAATAAATATTTAAGCTGTTCCGCATCATTGGCGAGAGCTTCAGACTCCGTCAGATTATGAATCATTCCTTTAATGATCACAAGCTTCGGTGTTTTTTTCTTCATTTCGGCTTCAAGTATGTCCAAGCTCTCCGATAATTCAAGAGAGGAGTTTGTGTTTAAGCTGTTAATTTTGTCACGTAGGCTTTTCACAATCGATTCAGTCAGCGGGTCAGGCCGTCCGTGCGTAAGAGGCCCGAATAAAGAACTCGCCTCTTCCAATGTGATGAAAGGCTTATCGTTTCGTTCAGACATGCCTTTTACCATATCATCTATTCGATTCATAATGATATCAGCTAATTGAGACGGCTTCACAGTGTACTCGAGCAAAATCATGCATTCCAGGTAAATCTGGCTGATGCCCTCTATTAAAAAACAAAGCTCAGCAGTGTACGGTTCCGCTTTTTTTCCATAGATGTTCAGCAGGCTGTCGATATGAAATTGAAGTGAGGACTGGCGGATTTTTTTTGCGCATTGCTCCACTTCTTCTGTGTAAGGCAGAGAACCCTCCTTCAACTGCATACTGATAAAATCTTTGTGTTCAAGAATGTTTTCATAGAGGACGGTCAGCTGTTTACGGTAAGCCGTTCTGGGGCTGTCGCCCTTCGTTTTAATATTTAAAATTCGGGTAAACGTTTTATCATAATAGTAGTTCAGCATAGAGAGAAGAAGCGCTTCTTTCGAAGGAAAATAAATATAAAAAGCGCCTTTAGATATTTTGCATTCTTTTGCGATTTCCTGGACTGATGTTGAGTTGTATCCTTTTTGGGCAAATAGTTTTAAGGCTGTTTCAATAATCAGTTTTTCTTTTTCCTTCAATGGTTCCACCCTTTCGGAGCCCGGAGGCCTGCTAGGATATGACCATATAGTCACACCGTCTGTTATAAAATTAACCTTATTGTAACTTGTTTTTTTATCATGTATTATTTATATTATAAATTGAGATGACCGAATGGTCAAAGCTCAAGCGAAAGGGTGAATCTAGAATGAGAGAATTGGACGAAATGATCAGCCGCTTGCGAAACAGAGGAATCAAAGTGGAGAAAGTCAAATATCCGAAGCAGACCTTGTCAGAGAAAAAATGGGTTCATCAATGCAAACAGCCGCTCAAAACAAATTACAGAGATTTTAACGGCTATTCTTTCACATAAAAAAATAGACTGCAAAACATCTACAGTCTATTTTGGCACTGCTATGCGGTATGTTACACCCGTTTTGTCATTTTCAATTGAGATAGATGCCTTATGAAGAGTTAAAATTCGTTTTACGATGCTTAGACCAATGCCGAATTCGCCTTTCTTCCCTTTATTAAAAGGCTCATAGAGGCTGGAGAGCATCTCATCTTCAATATGCGGACCGTCATTTTTAATGGTGATCACGATATTTCGATCATCTTGTTTCATGCTGATTTCTATTTTTGTCTCAGCATAGCGGATTTGATTTTCCAGAATGTTTTCGAGGAGTTTGTTCCATTGCTCCGGATCGCCCGGCATCAAAATATCCTCTTCTACATCAATTCCCCACGATAGTTCTTTCCGCGCCCACTTCAATCGTTCGATGACTTCTTCTGTCACTTCCACAATACTGAACATGTCGTGCTGCACTTTTTGCTTCGCTAAATAATCCAGCTTCGTTAAATATAATAAATCCTTTATTTTTTTCTCCAGCTTAAGAGCTTCGCATTCAATAACATCTACAGTGTTTTCAAGGTCTCCTTTAGGAAAAATCCCGTCTTTAATTGATTGTGTATAGCCTCTGATGACCATGACCGGCGTTTTTAAATCATGAGAGATATTTTGCAATAGAGTTCTTTCTGTTTCATCCTTTTGCACAAGCTTTTGGCGCATCTCTTCGATGGTATGGCCCAATTTGCCGATTTCATCTTTCCGGTCCACTTTTACTGGGTCATCCCAATCCTGTTCAGAAATCCGTTTGACGTGTTTTTCAAATGATACAAGAGGCCTTGATAAATACTTTGCAAGCCAAATAGCCGGAATCCAGCTTAATAAAATGACGACAGCTATAATAAACAGAAGCTGTTTGAACAAGGTATAGGCCAAATCGTCCCGATAAGAATCAAGCGCGTAAGAGAGCATCATCGCTGATTGTCCATTGACGGAAAGTCCCTTTTTAATGACAAAAAACACTTTCTCTCCATTGACGTCGGCGCTGTAACGTTTCTTTTTAGCTTCCTGCTTATCAGCCAGTTTGTACACCTTGTGGATAAATGAAGATGACAGAATGCTTAAATCCTTGTCTGAAGAAGCCTCTTCATTTTCAGGAAGGAGCACGTGCTGTACGGAGCGGACAGTTGTCGGCGCCGTCGCTTCCTCACTGTAATAGCGCCTTTCAATCGAACCTGGCAGGCGGTACTCTGTCAGAACATGCTGCTCATTTTCAATCGTCGTATACGTTTCATTAGTGAAAAAATCTCGCAGCGTGTTTGAAAATAACACAAGCAGTAAAATCGATATCGCTAACAGGATACCGGATATGACAACCCATATCTGAAACGCGAGCGGCTTGTTTTTCATGATGACATCATCCTGTAGCCGAAACCGTAAATCGTCTCCACCTTCAATTCAGGCATCTTTCTGCGCAGTCTCCGGACGAGATCATCAACGACCCGGTCTGTTCCGAAGTAGTCATGCCCCCACACTTTTAGGAGGATATCTTCACGAGAGTATGGATGCCCTTTATGATGGATAAATAATAGCAGCAGATCAAATTCCTTCGATGTCAAATTGATGATATTCCCGTTTTCGTCATAGACCTCGCGGGCGTCTTCAGCGACCCGATACGAGGAGACGGCAATTTCATTTTTTTGTACAGGAGGAGCTTCCTTATATACGAGCTGCAGCAGCTTTTGCACACGGATAATCAGCTCCCGCGGCAGAAACGGCTTTGAAATGTAGTCATTGCTGCCAAGCTCTAAGCCAAGCACTCTGTCAATATCCGCATCTCGGGCGGAAATAAAAATGACCGGCACGTCAGGATCTTTCGCCTTGATTTCTTTTATTAATGTATAGCCGTCGGTATCCGGCAGCATGATATCGAGAATCCATAGGTGGGGAGACGGTGTCATTTTCTTTCTGGCGTCTTCACCTTTCGTAAAAGATGTAATGTTCCAGCCCTCATTCTCTAAATACTTCGTCAGCAGTTCATTCAGGTTATCCTCATCTTCAACTAGATAAATGGTGTATGACAAGGCTCTTCACATCCTTTCAACGTCATTATAAACTAGTTTTAACATACGGCAGGCAATTTTCATAATTTCACATATTCTTTTCATTTTTATCCCACAATGTTTGTTTATGATATGTATAAGGGAAGAAAGGAAGAGAAAAAGAGCGAGGAAGATGTAGGATGATCAAACATATTCTATTTTGGTGCTTTGCTTTTCTCCTCATTATTGGGACAATTGAACTTGTACATGCGATGAATATGTAACGATAAATGAATAACCGTTAAAGGAGTGTAAGAACATGGATTATCGACGTGATGGCCAAAACGATCAACATCAAACTGAACCTTCACATACAGAACAGCAGAATACAGAAAACCAGAAGCTGATTGGACATTCTGAACAAGAATTGCTTGACGCGCCTGTGTCGTATGAAGCGGGACGGCAGGAAACGGCTTCTGCTTTAGAAATGGAAAAGCAAGAAACGGCTGTGAAAAAAGAAAAGAAACGGAGAGCCGCATGGCTGAGCCCGATTTTAGGCGGTATTATCGGCGGGGGCCTCATGCTTGGCATCGCGCCTTATCTGCCGTCAGACCAAAATCAGGCGACCGAAACCGCTTCCGCAAATAAACAGGTGCAGTCTGATAATTTTACAACGGCGCCGATAACGAACGCATCAAACATCGCTGATATGGTAGAGGATTTAGAGCCTACGATTGTCGGAATCTCAAATATCCAAACCTCTCAAAATAACACATTCGGCACGGGAGGAGGCTCCAGCTCAGAAAGTGAAAGCGGAACCGGGTCAGGTGTTATTTTCAAAAAAGACAGCAATAAAGCGTATATCATTACAAACAACCATGTCGTTGAAGGCGCGAACAAGCTGACTGTTACGCTATACAACGGAGAAACGGAAACTGCCAAGCTTGTCGGCAGCGATACCATTACTGATTTGGCAGTTTTGGAAATCAGCAGCAAGAACGTCAAAAAAGTGGCGAGCTTTGGTGATTCTTCACAGCTGCGCACTGGCGAAAAGGTAATCGCTATCGGTAACCCGCTCGGACAGCAGTTTTCCGGTACGGTGACACAAGGCATCATTAGCGGACTGAACCGGACAATTGATGTGGATACAACACAAGGGACGGTGGAAATGAACGTGCTGCAAACCGATGCAGCGATCAATCCGGGGAACAGCGGAGGCCCATTAATCAATGCAAGTGGCCAGGTCATCGGCATCAACAGCTTGAAGGTGAGCGAAAGCGGCGTGGAATCACTTGGATTTGCGATCCCAAGCAATGATGTCGAGCCGATTGTTGACCAGCTGCTGCAAAACGGGAAGGTGGACCGTCCGTTTTTAGGCGTGCAGATGATTGACATGTCACAAGTTCCTGAAACCTATCAGGAAAATACGCTCGGCCTGTTTGGAGATCAATTGGGCAAAGGTGTTTATGTAAAAGAAGTTCAAGCAAATTCACCGGCAGAAAAAGCAGGTATTAAATCTGAGGATGTCATTGTCAAACTAAACGGTAAAGACGTGGAAAGCAGTGCGGATATCCGTCAGATCCTTTACAAAGACTTAAAAGTCGGAGATAAAACAACAATCCAAGTGCTGCGAAAGGGAAAAACGAAAACGTTGAACGCGACACTGACCAAGCAGACAGAAAGCAGTTCAAGCTAAGAAAAAAACAAAAAGCTGAACCCAAAATAGGGTTCAGCTTTTTTTATCCTAAGTAAGAGGAAAGCATCCACACTTGTTTTTCAACTTCTTCAATTAATCCGACAAACAAGTCCGCTGTCGCATTGTCTTGATTTTCTTCAGCCAGGCCGATCACGAATTTAGATTCGCTGCTGATTTGTTTGTAGTCGTTTACCAATGCTTGTACCATTTCTGAAGCTGATGTTTCGTTTCCGCCGTCTGTGATAGATGCATGCTCAGTGTATTCTTTCACTGTGGCAACAGGCTGTCCGCCAATCGCCAGCAGGCGCTCAGCGATTGTATCGACTGTTTCAGCCGCATGGTCATAAAGTTCTTCAAATTTCTCGTGCAATGTAAAGAAATGAGGCCCTTTCACATACCAATGGAAACGGTGGAGCTTAGAGTATAAAAGAAACCAGTTTGATAATTGTGTGTTCATTGAATTCTCAACTAATGTTTGATTTGTTTTTGCATTTTCAGTTTTCATAAGATAACGTCCTCCTTGTGATCTGTTGATTTAATTATACCATATACTAAATAAAAATCAATACTAAATTATAATAATTATAATTTAGGTTATTTGAATAGCTTTTTCTTCAGGATAGACTCCCACGCAGACCAAGGAAAAAGCGATCGGAATAGCAGGGTGAGCTTGATGCCCTTTCCGATCGGGTATCGCAATTTCTTTATGTGCTGTTTTGTTGCCAATTGATAAATGAGGTCGGCAACCTCTTGGGGATCTCCGCTTTCTTCTCCATTTTTTTGAACATAGGAAAGGATCTTTTTATAGTATTGATGATAGGCTGAATCGTCAGCAGGCACCGACATAAAATTTGATAATGACGTTGACCAGATCGATGTCTTGTATGAGCCCGGCTCGATCAAAGCGGTTTCGATACCGAACGGAAGCAGCTCGATACGCAGGCTTTCAGAAAAACCTTCCAATGCATGCTTGGAAGAAACATATGGCGACAGCGCTGGGAATCCGGTCAGTCCGCTGATGCTGCTCACGTTTATAATCTTTGCGCCGCCATGCTTTCTTATGTAAGGCAGAACGGTTTTTGTCACATGGATCACACCGAAGACATTCGTTTCAAATTGTTGTCTGAAATGTTCCATCGGCACATCCTCGATAAATCCTCCATAAGCCGTTCCGGCGTTGTTAACGAGTAAATCGATCGGGGCGTAAGCACTAACGGCTTTTCCGAATGAGACTATAGATTGTTCATCGGTGATATCGAGAGCTGTAATGTGAATAGAATCAGACACATTGTGTGCTGCAGCCAATTCCCGAAGCTGTTCCGCTTTTTCAGGCTGTCTTGATGTGGCTATCACGAAAAATGATCGGGCAAGCTTTACAGCTGCCAGCAGACCGAAGCCGCTGGAGGCTCCCGTTACGATTGCTATTTTTTTATTCATCCTATACCTCCTATTAAACTGCTACAGCTATTGTACAATCCTGAACAGGAAATGACGTCTGTAAAAGAAATTTTTATACAACAATTCAGAATTGTTCTATAATAGAACGAAAGAAGGAAAGGGGTTTTATGATATGGCGCTGCAAGGGGTAGGCCAAAGATGGGATCTTGATTCATTTTTTAAGGGCGGGAGCCAATCAGAAGAATTCAAAGGATATATTGAGAAGCTGTCACAAAGTCTGCGTGCATTTCAAGACAGGACTGATGCGTTTCAGGTGCCTGAATCGCCTGAAGAGGCTGAAGGGCTGACCGCGTTGCTTGATTTATTCGAACAGACATCCGTCAAGCTTCAGCAGGCTGGCGCTTTTGTTGCTTGCCTCCAGGCCCAGAATATCAATGATCAAAAGGCTATAGAGCATCAGGCACTCATGAACCGGCTTTCCGCAGATTTTCAATCGTCGCTCGTTACATTAGATCATAAACTTGTGGACATTGATCAAGACGTGTGGAATGAATTATTAACAAAACCGGGATTGCGCGATGTATCTTACATATTAAATGAAAGAAGACAGAGGGTTGCCGAAAAGCTTAGCCCCGGTAAAGAAAAACTGATCGGGAACCTTGCCGTGGACGGATATCACGCTTGGAGTGACTTATACAATATGGTTGTCGGGAAAATGACGATCCCTTATGAGGAAAACGGTGAAAACAAGCAATTGTCTGTCGGTCAGGCGGAGAATATGATGGACCATCAAGACCGTACTGTCAGAAAAACAGTATATGAACGTTTCCGCCAAGCTTGGGAGAGCAAGCAAGATATTTTCAGCAGCACGCTGAATCATTTGGCGGGATTCCGGCTTGAAACCTATAAAGCGCGCGGCTGGGAGAATGTCCTGAAGGAACCGCTGCAAATTAACAGGATGAAAAAAGAAACACTTGATACGATGTGGCAGGTCATCACTGAAAACAAGAAGCCGTTCGTTCAGTTTTTGAACCGGAAAGCATCCATGCTCGGCCTTGAAAAACTCAGCTGGTACGATGTCGAGGCACCGATCGGTTCTGACGGAAAGGTCTATTCGTATGATGAAGCCGCAAATATCATTACCAGCCAGTTTTCAACGTTTGGCAAAAAGCTGTCCTCATTCACTGAAAAAGCGTTTCGGGACGGTTGGATTGAGGCGGAAGACAGGAGTGGAAAAAGAGTCGGCGGCTTTTGCACGAGCTTTCCTGACAGCGGGGAATCCCGGATTTTCATGACATTTTCGGGCAGCGCCTCAAATGTCTCTACTCTTGCGCATGAACTCGGGCACGCGTTCCATCAGGAAGCAATGCTCGACGTCAGGCCGTTAAACCGTTCCTACGCCATGAATGTTGCAGAAACAGCTTCAACGTTTGCAGAGATGATAGTCGCGGACGCGACTGTCCAGCAGGCCGAGACCAGGGAAGAAAAGCTTGTTCTTCTGGAGGATAAAGTGCAAAGAAGCGTTGCGTTCTTCATGAACATTCACGCAAGATTTCTATTCGAAACGAGATTCTACGAGGAACGAAAGCGGGGAGTGGTACCGGCCAGCCGCTTGAATGAGCTGATGGAAGAGGCGCAAAGAGAGGCATACTGCAATGCGTTAGAAGAATATCATCCGCTTTTTTGGGCATCAAAACTTCACTTTCACATCACGAGGGTGCCGTTTTACAATTTCCCTTATACATTCGGCTACCTGTTTTCTCTTGGCATTTACGCGCTGGCGCTTGAAGAAAAAAACGCATTCGAAGAGAAGTATATGGAGCTATTGCGAGATACGGCTTCTATGACAGTGGAGGATTTGGCGATGAAGCATTTGGGCGCTGACATCACGAAGCGTGATTTCTGGGAGAATGCCATCAAGCTGGCTGTGCGTGACGCCGAAACCTTTTTACAAATGACCGAATCTTAAAGAAAAAGCCGTGGCGTTAAATGCCCCGGCTTTTTCAATTCTTCTCTGAATGAGGATTTCATTCTCTGGATATACCTAAAATAAATGGAATCCTACAGGGGGGAAACATATGCATTTGATCAGAGCAGCCGGGGCTGTATGTCTCGCAGTGGTTCTGATTGCAGGCTGCCGTCTCAATGAAGACCAGCAGCAGGCAGAAGGAGAAAATACAGCCGTCACCCAGCTGAAGTCCGTTCCCTACAGCAATTTTTCGCTTCGTGTGAGCTACGGGGATGGTGAGCATAATCGTTATGAAGGAATCTATACAAAGAACGGGACTCAGGAAAAAGCGGAAATACAGGATAAGCTCTCCGGTGTCAATCAGGAAGGAGAAGAAGCATTGGATGAGATGAAAATGATTTTGAGCGAGCTTTCCGTGACAGACCAAATGGCTGAAACAGAAGTGATACACAGTGTGCTGGCAGCATTTAATCTGGACAGTCATTATGATCATATCGATTTAAAATTGAAGCTGAAGGACGGCTCCATCAGAGAAATCAAGAAGTAATCTTGTGATAAAAAACCCATAAACGTCAATTATGTCCATAAAACTAATTGAAAATGATTTTCAAAGTCAGTGTTTTCTGCTACAATGAGGGATATATGACCATATCAAATGGCTGAATATCGGAATCACTTGCATTGATGACAATTGACTTAAAAGCATGTATATAGAAAACGTGCAATACATAGTGCTGCTAAAAGCCAGCAAAAAGGAGCGGTTATGGGTATGAGTGCAATTTCTACAGAAACGCTGAGCTTAGGATACGGGGATGCCGTTATTATTGATGAGTTGAATTTAACAATTCCCAAAGGTGAAATTACCGTATTTATTGGCAGCAATGGCTGCGGAAAATCGACACTTTTACGTTCATTAGCGCGCCTGATGAAGCCGAGAGGCGGTTCAGTGCTGCTGGAAGGAAAAGCCATTGCCAAGCTTCCGACGAAGGAAGTCGCAAAAGAGCTCGCAATCCTGCCCCAAGGTCCTTCGGCTCCAGATGGGCTGACGGTGCATCAGCTGGTGAAGCAAGGAAGATATCCTTACCAAAACTGGCTGAAGCAGTGGTCAAAAGAGGATGAGGAAGCAGTTGAGAGAGCGCTTAAAGCAACAAAGCTTGAGGACATGGCTGACCGCGCCGTTGATTCTTTGTCAGGAGGACAGCGCCAGCGGGCTTGGATCGCGATGACGCTTGCCCAGGAAACGGATATCATCCTTCTAGACGAGCCGACGACGTATTTAGACATGACGCATCAAATTGAAATTCTTGATTTGCTGTTTGAGCTGAATGAAAAGGAAGACCGGACGATTGTTATGGTTCTCCATGACTTAAACTTGGCGTGCCGCTATGCACATCATCTTGTGGCCATAAAAGACAAACGGATTTATGCAGAAGGCCGTCCGGAAGAGGTCATCACTTGTGATCTTGTGCAAAATGTGTTTTCTATGAACTGTCAGGTTACACAGGACCCGCTCTTCGGAACGCCTCTTTGCATTCCTCATGGCAGGGGCAGATGCATTGTCCAGGAAGCGGCTTTCACATCACATGGATAAATAACGCAGCGAAGGAGCTTTCAATTGAGAAAGCTCCTTGCTGTTTTTTCGAAAGGAAGATGGAAAATGGAACAAAAACTTCAGGAGCAGCTGGATGGATTGCTGGAGAAGTATACTGAGCTTCTGCTTGGTGAAACAAACGATGAGCTAAAAGAAGAAGTGAAGCAATGGATTTTGTACACGCATATAGCCAAGAGCATGCCTCCGCTCGCTAAGCATTGGAATGCGACATACCCCGACGCAAAGCGGGGCATTAAAGAGATCATTCAGCATATTAAGGAATTAAATGAAGCGCATCGAAACAAACAATAGCCAAAAAGCAGTCTGTTTATTATAGCAGACTGCTTTTTTGTGATTCAGCCGTTTTATCTGGCGTAAAGGAATCCATAAAGGTTCTCAGCGCGCTGCTGATAAACGAATCTTTTCGAACAATAAACTCTGTTTTCATCTGGCTGAGAGCTTCAGGCAGCGGGTACAATTGAATTGATCCTTCTGCTTCATGTTTCTGCACAACCATCCTTGGCAGCAACGAGATGCCAAGACCTGCTGTAACCCCGCCGATAATTGCTTCAAGCGTTCCAAATTCCATAATGACCGGCTGTGTGACACCTACGGAACGCAGCCATTTTTCAAGTGTTTCTCGATACGAACAGCCTGTGCTGTAAACGAGAATCGGCTTTGTGATGGCTTCCTCAAGATCGGGCACGGAGGCAGCCGAAACAACTACTGGTTCTTCCTCAAACGCAGGATAGGATTCGAGCTCAGGATGATGGCATTCGCATCCGATAAACGCGCCATCCAATTCATAACGAAGAACTTTATCAAGGAGAAATTGCGTATGTCCTGTTGTTAAAGACAGCTGGACGTTTGGATGTTCTTCATAATAAGATGCCAGGAGCTTTGGAAGCCTTACCGCGGCTGTTGTCTGAGTGGAGCCGATCATAAGCGGCCCGCTTGGTTCTGCGGAGGATGAGAGCGCTTTAGACGCTTCATCAAGAAGGCCGATAATTTTATTTGCGTAGTCCAGCAGCAACTTTCCGCTTGCGGAAAGAGTCATGCCCCGATTATGGCGCAAAAACAGTGTGGTACCCAGCTCAGCTTCCAATTGTTGAATTCTGGCCGTGACATTCGATTGTACATAGCCAAGCTGCAGGGCTGCTTTCGTAATGGTCCCTTCACGGGCTACCATTTGAAACACACGTAAATCTCCGCTTTCCATTTTGAACTCCTCCGTTCGTTTGCTATCAATCTGAGTGATATCTAGTATCTTTAACAATCATTATACGTAACATCAAAGCTGGATTACAATGGAATCAGAAATATACTTTAGTCAACAGCAAGGAGTGGCGGCAATGAATGTCTTGAACAAAATAGCTCTCGTAACGGGGGGCGGCACAGGAATCGGAAAAGCAGCCAGTATGGAATTGGCAAAGCGCGGGGCGATTGTGGCGGTGAATTATTCACGCTCGCAATCAGAAGCGGAGGAAACAGTGGAAATGATTCAAAAAGCTGGCGGGCAAGCCTTCGCCATCCAAGCAGATGTATCCAAAAACAGCGACGTGCAGGATATGATTCAAGCAATCGTGAACACACACGGCACGGTTGATGTTTTAGTCAACAATGCCAGCATTACACGGCATATTCCAATGGATGATCTTGAGGCTGCGACAGAAGACGTCTGGGATGAGCTGTATGCCGTCAATGTGAAAGGGATGTTTTTCTGCGCGCGGGCAGTGGTTCCGTTCATGAAGAAAAGCAAGGCCGGGGCGATCGTAAACGTCGGCAGCATCGCAGGGATAACTGGTGCCGGCTCATCTATGCCTTACGCAGTATCAAAATCAGCGGTGCACGGTTTAACGAAATCATTGGCCCACGCCTTAGCGCCTGAAATCAGAGTGAGCGGTGTAGCACCAGGAGCTGTGGCAACGAGATGGTGGGCCGGACGGGAAGAAAAAATGAAAAGCATGATCGGCTCTTTGCCGCTGCAGTGTATTGCTGAACCAGATGATGTTGCCAAATTGATTTGTTCACTAATTGAACAGGAATCACTCACAGGCCAAATTATCACAATTGACAGCGGACAGACGCTGTAAAGAAAGGGATGCAGGGAGATGCCATTTGTACAGATTCATTTACGGTCGGGAAGAAGCGAAGCGTGGCTTCAAAAACTGAGCAGGAATATCCACCAATCGATGATTGAAGAAATCAATGTGCCGGAAGATGATTATTTCCAAGTCATCAGACAATATGAAAAAAGCGAATTTTTTTATGATCCATTTTATCTACAAGTCGAGCGTACTGATGAACTGATATACATTCATTTTACACTGAAACAGTCAAGAACAACTGAACAGAAAAAAGCACTTTACCGCTCAATCGCGAGCCGGATTCATTCCGAGCTTGGTGTAAGAAAAGAAGATGTGTTTATCATGCTGGCCGGAAATCAGGATGAGGATTGGTCTTTCGGAAATGGAAGAGCCCAGATGATTGAATAAAAAACCCCGCGGATTGATACCCGCGGGGTGCTCTATTAATGGGAAGGTGATTCAACGGCTTTTGCCGCTTTCTCTTTTTCTTGTTGGTCTTCCGTTTTCTTATTTGATAGCTTGATAGGTTTTAAGAACAAGGTGAATACGGCTCCGACTGCGATAAAGATCAGGCCTGTATAAAACACGCTGTGGAGCGAATCCATCAACGATGTTTTTAAAATCGGCACAATATGGGATGAGAAAGCCGCAGGGATTTGTTTGACTGCGTCCGGACTGAACAGTGATTGCAGCAGCCCTTGCGGATTTGTATCAATCATACCCTTTAGCTGGGCGGCAAACGAGCTTGCCTGTGCCGGAAGAGAGTCTAAATATGGTACCAATTTATCTGTTAATAGATTTCCTGATCTCGCATTCATTACGGCTCCCAGCATGGTAATGCCGAATGTTCCGCCGATAGAACGGAAGAATTGGCTGGATGAAGTGACAACTCCAAGCTCCTCCTTCGAAAAGCTTTCCTGTAAAGCCAATGTCAGAATCGGCATAACAAGACCCATTCCCAGACCAATAATCGCCATAAAAGATGTAGCGACAAGCTTGCTCGTGTCGAGATCCAATGTCGTTAACAGCAGGAATCCGCCGGCCATAACCAGCATGCCTGTAATGATTTGCGGTTTAATCCCAATTTTATAAACAAGCTGTCCGCCGATGATACTTGTGATAATCATAGAAATCATCATCGGTGTCATAATTGTACCCGATTCAGACGCACTTACACCGACAATTCCCTGCATAAAGAAAGGAACAAACGTAATGGCGCCAAACATACCGATACTCATAAAGAAGCCGATCAAGTTTAGAAATGTAAATGTTCTGTTTTTAAATAAATACATTGGCAGGATTGGCTCTTTTGCTTTTGATTCTACGATGATAAAGCTGACAATGCCGATCAGTGCGAGAGCGAACAACCCAAGAATCTGCCATGAATCCCATGCATAATCTTTTCCGCCAAAGCTTAAGGCGAGCAGGAGGCTGACCACACCGACAATCATTGTGAAAATACCAGCGATATCGAAGTTGATCGGACCAGTCTGCTGGCGTCCCTGTAATCCTCTGGCAATAAAAATAACCGCAATAATTCCGACTGGCAGGTTAATATAGAAAACCCATTTCCAGTTTAACGAGTCTACAATCCAGCCGCCGATTTGCGGCCCAATCACTGAAGCCAGCCCGTAAATTGCGCCAAAGACACCTTGGAATTTAGCACGTTGTTTTCCTGTGAATAAGTCACCGATAACAATCATCGCCATCGGCATCATGATGCCTCCGCCGATTCCCTGCAGTCCACGGAAGATAATCAATTCTGTCATGTTGTTGGCCATTCCGCACAAAGCAGAAGCTGCCATAAAAATAATCAAACCTGATACATAGACAATGCGGCGTCCCAATAAATCAGCCAGTTTACCGGCAATTGGAACAATGGTTGTTGATGTTAACAAATATGCAGTTGTCAGCCAGGTCATCATGCTCAAACCGCCCAGATCACCGACAATTTTCGGCATGGCCGTTCCGACAATGGTACCGTCAAGGGCTGAAAAAAACATGGCAATAATTAAGCCTGTTATTAATAACGTTCGTTTTGATTGTTTGCCTTCTTTACTCATTTTCATCCGTTTCCTCTTTTCATGTTTTGCTTTCATCCGTTTCTGCTGCTGCTTGTGCGAGCTTTGCTGTAATATGCGCCGCCTGCAGCATCTCCTCCTCCGTCAAAAAGGAAAGATAGCGCGCCATAATGGCCTTTCTGCCTGCCAAAATCTCCTCGAACTTTCTGTCTCCTTCGTCAGTAAGACTGAGATCAATCACTCGCCTGTCTTTTGTGTTGTGTGTTCTGGCGATAAGATTTTTTTGTTCAAGGCGATCTGCCATCAGCGTCACCGCGCTTGGCTTTACCTCCATACGCTCGGCAATTTCAGAAATTTTGAGGCTGCCGTGTTTCTTTAGGCTGGCCAGCACAAACAGCTGCGCTGGGGTGACACCTTGTTTCTCCATGCTTTCCAGCATTTCAGGCTGTATCTGTTGAAAGAGCGCCTGAAGCGATAATTGAATATCGGACATTAACTGATCCGCACTCTTCATATTCATTTCCCCTCTGTTACATACACTGTATATATATTTTGATAACAAAATAGTTAATGCTTATTAAATATAAATAAGCGTAAATGAAAAGTCAACTGATTTTACACAAAAAAAGGATAGATGCCTGAAAGAACATCGTATCCTTTTTACTGATATTGTTATTGCTGATAAGGAGACTGCTGCTGAATGGTCTGCTGGAATTTTTGATAGGACTGCTGCAGCTTTTGTGCATCCTCCGCTTCAACAGAATACCATCCATATTGGAACATGAGATCATATAGTTTTCTTTGCGCTTTTTGTGACTCATCAAAAATGGATTGAATATCCTGATAAAGAGACTCGTGGCTGAATTCGTGCAAGGCAGTGCAATAAGCTGTTGTCATGTATTTTTCGGTTGTCAGCAATTCGTTGACGAAATCTCTGTCATTCATTTCCGATGTTGTCGGTACAGGTGTCTGCGGATTGCTGATTTTTTGATTTTGCTGATTCATTCTGGCGCCTCCTTATTGGATGTAGCCGGACTGCTGCTGGCCTGGCTGCAGGTGCTTTAATATTCTTTGATAGTGATCATGATGCATGTGTCCGATGCGGTCGAGTTCTTGCTTTAACGTTTGATCCTGGCACTGCTGCGCCATGAAATGCGCTTTTTTCATCGCGAGCAAATTCCAGTTCAGCATGTCATTGAGATACAAATGATCCTTTGTCGAAATAACGGAAGGCGGCATTTGAGATTGCTGCTGATTATCCATTGTGATCCTCCTTTGGTTTCTGTTCATTTTATAGTTTCCTTCAGACTGGGAGTTATATACAGGGTTTTGAAGATGACGGCGGGAGGGAGTCGGATGTTGAGACATGTGTTTTTATTCTTATCTCAAAATAAAACACTTACCAAGTTCGCAAAAGCATACGGAACGCGGCTTGGAGCACGAAGGTTTGTCGCAGGGGATACGATTGAATCGGCGGTTAAGACCGTCAAAAGGCTAAACAGATCCGGTTTGTGTGCAACAATTGATTATTTAGGCGAGTATGCAGCTTCGGAAAAAGAAGCAAACCAAGTCGCGGAGGAATGCAAGAAAGCCATTCAAGCCATTGCCGAACATCAATTGGACTCAGAGCTTTCACTTAAGCTGACCTCAATCGGGCTCGATCTTTCAGAAGAACTTGCTCTTACTCATTTGCGCGCCATTCTTTCCGTTGCGAAGCAATATGATGTTGCTGTTACCATTGATATGGAAGACTATTCTCATTATGAACAGACACTTTCTATTTACAGGCAATGCAAACAGGAATTTGAGAAGCTCGGCACGGTCATTCAGGCGTATCTGTACCGGGTGGCAGAAGATATCAGAAAGATGCGGGACTTAAAGCCGAATCTCAGACTTGTAAAAGGCGCTTATAAAGAATCTGCGGCCGTAGCGTTTCCCGACAAAAGAGGAACGGACCTTCATTTTCAGAGCTTAATAAAGCTGCAGTTGTTAAGCGGGAACTACACGGCTGTCGCCACACATGACGATGACATCATTGCATTTACGAAACAGCTCGTCGTCGAACATCAAATCCCCGCATCGCAATTTGAGTTTCAAATGCTATACGGCATCAGGCCGGAGCGTCAGAAGGAACTCGCCAAGGAAGGCTACAGAATGCGTGTGTATGTCCCATATGGAACGGACTGGTTCAGCTACTTTATGAGAAGAATTGCAGAACGGCCTGCCAATGCAGCGTTTGTGTTAAAAGGAATTTTGAAAAAGTGAAAGCAGCCGCGGGAAGCAGCTGCATTATGATTGTTCCATGTTATGTTTTTTATACTGCTGATTTTGACTTGTCCGTTTTCCGCCGCCGTAATGCTGAGTCGGACCGGCATCTCCCTTTACGCTCGCCGCGCTGACTGCCGCTGAAGACGGATTTTTTTTCTCTCGTACCATTCCCTTCACCTCCGGGCTTAAGTTGCCCGACTTTTATAGGCTTCATACAAAAAAATAACAAATTAGCTATTGAAGTCGAACCGGAAATCTTTTAAGATGAAAGAAGAAACGAGTTTCATTTTTTTTGGTCAAAAAATGAATGATTATTCATTCAATGTTCAAGGGGGATATCTCATGCACAAACACATTCGGAAGGCAGCCGTTTTAGGATCGGGGGTAATGGGTTCCGGGATTGCGGCGCATTTGGCTAACATCGGAATTCCTGTCCTGCTGCTAGATATTGTGCCGAACGATTTGACAAAGGAAGAGGAAAAAAGGGGGCTGACGAAGGACAGTCCGGAGATGCGCAGCAGGCTGAGCCGGCAGGCGGTGAAAAAACTGCTGAAACAAAAGCCCGCTCCCCTCACATCAGCGAAAAATACCTCCTATATTACACCGGGCAATCTGGAGGATGAT
The DNA here is from genome assembly GCF_002837495.1 of Bacillus sp. SN32. Taxonomy (NCBI): domain Bacteria; kingdom Bacillati; phylum Bacillota; class Bacilli; order Caryophanales; family Bacillaceae; genus Bacillus; species Bacillus sp. SN32. The sequence continues at coordinate 200,305 of NZ_PJCT01000002.1, read as the reverse complement.
GCAGAAAAACTGAAAGAAGCAGATTGGATTATTGAGGTCGTTGTCGAAAACCTTGAAGTCAAAAAGAAAATTTTCGCTCTTGTGGATGAACATCGAAAGACTGGAAGCATCGTCTCAAGCAACACATCCGGCATATCAGTGCAGGAAATGGCTGAAGGCAGGTCGGATGATTTTAAAGCCCATTTTCTCGGAACGCATTTTTTTAATCCCGCACGCTATTTAAAGCTGCTGGAGATCATTCCGATTAAAGAAACGGATCCTGATATTTTAAAGTTTATGACAGCTTTCGGAGAAAATGTCCTCGGGAAAGGTGTTGTTACAGCAAAGGACACACCGAACTTTATCGCAAACCGCATCGGGACGTACGGGCTTCTCGTGACAGTCCAAGAAATGCTGAAAGGCGGCTATCAGGTCGGGGAGGTTGATTCGATCACAGGACCGCTGATCGGCAGGCCGAAAAGCGCTACCTTTAGAACGCTTGATGTGGTCGGTCTCGATACATTCGCCCACGTTGCCCGAAATGTGTATGACAAAGCTGATGGCGATGAAAAAGAAGTGTTTCGCCTTCCAAGCTTCATGAACGATATGCTGGAAAAAGGGTGGATCGGAAGTAAGGCCGGCCAAGGCTTTTATAAAAAAGAAGGAAAAACGATTTATGAGCTTGACCCAGTGACGCTTACTTACGGCGAGCGGACAAAAATGAAATCACCGGCACTTGAAGCGGCAAAACAGGCAAAAGGGACAAAAGCCAAAATGAAAGCGCTTATTTATTCGGATGACAGGGCCGGCCGTTTGCTGTGGAATATCACTTCTCAAACCCTGCTTTACTCAGCCGAGCTGCTTGGCGAGATTGCCGATGATATTCATGCGATTGACCAAGCCATGAAGTGGGGATTCGGCTGGGAACTGGGACCTTTTGAGATGTGGGACGCCATCGGCCTCAAGCAGTCAGCGGAAAAGCTTGAGCAGCTTGGAGCAGATATGCCTGGCTGGATAAAAGAGATGCTGGACAAAGGAAATGAAACCTTCTACATCAAAGAGAACGGAACGGTATTTTATTATGACCGAGGCGAATACAGAGCCGTGAAAGAAAATAAAAAACGAATTCATTTACAAGCACTTAAAGAAACAAAAGGCGTGATTGCGAAAAACAGCGGAGCAAGCTTAATTGACCTTGGAGATGATGTGGCCCTTCTTGAATTTCATTCGAAAAGCAATGCGATCGGCCTCGATATCATTCAAATGATCCACAAAGGATTAGAGGAAACAGAACGGAATTACAAGGGGCTTGTCATCGGCAATCAAGGGAAAAATTTCTGCGTCGGCGCGAATCTCGCCATGATCTTAATGGAAGTCCAAGATGACAACTTTTTGGAAGTTGATTTTGTGATCCGCCGTTTTCAGGAGACGATGATGAAGATCAAATACAGTGCGAAACCGGTCGTCGCCGCGCCATTTGGCATGACGCTCGGCGGAGGAACGGAAGTATGCCTGCCTGCGGCGCGCATTCAAGCGGCAAGCGAAGCCTATATGGGACTTGTGGAATCCGGTGTCGGCCTCATCCCTGGCGGAGGAGGTAACAAAGAGCTGTACATCAATCATCTTCGTCGCGGCCTTGATCCGATGAATGCGGCAATGAAAACATTTGAAACGATTGCGATGGCGAAAGTGTCCGCTTCCGCTCAAGAGGCTCGTGAGATGAACATCTTAAAAGAAACGGATCAGATCAGCGTGAATCAAGACCACCTGTTATACGATGCGAAGCAGCTGGCCGCATCTTTATACGATACCGGCTGGCGGCCGCCTGTAAAAGAAAAGGTCAAGGTGCCGGGAGAAACCGGTTATGCGGCACTCTTGCTTGGCGCTGAGCAGATGAAGCTGTCCGGCTATATATCTGAGCATGATTTCAAGATCGCGAAAAAACTCGCTTATGTCATTGCGGGCGGAAAAGTGCCGTTTGGTACAGAGGTTGATGAAGAGTATTTATTGGAGATCGAAAGAGAAGCGTTTTTGAGTTTGGCAGGAGAGGCAAAATCTCAAGCGAGAATGCAGCATATGCTTGTGAAAGGTAAACCTTTACGGAATTAGGAGGGAGCTTATGAAAGAGGCAGTCATTGTGTCAGGTGCAAGAACACCGGTTGGAAAAGCAAAAAAAGGATCGTTGGCCAGCGTTCGCCCGGATGATTTGGGAGCGATTTGTGTAAAAGAGACGCTGAAACGGGCAGGCGGCTACGAAGGCAATATTGACGATTTGATTATTGGCTGTGCAACGCCTGAAGCGGAGCAGGGGCTTAATATGGCGAGAAATATCGGTGCGCTCGCGGGCCTGCCGTACACAGTTCCGGCGATTACAGTTAACCGTTATTGCTCTTCAGGCCTTCAGTCTATTGCATATGCAGCAGAAAAAATTATGCTCGGCGCCTACGATACAGCGATCGCCGGCGGAGCAGAATCCATGTCGCAAGTACCGATGATGGGGCATGTTACCCGTCCGAACCTTGCTTTGGCAGAAAAGGCACCGGAATATTATATGAGCATGGGCCACACAGCCGAGCAAGTCGCGAAAAAATACGGCGTCTCCCGTGAGGATCAAGACGCGTTTGCCGTTCGCAGCCACCAAAACGCCGCTAAAGCCCTTGCAGAAGGAAAATTTAAAGATGAAATTGTACCCGTAGAAGTGACGGTGACAGAAATTGGAGAAAACCATAAGCCTCAGGAAAAACAATTTGTATTTTCTCAGGATGAAGGTGTTCGCCCGCAAACGACTGCAGACATCTTATCGACATTGCGCCCGGCCTTTTCCGTTGACGGGACGGTGACTGCGGGCAATTCCTCGCAAACGAGTGACGGAGCGGCGGCTGTCATGCTGATGGACCGGGAAAAAGCCGATGCTCTTGGCCTGGCGCCGCTTGTGAAATTCCGCTCCTTTGCGGTAGGCGGCGTGCCGCCGGAAGTGATGGGAATCGGACCGGTGGAAGCGATTCCGCGCGCTTTGAAGCTTGCCGGACTTCAGCTGCAGGACATTGGCTTGTTTGAACTGAATGAAGCTTTTGCCTCACAGGCCATTCAAGTAATCAGGGAATTGGGAATTGATGAAGAAAAAGTGAATGTCAACGGGGGCGCAATCGCGCTTGGACACCCGCTTGGCTGTACGGGCACAAAGCTTACACTCTCACTCATCCATGAAATGAAACGGAGAAACGAGCAATTTGGAGTCGTGACCATGTGTATCGGCGGCGGGATGGGAGCGGCCGGTGTATTTGAATTATGCTAAAGGGGGAAAAACAAATGGCAAAAAAAACGGCTGAAGTACAAAAAGGCGGCGGATTTTTAATCGAGGATGTCACATACGATCAAATGTATACACCGGAGGATTTCACTGACGAGCATAAAATGATTGCAAAAACAACAGAGGATTACATCGAGCAAGATGTTCTTCCTCATATAGATGATATCGAAAACCATCAATTCGAGCATTCTGTCAGACTGTTGAAGAAAGCGGGCGAACTAGGGCTGCTTGGCGCCGATGTGCCGGAAGAATACGGAGGGCTCGGCCTTGATAAAATCAGCTCGGCACTCATCACTGAGAAATTTTCGCGTGCGGGAAGCTTTTCTCTTTCTTATGGGGCACATGTCGGTATCGGTTCCTTGCCGATCGTCTTTTTCGGATCAGAAGAACAAAAGAAAAAATATTTGCCGGGACTCGCTTCAGGCGAAAAGATCGCCGCTTATGCTCTGACTGAGCCTGGCTCTGGATCTGATGCACTTGGAGCAAAAACAACAGCTGTGCTGAATGAAGCAGGAACGCATTATGTATTAACAGGGGAAAAACAGTGGATTACCAACTCTGCTTTTGCCGATGTATTTGTGGTTTACGCTAAGGTAGACGGCGACAAGTTTTCAGCCTTTATTGTAGAAAAAGAGTTCCCGGGTGTCTCCACGGGACCGGAAGAAAAGAAAATGGGAATCAAGGGATCATCGACAAGAACCCTCATTCTGGATCAAGCTGAAGTGCCAAAGGAAAACCTGCTCGGAGAAATCGGCAAAGGGCATGTCATCGCCTTTAATATTTTAAACATCGGCCGTTACAAACTGGCGGTTGGCACAATCGGCGCATCTAAACGCGTCATCGAGCTGTCTGCGGCATACGCAAATCAGCGCCGCCAATTTAAAACGCCGATTGCTGGTTTTTCATTGACACAGGAAAAAATCGGGACAATGGCCTCAAGGCTGTATGCGATGGAAAGCTCTGTATACAGAACCGTCGGACTGTTTGAAGACAATATGAGCCAGTTCACGGCCGAAGATCTCAAGGACGGCCGGCAAATCGCCAAATCGATTGCGGAATACGCCATCGAATGCTCTCTGAATAAGGTATTCGGCTCTGAAACGCTTGATTATATCGTTGATGAAGGCGTGCAGATTCATGGAGGCTACGGCTTTATGCAGGAGTACGAAGTAGAAAGGGCCTATAGGGATTCAAGGATCAATCGGATTTTTGAAGGCACAAACGAAATCAACCGGTTAATCGTGCCAAGCACCTTCCTGAAAAAAGCGCTTAAAGGCGAGCTGCCTTTATTCGAAAAAGCGCAGTCGCTGCAGGAAGAACTCATGATGCTTATGCCTGAAGAGCCTGGAAGCGGCGTCTTAGAGCAGGAGAAATATATCGTCAAGCAAGCCAAAAAAATTGCGTTGTTTGCTGCCGGCCTAGCCGCGCAAAAATACGGAAAAGCCATCGATCGTGAGCAAGAAATTCTCGTGAACGTAGCGGATATCGTCAGCAATGTATACGCAATGGAATCAGCCGTGCTCAGAACGGAAAAGGCCATTGCCGCTCAAGGCGCTGAAAAAGCAGCGCAAAAGGTGCTGTACACAGAAATTTTCGTTCAAGAGGCCTTTAACGAAATTGAAGCGCATGCGAAGGAATCCCTTATCGCAATGGAAGAAGGAGATTCACTCCGCATGATGCTTTCCGCTCTGCGCAAGCTGACACGCGTAACGCCTAAAAACGTGATTCAGAAAAAACGCGAGGCGGCGGCAGGCATTTTTGAGGCTGAGAAATATATTGTCTGATTGGCCATGAGCTCCGCATGCGCGGAGCTCTTTTTTAAGAAGCACTGTTTTAGGTTTTTAAAACAAACTGTGTTAAAATAACCTCGATTATTTTATTGAGGGGGAAGAAGATGTCGTTAACTTTTTACTGGTACCCTAAATGCGGAACGTGCCGCAAAGCAAAGAAGTGGCTTGAAGAGCATGGGAAAGAAATAAACGAAATACATATTGCTGAGCAGCCGCCAAGCAAAGAAGAATTAAAAACGCTTTATGAAAAAAGCGGGCTGGATCTCAAGAAATTTTTCAACACGAGCGGCATGAAATACCGCGAGCTCAATCTCAAGGAAAAGCTGTATCACATGTCAGAGGACGAACAGCTCGAGCTGCTGGCTTCAGATGGCATGCTGATCAAACGCCCGCTTACAACAGACGGCGAAAAAGTGACTGTCGGATTTAAAGAAGACCAATTTGAAGAAAACTGGGCTTAATGTAAATTTTTTTTGAAAAGTGTGGTATCTTCTTATTGTAGTGCTGTAAAAAATGGAGGGATTCAATTGAGCATACCAAAAGATTTGCGTTACTCAGGAGAACACGAGTGGGTAAAAGTTGAAGGAGAAAAAGCCAGAATCGGAATTACGCATTTTGCCCAGTCCGAACTAGGCGACATCGTGTTTGTCGAACTTCCTGAAGTGGGCGCTGAAATCAAAGCGGACGAGCCATTCGGCAGTGTTGAATCCGTTAAAACGGTATCTGAGCTTTATGCACCGATTAACGGAACGGTTGTGGAAGTAAACGAAGATCTTGATGACAGTCCGGAATTCGTCAACGAATCTCCGTACGAAAAAGCATGGATGATCGTAGTTGAGCCATCTGACGCTTCTGAAATTGAAAAACTGATGACAGCAGAGCAATACGAAGAGATGACACAAGAAGACTAAAACAGGATAGCCGTAAAAGCAATTGGACACGCTAACGTTATGGGAGGTGTCCAATATGGCTTTCGACAAACAAAAGCTCGATGTCACCAATGACGTGACAGGCCGCTTTCAAAATGGCCGGCTCTCGTTATATCATGATAATGAGATGATCGGCCAAATGACAAGCATGAATGAATATGAGCTTAAGTCCGGTTATTCCTTTGAAAATGAGAAATTTTATAAGACAGCCGATGTGGTCTCTGGAGACGACGCAAAATATGTAGATTGTGACTACGAAAACGGCTGGTGTTAATGTTGGCGGTGAATTTCACTGCCTTCTTTTACAATCTGAACGTTTCAAATTTGACGCGGCAGGTGAACAAGATGAAGATGGATGAGCTGGAAAAGGTTATGATTGTCGAGGGGAAATCAGATAAAGAGAAAATCGAAAGCGTCCTGAATGAACCGGTGCGCATTATCTGCACAAACGGAACAATCAGCCAGCTGAGGCTCGAGGAATTGGCTGACGAGCTTTATGATAAAGACGTCTATATATTAGTTGATGCTGATGAATCAGGTGAGAAATTGAGAAAACAGCTGAAGCGTGAATTTAATGAAGCCTGCCATCTCCATATCGACAGAGCCTATAAGGAAGTAGCGGCTGCGCCCAGGCACCATATCGCTTCTGTATTGCTGCGTGCGAATCTGAATGTCCATACTATTTTTCTTGAAAGAAAGTCCCGAGGTGTATAGCATGAAAGAACTCCAAGAACACGAACTTGATCACATTGAAGATGATGTGTACCTTCTATATTTATATACTCCGTTTTGCGGCACCTGCCAGCTTGCAAGCAAAATGCTGACAGTGGTGAAAGAAATGCTGCCGGATGTCGCCTTCTATCAAAACAATGTCAATTACTCTCCGACATTCGCAAAAGTGTATCAAATTGAAAGCGTCCCTTGTTTTCTGCTGTTTAAAGGCGGAAAGATGGTCGAAAGAGGATATGCATTTCATTCCGTTTCTTATTTATATGAGCTGATCAAACAAAAATCATCTTCCGCATCCCATTTATGACATATTTCTCAGCATATCCAATGAAATTGTCGTTCGTTTTATAAAGGGGTTCTTGCGACAAAGAGAGAAATGTGTATGTATGACCAACAAATAGGAGGTTGTACATATGGAGAAAGCGGAAGTTTTAGAAGATGAGTATCAGCATCTGTTTTTAAAACCCCTTTTGAATGCCTCAACATTGCTCATTACCTTCCAAGGAGAAGCAGAAGCCTTAACCGTCTCAATAAACGAACAGGGAGAAATGAAAAAAGTTTCTCCGCCCCAAACGTCCAACCTGACCTTTTACGGAAACCAAACGGAAATTATTGATTTATTGCACGGAGACATTTCCCTTCAGCACCTGATTCAGAGCGGAAGCCTCAAAGTAAAGGGGTCATTCAGGGCCCTGTTAAAGCTGGAAGCCATTCTCTGGCTGACAAATGGATTTTTTCAGAGGATTTTAAAAAATTAAAAAATAATAAATTATTATAATAGTAAAAGTTGACATCATTTATTTTATTGACATTTAATCATTCGCCGTGCTATTCTACATTAAGAATTTCCGGACGAAAAAGACTATATATTTCTCTTATCAAGAGAGGTGGAGGGAAGTGCCCTATGAAGCCCGGCAACCATCAACACTGTTGAAATGGTGCCAATTCACACGAAGCGTTCAGCTTTGAAAGATGAGAGAAAGGCATTTTATATAAGCCTTTCTGCTCAAGTGTGCAGAAAGGCTTTTCTTTTGCAGAAAAAACCGGAAGATTTCTTAGAATAGTGTTAAGGCAGGTGATTGCTTTGATCAATCTTCAGGATGTTTCAAAAGTTTACAAGTCGAAACATGGAGATGTCAATGCTGTCCAAAACGTCTCGCTTTCCATTAAAAAAGGTGAGATTTTTGGAATTATAGGATATAGCGGAGCTGGTAAGAGTTCCTTAATCCGTCTGCTGAACGGCCTTGAGAAACCAACCTCAGGAACCGTGGAAGTGGCGGGAACCAAAATTAATGAAGTAAATGGACGCGGTTTAAGAAAAGCACGCCATGAGATCAGTATGATTTTCCAGCATTTCAATTTGCTTTGGTCGCGGACTGTCAGAGATAATATCATGTTTCCTTTAGAAATTGCCGGGGTGAAAAAGAGCGAGCGGATCAAGCGCGCCAATGAACTGATTAAACTGGTAGGTTTAGAAGGAAAAGAAAAATCATATCCGTCCCAGCTGAGCGGCGGGCAGAAGCAGCGTGTCGGAATTGCCAGAGCGCTTGCAAACAATCCGAAGGTTCTCCTTTGTGACGAAGCGACATCAGCATTAGATCCGCAAACGACAGATTCAATTCTGGATCTATTGTCCGATATTAATGAAAGACTCGGTTTGACGATTGTGCTGATTACGCACGAAATGCATGTCATCCGCAAAATCTGCAACAGAGTCGCCGTCATGGAAAACGGCAAGGTGGTCGAAGAAGGCGAGGTTCTCGATGTCTTTAAAAATCCAAAGGAACAAATGACAAAACGATTTGTTCAACAGGTGACAGAGCCGGAAGAAACGAAAGAGACGCTTCAGCACCTTCTTGATGATACAGCATCAGGAAAAATGGTTCAGCTCACATTTGTCGGTGAGTCAGCTGAACAGCCTCTGATTACAGAGATGATCAGAAACTTCAATGTCAGCGTCAATATTCTGCAAGGGAAAATTTCGCAGACGAAGGATGGGGCTTACGGTTCACTGTTCATCCACATTGACGGAGACGAGGAAGAAGTGCAAAACGTGATCCGATTCATTAATGACAAACAGGTGAAAGCAGAGGTGATCACGAATGTTTGAAAAATACTTCCCGAACGTTGATTTAACTGAATTATGGAACGCGACATATGAAACACTTTATATGACGCTGATTTCTTTACTGTTTGCTTTTGTCATCGGGGTCATCCTCGGCTTGCTGCTCTTTCTGACGAGCAAAGGAAGCCTCTGGCAGAATAAAGCGGTCAACTCAGTGATTGCGGCCGTTGTTAACATATTCAGATCGATTCCGTTCCTTATTTTAATTATTTTACTATTAGGTTTTACGAAATTTTTAGTCGGCACGATCTTAGGGCCAAACGCCGCATTGCCGGCGCTGGTAATCGGCTCGGCACCATTTTACGCGCGCCTTGTTGAAATCGCGTTGCGTGAGGTGGATAAAGGTGTGATTGAAGCAGCTAAATCAATGGGCGCGAAAACGTCTACGATTATTTTCAAAGTGCTGATTCCGGAATCAATGCCTGCTCTTATTTCTGGCATTACGGTTACTGCCATCGCTTTGATCGGCTCAACGGCAATTGCCGGAGCCATTGGTTCAGGAGGCCTTGGAAACCTTGCGTACGTAGAAGGATATCAGTCTAATAACGCTGATGTTACCTTCGTTGCTACTGTGTTTATTTTAATCATCGTGTTTATTATTCAAATCATCGGTGATCTAATAACAAATATTATAGACAAACGATAAGGGAGGATTTACATTGAAAAAGCTATTTTTGGGTGCATTACTGTTTGTATTTGCAGGAGTCATGGCTGCCTGCGGTTCGAATAACGGCGCTGAATCCGGCAAGAAAGAAATTGTCGTTGCGGCAACAAAAACACCGCATGCGGAAATTTTAAAAGAAGCTGAACCATTGCTGAAAGAAAAAGGCTATACGCTGAAAGTGAAAGTGCTTAGTGATTACAAAATGTACAATAAAGCTTTAGCTGATAAAGAAGTGGACGCGAACTACTTCCAGCACATTCCTTACCTTGAGCAAGAAATGAAAGAAAACACAGATTACAAACTTGTGAATGCCGGCGCTGTTCACTTAGAGCCATTCGGTATTTACTCTAAAACATACAAATCACTGAAAGACCTTCCAGACGGTGCGACAATCATTCTGACAAACAACGTTGCTGAACAAGGACGTATGCTTGCAATGCTTGAAAACGCTGGATTAATCACTCTTGATTCTAAGGTAGAAACAGTTGACGCAACATTGAAAGACATTAAGAAAAACCCGAAAAACCTTGAATTCAAAAAAGTAGCGCCTGAATTAACGGCAAAAGCATATGAAAACAAAGAAGGAGACGCGGCCTTCATCAATGTAAACTATGCGATCCAAAATAAATTAAATCCTAAAAAAGATGCAATTGAAGTAGAATCAACGAAAAACAACCCATACGCTAACATTATCGCAGTAAGAAAAGGCGAAGAAGATTCTGCCAAAATCAAAGCGCTGATGGAAGTTCTTCATTCTAAAAAGATCAAAGACTTCATCGAGAAAAAATACGACGGAGCTGTGCTTCCTGTATCTGAATAAGACTGAAACCCCGGATGAGAAATCCGGGGTTTTTTTCGCGTATTTTCCTAAAAGCTGTTCATAATAAAAAGGAATGTTAAACAGATGGAGGGATTTTCTTTGAATCAAGACAGAGGAAGCATGCAGGACGCGTTAAAACAATATAAACATGGTTTAGGCACATTTGAACAAAAGATGCCGCTGATGGGAAGAAAATTTAACGAATTTACTGAACAGTGCTTTGCCGGGAATTCTCTGACTGAAAGAGAAAAACAGCTGATCGCCCTCGGAATTGCCATCAATGCTCAGGACGAATATTGCATGATCTATCATACAAAAGGCTGTCTCGATCAGGGAGCGACAGAAGAAAACATTCTCGAAGCCGTCAGTGTGGCAGCGGCATTTGGAGGCGGCGCGGCTTTCAGCCAAGGCGTGACAGTCGTTCAACAGTGCATTGAGGAATTCGGAAACACCACGCATTAAGAGAAGGAATATTCCGAAAAACCATTCTCATTTGTTCTGAAAGGATGCTTTCGTCTCATCTGCCGCTATTTCACGCCAAATCGTTTTTGCGGCATCCCACGCAGCACTGGTACAATAAAAAGCAAATATATGAAGGGATTGATTCATTATTTGCAGCAGCCAGGACAGACTGAACCTCGATTATACGTCAGAAATGGAAAAAGCGATGCAGCTGTCACACGGAATTGGATACGAGGAATATGGACGCCGGCTGGAAACAAGAATGAAAGTAGAGCGGCAGAGAGAGCTTGATTATGAAAAAAGCAAGCGGATTTCTGCGGGAGCTTATTGAGAAAATCAATCTTTTAAAAAAGGGTGGGAATCCACTCTTTTTCTTTTTCAATCGCTTTAATAAAGTGCTGATCTTTGTTAAACTTGAGGAATGTGCAAGGCACGATAAAAAGTTGTATTTACTTTTCATTTGTTATAAAATTAGAATGAGAATAAAATGAGAATAATGATTATATATTTTTGGAGGTATAGATATGGCTGCTTCAACATTAACGATCAAAGATCTTCACGTTGAAATCGAAGGGAAAGAGATCTTAAAGGGTGTAAACCTTGAAATAAAAGGTGGAGAATTCCACGCAGTAATGGGCCCGAACGGAACTGGTAAATCCACATTATCAGCTGCTATTATGGGGCATCCTAAATATGAAGTAACAAAAGGCAGCATCACGCTTGACGGCAAAGATGTACTGGAGATGGAAGTGGACGAGCGTGCGCAGGCAGGCTTATTCCTTGCGATGCAGTACCCAAGTGAAATCAGCGGTGTGACAAATGCCGACTTCCTTCGCTCAGCAATCAACGCGCGCAGAGAAGAAGGCGATGAAATTTCTCTCATGAAATTCATCCGCAAAATGGACGAAAACATGGAGTTCCTTGAAATGGACCCTGAAATGGCTCAGCGCTATCTTAACGAAGGCTTCTCAGGCGGGGAGAAAAAACGCAACGAAATCCTTCAATTAATGATGATTGAACCGAAAATCGCCATCCTTGATGAAATTGACTCAGGTCTTGATATTGACGCTTTGAAAGTTGTATCAAAAGGGATCAACAAAATGCGCAGCGAAAACTTCGGCTGCTTGATGATCACTCACTATCAGCGCCTGTTAAACTACATCACTCCGGATGTTGTTCACGTTATGATGCAAGGCCGCGTTGTAAAATCCGGCGGTGCAGAGCTTGCACAGCGTCTTGAAGCAGAAGGTTATGACTGGATCAAACAAGAACTTGGCATTGAAGACGAAACTGTTGGCCAAGAAGCGTAAGCGTTAGGGGGATTAATATGACACTAGGTACAAAACTATCCGTAGATCAGGAGTATCTCAAAAGCTTTTCCGAAAAGCACCAAGAACCTGCCTGGCTGAAGAACCTGCGCTTACAGGCTCTTGAACAAGCTGAGGATCTGCCGATGCCGAAACCTGACAAAACAAAAATCACAAACTGGAACTTCACGAATTTCGCGAAGCATACAGTAGATAACGAACCGCTTTCTTCATTAGAAGATTTGACTGATGAAGTAAAAGCGCTGATCGACATTGAAAACGAAGATAAAACATTATACGTACAGCGTGACCAGACGCCTGCACATCTTTCTCTTTCTCAAGAATTGAAAGACAAAGGCGTCATCTTCACTGATATTCTGACTGCTGCACGCGAGCACAGCGACTTGGTGGAGAAATACTTTATGAAGGACGGCGTGAAGGTTGACGAACATAAGTTAACTGCACTTCACGCGGCTCTTGTTAACGGAGGAGCATTCCTTTATGTTCCGAAAAATGTTCAGGTGGAGACGCCGGTTCAGGCTGTTTATGTCCACGAAAGCAATGATACAGCTCTATTCAACCACGTGCTGATTGTGGCTGAAGACCACAGCTCTGTAACATATGTAGAAAACTACATCAGCACTGTAAACCCGAAAGACGCTGTCTTCAATATTATCAGTGAGGTCATCACAGGTGATAATGCCAGCGTGACATACGGTGCGGTGGATAATCTGTCAAGCGGTGTGACAACTTATGTGAACCGCCGCGGTGCTGCGCGCGGACGCGACAGCAAAATCGAGTGGGCTCTTGGCCTGATGAACGACGGCGACACGATTTCCGAAAACACAACAAACCTTTACGGTGACGGCACATACGGCGATACGAAAACGGTTGTTGTCGGAAGAGGAGAGCAAACAGAAAACTTCACAACACAAATCATCCATTTCGGTAAAGCTTCTGAAGGCTATATCTTGAAGCACGGTGTGATGAAGGATTCCGCTTCTTCTATCTTTAACGGAATCGGCAAAATCGAACATGGCGCTTCTAAAGCGAATGCGGAGCAAGAATCACGCGTGCTGATGCTCAGCGAAAAAGCACGCGGAGACGCAAACCCTATTCTTTTAATTGACGAAGACGATGTAACTGCAGGACATGCGGCATCTGTCGGCCGTGTGGACCCTATTCAGCTTTACTACCTGATGAGCCGCGGAATTCCGAAAGAAGAAGCAGAACGCTTAGTCATTTACGGATTCCTTGCACCGGTAGTAAATGAACTTCCGATTGAAGGCGTTAAGAAACAATTAGTTTCTGTTATCGAAAGGAAAGTGAAGTAATGAATATCACAGATATTCGTGAACAGTTCCCGATCCTTCATCAGCAAGTGAACGGACATGATCTCGTTTATCTCGACAGCGCGGCGACTTCCCAGAAGCCGCGTGCTGTCATTGAAACACTGGATAAGTATTATAACCAATACAATTCCAATGTTCACCGGGGCGTCCATACACTTGGAACCAGAGCGACAGATGGTTATGAAGGAGCGCGTGAAAAAGTCCGCAAGTTTATTAACGCGAAGTCAATGGCTGAGATTATTTTCACAAAAGGCACGACCACATCACTGAATATGGTGGCGTTAAGCTATGCGCGCGCCAACCTGAAACCTGGTGATGAAGTGGTCATCACCTACATGGAGCATCATGCGAATATCATTCCGTGGCAGCAGGCTGTAAAAGCAACTGGCGCCACATTAAAATATATTCCGCTGCAGGAAGACGGAACGATTTCTTTAGAAGACGTCAGAGAAACGGTCACAAGCAACACAAAAATTGTTGCGGTGTCTCATGTATCTAATGTTCTCGGCACGGTCAACCCGATTAAAGAAATGGCGAAAATCGCTCATGACAATGGGGCTGTCATTGTGGTGGACGGTGCACAAAGCACGCCTCACATGAAAATTGACGTGCAGGATCTCGATTGCGACTTCTTTGCGCTTTCTTCCCATAAAATGTGCGGACCTACTGGTGTTGGTGTGCTGTACGGAAAGAAAGCCCTGCTGGAAAACATGGAGCCTGCCGAATTCGGCGGTGAAATGATCGACTTTGTCGGGCTTTATGAATCAACTTGGAAAGAGCTTCCGTGGAAATTCGAAGCGGGTACGCCGATTATTGCAGGAGCAATCGGCCTCGGTGCCGCCATTGATTTTCTCGAAGAAATCGGTCTTGATGAGATTTCCCGCCATGAGCACAAGCTTGCAGCTTATGCGCTTGAACGCTTCCGCCAGCTTGACGGCGTAACGGTTTACGGGCCGGAAGAGCGTGCCGGGCTTGTCACATTTAACCTTGATGATGTTCATCCGCACGATGTGGCGACTGTGCTTGATGCGGAGGGAATCGCAGTCAGAGCCGGCCACCATTGTGCGCAGCCGCTGATGAAATGGCTGGATGTAACTGCTACTGCAAGAGCAAGCTTTTATCTGTATAATACAGAGGAAGAGATTGATAAGCTTGTGGAAGCTCTTCAAAAGACAAAGGAGTATTTTACAAATGTCTTTTAATGCAAACTTAGATACATTGTACAGACAGGTGATTATGGATCATTACAAAAACCCGCGAAATAAAGGGGTTTTGAATGACAGCATTGTCGTGGATATGAACAATCCGACATGCGGCGACCGCATCAGACTGACAATGAAGCTTGACGGAGACATCGTGGAAGATGCGAAGTTTGAAGGGGAAGGCTGTTCCATTTCAATGGCATCCGCTTCGATGATGACTCAGGCGATTAAAGGGAAAGATATTGAAACTGCCCTTTCCATGTCTAAGATTTTCTCGGATATGATGCAAGGGAAAGAGTATGATGATTCTATAGATCTCGGGGATATTGAAGCCCTTCAAGGCGTTTCAAAATTCCCGGCCCGTATCAAATGTGCAACCCTGTCATGGAAAGCACTTGAAAAAGGAGTCGCGAAAGAAGAAGGCGGCAATTAAAAGGATTGGAGTGAAAATGGATGGCTAAAAAAATGCCTGATATTGGTGAATACAAGTATGGTTTTCACGACAAGGACGTTTCCATTTTCCGTTCAGAGCGCGGATTGACAAAAGAAATCGTAGAAGAAATTTCTCGCATGAAAGAAGAGCCTCAATGGATGCTTGACTTCCGCTTGAAATCACTTGAGCATTTCTACAATATGCCGATGCCTCAATGGGGCGGAGATTTAAACTCACTGAACTTTGACGAAATTACGTACTACGTAAAACCGTCTGAGCGTTCAGAGCGTTCTTGGGATGAAGTTCCTGAAGAAATTAAACAAACATTCGACAAGCTCGGTATTCCTGAAGCTGAACAAAAATACCTTGCGGGTGTTTCTGCTCAGTACGAATCTGAGGTTGTATACCACAACATGAAAGAAGATCTTGAAGCGCAAGGCATCGTCTTTAAAGACACTGACAGCGCGCTGAAAGAGAATGAAGATATTTTCCGTGAGCACTGGGCAAAAGTAATCCCGCCGACTGATAACAAGTTTGCGGCGCTTAACTCAGCTGTTTGGTCCGGCGGATCTTTCATCTACGTGCCTAAAGGCGTGAAGGTTGAAACACCGCTTCAAGCTTACTTCCGTATCAACTCTGAGAACATGGGTCAGTTCGAACGTACACTGATCATTGTTGACGAAGAAGCAAGTGTTCATTATGTTGAAGGCTGTACTGCGCCTGTTTACACAACAAACTCACTTCACAGTGCGGTCGTTGAGATCATCGTGAAAAAAGGCGGCTACTGCCGTTATACAACGATCCAAAACTGGGCGAACAACGTTTACAACCTTGTAACAAAGCGTACAGTCTGTGAAGAAAACGCAACAATGGAATGGATCGACGGCAACATCGGTTCTAAGCTGACAATGAAATATCCGGCTTGTATCCTAAAAGGCGAAGGCGCGCGCGGTATGACGCTTTCTATTGCTCTTGCGGGTAAAGGCCAGCATCAGGATGCAGGTGCGAAAATGATTCACCTTGCACCAAACACATCATCTACAATCGTATCAAAATCGATTTCAAAACAGGGCGGAAAAGTAACGTACCGCGGAATCGTCCACTTCGGACGCAAAGCGGAAGGCGCCCGCTCTAACATCGAGTGTGATACGCTCATTATGGATAACAAATCAACATCAGACACAATTCCTTACAATGAAATCTTAAATGATAACATTTCATTGGAGCACGAAGCGAAAGTGTCTAAAGTATCTGAAGAGCAGCTCTTCTACTTGATGAGCCGCGGTATTTCTGAAGAAGAAGCAACTGAAATGATCGTAATGGGCTTTATCGAGCCATTCACAAAAGAGCTTCCGATGGAATACGCAGTTGAAATGAACCGTTTGATTAAGTTCGAAATGGAAGGTTCTATCGGTTAATGATGAAAACCCCTTTGTTTATCAAGGGTTTTCGAGATAGTTATCAACTTTAAAATGGCCGGCGTGCCGAATTTGATTGTAGAAGACGAACTTTTGAAGTTCGTCTTCTTTTATTTTTCAGAGACATATCCACTGTTATTTTAATGGTTTTAATTCCTTATCGATTAGAACATTTCAGACCTGCGCCGGATAGGTTCAGTTCCTATATCACGCAACCATACAGTTGCTTATACTTGACATGCAACTAATAAGTTGCTTATACTCAATATATGAATTGGAACAAAGACGCTATATTCAAAGCACTCGGCGATTCGACTCGGCGGCTTATATTAGACGAATTATCTGAACGCAACGAGCTGACGTTGTATGAACTTACGATACGTCTTAATACAAAGTACGACCTTTCTATTACGCGACAGGCGATAGCTAAACACCTTTCTGTACTGGAGGATGCAGGACTCGTAACATCAAAACGAAAGGGAAAATATCGAGTACTTATATTCAACAACGAACC
Organism: Bacillus sp. SN32; assembly: GCF_002837495.1. Classification (NCBI taxonomy): domain Bacteria; kingdom Bacillati; phylum Bacillota; class Bacilli; order Caryophanales; family Bacillaceae; genus Bacillus; species Bacillus sp. SN32. Next base: position 183,271 of record NZ_PJCT01000002.1, on the reverse strand, counting down.
GCTTAAAAATTTGCTGAAAGGATGGATAGAGTAATTTTATAAAACCAGTACTGAGTTTCTGACAAATGTTGGTTTGTTTTGCTTGAAGCCGGATTGTTTGCACAGTACCATGTACCATAAATATCAAAGGAGGCAACAACAATATGAAAATCATTGTGACTAGTATATTCGTGCAAGATCAAGACAAGGCACTGAAGTTCTATACAGAAAAACTGGGGTTTGTAAAAAAGGAGGATGTTCCCATGGGGAAATTCAGGTGGATAACGCTTGTTTCTCCAGATGATCAAGACGGAACCGAGCTTTTACTCGAACCGAATGAACATCCTGCCGCCAAGGAGTATCAAAAGAAGATATTCTCCGAAGGCCTCCCGGCCACAATGTTTGGCGTTGCAGATATTCAAAAAGAGTACAACCGATTAAAGGAAAAAGGCGTGACGTTTACGATGGAACCGACAAAAATGGGCGAAGTCACAATAGCTGTCTTCGACGATACAAGCGGTAACCTTATTCAAATTGTACAGAAGTAACCGATTCAGTCGCGTCCTTTTTGTATGCAGAAGAAAAACCGCTGGCCACAGGGCCCGCGGTTTTTTACTCTTCTTCTGTCTCCTGATTGATAATTTGCTTTACAGATGATCTGCTGTTATTTTCTCTGTTCATCTCTCGCAATTGAGTATAAGCCATATCGAATTCCTCTTTTGTCATCTGCTTTGCGGCTAATGCAGAGCATAATATAGCAAAAGCAATTGGCATTGTATCAATGTGAATGTCGATATGGACCTCTGAGTTGCCGCTGTTTTTGATAACAGATTCAGTAGTGGGTATCTCTTGAGTATGTCTGTTAAGAGGAATGATGTTTTCGTTCATTAGTCTTCTCCGTCTTGTGACTGCGCCTGTGCCTGATCCTGATCTGTGTTCACGCTGACCACGACTTTTGCATTACCGCTGTTTTGGACTTTTGCGACTGCCGCATCGCGTCTGTTTTCTTCATTTTCATGACGATTTTCGCTCATGGTATCATCCTTTCTCTATTGATAGTGACAGGATATTCGATAGGAGAGTAAAGAGATTGGACGAACTTCGCGGTTTTTCCACATTAGGGCAAAAGGTCGAAGGAAAGCATTCTATTTGGTAAAATGAATAGACATTATAATAGAAAAGGTGTTTGCATATGAAATCGTACATCATCGTCGGCGCAGGGATTCTGGGCGCGTCGACGGCTTATCATCTCGCAAAAACAGGCGCTCGCGTTACTGTCATTGATCGGAAAGAGCCGGGACAAGCGACTGATGCGGCGGCGGGGATCGTCTGTCCTTGGCTCTCGCAGCGCCGTAATCAGGATTGGTACCAGCTTGCTAAGGGGGGAGCCCGGTACTATAAGGATTTAATCCATCAATTGGAAAAAGACGGTGAATCGGATACAGGATACAAACGTGTCGGTGCCATCAGCATTCATACGGACGCGTCTAAACTCGATAAAATGGAGGAAAGGGCGTATAAGAGACGGGAGGATGCGCCGGAAATCGGCGACATTACCCGCTTGTCTGCAAGTGAAACGAAAAAGCTGTTTCCGATTTTAGCTGACGGCTATGAATCGGTTCATATCAGCGGTGCCGCCCGTGTGAACGGAAGAGCGCTGTGCCGGTCGCTTTTAAGCGCTGCAGAGAAACGCGGCGCAACGGTCATCAAAGGAAATGCGTCTTTGCTTTTTGAAAACGGAACAGTCACCGGCATGCAAACAGATACAAAGCAGTTTGCGGCTGACGCGGTCATTGTGACGGCGGGAGCATGGGCCAATGAGATATTGAAGCCTCTTGGCATTCATTTTCAAGTGTCATTTCAAAAAGCGCAGATTATGCATTTTGATATGACAGATGCAGATACAGGATCGTGGCCGGTTGTCATGCCGCCGAGTGATCAGTACATTCTTTCGTTTGATAACGGCAGAATTGTAGCCGGCGCCACACACGAAAACGATGCAGGCCTTGATGATCTTCGTGTGACAGCCGGAGGCCAGCACGAAGTATTAAGCAAAGCGTTAGCCGTTGCACCGGGTCTTGCTGATGCGGCTGCTGTTGAAACAAGAGTGGGCTTCAGGCCGTTTACACCGGGATTTCTGCCGGTCGTAGGGGCCGTGCCGAATGTTCAAGGCCTGTACGCTGCAAACGGTTTAGGTGCTTCTGGACTGACGATGGGGCCGTTCTTGGGTGCAGAGCTCGCAAAGCTAGTTCTCGGAAAGCAGACTGAAATCGACCTTGGCCCGTATGATCTAGCCGGAGCGCTTGCATAATAAATAAAGGCTTAACAAACAAATAGTATAAAGCTGTTCTGGCTTTTCTTTTCTGTATGTGTTAGCATTTATCTTTAATGAAAAAGAGGACGTGAACTGATTTTGATAAAAATTGATATACCCGCACCGAATGTCACCATCACTGAACGACAGCAGTCAGCTAATGATAACGAGCCGAAGATAAAACCGATTCACGGATTCATCGACTTTCACCAGATACCAAGGGACAAAGGCGGCATTTTTATGTTTTACAACATTCATGACGAGCTGCTGTTTGTCGGTAAAGCCAGAAAGTTAAGACAGAGAATTAAGAAGCATTTCGAAGACACTGTTTCACCGATCAAACATCACAGAGACGAAGTATATAAAATTGAGGTATGTGTAGTTGATGATCCAATGGAAAGAGAGATTTACGAAACATATATCATCAATACACAGCACTCGAAGTACAACATAGACAAGGTATTTTTTAAATAAGACGTCAGTCTGCGGATTGAACAGCGAGCCAGAGCTTAAGTCAAGTTCTGGCTTTTGATTTGGGCATTTTTTCGCATATAGGCCCTTTGTCTATCATTCGAATAAATTATTGAGAAATTTCAGAAAATAATATTGACAATCCTAGCCGCGGACTTTAATATAACAATATATAATGTTATATAACGTTATATAATAAAAACGGGGAGTGAAGGATTTGAGTCAGGCCACAGCAAAAGTAAATCGTGAGGTTCAAGCTTTCTTGCAGGATTTGAAAGGGAAAACCATTGATCATGTATTCTTTGTCGCATGCGGAGGGTCTTCTGCCATTATGTATCCGAGTAAGTATGTGTTTGACAGAGAGTCAAAATCAATAAACTCCGACCTCTACAGCGCCAACGAATTTATTCAGCGCAACCCTGTTCAGCTTGGTGAAAAGTCTCTTGTTATTTTGTGCTCGCATTCGGGAAATACCCCGGAGACAGTCAAAGCTGCTGCGTTTGCAAGGGGCAAGGGTGCACTTACGATTGCGATGACGTTTAAACCGGAGTCTCCTTTAGCGCAGGAAGCGCAATATGTTGCCCAGTACGATTGGGGTGATGAGGCGCTTGCGATCAATACAAACTATGGCGTTTTGTATCAAATCGTTTTTGGAATCCTGCAAGTATTAGAAAACAATACGAAATTCCAACAAGCAATTGAAGGCTTAGATCAATTGCAGGCTGTATATGAAAAAGCCCTTAAGCAGGAAGCTGACAACGCCAAGCAATTTGCAAAAGCCCATGAAAAAGAAAGTATTATTTATACCATGGCAAGCGGTGCAAACTACGGTGTCGCTTACTCCTACAGCATCTGCATTCTCATGGAAATGCAATGGATTCATTCCCACGCCATTCATGCCGGAGAATATTTTCACGGACCGTTTGAAATTATTGATGAATCCGTGCCGTTTATCATCCTGCTCGGTTTAGATGAAACAAGACCTCTTGAAGAGCGGGCGCTTACCTTCTCGAAAAAGTATGGCAAAAAGCTCACTGTGCTTGATGCTGCATCTTACGACTTCACTGCAATTGACGATTCAGTTAAAGGCTATCTTGCTCCGCTCGTTCTCAATCGTGTGCTGAGAAGCTATGCAGACGAGCTGGCAGAGGCGAGAAATCATCCTTTATCTCATAGAAGATACATGTGGAAAGTTGAGTATTGATCTGAAAATGAGGAACCATTATGCATTAGACTATAATGTTATATAACATTATAGTCTAATGTCCAGAGGAGGCCAACCCTTTGAAGAAAATGTTGTTGTTCTTGATCATTGCAGCTGTCAGTATGTTCACCATTGCAGGCTGTTCGAGCCAAAGCAGTTCAGCGGACGGAAAGGTGACATTGAAATTTTTCCACAGATGGCCGAAGGAGCCGGAAAAAAGTTATTTTGAAGAGGTTGTTAAGGAGTTTGAAAAAGAACACCCAGATATCGATATTCAAATTGAAGCCGTTTTAAATGACTCCTATAAAGATAAAATTAAGGTCATGCTGGGAACCACCAGCCCTCCTGACATTTACTTCTCTTGGAGCGATGAGTTTGCTTTTAAATTTATCAGAGGCAATAAAGCACTTGATCTCTCGTCCTACTACAAAAATGACACCGATTGGTCATCACAGCTCGTTCAATCGCAAATTACACCATTTACTTATGAAAACAAGCAATATGGCGTGCCGTGGCAAATGGACGCTAAATCATTCTTCTATAATAAAGACATTTTCCAAAAGCTGAATCTTGATCCCCCGAAGACGTGGGATGAATTAATCGATGTGTCAAAAAAGCTGAAAGAACATGGCTACACACCGATCAGCTTCGGAACAAAGGCGACTTGGACAATCTCGCACTATATCGGCACGCTTAATCAGCGGATGGTCGATGAAAAAACACGGGAAAAGGACTATAACGCCAAAACGGGTGAATTTACTGATGAAGGCTACGTAAAAGCACTTGAAAAGCTTCAAGAGCTGATGCCTTACTTTAATAAACATGTAAACTCCGTCGACCACGAATATGTGAGACAGCAATTTAAGAGCGGAAAGTCGGCGATGATATATGCGGAAACAGCGGAAATCAAGCTGGTTGAACCGGTTAATCTCGGGATGTTCCCATTTCCTGAAATCAGCGGGCAAAAAGGATCTTCAGAAGCGTTAACGGGAGCGCCGGAAGGATTCATGATTTCCTCAAGAACAAAACATCCGAAGGAAGCGATGGAATTTTTGCAGTTCTTGACGTCGAAAAAAATGGGCGAAAAGCTCGTGAAAGATGTCGGGAAATACAGTGCAGTGCAAGGTACGGCTACTGAAGAAAATGCAACAGCTATTCAGCGTGAAGCCGTTCAGCATATCGTTGATGCCAAATCAATGGTTCCATGGTTTGATATGGATGTCGATGTTGAAGTCGCAGATGCGTACCTAACAGGCGTCCAGCAAATGCTTGGCGGCGACATGACACCGCAGCAGGTGATGAAAGCCGTTCAAAAGGCAGCAAAGCAGGTGAGGGCGTCAGCTGAATAAATCAAAGAAAAGGTGAAGCTTCGCACCTTTTCTTTTTATAAAGGAGATGAGATACCCTTGGTCAATCAGAATAAAATAATCCCCTATTTGTTTTTGGTGCCCGCTCTCGTTTTTTTACTTTTCGTTTATATCCCGATTTTTGAGAATGTATTCCTCAGCCTGTTTCAGTGGAGCTCATTTTCTCCGGAAAAAACGTTTATCGGCTTAAAAAACTATGTTGAATTATTTCATGATCCTGTCTTCTATCAGGCACTTACCAATAATGTGCTTTATGCAGTGATCTCAATTGTATGCCAGGTATTTGGCGGTTTGATTTTGGCGGCGGTGCTTGAGGATAAGCTGGTCAGAAAATGGTCGCCGTTTTTTCGTACCGTTTTCTTTTTGCCGGTTGTCATCTCAATGACTGTGATCGCGCTTTTGTTTGATTTTATTTACAATCCGGAGACAGGGCTTTTGAATCAGCTGCTTCAGGCCATCGGTCTTGATCAGCTGACGAGGGCCTGGCTCGGGGATGACAGCACAGCTATGCTTTCTGTCATTTTTGTGTCCCAGTGGCAATCTGTCGGTTATATTGCGATGCTGTACATTGTGTCGATTCAAAAAATACCGGATGAACTGTATGAAGCGGCCCGGCTTGACGGCGCGGGTAAAATTCAGCAGTTTTTTCATATTACTGTTCCCCAGACGAAAGAGATGTCTTTTGTTGCGGTGGTCATGACGCTGACCGGGGCCTTTACGGTCTTTAATGAGCCGTACATTTTGACAGGCGGCGGGCCGGGAAACGCGTCAGAAGTCTTGAGCACGTTTTTATATAAAAGCGCCTTTACAAAGGATATGATGGGCTACGCCTCAGCGATTGCCACTGTCGTGTTAATCATTACGCTTGCATTATCGCTCATGCAAATGAAGTTCTTTAAAACCGGAAAGGAGGAGTAACTGATGCTGCCTCAGAAGAAGACAGATTCGTTCAGGTTGGAGCCTGTGCCTGACCAGCACATTGAGGTTAAAGATAAGCCTAGACGAAAATGGTATATCGGAGAAACGTCTGTGTGGGTTTTTCTGTTTCTATATCTGATTGCGATTGCCTATCCGCTTCTCTGGATGGTGATGAGCGCCTTTAAAAACTCTGACGATATTTTTGAGCACAGCTGGTCGCTGCCGTCATCGTGGCATCCGGAAAATTTTGTTTCCGCCTGGAACCAGGGGATTTCTTCTTATTTTATGAACAGTGTCATCGTTACGGCGCTGACGTGTGTGATCACTGTCTTTATCAGTGCATGGGCAGCGTATGGCCTTTCCCGGTTTGAGTTTAAAGGAAAAAGATTCTTTTTGGTGCTATGTCTTGGCGGATTGATGCTGACGCCGCAGGTCAGTCTTGTGCCGCTTTATTCTATTATTCAGTCGCTGGGCCTGTACAATACGTATTGGGCGTTAATCCTGCCGTATGCGGCTTATCGGATCCCATTCACCATCATTTTGATCCGCTCTTATTTTCTTTCTATTTCCAAAGAATTGGAGGAGGCGGCCTATTTGGATGGGTGTACAAGTTTTGGGGTATTTTTCAGAATTTTCTTACCGATTAGTGTGCCGATTTTGGTGACATCCGGCATTTTGACGGCTTACCATACATGGAATGAGTTTATGTTTGCGATTATTTTCATAGATGATGAGAATTTGCGGACCATTCCAGCCGGGCTGATGCAGTTCAGAGACGCGCTGCAGACAGACTGGGGCGTCCTGCTGGCGGGGTTAACGATTTCAGCCGCGCCGATTATTATTCTATTTTTATTGATGCAGAAATATTTTGTCCGCGGGATTGCAAGCGGCAGTGTAAAAGGATAAAGGAGGAAGCGCTATGAAATTGATTGCGGTTGGAGATAATGTTGTAGATTATTACCAGGATCAAGAAACATTCTACCCGGGAGGAAATGCTTTAAACGTTGCTGTGCTTGCCAAGCGGCTCGGGCATGAGTCTTCCTATATCGGAATCGTCGGCAATGACGAAGCCGCGGCACATCTGTTGAACGTTCTCAAGCTGGAGCAGGTCAATGCAGATTATATCCGCCAGGCGCACGGAGAAAACGGGATGGCGATTGTCACCCTTGATGAACAGGGGGACCGCATTTTTGTCAGGTCAAATAAAGGCGGCATTCAGTCCCGGCTTCGGCTCGTGTTCCAGGAGAAAGATATAGCCTTTATCAGAGGACATGATCTGTTGCATACGAGCGTGTACAGCAGGCTTGAGAACGATCTTCCCCAGCTGTGCGGGCTTGTCCCGGTCTCATTTGATTTTTCAACCAATCGGGAGGATGATTATTTGAGGAGGGTCTGTCCTTATGTGACGTATGCATTTTTTTCAGGAAGCGATTTGAGTGAGTCGGAATGCGGTGAGCTTGCCAAAACAGCTCATGGGTACGGAGCCAAAATGGTTTGTATGACCCGAGGGGGCCAAGGAGCAATCCTGTCTGCGGGTGATCGAATCTATCATCAGCCGATTGTGGAAACTGATATAATAGATACACTTGGAGCGGGTGATTCTTTTATAGCAGGCTTTTTGACTGCCTTTTGCGTGAAGCAGGATATAACGTACGCTTTGCGCCAGGCTGCTGAAACGGCTGCGAAAACATGCGGTGTGTACGGAGCTTTCGGCTATGGCTATCCTTATCGCTTGGAGGACGGGGGAAGCAGTGAAAAAACGAGAATACTATAAGCAGTGTCTCGTTTTTTATGCCTGTTATGTGTAGGGGCTGTTGATGGTAAAAGTGACACGGTTTGTGTGCATCAAAAACAATGAGCAATAGATTGGCTGGTCGTTTGATGTAAAAGCCGTTTTATCAATTTCAAACAGCGCATCCCCGATATCACAATCCAGGTATTTGCTTTCCTCCTGTTGGGCATATACAACGTTTAATAGCTTCGTATTGTGCGTGGGTACAACTTTGTATTGCTGTTTCAAAATATCATGCATGGATACGCCGTCAGCAATAAAGGTATCAATGCCGGGAAACAAATCAAGCGGATAATGCGTCACTTCAAAGGTGAGAGGCTGATCATCATTATATAAAATCCGTTTTAATTCAACGACAGGGCTCTCGGGATGGATTTGAAGCTTTTCGGCGATGGGTTTTGTCGCTGGAATGATGTCATGGGACAGCACATGATGCTTCGGTTTTTTGCCGGTGGATTCCATAAATTCCGAGTAGCCGTTTACAGCGATCAGCTCTCGTTTTAATTTAGGGCTTTTAACGAACGTTCCCTTTCCCTGCTGCCTGATCAGATAGCCTTCTTCGACTAAATCGAGAATGGCTTTCCTGACGGTGATGCGGCTGACGTTATACTTGCTGCAAAGCTCGTTTTCGGTAGGCAGCTTGGCAGTTGGGGAATACACGCCCTTTTTGATGTCATCAGTGATGATTTGTTTTAGCTGAATGTATAAAGGTGTAGAACTTCCGTTGTTTAACAAAGGGTAGCCTCCTTTTAACCTATTATTTATATTATAATGTATTATGACGTTATAATACAAATTTACATTTTTTATTTTAGAGATATAGCAAAAATGGGAATCGATTACTCTAAAAATAACAGAAAGACCAAGTTGTTTCCAGTGACGAAATAACGGGTCAAAAGATAGGGGGACTTTTCTGATGGCTTCATTAACATTTGAACACGTCAAAAAATCATATCACTCACAATTAACCGTGAAGGACTTTGATTTAGATGTAAAGGATAAGGAGCTTTTGGTGCTGGTGGGGCCGTCAGGATGCGGAAAATCAACAACGCTGCGGATGGTGGCTGGATTAGAAAGCATTTCTGAAGGAAATCTTCTTATTGATGGGGAGCGGGTCAATGATCTTCCGCCGAAAGAACGTGATATTGCGATGGTATTCCAAAACTATGCGCTTTATCCGCATATGACGGTTTTTGATAATATGGCGTTTGGATTAAAGCTCAGAAAGATGGCGAAACAGGAAATTGCCGAGCGGGTTCATGCGGCAGCTAGAATTTTAGAAATTGAACATTTGCTGAAGAGAAAACCGAAGGCGCTCTCCGGCGGGCAGCGGCAAAGGGTGGCGCTTGGCAGGTCGATTGTGAGGGAGCCGAAGGTCTTTTTAATGGACGAGCCGCTTTCTAATCTGGATGCAAAACTAAGAGTGACGATGCGGACAGAAATCAGCAAGCTGCACCAGCGATTAGAGGCAACGATCATTTATGTCACGCATGACCAGACCGAAGCAATGACAATGGGAGATCGGATTGTCGTCATGAATGAAGGGGAAATTCAGCAAGTGGCAAAACCTCATGACATTTATCATTACCCGGCCAATTTGTTTGTCGCAGGCTTCATTGGCTCTCCCGGAATGAACTTTTTGAAAGGCATCATAGAACAGCAGCATGGCGAGCTGTTTTTCACAAATTCTTCGATCCGGCTTCATATTCCTGAGGAAAAAGCAAAGCGGCTGAAGGAAAAGGGATATGCCGGAGAACAGATGATTGTCGGTGTACGGCCGGAGCACATCACACAAATGACAGGAAATGACCAGTTGTTTGATTCAGTGTTTCAAGCGAAGGTGGAAGTGAATGAAAATCTGGGCTCGGAGCTCATAGTGCATGTTATGGCTGGAGACGAGCGGCTCAAGGTCCGCCTGGACGGAAACACGCGAATCGATGCAGGCGATTCAATCCAGCTCTCAGTGAAAATGGACCACGTCGTCTTTTTCGATGCGGAAACGGAAGAGGCTGTGTATTAGAAAAAGGTGCTCCTTAAAAGGAGCACCTTTTTCTTACGGCCAAATCTCATCCGCCCATTCAGGGTGGTCGATAAATGGATTGCGGTTGTGCTGATATTTTTCATAAATGATTTCATTTCTTTTCCGCTCGCGGTCGTCAACCGGATCCTGCTTATTCCATTCGAGCAGGACAGATTGTTTGCCATGATAAGGAGCTGAGCCGTTGCCTGTCTTATCATTAAGCTCAAGATCAGGATAGCCGTCATCACCCTCGTAACGGACAGCCATGTAAAACAGCATGCGGGCAACATCGCCTTTCACATCATCGCGGGGCTCCCATGAATCGCCGTCATAATAATTTCCGGGTGCCTTCGCATATTCAGTGCCACCATTGTCAAAATCCATATTTCCTCTGGCGCTGTTAACTTGAACATCAGCCGGGCGCAAATGATGAATATCAGTACCAGGTCCCTTGCTCGTACCAAAATCGCCATGGGATTTCGCCCAGACATGCTCGCGGTTCCAATCGCCGACATTGCCGCCGTTCAGGTTTTTGGACCGCGATTCATTCGTATAGAGCAGGATGACGTTATTCGGATTTCTCGGATCTTCATCCGTTTCTTTCAGCGCGTTCCACACTTCGCTGTAGGACAGCATCGTGTGTCCGCTGATAATACGGTGCAGGGTGCTTTTTAGCGAGTCTCCTGTTTTACCTTCAGCCCCTTCATAATAGGTATCTGTGTCAGCATAGGGTGCAGCTGGGGCGGCTAATGAGAGAAGGCTTCCCGTTCCTGAAGGGGAAGACGCCAATCGGTCATTAAGGCTTAATGCGGTTTGCGCGCTTGCTGAAGCTGCCGGCGCAAGCCATCCGGAAATCAGTAATACACAGACGAGCGGCAGAAACCATGCTTTTTTTGTCATCACTTGCCCTCCTTTTATCAGATCATGTCTATTATCTAAAATTGAAATAAAGGATAGAAGTGTCATTTTGTATATTTTTCATTAAAATTGTAAATTAGTTCCTTTAGAGGAGACGAAAATCTCCTGTTCCCATACCTTTAGGTCCTGTTTTTGCGGGCTGCCGGCATTTCTGTTTTCATCCGTTCCGCGAACATCGCCTCTCCAGCTTAGCTTGTTCATATGAAAGGCATTTTGACCCTCTCTTTCGCTCTTGCTGGCTCTCTTCCTTACCGTGTTTTCTTTTGACCTTTACATCAAAATAGTTGTGACATGTAGGGTGAATCTGGTTGCTGGATGGATACTGTGACTAAAAAATAAACGTTTTTTTGGTTAATCTGTCAATGAACTATCATGTTGCTCCTTCTATAATGAAGTCACCATAGCGGCCAGAGGGGGGAGTACATGGAAAAGCAGAAGCTTTCAGTAAAAAACAGCATCACAGATTATATTGAATGGCTCGCCCAATACGGTGCGTCTGCGGATGGCGGCGTAACGAGGCTTTTATACACAAAAGAGTGGATGGACGCACAGCTTGCTGTGAAAACGGAAATGTCTTCTTTCGGGCTTGAAACAAGATTCGACGATGTCGGCAATGTGTTTGGAAGGCTTTCGGGCACCCAGTCTCCGGATGAAGTCATTGTAACCGGTTCACATATCGATACTGTCATCAATGGGGGAAAATACGACGGCGCCTATGGTGTTCTGGCGGCAATGCTTGCGATAAAGCGGCTCAAAGAGACATATGGAGCGCCGAAAAAAACACTCGAAGCGGTATCCTTATGTGAGGAGGAGGGCAGTCGTTTTCCAATGACCTATTGGGGATCAGGGAATATGACGGGTGTTTTTTCATTACAGGATGGAGCAGAGCCAAGAGACGAATCAGGAGTCTCGCTGCAACATGCGATGCATGAGAACGGTTTTGGCAAAGGTGTGTTTCAGGCAGCATATCGGACAGATATCAGCGCTTTTGTTGAGCTCCATATTGAACAGGGACAGACATTGGAAATGTCAGGACGGGATCTCGGGATTGTGACAAGCATTGCGGGGCAGAGGCGATATCTCGTCACGCTGGAGGGGGAATGCAATCATGCAGGAACTACCTCCATGAAATGGCGCAAGGACCCGCTCGCAGCCAGCAGCCGTATCATTCATGAGCTGCTGCTGCGGTCGGAGGAGTTGCCGGAGGAGCTCCGTCTGACATGCGGAAAAATAACGGCAGAGCCCAATGTAGCCAATGTCATACCGGGCCGCGTCCAGTTTTCAATCGATATTCGCCATCAGCATCAGCATGTGCTGGAACAGTTTCATCAAGACATGGTTGCTTTGATCAACGGTATTTGCCATCAAAAAGGAATTCGCGCCGTGATTGATGAATATATGCGGATAGAGCCTGTGCCGATGGACGAAAGGCTGAAGGCTGCGGCTTTTGAAACAGCATTAGAAAACGGCTTCAGCTGTGAGGAAATGGTGAGCGGAGCAGGGCATGACGCGCAAATGATCGGAAGGCGCTATCCTGCTTGTATGCTGTTTGTGCCAAGCCGAGGCGGCATCAGCCACTCACCGAAGGAATATACGTCAGCCAGACAGCTTGAGATCGGCGTCCGCGCACTGACTGATTTATTATATAAACTGGCTTACTGATAAAGGAGGAATGGCTGTGTCAGGCAGAAGAGAATTATGCACCCCATTAAGAACGATTATGACGCCGGGGCCTGTTGAGGTTGATCCGCGTGTATTAAGAGTAATGAGCACCCCGGTTGTCGGCCAATTTGATCCGGCGTTTACAGGTATTATGAATGAAACGATGGAGATGCTTCGGGAGCTGTTCCAAACAAAAAACCGCTGGGCATACCCGATTGACGGCACTTCACGGGCGGGAATTGAAGCAGTGTTGGCTAGTGTGATAGAGCCGGAAGATGATGTGCTCATTCCCATTTACGGCCGTTTCGGTTATTTGCTGACTGAAATTGCCGAGCGATATGGGGCAAATGTTCATATGCTTGAGTGCGAATGGGGAACAGTTTTTGACCCGGAGGACATCATACGGGAGATAAAAAAAGTGAAGCCGAAAATTGTGGCCATGGTGCATGGAGAAACATCGACAGGACGGATTCACCCGCTGAAAGCCATCGGCGAAGCCTGCCGCACCGAGGATGCATTGTTTATCGTCGATGCAGTCGCAACGATTGGGGGCTGCGAGGTTAAAGTCGATGAATGGAAGATTGACGCTGCCATCGGCGGAACGCAAAAATGTTTGTCTGTGCCTTCAGGAATGGCGCCGATTACATATAATGAGCGGGTGGCGGACGTGATTGCAGCTCGCAAAAAGGTGGAGCGGGGGATTGCGACACAAGCTGACAGGGAAGCGCTTTTGGGAAATCGGCCAATCACAAGCAACTACTTTGATTTGAGCCAGCTTGAGGATTATTGGAGCGAAAGACGGCTCAATCATCATACAGAAGCGACGACGATGCTGTACGCCTTACGTGAGGGAGTCAGACTGGTGCTTGAAGAAGGTCTTGAGACGCGTTTCGAGCGGCATCGGCACCATGAAGCCGCATTAGCAGCAGGGATAAAGGCGATGGGGCTAAGATTGTTTGGAGATGACAGCTGCAAAATGCCTGTTGTTACCTGTGTCGAAATTCCCGGCGGCATTGACGGCGAGTCTGTCCGTGACATGCTGTTGGCACAATTCGGCATTGAAATCGCCAGCTCATTCGGCCCGCTTGCAGGGAAGATCTGGAGAATCGGCACGATGGGGTACAGCTGCAGAAAAGAAAACGTGCTATTCGTGCTTGCCGGGTTAGAGGCTGTGCTTCTCAGACATAACGCAGGAATCGAAGCAGGAAAAGCGCTCCAAGCAGCGCTGGATGTGTATGAAAACGCTGACCGCCAGGCAGCGGTGTAAAGAAAAGCTTGCGGACCTCCGCAAGCTTTTTAGATGTAATTTCGTGTTTTCTCCAATCTGATTTTCTTCGTTTGACTCTTTTTACAAATCCTCTTTCTATGTGTTTTATTTTCTGACAAATCATGAGTCATTTTTTCTTCCATCGTCTATTCTTTATACAAGTTACCTATAAAATCACGCTGAACTAGTTGTTTCTCACGGCAATTTTCGAGAGGAGGATGCGGCATTGGGGAATTTTCACACGATGTTAGATGCGCTCCTGGAAGACCAGGAGGAGGCTGTACTGGCGACAATTGTTCAAGTTGAAGGCTCCGCGTATCGAAAAGCAGGCGCCTCTATGCTCTTTAAGAAAAAAGGCAGACGGATTGGCTTGCTGAGCGGCGGGTGTGTGGAAGAAGATGTATTCCAAAGAATCAGTGCGCTGGGCGATCAGCTCACATCAACGCTGATTCCCTACGACATGAGGTCGGAGGACGATCTTTCTTGGGGCATGGGAGCCGGGTGCAATGGCATTATTCATGTTCATGCGGAGCGAATCACTCAGGAAAAAAGGCGGCACTATGAGAAAGTGAGGGACTGCCTTCATTCAGGTAAAGCTGTCACTTCCGTTATAAAGATTGGATCCTCCCATTATTTATTTCTGACGGAGAACGGGCATTTTGGGAACTGGCCGGACGCGCCTCTGCAAGATATTCAACGTACTGTTTCAACGCTTCATTTACCGCATTTCGATCAAACCACTCACATGTTTATTCAGCGAATTGAACCGAAGCCGCGTCTCATTCTGTTTGGGGCGGGACCGGATACTGTACCGCTGGCCAATTTGGCGGCTGACACAGGGTTTTCTGTTATCGTGACGGATTGGCGGCCCGCTTATTGTACATCCTCTCTTTTTCCAAAAGCGGATCAGTTGATCGCCGCTTTTCCGGAACAAATGCTTAGCGAATTTCAATTTTTTTCGCATGATGCAGCTGTTGTGGCAACGCATCATTATCAGCACGATCAAACGATCATCAACTTCTTATTTTCTCAAAACCTCCATTATATTGGACTGTTGGGTTCGGCAAACCGCACGAAACGGCTGCTGAACGGAAAACATCCTCCGTCTCACTTTTACAGTCCGGTCGGGCTGAAAATCGGTGCGGAAGGTCCCGAGGAAATTGCGGTAAGTGTAGTTGCAGAAATTATTCAAACAAGAAAACGGCTGGCGGTTGTATGAGAAACCCCTATCTGATCGGCGTGTTTCTCGCTGCTGGCAAAAGCAGAAGAATGGGTCAAAACAAGCTGGCTTTGCCGCTAAAAGGAGAAAACATAGGCTCCCTTTCTTTGAAAACTGCTCTGTCGTCCCGCCTTGATCACGTGCTGGTCGTCGAGCGGACAGAACATGCTTCCCTTGAGTGGATAGGGGCGCCGTATCACGCTCCGCCTTTTCAAAAACGCTGGAGCCTGCACGTTTGCCAAGACGCAGAAAAGGGTCAGGGGCATTCAGTCAGCAGCGGGGTGAGAAAAGCAGAAAGCATGGGGGCGGACGGCGTTGTCATTTTGTTAGCCGACCAGCCTCAGATTTCCGTCGATCATCTCAATGCCCTTATGGCACTGGCTCCTGAGTCATTTGCCGTGTCATCGTTTTTAGGGGCGTTCACCCCGCCAATCTACTTCTCGTCGGCTTGTTTTCCTTATGTAAAGGGGTTAACGGGAGATGAAGGGGCTCGCAGGCTCCTGAAAAGCGGACAGCTTGGAGCAGGAGCGGTTTTGGAGGCAAAGGATAGCGGCGAGTTGGACGATATTGATACACCCGAGGAATATGACATGGTAAGGAGGGCGATGGCTTGAACGGCCAAGTGACAAAAGCAAGGATGAATATTCAATTATGGAGGCCGGCAGCGCTTGATGAGGCCTATTCGCTTTTAGAGAAGCTTGCTCCGGATGTGAGTGCCGCATCGGGAAGCACGCTGCTTCAGCTTCAGTGGGACAAAGGAACTCTACCGAAACAGCGCCTTGTCAGCCTTGAAGGGATTGACGAGATGCGAGGGATCAGCGCCAGTGACACCCACGTGTCGATCGGGGCGCTCACATCACTGAACGAATGCAGAAAGAACCCTTTGATCAAGAGCGCGCTTGGCTGTTTCAGTGACGCTGCTTCCGCTGTCGCCGCACCGGGAATCCGCAGCCGTGCCACGATTGGCGGCAACATAGCCAGTAAAATCGGTGATTTTATTCCGCTTCTGCTTGTGCTTGATGCTGAGCTTATCGTATATCAAAAGGAGCTAATCAGGCTGCCGCTTGGCGCTTGGCTCAGTGAGGAAGACTTTAGAACGGCTATCGTCACGCGTGTCATCATCCCGCGGGCGGAGGGAGAGCGTGTATTTTATCACAAGCTTGGAAGGCGCCAGGCTTTTACAGGAGCGGTTGCTGTTGCAGCTGGACGTTTTTTGAAAGACGGCGGCATTCGCCTCGCCGCTGGCCATGCCGATATCACTCCTAGGAGATTATTGGACAGCGAAGCGAAATGGATGGCACCAGGGTGGGACTCGCATGATCTGTACAAAACACTTATCCATGAGCTGCCGTTTTCCTCAGATGCTTTTATGTCAGCGGCATACAGAAAAAAAGCCGCTGCCAACATCATCATGGCAGAGCTGATGGCTGAGGGAGGGGAATAAATGATCATCAACAAACCGTCAAGAGTCAGGCCGGATGGAAGGGGAAAGGTTACAGGGGAATTGAAATATATGACCGATCTCAGCTTTCCAGGAATGCTGTATGGCAAGGTGCTGAGAAGTGCTTATCCTCATGCAGAGATTATGTCGATTTGCACCATAAAAGCTGAGAAAATGGAAGGCGTGCAAGCCGTCGTCACACATAAAGACGTTCCCGGCTTAAACCGATTTGGCATTATCATCCCTGATCAGCCGGTTTTATGTGAGGACAGGGTGCGGTATGTCGGGGATGCGATCGCCGCAGTTGCTGCGGAAACGGAAGAAATCGCGGAAGCGGCGCTGGAGCTGATTCAAGTTGAGTATAAAGAGCTGGAAGTCATGGATTCACCAGAAAAAGCGCTTCGGCCGAATGCGCAAAGACTGCATGAGGACGGGAATATCCTGCACCGCGCATTTTTTTCAAACGGCGATGTGGAAGAAGGGTTTCAAGCATCTGACACAGTCCTTGAAGAAACCTATGAGCTGCCGCGGCAGATGCATACGTATATGGAAACGGAGGGCGGCGTAGCCGTTCCGGAAGACGACGGGGGTTTTACGATGTATGCAGGAACCCAGCACGGCTATAAAGACCGTTTCCAGCTTGCCCGTATTTTTGACATTCCTGAAGAGAAGATCAGGATTGTGTCAAGTCCGATGGGCGGCTCGTTCGGAGGGAAGGATGAGCTGAATATTCAGCCGTATGCCGCGCTTTTGTCACTGAAAAGCGGACGTCCTGTCAAAATCCATCAGACACGAAAGGAATCTGTACGTTCTGGCATTAAGCGCCATCCGATGAAGATTACGATAAAAACGGGTGCGGATCATTCGGGAAATCTATTGGCGCATGACGTGAAAATTGTGGCGGACACAGGCGCATATGCTACGCTCGGACCGGCTGTTCTTGATTTTTCTGTCGAGCATGCCGCGGGGCCGTACCGTATTCCGAATATCCGGACTGAAGGAATATCAGTATTTACGAACAACGGGGTGGCGGGGGAATTTCGGGGCTTTGGCGGCAACCAAATCACATTTGCACTCGAAACCCATCTCGATCGTCTCAGCGGCATGCTCGGCATCGACCCGCTCGAGCTGAGAAGAACAAATATCAGAAAACCGCATGACTTGGGGCCGCTTGAGCATCGAATTGCACCAACTGACGGAGCGGCGCAGGTGTTGAATGCCATATCTAAATCTCCCATTCTTACAAGAACCAGCCGGAACTGCGGGTATCTGCAAAGAGGCACGGGAGCGGCAATTACAATGCACGGCGGCGGGCTGGGCTATGGCCGAATGGATGCGGCAGGAGGCCGTTTGTCCCTTTCGAGTGAAGGCAAAATCACAGCATCGTTCGGATTTGAAGAATGCGGACAGGGGATTCTAGCAGCGATTGAACATATTGTCATGGAGGAGCTGGGTTGTGCCGCAGAAGATATTTCCATTGTTATTGGGGATACCGCAAAAGTGCCGAAGTCAGGCTCCTCCACAGCATCCCGCGGCACAAGCATGGTGTGGCACGCGATCCAGCGTTTGAAGAAGCCGTTTCTAGCTCAGTTGAAAAAACGGGCGGAAGAATGGAACGGCTGTTCAGCGGAAAACCTTATTCCCGGGGCTGCAGGCTTGCGTGACAAAAACACAAAGGCGCTCGTGGTGACGTATAAGGAGCTGGCTGAAAAAGGCCCTTTGGCAGAGGAAACGGCATTTGACTTTCCAACAACGCCTGATCCTGTGGTGGGCGGCCATTTCCTCTACTCATTTGGAGCGGCTGCCGTTGAGGTGGAGGTAGATCTGTTAACAGGCGATGTCAAATTGATAGATTGTGAGCACGCTATTGCGGCAGGTCCGGTTGTCAGTCCCCAGGGTTATCGAGGTCAAATTGAAGGCGGCGCTGTCATGGCACTCGGCTATACGCTGATGGAGGAAGCGAAAATGACGGACGGCCGTTATGCCGCGGAAAATCTAGATCACTATTTGATCCCCGGAGTCAAAGACGTTCCTAACATGAAGGTGATCGCAATAGAAGAACTAATGAAGGGTGATGCATATGGACCGCGCGGTGTTGGCGAAATTGGAACGATCGCCATCACTCCGGCGATTGTAAAGGCAGTACATGATGCGGTCGGATGCTGGATAAACAAGCTGCCAATTTCAAGAGAAGAGCTGCTTGAAGCGATAGACAGAAAGGGGCTGAAGCAATGGACGTAAAAGAGGCCGGGCCATTTCCTGTAAAAAAGGAACAGTTCCGGATGACCGTGAATGGGCAGGAGTGGGAGGTTGCTGCCGTTCCTACGACACATCTGAGTGACCTGCTTAGAAAGGAATTTCAGCTGACCGGGACAAAGGTGTCCTGCGGAATCGGCCGCTGCGGAGCCTGCTCTATTTTAATCGACGGAAAACTGGCCAATGCGTGTATGACCATGGCTTACCAAGTGGACGGCCATTCCATTACAACAATCGAGGGCGTACAAAAAGAGGAACTGGATATCTGCCAAACCGCTTTTCTGGAAGAAGGAGGCTTCCAATGCGGCTACTGTACCCCAGGAATGATAATTGCGCTTAAAGCACTGTTTCGGGAAACCCCTCAACCTTCTGACGAAGATATAGAAGAAGGGCTGGCGGGGAATTTGTGCCGGTGTACCGGGTATGGCGGGATTATGCGGTCAGTTTGCAGGATTAGAAGAGAGTTGAACGGGGGTAGACGGGAGTCCGGCTTTTAAAAGCCGGACTTTTTTAGCCTCAGTCAGACAGCGCGGTCAAGACGCAGAAGCGCTGTGGGAAACACCACGATAAATCTCGTAGAACTTGATAGCTTCTGGATTAGAAAATGATTAGTGAATCCATAGCAAAGACGCCATAAAAACTTCTTATGGCGTCTGTCGGACAGGGAGGTGTTGGATACGGCGGAGGCAAGGAAAGTTAAACTTAATAATTAAAGATAGCTGCTCCAACAATGATCAACAAAATGAATAGCACCACGATCAAAGCGAAGGAGCTCCCGAAACCGTTTGAGTAACCAGAGTTTCCACTATATCCACCAGAATTGTAGAATCCCATAATGTCACCTCCTTTAGTGGAGATAGTATAAGATATGCCAAACGATCATTTTCGACATAGATTTAAGTCTAAAAAAGAAAAAATGAATATTTTGTCTAAAGGTGTAAGAGAGAACGCATTATCTAAACTATTAAAACCGCAGCAATTGTCTTCAAAGTATTTTTTTGAGAAAAAACGCGGTCTGTTTATAGGATTGGAAAAGGGAACTCGGCTGTTAAGAGCTGACTTATTAGTTTGAAACCCGATTTATAAATGAAAGGACTACAGGATGTTTTTCTCGTAGGCAATTATCCTGAAAAATATTGGTGAATGTTTATTCAAGCTGTTGTTTCACTAAGCGTGGGATTACTGCAAATACTGTCCTAGGATCAAAAGTTTATTGAAGTGCAAATAGAAGCCCGCCTCACCGGCGGGCTTCCTTCTTAACTCCCCCTATACACCTGATAACCAAACGGCGACAGCAAGAGCGGGATATGATAATGTGCATCTGGATCTGAAAGCTGAAAACGGACGGTGACTATGGTTAAAAATGGCTGGTCGACCGTATTCACGTTTTTATTCGCAAAATAGTCTCCTGCATGAAATTCCATCACATACTCTCCGGAAACCAGCTCTTCACCAGCCAGCAGAGGGACATTGGCTCTGCCGTCATTGTTAGTGTAAACCTCTTTCATAATACTTTCGCCCAGCCGCTTCAATTCAATTTTTACGTTCGCCGCTGGTTTGCCGCAGGTTAAATCTAAAATATGGGTTGTCAGTTTTCCCATCAGGCTTTCAGGCTCCGACATTTTTCAGCGGTTTTCTGTTTTTCTTTCTCGGCGTCTTCTCTTGTCACGGTAAAATGTTGGAAACCGTATGGCGGGCGCGGTTCGGTGTAGACTTTTCCTTGTGAGCCCGGGATTTCTTCGACAACCGCATCCCACGTGTGATTTTGAGATTGGAAGCTGACATCAGTGAGCTGCGGGAACCTTGCTAATATTCTGCAGCCGATATGATAGATTAAGTTTTGGATTGAAGGGGTTTCGAGCTCGTGAAAAACGGTGCTTGCCAAGTCGCGGACTTGTTCAGCTGCGACGTAGCGGGCTGGATCAGAAGCGTATGCGTCATTTGTATTTTCATATTGCCAGCTGATGTTTAAATAGACAAACAGCGGGCGGTTGCCGTCTTCGGGAAGAGTCGTATATTCGTCCCGGATGAAGCCGACGAAGGAGTTGCCGCTCACCTTGACGAGCTGAAGATCCATGATTTCGCTGTATTGCTCTGTAATCGTTATGGTATTCCCGCTTCGTTCTGCTTTCAGCACAGAGCGGCTTCGTTCATTACGCGATCTTCTGAAGACGAGGCGGCTTGTGCTGAGCTCTTTCTCCTCGTATGCAGGCATTGCTTCAAACGGAATGTCTTCGCCAGTCAGAGTGATCTTGTCCATATGAGAATAGGTATCTAAAAATCGGTGAGCTACATAGTGTAGGAACCCCTCGGTTGTCGTTCCTTCATAGGATGCGAGATGGCGCTGGATAAAGTTTTTCATTGAATCCGTTGCCACGACGAGAGTATTGTCTCCGTCTGTAAATGATGGCAGGAAGGCTTCTCCGCCAATTTCGCATGTCACATCAACGCCGACAACGGTATTGCTTCTCCCGGCAAAAGATGATTCTGGGATTTGCTTCACTCCAGTGAGCGGTTTTAAAAACGTTCGGTATGCAAATACATTTCCTTTGCCATAAGACATGGTTCTTTTCATTTGCGTCTCTCCTTTTTCAGTGATGATGTCAGCCAGACGAAAGCGGGCGATTCGGTAAATTTCTATAAGGGCCTGCTGGAACTCCGTTTCTCGTTCGCTCTCAAGCCTTGCCAGAAGGGCTTGGTGAATGTCCTGTTTCGTCTTTCCCTTCACCGCTAAAATAAAAGGAAAGCCGAAGCGATCATAATAGTGTTCATTCAGCTTGAGAAACTCCTCGTATTCCTGCTGTTCTAATTTGCTGAGCCCCGCGTTCTGCTGCTCTCGTACCGAGTCATTGCTCATTGTTTTCTTTGTTCCGAGCCGGGGATGCTTTTTGATTAAATCAAGCTGTGTCTCGCGATCCGCGGCTTTTACAATGCCAGTCATTTTGCGGTGAAGATCAGAAAGCGACGAAAACGGCCGTAGTGCTGCGGATCTCTCCGCAATCCATGAAGAGTGTTCAAAAATAGAGCCAAGTGTGTCTGTCAGTGTTTGTGTGTCCATTTGGTTCAGGTCATCCATTGTGAACATTGGCATCTTCCTTTACGTTTTTATGTCTGCGCCATTCGACTGTTTGGTTTGAAAAAAAGCGTGCAGTGCAATGGCCGTCAAACTGCCGATCACAATTCCGCTTCCTGCCAAGACAGAGGCCGCGCCCGGAAGAGATGAAAACAACGCGGGAATTGTTGTAGCGCCAAGCCCTAAGCTGACGGAAGAGGCGATAATCAGCAGGTTGCCTTGCGAATCAAGGTCAACGCTGGATAGCATTTTGATCCCGTAAGAAATGACCATACCGAACATGACGATCATTGCGCCGCCGAGAACTGGGGTGGGGATCACTGTTGTCAGGGCCGCTGCTTTTGGAACCAGGCCGATCGCGACCAGTATGATTCCTGTGATGGCGATGACGTTGACACTTTTCATCTTTGAAAGCTGAACGATGCCGACATTCTGTGAGAAAGCTGTATAAGGAAACGCGTTAAATAAGCCGCCCAGCAAAATCGCAAGGCCTTCTGCCCGGTAGCCCTTTTCCAGATCCTTCTCCGACAGTCTGCGGTTTGTGATATCCGCAAGCGCAAAGTAAACACCTGTCGATTCAACGAGGCTGACAATCGCAACGAGAAGCATCGTGACAACAGCCGGCAGCTCAAAGGTTGGCGGTCCGAAATAAAACGGAGACGGAACATGAAGCCAAGACGCCTCCAAAACCTCAGAGAAATCGACCTTTCCCATGATATATGCAGCGGCTGTTCCTGCGATAAGACCGAGTAAAATCACTATGGAGCGGATAAAACCTTTAAAGAAATAAAACAGCAATAAGATAAAAGCTGTGACGCCAAACCCGAGTAGCACGTTGTCGAGTGAGCCGAATTCTTTGCTTCCTTCACCTCCGGCCAGGTTATTCATTGCCGTTGGAATCAGGCTGATGCCGATGATCATGACGACTGATCCGGTTACGACAGGCGGAAAAAAACGGACAAGCTTCCCGAAGAAGCCCGCGGCTAAGACGACAATCAGTCCTGCGGCGATAATGGCACCATATATCGCTGGGACACCGTAAGTGCTGCCGATGGAAATCATCGGGCCGACTGCGGTAAACGTGCATCCGAGCACAACGGGAAGGCCGATGCCGAAATATCGGTTTCTCCAGAGCTGCAAAAGAGTTGCCGCCCCGCACATAAACAAATCAATCGCGATTAAATACGTCAGCTGCCCCGCATTCAGCCCGATCGCCGCTCCGACGATCAGCGGAACGAGAATGGCTCCCGCATACATGGCAAGCATGTGCTGAAGCCCCAGCATCATCAGCTGAAAGGCATTGTGCTGTTCCTTCATCTTTTTTACACCTCTTTTTCTAATGCAAGTGTATGTTCTAATACCAGAAGTTCAGTTTTCTGAGCTGTTTTGTCTTTTTTGCCGCGCAAGCTGAAAAATAGATTCAAAAAGATAGCGGTCAGGCTGCCAGTGATGGTGCCGTCACTGACCAGAATCCGGATCGGAGCGGGGAATTCAGCAAAAATCCCGGGGACCGTGCTGGCGCCGATGCCGAGTGCGATTGAGCATGCGATGGTCAGGAGGTGGTATTGATTTGTGAGATCCGCTATGCTGAGCATTTTGACGCCGGAGGCAATCACCATGCCGAACATGACGACGGTCGCGCCGCCAAGTACAGCAGCAGGAACGGCAGATGCAAGGGCGGCAATCTTCGGAATCAGTCCGAGACAGACAAGGATACAGCCTGCGGTAACGACGATGTTTCTTGCTTTCACTTTGGTCAGCTGCAATAAGCCGGCGTTTTGAGCAAAGGTATTATAAGGAAAGGCATTGAACAGCCCGCCGATGAGAATGGCGATTCCTTCCGCTCGATAGCCTTTGACGAGGTCTTTTTCAGTTAAAGGTCTGCCGCATATCTTTCCGATTGCATAGAAAACGCCGGTTGATTCCACAATAATGACGATTCCGACGATCAGCATCGTTAAGATCGGACCGATTTCAAACGTTGGGGCTCCGAAGTAAAAAGGCTTCGGGATTTGGAAGAACGGTGCTTCTGTAACAGAAGAAAAGCTGACTTTGCCCATGATCGCTGCTGCCGCTGTTCCGGCGGCTATTCCGATAAGAACGGACAGTGTTCGGGCAAATCCTTTGAGAAAGCGGTTGAGGACTAAGATCAGAACAAGGACACCGACAGAGAGAAGAAGGTTTTCGAGCGAACCGTATTCGGGGTTGGCACTGCCGTTTATTTTTTCGCCGCCAGCCATATTTTTCACACCTGCCGGAACAAGTGAAAGGCCGATCAAGGTCACAACGGTACCTGTTACGACAGGAGGAAATAACACAGTCAGCTTGCCGAAAAAACGCGCAAACAAAAAGATGAACACACCGGCCGCGATGATGGAACCGTAAATCGCGTGAATGCCGTAATTGCTGCCGATTGCAATCATCGGGGTGACGGCCACAAATGAACTGCCAAGCATGACGGGAAGCCCGATGCCGATGTATGCTCCGCGCAAGGTTTGCAAAAGCGTCGCGATGCCGCACGTTAACAGGTCAATCGCCAATAGGTAGGACAGCTGTTCAGTTGTTACATTCAGCGCCCTGCCGACAAGCAGGGGCACCAAAATCGCACCTGCATACATGGCGAGCACATGCTGCAGGCTAAGCGTAAACACCTTAAACGATCTTTTTTTCACTATAGTCCCTCCTTGTATGTGAACTTTAGTAACATGATATCGTGCCGATCAAGGGGTGTCATTGGATACAGTAGCTGAAAAAGACAGGTGTGATTGCTGAAAGTGACGAAAAATGATTCATTTTGTAAGAGAATGTGACAAACGTTAGCTGATCAGCCGCTGCATACGTAAGGCAAGCCGCAAACGCATCGTTGTTTCAGGATCTTTTAAGCTTTTCCCCAGCAGCTCTTCGCATTTTTCAAGGCGGTATATGACCGTATTGCGATGAACGTACAGACGCTTTGCCGTCTCTGAAATTTGGCAGTGTGTCTCTAAATAGACGGAAAGCGTATGAAGCAGGCTTTGATCCTCCTGCTGTTTTTCAGCGAGGCTCTGAAGCGTGGAGTTGTAAAATTTCTTCAAATCCTCAACCGGGAGCAAGCGCAGAAGCTCAGGCACATCTTTGGCGTGATACACCTGGATAAATGCGGTGCTTCTTGACAAATGCCCCGATTGCAGAGCATCAGAAGCTTCTGTGAAAGCGTCGGGAACATCAATGAGCTTTTGGCAGATATTGCTGATGCCAAAGGACACGGTTCGTTTAAATTGAGCGCTGACCTGTGTTTGGAACTGTTCTAAAAAGCTGATCACCGAGGCGTGCATTTCACTCCAGCTGTCTGTCGCTTCGATTAGAATAATGCCGACGTTTCCTTTCATAAAGAAGTGAGGCGGAAACGGGAAGGCTGATAATTCACCTTCAAGAAATTCGAATACGCTGTCGGAAGCGAGCTGATTTTCTGTAAAGCTGATTGATTCGTCATTGCGATCGAGTTTGCCGGCAATGCACATGTATTTTTGATCCCAGCGCAGCTTGAATTCTTTCGCCCGGTTTTTGATTTCGTCATCTGAAGAAAAGGACCGCTCAATAAAATTGTTGAAAAACTCATTGCGGGCCCGCCGGCTGAACTGTTTCAGCGCATTTTCCTTCAGCAGTTCAAAGGAAATGACGTTGGCCGCTTGTTCAATAGTGAGGATCAATCCTTTATCGCCGGCCTGCACCATGTCCGGTATCAGCAGGTAGCCGCAGTTTTTTTCGTGATTATAAATAGGCAGGACAGAATATGTTTTCTGATCTGAGATTGTAGAGAAACAAGTAAAAAACGGCCCGGATACGGTATTCAGGGTGCCTTTCAGCTTTTCGGTCTCAACTGAAATCTGATGAGAAGCAGACAGCATTTTGGCATGCTGGTCAAGCAGCAGCACGGGAAGCTGAAGGAGGTCTGACACCTTTTTGAGGAGGGATTGCAGCCCCTTGCCGCTCATAATGTGGTTTGTGAATTTTTTATGCGCGTAAATGGCTTGCTGCAGCTCGTTAGAACGCATATCGAGAATATGGCTGAGTGTGGCATTCACAATATCGCCGAGTCGGATATGTTCCGGAAGCTCAATGATTGGAAACGCATATGAATCGGCCAGTTCGATGATTTCCTTCGGGATATCTTCCAGATAGCGCTTTGTTTTAATGCCGAGGCCCGCGCAGCCACGTTTTGCCATTTGCCGAATCAGTTCAGATAATTGATGCGGGTGATCCTTCAGGTGATAGGCGGTGGTGACGAGCAATTCATTCTTATGCAAAAAGTCTGCGATATCCGGAGCGTCCATCATATTGACATGCTGAACCTCTCTTTCCCCTCCTGCTTTTCCAGCGATTAAATTGGCGTTTTCAAAAGCCGGTATTTTCATCACATCAAAAATATTCATAGCGCATTCTCCTTTTCTATAAAAACATTGGTTAAGGTGAATAATTTTCAATAGGAATTCTAGCGGTTTTGCTGATGTAATACGATCATAGTAGCAGTAAACTGTGGAAAATAGAACTGATTGTGTGACATAAACTGACATGAAAAATCATTATCCTTATATGGGGGGATCAATATGGCTTACGATATGGTGATAAAAGGTGCGAAGGCAGTTACGCCAAATGGCGTTATAGAAGCTGATATTGCAGTTCAAAACGGTGTCATTGCCGAGATAGGTTCTGACATTGAAGCAAGCGGGACGGAAATCATCCAGGCAGACGGGAAATACGTGTTTCCTGGTGTGATAGACTGCCATGTTCATTTTAATGAACCGGGCAGGGAGGATTGGGAGGGGTTTGAAACAGGTTCTCAAATGATGGCCGCAGGCGGCTGCACCACCTATTTTGATATGCCGCTCAACTGTATTCCATCAACCGTGACGGCAGAGCATCTTCTCGCAAAAGCTGAGCTAGGCAGGCAAAAATCTGCCGTGGATTTTGCGCTATGGGGCGGCCTTGTGCCAGGCCATATCGAGGACATCCGTCCAATGGCTGAAGCGGGAGCGATCGGGTTTAAAGCGTTTTTATCAAAGTCAGGCACTGATGAGTTCCGCTCTGTTGATGAACGGACGTTGCTCAAAGGCATGGCAGAAATCGCGGCTGCAGGAAAAATCCTCGCTCTCCACGCGGAAAGTGACGCGATCACAAGCTACTTGCAGATGGTTTTGGCCAATAAAGGAAAGGTGGACGCGGATGCGTACGCCGCCTCCCGCCCGGAGGAAGCAGAAGTTGAAGCGGTGTATCGCACGATTCAGTATGCGAAGGTGACAGGCTGTCCGGTTCATTTTGTCCATATCAGCACGGCGAAAGCGGTCCGGCTGATCAGAGAGGCGAAACAGGAAGGTCTTGATGTTTCGGTTGAAACATGCCCGCATTATGTCTTGTTCAGCCATGACGATTTACGGCAAAGGGGCTCTGTCGCAAAATGCGCGCCTCCGCTCCGGTCACGGCAATCAAAAGAGACGCTGATCGAGACGCTCATTGCCGGGGATATTGACATGGTTTCCTCAGACCATTCCCCCTGCCGTCCATCCTTGAAACGGGAGGATAACATGTTTTTATCATGGGGCGGAATCAGCGGCGGGCAGTTCACTTTATTAGGAATGCTGGAACTGGCGCTTGAGCATCAGATTCCGTTTGAAACCATCGCAGAATGGACAGCGGCGGCCCCTGCAAAACGATTCGGCCTTCAGAAAAAAGGGCGGCTTGAGGCGGGGTGTGATGCAGATTTCGTGCTCGTCAGCATGGAGCCGTACACTGTTACAAGAGAATCGATGTTTGCAAAGCATAAAAAAAGCATTTACGAAGGACATACATTTCCCTGCAGCATTTCGGCCACTTACAGCAAAGGCCGGTGCGTGTACAATGATGGGGAAAAAGTCACTGAAATTGACGGAGCTCTGGTCGTTCCTTCGTAAGCCCGGCGGATTTTACCGCCGGGTTTTTTGATTTCCTCCGTTCTAGTTTTTAAAATCTCATCAACGTGGTATCTTTTTTTAAAGGAGGCGGAGGCAATGGAACATGTCAAATACATACTTAAGCAATCCTGGTCGCGCCATACGAGCTCTAAATGGACGGAAGAATGCCCGTCATGCGGCCAATGCGGCGTGACGGCATTGGTGATTCAAGACCATTTCGGCGGCACGATTTTCAAAACAAAAGTCGGTGAGAGCTGGCATTTTTACAACAGCATCAATGGTGTGATGTTCGATTTTACGAGTGAGCAGTTTCAGGCGCCTATTGATTATCAGCATATTCCTTCCTCAAGAGAAGAGGCGTTTTTAGATACGAATGAGGAACAATATCAGCATCTTCGCTCTGCATTTTCCCGCCATATGAACAGCATTTCCGAGGAAACCTGAAAACACGTGTGATAAACTGGAAGAGAGGTGAATGAGTGTGATTTATATCGGACTGACGGGGTGGGGGGATCATGACAGCATCTATCCGCCGAAAACGGCCAGCCAGAAAAAATTGCAGGCCTATTCCTCCCATTTTCCGATCGTGGAATTAGACGCGAGTTTTTACGCGATTCAGCCGGCGCGCAATAATGAAAAGTGGGTGAAGGAAACGCCCGAAACCTTCCAATTTATCGTGAAAGCATATCAGGGCATGACAGGGCATCAGCGCGGCGAAATTCCCTTTGACTCAAAAGAGGAGATGTTTGATGCGTTTAAGGTGTCTTTAACGCCATATTTACATAGCAATAAGCTCGCCATGGTGCTGTTTCAATTTCCGCCGTGGTTTGACTGCAAGAAGGAGAATGTCGCCTATTTGAGATGGTGCAAGCACCAAATGGGAGATATCCCTTGTGCGCTTGAATTCAGAAACCGTTCCTGGTTCTCGCCGCCATTTTATGAGCAGACGCTTTCATTTATGAAAGCGGAAGGCTGGATTCACAGTGTCTGTGATGAACCACAAATCGGAGAAGGTAGCGTTCCGACTGTGTTGCGCGCGACCGATGAAAACAAAACGCTCGTCAGATTTCACGGACGCAACAAGCAGGGCTGGATGAAGCCTGATGGCGGGAAAAACTGGCGGGAGGTCAGGTACTTATACCGCTACAACCAACAGGAGCTGGAGGATTGGAAAAAGCACCTGAATGAATTGCAGCAGCAATGTAAGGATGTTTTTGTTCTGTTCAACAACAATTCCGGCGGTGACGCCGCGGATAACGGCAAGCAGATGCTTGAACTGCTTGATATCGAGTACAGCGGACTTGCTCCGAGACAGCTCGATTTATTTTAGAAAAGAGGTTTTTACTGATGTCGTTTGTGATTTTGGTCGTCCTGGGATTAATCGCAGGTACGGTAGGAAGTCTGATCGGGCTTGGCGGCGGAATTGTCATTGTGCCGTCTCTGATGTTTTTAAGCACAGTGACGGAGCTGTTTCAGGATGTGACGCCGCAGGTTGCGATTGGAACTTCGCTTTTGGTCATTATTTTTACGGGTCTTTCTTCAACTTTGGCTTATATTAAATATAAAACCGTTGATTATAAGAGCGGGCTCATTTTCTTTATCGGTTCAGGTCCCGGCAGCATGATCGGGGCTTACGTGTCAAAGCTGTTCAATTCAAACTCGTTTTCCGTTTGGTTTGGCATTTTTATGATTCTGATTTCATTATCCTTAATGCTGAAAGCGAAAGCCCGGCCAATCAACAAAGCGCACAAAGGCATTATTCGGACATTTCAGGATGATGCCGGTGAGCCTTATACGTACTCATATCAGGCCCCTGTCGGTATTGCCATTGCCTTTGTTGTCGGTTTTTTAGGCGGACTTTTCGGTATAGGCGGCGGATCACTGATGGTTCCGGCGATGATGCTGTTATTTCTGTTTCCGCCGAAGGTTGCGGTGGCAACGTCCATGTTTATTATTTTCCTGTCTTCTATGACAGGGTCTGTTTCACATATGATTTCCGGGCACGTCAATTGGCTGTACGCCCTCGCGCTTGTGCCCGGCGCTTGGTTCGGCGGAAAGCTTGGCGCCGCCATCAACAGAAAAATGCAGACGAAAACGATCGTTATGATCATGCGGATCGTATTGATTTTGATCGGCTGCCAGCTCATTTATGAAGGCATTTTCAGCTGAACGATTAGGGAGAGATATTATGAAGGAGAAGCTCCGCTTATATCATACAAATGATTTGCACAGCCATTTTGAAAACTGGCCGAAAATTGTAGATTATATCGAGCAGAAAAGAAAAGAGCATCAGTCAGACGGCGAAGAGACGCTCGTTTTTGATATTGGCGATCATCTAGATCGTTTTCAATTCGTGACAGAGGCGACATTCGGAAAAGCGAATGTCGATCTCTTAAACCGCCTTCACATTGATGGAGCGGCGATCGGCAATAACGAAGGGATTACGCTTCCGCATGAAGAGCTTGCTGCCTTATATGATCATGCTGAATTTCCTGTCATCGTCTCTAACCTGTTTGATAAAAATGGAAACCGTCCGTCCTGGGCGGTGCCTTACCATATCAAATCATTGAAAAACGGTATGTCCATTGCTTTCTTAGGTGTAACTGTGCCGTATTATCCTGTTTATGACAAGCTGGGGTGGACAGTAACGGATGCCCTTGAAAGTATAAAGGAAACCATTCTGGAAGTGAAAGGGCAGGCTGATATTATCGTTCTGCTGTCACATTTAGGCATTCTTGATGATCAGGCAGTGGCTGAAGCGGTGCCTGAGATTGATGTAATCCTCGAATCACATACCCATCATTTGCTTGAAGATGGACAAGTGGTTAATGGGGTACTGCTGGCCAGCGCCGAGAAATACGGGCATTATGTCGGCTGTGTAGAAATCACGGTGGACAGCGTACAGCGAAGCATCATCAGCAAAACGGCTTCTGTGCAGAACATGGCGGAATGGACAGGAGAATCCGCAGAAACAAAAGCGTTTCTCAATGAAAAAGAACGTGAAGCCGAGGAGAAGTTGTCCGATGCCGTTGCAGAGCTTGCACAAGATGCTGAGGTGAAGTGGTTTGAAGAATCAGAGCTGCCTTTGCTTTTGGCATACGCCTTAAAGGAATGGTGCGAGACGGACATCAGTATGGTCAATTCAGGTGTCATTCTCGGTCCGCTTAAAGCAGGTCCTGTGACAAAGCTGGATCTGCACCGAATCTGTCCGCATCCGATCAACCCGGTGGCTGTCCGCCTGACGGGAGAAGAACTGAAGGAAACCATTGTCCATGCCGCTTCCGAACAAATGGAGCAGCTCCGGATCAAAGGACTCGGCTTCCGCGGAGAAGTGATGGGGAAAATGGTGTATGCCGGCGTTGAGGTAGAAACGAAACGGCTCGATGACGGGATCACCCACGTCACCCGGATCACACTGAACGGGAAAGATATTGAAAAACATAAACAATACTCCGTTGCGGTGCTTGATATGTTTACGCTCGGCAAACTGTTTCCGCTGATTCGCGACGCTGCAGAAAAAGAATATTTTATGCCGGAATTTTTGCGGGATCTGCTTGCTTGGAAGCTTGCGCAATAAGGCAGTCAGCCCACAACAAGCTGTGCCCTTCATCATAAAGTGATGAATGAAGGGAGTGGTTGACGTGGTAAACCTGACACCGATCATGATAGAAGGACAGCCTTTTACAGCTGTGACAGTAAAGCTTCCCAAAACGAATTTTATGGCCGTCACCAATGATCACGGATACATTATGTGCGGCGCACTTGATGTGGCGCTGCTGAATGAAAAATTAAAGGAGCGCGGCATCGTGGCGGGGCGGGCAGTTGGTGTCCGCACCATTGACCAGCTGTTAGACGCACCTTTAGAATCCGTCACGTACGCCGCGGAAGATCTTGGCATTCAAGTCGGCATGAGCGGCAGAGAAGCGCTTTTAAAAATGGTGAAATAAAATAAATTGGCTCCGGCTATTACTATGTCCCCTCTTACAAGCATACATTGTGATATGTAAGGGGGGATTTTCTTGCCAAGATATCGCGGCCCTTTTCGCAAGAGAGGACCTTTGCCTTTCCGTTACGTGATGCTCCTGTCCGTTGTCTTTTTTATCCTGTCAACAACGGTCAGCCTTTGGATGATCAATGGCTCGATTAAACCTGTTTTAATGGACATCGGCGAGATGGAAACGAAGCGTATAGCGACAGAGGTGATCCAGGATTCGATTGAGGACTATATGTCTGACAGTGAAAATATGAAAGATATGTTTCAAATGAATTCTGATGAAAACGGAAACTTAACGACAATCGATTTTAATACACAGGTTGTAAACAGTGTGAAAACAAAAGTGACAAAGCAGCTTCAGGCTCATTTGAAAGAGATGGAAACCCATACCGGACACAGCGGCGCCAGTGAAAACATTATGATCAACATTCCGCTGGGACAGGTAACCGGCAACAGCCTTCTTGGAAACCTCGGGCCGAAAATCCCGGTCCGGTTCAATTTAATCGGTGACGCTTTTACAGATGTCAAAACCAAAATCAAGCCGTATGGCATAAATAACGCACTTATTGATATCAGCATCTTTGTCGAAATTAAAGTGAAGGTCATCATTCCATTTGCCAGCAAAACCGCTGTCGTCACAAATAATGTTCCTGTATCGATTAAAGCAGTGCAGGGCGAAGTGCCGCAGTTTTATAATGGAAGCGGCGGCTCGGGTGTCACGCCTTCTGTCCAGCTTCCGAGCAGCAAAGAAGACGGTGCCGATTCAAAAAAAGAAAAAAGCAGCAAATAAGCCGCCTGTCGAAGAGGCGGCTTTTTGTTACTTCTTTTTTTGGTATTCATATCGCTCCCACGCCCTCAAATGCGGGTATGGATCAAATGACCATTCGGTTCTTCCGTTATCTTTGTACATGCCATAGTGCAGATGCGGCGGGAACTTCCCGGCGGTTCCCGGCGGGCCGTATCCGGAGCTGCCGACTGATCCGATCACTTGGCCAGGCTCAACGATTTGTCCTGTTTTAATCCCTTTGGCAAACCCATTGAGATGGGCAAAATAATGATACGTATTGTTAATGTCTCTGATGCCGATTCTCCATCCTCCGAAGCGGTTCCAGCCCTTCATTTCAACTACGCCGTAACATGTGGATTTGACAGGAAGGCCGTAATGGGCAAAGATATCCGTACCTTCATGAATCCGCCTTCCTCCGAAGCCGCGGGCATCTCCCCACGTGCTTCGATAGCTGTAATCGGTTCTGATCGGAAGCGGGAATGCATGCTCGCCCAGATCAATATGGCCGTAGGCTTTAAACAGCTTCATGAATTCAGATATGATCCCCACTGTCTGATCACGCCGGTAATAATTCCAAAGCCCGATCCGGATGTTGTCTTCATCTGTGCCATACGACAGTAAGTATTGGCTGAACGTATACAAAATATCTTCATCGTTGCTGACCTCGGCTTTCCCGTCTCCATCGCCATCCATTCCGATTCCGTCAAACACTTTAATGCTTAACGGCGCATCGTCTTTCGGATTCGGGTTTTCAGGCCCGCTCCAGATGTCATCGGGTATATAGATGCTGATGATTCCCGCCTTGTCAGGCAGATCTTTCCGGTTGCTCCGCACGTTTTCCTCGTATTGATCAACAGCGGCGAGCGCATACCAAGGGATCTGCGTCACAGCTTCGATTTTATGATATAATTCCATCCGTTTCGACAGCACTGGATCTGAAAGTTTTTTTCCAGACGCAGAAGGCTCAAATGCAAACAAAAGGAGAAGAAGAGCGGATAACAAAACTTTCACAAAATAATCTCCTTTCATATTGAATACACATAGTTTGCGGCAACCCGGCTTAAAAATGTCAGTAATCATCTTCCCTTGTCGAGAAATTTTTCCTATGTTAAAGTGTCTAAAGAAAAGACTTTCTTTAGTTAGAAAAACATTATTTTTGTTGCAGAACTAAAACCTGCACCTTTCTCGTTTTCAGAATGTTTCGTGTCAGAAATTGAGTATATTGGATATTGGAGATGATGGGAATTGGCAAAGAAAGACGAACACCTCAGAAAGCCCGAATGGCTTAAAATTAAATTAAATACAAATGAAAACTATACAGGGCTCAAAAAACTCATGCGGGAAAACAACCTGCATACCGTATGCGAAGAAGCAAAGTGTCCGAATATTCATGAATGCTGGGCGGTCAGACGTACAGCGACATTTATGATTTTAGGTTCTGTTTGTACAAGAGCATGCCGTTTCTGTGCTGTCAAAACAGGCCTTCCAACTGAGCTTGATCTGCAAGAGCCGGAACGCGTAGCGGATTCAGTCGCGCTTATGAATTTGAAACACGCGGTCATTACGGCTGTTGCGCGTGACGATCAGAAAGATGGCGGGGCAGGCATTTTCGCGGAAACTGTCCGTGCGATCCGCAGAAAAAGCCCGTTCACAACAATTGAGGTGCTGCCGTCTGATATGGGCGGAAACTACGATAACCTAAAAACCTTGATGGATACACGCCCAGACATCCTGAATCACAATATCGAAACGGTTCGCCGCCTGACGCCGAGAGTCCGCGCGCGTGCGACGTACGACCGTTCATTGGAATTTTTGCGCCGTGCGAAGGAAATGCAGCCTGACATTCCGACAAAATCAAGTATCATGATCGGACTCGGCGAAACAAAAGAAGAGATTATTGAAGTAATGGACGACCTCTTGGCGAACAACGTGGATATTATGGCAATCGGCCAATATCTGCAGCCGACGAAGAAACACTTGAAAGTCCAAAAATACTACCATCCTGATGAATTTGCAGAATTAAAAGAAATCGCGATGCAAAAAGGCTTCAGCCATTGTGAAGCCGGTCCGCTTGTCCGTTCCTCTTACCATGCGGATGAACAAGTAAACGAAGCATCTAAAAAGCGTCAAGCACAAGCATAATGCCAAAACGCCAGATCATCTGGCGTTTTTGTCATTCCTATCGATTTTCATGTCCTGACGCGTTTCTCCATTGGCATTTTCATTCTCTGAGACAGGGCTTCCTTGCGGGGAGGTTTTCATTTCTTGAATCGTCCCCGACATGATCTCTCTGATATCCCTTGAACCAGAGCCGAGATTGCTGTAATTTTCGACGGACTGCATATGGTTTGGATTATCGGAAATATACACGTGATAGTATCGCGGTATCACGGAAGCCGCTGTTTTTTTCACCTGATCGGCGGTCAGCTCCCGGTTTTTAGAATCGGTTTTGTATACGACAAGCGCTTCTCGGTCAGTCACCAATGTCGCAGCATCTTGAATATGAGGGAGCTGAACCGTTAAACTTGATATCATGTGAGCGGTTTCTTCCCGGTTCATCACCGGCGTTTTCTGCTGGTCTCCGTCAAATTGTTCTTTTTGATAGCGGACATAGCCAAATTGTTCGTTCTCATTATGCCTGTTAAAAGCCTCGTTGCGGTCCGACACATGAATGGGTTTGGTTTGATTCTGCGTCTGATTCCGGACATTTTGTGCATTATCCAATCCTGCGCCTCCGCACCCGGATAATAGTCCGGTCAGCAGGCAGAGGCTGACAGCGGTTCGTTTCATTTATCAATCCCTCCTCATGTGTAGGGTAGCCAAATCGCATGATTTATTCTTTAGCAATTGATGGGGACGGGGCAATGAATTATGATAGGAATGAGTGAAAAAGAGGTGAGATCATGATTCTTATTCAAAATGCCGAATTTGAATTGGTGCACAATTTCAAAGACGGCTTCAACGAAGAGGCTTTTAAAGCCCGCTACTCCGATATATTAAATAAATACGATTATATTGTGGGAGACTGGGGATACGGTCAGTTAAGGCTCAAGGGCTTCTTTGACGACCAGAATCAAAAGGCAACCTTCGAAACGAAAATCAGCACATTAGATGAATATATTTACGAATACTGCAATTTCGGCTGTGCGTATTTTGTCTTGAAACGGATCAGAAAATAAATATACACAAAGGGGATGCTGTCATGTATTTTGTTGACAGAAGCAAAATCGAGAAAACACTAGGGTTCTTCGAGCACCAGCTGGCGCTATTTGACTCACAAACAGACTGGCAGTCTGAAATCGGGGAATTGGCACTTCAGCGTATAGGCCATCTGTTAATCGAATGCATTTTGGATACAGGCAATGACATGATTGACGGCTTTATTATGCGGGACCCGGGCAGTTATGACGACATTATGGATATACTTGTTGATGAGAAAGTTGTCACGGAAAAAGAGGGTGCTGAGCTCAAAAAATTGATCGCCTACCGCAAAACGTTGGTTCAACACTATCTGCTCGCTGACAGCGGCGAGCTTTACAGGCTGATCAAGGCGCATCAAACAGCTCTTCAGGACTTCCCGAAACGGATCAGAAGCTATTTGGAAACAGAGCTAGGGCCTGTTTCCGCGTTTAAATAACAACTGGAAAGCCACAGGAGTGTTGGATATGAAAACATATAAAGGGTATTTAATTGATTTAGACGGAACGATGTACAATGGCACGGAAAAAATCGAGGAAGCGTGTGAATTTGTCAGAACGCTGAAAGATCGCGGCGTTCCTTATCTTTTCGTGACAAACAACTCTTCGCGTACACCGAAGCAGGTAGCGGACAAGCTCGTGTCTTTTGATATTCCGGCAACAGAAGAGCAGGTCTTCACGACCAGCATGGCAACTGCCCAGCACATTGCCCAGCAGAAAAAAAACGCGTCTGTGTATGTGATTGGGGAGGAAGGAATCCGCCAGGCGATTGAAGAAAACGGCCTGACATTTGGCGGAGAAAACGCGGACTTTGTCGTTGTTGGCATCGACCGTTCCATTACATACGAAAAATTTGCTGTCGGCTGCCTGGCAATCAGAAATGGCGCCCGCTTTATTTCCACTAACGGAGATATTGCGATTCCGACTGAAAGAGGGCTTCTGCCGGGAAACGGCTCACTGACATCGGTGTTAACCGTATCTACAGGTGTACAGCCTGTATTTATCGGCAAGCCGGAATCAATTATTATGGAGCAGGCGATGCGCGTTCTCGGCACAGATGTGTCTGAAACACTCATGGTCGGCGACAACTACGCCACTGATATTATGGCCGGCATTAACGCGGGTATGGATACGCTGCTCGTTCACACCGGCGTAACGAAAAGAGAACATATGACAGACGATATGGAAAAACCGACTCACGCCATTGACTCTCTGACTGAATGGATTCCATACATTTGAAAAAAGGGCGCCCTAAAAGGGTGCCCTTATTCTGTATGCCGCGCGCGGTGTGCAAGTCTGCTTGAAGCCGCGGCGGAAATCGCTCCGACGATGTCATCTAAAAAGGTATGGCATTCACCGGTTGATTTATCATTCAATCGTTTAAGGATTCCGGGTTTTTCTTTGTCGATGTAACCGTAGTTCGTAAACCCGATCGATCCGTAAATGTTCACAATGGAAAATGCCAGAACTTCATCTACTCCATATAGGCTTTCATCTATTTCCAGCATCGTTTGCAGCGGTTCAGACAGTTTTTTCTGCTCAGCAAGAACATCCAATTCAATGCCCGTTAAAATCGCGTTTTGCACCTCGCGTTTTGCGAGAACACGATTGACGTTCAGCGTGCATTCATCAATGGTTAAATCCGGATGATATTTTTTTTGCAGAAAAAAGACAAGCTCGGCAATGTCTGATACCTCAACGCCGCGCTCCTTCATCCGTGCTCTTGCTTTAGCTTCCATCTGACTGAATTGTTCGTTTTCTGACATCAGCTTCACCCAATCTTTTTTACTAGTTTATACAAAATGCTTGAGAAGTTTACGACTTTTTCTTGCGCCTTCTTCGGATTAAAATATGTATTCATAATTCCGGCTGTGTATGACTACGATGTGATGAGCCCTAATTCAACAGGCAGGTGATCATGGTGAAAGGTACAATAAAAGAAAAATACGGCATTCACATCAGGCAGCTTTCCATGTACCAGCACACATATCAATGCTTTCAGACGCCTAATTCATACTTTCTGATTGTCCCCGTTTCCCAATTCTCAGATACAGAGCTGGCGGAGCTTTATTACATGAGTCAGTATTTACAAGAACAAAGTGACCCATACGTTTCGGTTTTTATCTTTACAAAAGAAGGTGAGCTGACATTTGAACATGAGGGAAAAACGTACGCTCTGCTGAAGGCGGCCCCCCCTTATTCAAACAGGGCGTTCTCCATTGGAGCGGAGCTTGCGGAATTTCACCGAAAAGGCCGAGGATATCCATATGAGGTGAAGGCAGCCGGAAGAATCGGCCAGTGGAAGGATCTGTGGGGAAAACGAATTGATCAGCTGGAAGCATTTTGGCAGAGAAAGGTTCAGACCCCTCCGCATGAGCCATTCGATAAAAAAATGATCGAATCATTTCCATATTATTTAGGACTGTCAGAAAACGCGATACAATATTTAGTGGACACTGAGCTGGATGACAAGCCCCAAGCCGCTGATTCAGGAACGATATGCCATCAGCGGATGGAAAGGCATACATGGTCACCGGAATCATTGATCAGGATTCCGGCGGATTGGGTGTTTGACCACGCTTCCCGTGATTTGGCTGAATATATGAGGCATACGTTTTTGCATCACAGACAAGATTTTAATCAGCAGGGCTTTCTCTTTTTACAGGAATACGAGCAAGTCACACCGCTGTCTTCATTTTCGAAACGCCTTTTATACAGCCGTCTGCTTTTCCCGCTTCATTATTTTGAAATCGTGGAAAGCTATTACATGTCATCAGAATCAGAAAAGCATTATTTTGAAGAACAACTTGACTTCATTCTTAATGACTGTGGGCGTTACGAACAATTTCTCAATACAGCGCAGGAATTCATGAATATGCGGACGCAGAAGCTGTTTGTTCCACGCGTCAGCTGGCTCGGCAAAGGCAGCTCAGGGTGAGGAGAAAATCTGACAAAAATAATTAGAAAATAAAGAATCTTGTCATATCAATGCGTTAAGCGTTTACATTCGCAAAATTCAGCCTAATGCTGTCTTGTCAAAACAGGAGCGGGCTTATATAATGTTTGTAACTTATATGTCTGTGTTGAGTTAACAATTGTCTTTTTCAAGAGGACAATCAAAAGAAAGGTGGAGTTTTTTTGAAAGCGATTCGTGTAGGGCTTTTAGGTTTAGGTACCGTCGGAAGCGGTGTCGTTAAAATTATTCAAGACCATCAGGATAAGCTTATGCATCAGGTCGGCTGTCCGGTTACGATAAAAAAAGTGCTTGTAAAAGATTTAGAGAAAAAGAGAGAAGTAGATTTGCCGAAGGAAGTGCTTACGACAGAAGTGTATGATGTCATTGATGATCCAGATGTTGATGTCGTCATCGAGGTGATCGGCGGAGTTGAGCAGACAAAACAATATTTGGTCGACGCGCTGAGATCGAAAAAGCATGTTGTCACAGCAAACAAGGACTTAATGGCTGTGTACGGCTCCGAGTTGCTTGCCGAAGCGAAGGAAAATGGATGCGATATCTACTTTGAAGCCAGTGTTGCCGGCGGGATTCCGATTCTGCGCACGTTAGAGGAAGGCCTCTCATCAGATCGAATTACAAAAATGATGGGAATTGTGAACGGCACAACAAACTTTATCTTAACAAAAATGATCAAAGAGAAAAGCCCATACGAGGAAGTGCTCAAGGAAGCGCAGGATCTCGGTTTTGCGGAAGCTGATCCGACTTCTGACGTGGAAGGGCTTGACGCCGCACGGAAAATGGCGATATTGGCGCGCCTCGGCTTCTCGATGAATGTGGATCTGGAAGACGTCAAAGTAAAGGGGATCTCCCAAATTACAGACGAGGACATCAGCTTCAGCAAACGCCTCGGCTATACAATGAAGCTGATCGGGATTGCTCAGCGTGACGGCAGCAAAATCGAGGTCAGCGTACAGCCGACACTGCTTCCTGACCATCATCCGCTTTCTGCTGTTCATAATGAGTTTAACGCTGTTTATGTATACGGCGAGGCTGTCGGTGAGACGATGTTCTACGGGCCGGGAGCCGGAAGCATGCCGACAGCGACATCCGTTGTTTCTGACCTCGTCGCTGTCATGAAAAATATGCGCCTCGGTGTAACCGGCAACAGCTTTGTCGGGCCGCAATATGAGAAAAACATGAAATCGCCGTCTGACATTTATGCACAGCAGTTTTTAAGAATTCATGTAAAAGATGAGGTTGGTTCATTCTCGAAAATTACATCTGTGTTCTCAGAGCGGGGCGTGAGCTTTGAAAAAATCCTTCAGCTGCCAATTAAAGGCCATGATGAGTTAGCTGAAATCGTAATTGTCACACACCATACATCAGAAGCTGATTTCAGTGATATTCTGCAAAACCTAAATGATTTGGAAGTCGTTCAAGAAGTCAAAAGCACATATCGTGTAGAAGGGAACGGTTGGAGCTAATGTGGAAAGGACTTATCCATCAATATAAAGAATTTTTACCTGTAACAGATCAAACACCGGCGCTAACTTTACATGAAGGAAACACACCTCTTATTCACCTGCCGAAGCTGTCTGAGCAGCTCGGAATTGAGCTTCATGTCAAAACGGAAGGCGTCAATCCTACGGGATCATTTAAAGATCGCGGAATGGTTATGGCTGTGGCAAAGGCAAAAGAAGAAGGCAATTACACGATTATGTGCGCGTCAACAGGTAACACTTCCGCTGCTGCGGCAGCATATGCAGCTCGTGCTAACATGAAATGCATTGTCATCATCCCGAACGGAAAAATTGCATTTGGAAAACTCGCTCAAGCTGTCATGTACGGAGCCGAGATTATCGCAATTGACGGAAACTTTGACGATGCGCTTAAAATTGTCCGTTCCATCTGTGAGAAATCACCGATTGCCCTTGTCAACTCAGTCAACCCTTACCGCATTGAAGGTCAAAAAACTGCTGCCTTCGAAGTGTGCGAACAGCTGGGGGAAGCGCCTGATGTTTTAGCGATCCCGGTCGGAAACGCGGGAAACATCACTGCGTACTGGAAGGGCTTCAAGGAATATCATGAGAAAAACGGCACAGGCCTTCCGAAAATGCGCGGCTTTGAAGCTGAGGGTGCGGCGGCAATCGTGCGCAATGAAGTGATTAAAAATCCTGAAACAATAGCGACAGCCATTCGTATCGGAAACCCGGCAAGCTGGGACAAAGCTGTAAAGGCAGCCGAGGAATCCAATGGGAAAATTGACGAAGTCACTGATGGTGAAATCCTTCACGCATATCAGCTGATCGCCCGTGTAGAAGGCGTGTTTGCAGAACCAGGTTCTTGCGCGTCTATCGCAGGAGTGCTGAAACAGGTGAAATCCGGAGAAATTCCGAAAGGCAGCAAGGTCGTAGCTGTGTTAACAGGAAACGGACTGAAAGATCCGAACACAGCGATCGACATTTCAGAAATCAAGCCTGTCACATTGCCGACTGATGAAGACAGCATCCTTGAATATGTAAAAGGAGCGGCCCGTGTATGAACGAAGCCGACATGCTGTTCTCTGTCACTGTTCCCGGAAGCACAGCTAACCTAGGCCCCGGCTTTGATTCAGTCGGAATGGCGCTCAGCAGATATTTGAAGCTGACCGTCTTTGAAAGCGACAAATGGTCTTTTGAGGCTGAAACAGAAACAGTCGCCGGAATTCCGGCGGGTACAGATAACCTGATCTATCAAGTGGCTAAACGGACCGCAGATTTGTACGGAAAAGAAATGCCTCCTGTCCATGTGAAGGTGTGGAGCGACATCCCGCTTGCACGCGGCCTTGGCAGCAGCGCCGCGGCGATTGTAGCGGCCATTGAACTGGCTGATGAATTATGCGGCTTAAAGCTGTCTGAAGCGGACAAGCTGCATTTAGCCAGTCTAGAAGAAGGACACCCGGACAATGCTGGCGCTTCTCTCGTCGGCGGACTTGTGATCGGCCTGCATGAGGATGACGAGACCCAAATGATCCGCGTCCCGAATGCTGACATTGACGTAGTCGTTGTCATTCCTTTTTACGAAGTGCTGACAAGAGACGCGAGAGACGTGCTTCCGAAGGAGTTTCCATATGCCGACGCCGTAAAAGCAAGTGCTGTCAGCAATATTCTCATTGCTGCGATCATGTCCAAGGATTGGCCGCTTGTCGGGAAAATCATGAAGAAGGA
The DNA here is from genome assembly GCF_002837495.1 of Bacillus sp. SN32. Classification (NCBI taxonomy): domain Bacteria; kingdom Bacillati; phylum Bacillota; class Bacilli; order Caryophanales; family Bacillaceae; genus Bacillus; species Bacillus sp. SN32. Next base: position 141,303 of record NZ_PJCT01000002.1, on the reverse strand, counting down.
TATGTTCCATCAGCCGTACCGGGCGATGCTTGTGCCTGAGCTGTCAAAAGTAGAGCACGTCGCCGAGATGAAGGGCGCATATGGAACGGCTCTCAGCGGAGCAGGCCCGACGATTCTTGTCATGACCGAAAAAGGAAAGGGAGAAGAGCTAAAAGAACAGCTCGCGCTTCATTTCCCTCATTGTGAAGTAGACGCTTTGACCGTCCCGAAAGAGGGAAGTATAATAGAGCGAAATCCTTTATATCAAGTAAAAAGTATATAGATCATGCCAAGCGTTCCTCAGCGTCAGCAGAGGGCGCTTTTTTTGCTGGAGATAAAGGAGTTTTTATTTAGAAAAACGAAATACATGTAAAAAGGAGGAGATGAATATGAAAAAGCTGATAACCGCAGACGACATCACAGCGATTGTCTCTGTGACCGATCCTCAATACGCCCCAGACGGCACCCGTGCCGCATATGTAAAATCACAAGTGAATCAAGAGAAAGATTCGTATACATCAAATATATGGATCTATGAAACGAAAACGGGCGGGTCTGTTCCTTGGACACATGGAGAAAAGCGAAGCACCGACCCTAGATGGTCTCCGGACGGGAGCACGCTTGCCTTTATTTCTGATCGAGAAGGCGATGCGGCACAGCTGTATATGATGAGCGCTGAAGGCGGAGAAGCGAGAAAACTGACTGATATCCCGTATGGCGTGTCAAAGCCAATATGGTCCCCGGATGGCGAATCGATTCTGGTCACTGTCAGTTTGGGAGAGGGAGAAAGCATTGATGACCGAGAAAAAACAGAGCAGGACAGCTATGAACCTGTTGAAGTGCAAGGCCTCTCCTACAAACGGGACGGCAAAGGGCTGACGAGAGGTGCGTATGCCCAGCTTGTGCTTGTCAGCGTAAAGTCGGGTGAGATGAAGGAGCTGACAAGTCACAAAGCTGATCATGGTGATCCTGCTTTTTCTCCTGACGGCAAATGGCTTGTTTTCTCAGCTAATTTAACTGAAACAGATGATGCCAGCAAGCCGCATGATGTTTACATAATGTCATTGGAGTCTGGAGATCTTAAGCAGGTTACACCTCATCGCGGCTCATTCGGATCAAGCTCATTTTCACCAGACGGAAGGTATCTTGCTTTGCTTGGAAATGAAAAGGAATATAAGAATGCAACGCTCTCAAAGGCGTGGCTCTATGATATCGAACAAGGCCGCCTCACATGTCTGACTGAGATGCTGGACGTTCATTTAGCGGATGCGCTGATTGGAGATTCATTGATCGGTGGTGCTGAACAGCGCCCGATTTGGACAAAGGACAGCCAAGGGTTTTATGTCATCGGCACAGATCAAGGCAGCACGGGCATCTATTATATTTCGATTGAAGGCCTTGTGTATCCGGTTCGTCTGGAAAAAGAGTACATCAATAGCTTTTCTCTTTCACCTGATGAACAGCACTTTATTGCCAGTGTGACAAAGCCGGACAGACCGAGTGAGCTTTACAGTATCCCGCTTGGACAGGAAGAGAAACAGCTGACTGGCGCGAATGACAAGTTTGTCAGGGAGCATACGATATCAATACCTGAAGAGATTCAATATACTACAGAAGACGGCGTGATGGTGAACGGCTGGCTGATGAAGCCTGCACAAATGGAAGGTGAGACAACGTATCCACTTATTCTCAACATACACGGCGGTCCGCATATGATGTACGGACATACATATTTTCATGAGTTTCAGGTGCTGGCGGCGAAAGGATACGCGGTCGTTTATATCAATCCGAGAGGAAGCCACGGCTACGGGCAGGAATTTGTGAATGCGGTCAGAGGAGATTATGGGGGAAAGGATTATGACGATGTGATGCAAGCTGTGGATGAGGCTATCAAACGAGATCCGCATATTGATCCTAAGCGGCTCGGTGTCACGGGCGGAAGCTACGGAGGTTTTATGACCAACTGGATCGTCGGGCAGACGAACCGCTTTAAAGCTGCCGTTACCCAGCGCTCGATATCAAATTGGATCAGCTTTCACGGCGTCAGTGATATCGGCTATTTCTTTACAGACTGGCAGCTTGAGCATGACATGTTTGAGGACACAGAAAAGCTCTGGGACCGGTCTCCTTTAAAATACGCAGCAAACGTGGAGACACCGCTTTTGATACTGCATGGCGAGCGGGATGACCGATGCCCGATCGAGCAGGCGGAGCAGCTGTTTATCGCTCTGAAAAAAATGGGCAAGGAAACCAAGCTTGTCCGTTTTCCGAATGCATCGCACAATTTGTCACGCACCGGACACCCAAGACAGCGGATCAAGCGCCTGAATTATATCAGCTCATGGTTTGACCAATATCTCTAATAAAAAAAGCCAGGCTGATCAAATATCAGCCTGGCTGCTTTATTAAAAGACTTGTTCTACTTCAACGACACCCGGCACTTCTTCTAGAAGAGCGCGCTCAATTCCGGCTTTCAGCGTAATTGTTGAACTTGGGCAGCTGCCGCATGCGCCTAGAAGACGAAGCTTAACGATACCTTCATCTACGTCTACAAGCTCACAGTCACCGCCGTCACGAAGTAAAAACGGACGAAGTTTGTCCAGTACTTCCTGCACCTGTTCTTTCATTTCAACTTCAGTCATGACATTCGCTCCTTTCGTCGTCATAAAACCATTATATTCAGTGTAACAATAAAAATCTATTGTTTGGTTTGCAAAGTTGCTCTCCCTATTATAGCACATTCAGACTTCAACACAAAAACGGTTTTTTTCTATAAAAATGTCCTTTGGCTCTGTATACTTAAAAGAAAGGACTTGCATAGGAGAAGGGGGCGTTCACAAGTGATGAAACCAGTCATGCTAAGCGTATATGGGGCAGAAACCGTGTGTGCGAGCTGTGTCAATATGCCGACAGCCAAGGATACATACGAGTGGCTTGAGGCTGCGCTGAAAAGAAAATATCCAAATCAGCCTTTTGAGATGCAGTACATCGATATTTATGAGCCGCCTGACAATGAACATGCGAAAGAGCTTGCGGAAAAAATCAGAAATCACGAGTATTTTTATCCGCTTGTGCTCGTAGAAGACAAAATTGTCGGTGAAGGCAATCCAAAATTAAAAGACGTTTATGAGGAAATGGAGAAGCATGGGTATACAGAAAACCGCTGACTTGATCAGCGGTTCTTCTCAATCATTAACCGTTATGGTGTTTATACATCCACAGCAAGCCGGATTTCAGCATACGCGGAACACGGCCGATCAGCGGACGGTCAGCAACAAGCCCGAAGCCGGCTTTTTTTCCGAGTGAACCGAGAACGCCTTTCAGCTTAAACTGCGGCATTGATTCAGGCAGGGCTTCTCCATTCCAGCGTTTTTGCAAGATTTGGACAATCTGCTCTGCTTGAGCCTCTGCCAGCTGGGCGCTCGGTGCATGAGGAAGGCTGGCGCAATCGCCGACAACGTACAGATGTTCATCACCTGGAAGATTGTGATGAGGCGTTAATACAATACGCCCTTGTGCGTCCTTCTCCACATCTAAGTCTCTGACGACTTTGTTTGGCTGGATGCCGGCTGTCCACACGATGGCGTCTGCAGAAATCGGATCATCGTGGTTATACACAACGCCTTCTTCTACTTTTGTGATATTTGCCCTGTTTATAATGCGGACACCGTGCTCTTCGAACCAATTTTGCACATATTTGCTTAAACGCTCGGGAAAGCTTGATAAAATGAGATTACCGCGGTCGAACAAAATAATGTTCAGGTCATCACGGCTTTCTCTCAATTCACTTGCAAGCTCAACGCCGCTTAAGCCCGCTCCGACAATGGCAACGGTGGCATTAGCGCTCAGATTATTCAGCTTTTGGTAGGTTTCGCGGGACTGATCGATGGTTTGAATACTGTAGGTGAATTCAGGCGCTCCCGGCACGTTGTGATATTTATCCTCACAGCCGAGCCCGATTACGGCGTCATCGTAAGAAATCGGTTCACGATCTTGGAACAGCACTTGTTTTTGTACAATATCAATTGATGTGATATCACCGTATTGGACATCCAGGCGAGGGTGCTCTGGGAATGACACTCTGATATGATGGTCAGAAATTGTGCCTGCGGCAAGGGCATAATATTCTGTTTTCAAGCAGTGATAAGGATTTCTGTCAATTAACGTGATTGAAACATCATCAGGCAGCTGGTTTGGCAATAAGCGATGAAGAACACGCATGTTCCCGTAACCTCCGCCGATCAAGACCAATTTTTTCATTTGAATTCCCCTTTAATCCGAAGAGTATGATAGACACATTGAAGAAAATACGAACTATGTAAAATAACATCTAGAATTATATCGAATTTGATCTAAAATCACAATAATAGTTTCAAAATAACCTACAATTTAGCCTGAAAACACAAATTAGTAAAACGTTATTTGAGAAATAATATGTTACGATAATAAATTTTGAATCATCCGTTGTCTTTGACGAATAGTGAAAAATTCGCGATAATGGACATATGTGAGGTGAAACCGCATGAATCCAATGATTGAATTTTGTGTCAGCAATCTGGCTCACGGCTCTCAGGAAGCCCGGGCGATTTTGGAGAAGGATCCCAACCTTGATGTCCTTGAATATGGCTGCTTAAGCTACTGCGGGACATGCATGGAATCGCTTTTCGCTCTGGTAAACGGAGAAGTCGTCATGGGTGAAACGCCTGCTGAGCTTGTTGAGAATATATATACCTTTATTGAAGAAAATCCAATGTTTTAAAGAAAAGGGCCTGGACAGGCCCTTTTTTATTTTGCCGTACAAAAGAACTAAAAAATGTGTAGACATCAAAAAATATTATTGTTATCGTATAAAAGATATTTTTTTAAATAAAATTTAAGAGGTGTACGAGTATTCATGAATGTTCTGTGGGGGCTGCTGGGCGCAGTTGCGATCATTGCTATCGCGTTTTTATTTTCAGAAAAGAAAAGCAATATTAAGATAAGAACCGTCATCGTTGGTTTATGCACACAGGTGGCGTTTGGATACATCGTGTTGAAATGGGAAGCGGGACGCGCTGTTTTTTTATGGTTTTCAAGCCGTGTACAGCTTCTGATTGACTATGCGAATGAAGGCATCAGTTTTATTTTTGGACCGCTTCTAAAGGTCGGAGACAGTCCGGCATTTGCATTAAGTGTACTGCCCGTTATCATTTTCTTCTCAGCACTGATTGCAGTTTTATATCATTTGAAAATCATGCAGCTCGTTTTCCGTGTCATTGGCGGCGGATTGTCGAAGCTCCTTGGAACAAGCAAAACGGAATCTCTGGCGGCTGCTGCCAATATTTTTGTAGGACAATCAGAATCTCCGTTAGTGATCAAACCCCTGATTGCCGGGCTGACGCGCTCTGAGTTGTTTACGATTATGACGAGCGGTCTATCGGCAGTTGCGGGATCTACCTTGTTTGGGTACGCGCTTCTCGGTATTCCGATTGAGTACTTGCTGGCGGCCAGCTTTATGGCTGCTCCAGCTGGACTAGTCTTTGGTAAATTGATTATACCCGAAACGGAAAAAACGCAAACCGTAAAAAGCGATTTCAAAATGGATGAAGGCGAAGGCGCAGCCAATGTCATTGACGCAGCGGCAAAGGGAGCGTCAACAGGACTGCAAATTGCGTTAAACGTTGGGGCGATGCTGCTTGCGTTCGTTGCCTTAATCGCTGTAGTAAACGGTATTCTCGGCGGGGCTTTCGGCTTGTTCGGTTTAAAAGGCGTAACATTAGAATCCATTCTCGGCTATGTGTTTTCTCCTATCGCCTTTTTGATTGGCGTGCCTTGGCATGAAGCATTGCAGGCGGGAAGCTATATCGGCCAGAAGTTGGTGCTGAATGAGTTTGTCGCTTATTCTAACTTCGGTCCGCACATCGGCGAGTTTTCTAAGAAAACTGCTACCATTATCAGTTTCGCATTATGCGGATTCGCCAATTTTTCATCAATTGCGATTATGCTTGGTACGCTGGGCGGATTAGCACCCAGCCGCCGTTCAGATATCGCGCGTCTCGGCCTGAAGGCTGTTCTTGCAGGAACATTAGCCAATCTGCTCAGCGCAGCCATTGCCGGCATGTTTATATAAACGATAAAAGCTCCTTGCGTCAGTGCAAGGAGCTTTTATGTATGAAAAACGGGGGATAATTGTATTGTGTCCGCTTATAATAGCTTTTATACTAAGAAAAAGAAAAAAAGTTGGAGGCACCTATGAACTCATTTCGATTTACCAAAATGCACGGCCTGGGAAACAGTTATATTTATGTGAATCAATTTGAAGAACAGCTTCCAGAAGAAAAACTGTCAGAGATTGCAATTCAGGTTTCTTCTGTTTATACAGGGATCGGATCCGACGGAATGATCCTGATATGCCCATCAGACCAAGCGCCTGTTAAAATGCGGATTTTTAATAATGACGGGTCTGAAGGGAAAAACTGCGGCAACGGCCTGCGCTGCGTCGCAAAATACGCATATGAGCATAAGCTGGTTGAGGAAACATCTTTTCTGATTGAAACTCTCTCCGGGCTTGTGAAAGCGGAGGTTCAAGTCGAAAACGGAAAAGTGAATGTGGTCACTGTCGATATGGGCGAACCGCGCTTGACAAAATCCGAGCTTCCGATGCTTGACGGCGGGGAAGAGCACACAATCAATGAAACGATGGCATTTGGTGAAGTAGAACTAACAGGCACTGCCGTTTCAATGGGAAATCCGCATATCGTTTTTCCGATCGCAGACATTGAACAGGCACCCTTAACGACACTGGGACCGGTGATTGAGAAAGATCCGAGATTTCCGGAAGGCATCAATGTGGAATTCGTTGAAACCGTGAATGAACAAGAATTGCATTTCCGCGTCTGGGAACGGGGATCAGGGATTACTCAGGCATGCGGGACAGGAGCATGTGCAGCGGCAGTCGCATCTGTATTAAACGGCGTATCAAAGCGAAATCAAGACATCACGGTGCATTTAGCAGGCGGGGATTTGGTGATAAACTGGAAAGATAATGGCCATGTAATGATGACAGGGCCGGCTGAAACCGTTTGTGAGGGTGTCTATTTCTTGTAAAACACCTTGTTTGAGAATTGGGACGATCATGTTTATAATAAAAGACAGCAACCGGTTTTTAAAAGGAGGTTCACAATGATGAGCAACCCGGTAACAATTACAGAAGCAGCAGCTTTGCATATAAAAGATATGATGAAAGAGCATGAAGAAGAAAACGCGTTTCTGCGTGTAGGCGTCAAAGGCGGCGGCTGCAGCGGACTTTCTTACGGCATGGGCTTTGAGCATGAAAAGAGTGAATCAGACAGTGTGTTTGATCAGCACGGCATCACTGTTCTAGTTGACAAAGAAAGCCTTGACATCATGAACGGCACCGTGATTGATTATAAACAATCCATGCTCGGCGGCGGCTTCACCATCGACAATCCAAACGCCATCGCTTCATGCGGCTGCGGTTCTTCGTTCAGAACAGCAACGAATGCAGGAAAGCCTGAAGAGTGCTAAGCACTAAAAACGGATAGCAACTATTACTGACGCTTTTCTTAGCGATAAATCATCGTTAAGGGAGGCGTTTTTATTATGGGTAAATGATGCAGAGAGTACCGGGGACTTCGGCAAGAGAAACCTGCTTTGTTGTTTGATTTTTGTTGTAAATACAGCAAAGTTACGCTATATTTAATGTAGAATATATTTTATTGCATTTACAACAAAATCACGATAGGGAGTTGATGATGAAGAAGATTTTTGGAATGGTAACAAGGTCAGTATCTGTTCCGTGTTTAAATATATTAAAAAGGGACACAAGACAATTGAATTTTAAATAGAGGGGCTGAATCCGAACAATGAGTGTAAAAATGAAAAAATGCAGCCGGGAAGATTTACAAACACTTCAACAATTGAGTATTGAAACATTCAATGACACTTTTAAAGAACAGAACTCACCTGAAAATATGAAAGCCTATTTAGAAAGCGCATTTAACACTGAGCAGCTGGAAAAAGAGTTATCCAATATGTCTTCGCAATTCTTTTTTGTTTACTTTGATCATGAAATCGCTGGATATGTAAAGGTCAATATCGATGATGCTCAGTCTGAAGAAATGGGTGCTGAATCACTTGAAATCGAGAGAATTTATATAAAGAACAGCTTTCAAAAACATGGGCTTGGCAAACATCTGTTGAATAAAGCTATAGAAATTGCGCTGGAACGCAATAAAAAGAACATTTGGCTAGGTGTGTGGGAAAAAAATGAAAATGCCATTGCCTTTTATAAGAAAATGGGGTTTGTGCAGACCGGTGCCCACTCTTTTTATATGGGTGATGAAGAACAAACGGATTTAATCATGGCTAAAACACTCATATAATATTTTTCGAAGGGTGGATGATGATGTATATTCCAAAATATTTTAAAGTCACAAATGCTGAAGAAATTTGGAATTTTGTACAAGAAAACTCCTTTGGTACGATTGTCACAACAGAACAAGGAAAACCAATTGCCACACATTTGCCGTTAGGATTCAATAAAAAAGATGATCATTACTATATTACGGGGCATTTCGCTTATGGAAATCCTCAGTGGAGAACGTTTGAAGCCTGTGAAGATGTGCTTGTGATGTTTCAGGGACCGCACGCTTATATTTCTTCTTCCTGGTATTCGCGTGAAAATGTTCCGACGTGGAATTATCAGGCTGTCCACATGTATGGAAAAGCAAGTATGTTAGAGAAAGATGAATTAGCAGAAGAATTAACAATCATGCTGGAGAAATACGAAAAACATCGTGACAATCCTGTTTTATGGGATAAGCTTTCTCCAAAACTCTTAGAAAGTGAATTGAAAGGTATTGTTGGATTTAAGATTAAGGTGGAAGACATTCAAGCGGCATATAAATTAAGCCAGAACCGAAATGAAACGGATTATATGAACGTCATTGAACAGTTGCAAAATGAAGAAAATCCAAATGCAAAACAAATGGCAGAACTGATGGAAAATAAATTCAAAAAGCAAATATAAGCTTATTTTGCTGAAGCAGTAGCAGAAAACGCCAACTCAAGCGGAGAACCACTGACTTGGCGTTTTTTTATGATTAATATTTATCCCCATTAAAAATGGAATTCTTCACAATCACATAATCCACATTGCGGATGGCATCAAGCTTTGTTCCGCCTGCATAAGAAATAGAAGATTGAAGATCCTGCTCCATTTCAATCAGTGTATCCTTGATTGAGCCTTTATGCGCCACGTGCATTTTTTTGCCTTCGACATTTTTCTTTTCGCCTTTTTGGAATTCAGAGGCTGAGCCGAAGTACTCCTTGTAAAGCTTTCCGTCTTTTTCGATCGTTTGGCCTGGCGATTCTTCGTGTCCGGCAAATAGTGAACCGATCATGACCATCGTTGCGCCGAATCGGATTGATTTTGCGATGTCGCCATGGGTGCGGATGCCGCCATCCGCGATAATCGGTTTGCTGGCTGCCTTGGCACACCAGCGCAGCGCCGCTAATTGCCAGCCGCCTGTACCAAAGCCGGTTTTGATTTTCGTAATACATACTTTTCCCGGTCCGATGCCGACTTTAGTGGCATCCGCTCCCGCATTTTCAAGCTCTCTGACTGCTTCTGGCGTTCCGACGTTGCCAGCAATAACAAAGCTGTCCGGCAAATGTTTTTTAAGGTGCTGAATCATTTCAATGACAGCATTTGAGTGCCCGTGAGCAATGTCAATTGTCACGTATTCAGGAGTCAAATTTTCTTTTGCCAGCTGGCGGACAAATTCATACTCCTCCGCTTTGACGCCCACACTGATAGAAGAGAATAAGCCGCGTGCGTTCATATCTTTAATAAAATCAATTCGTGTCTCAGGCTCAAATCGGTGCATGACATAAAAGTAGCCATTTTCGGCTAATTGAATCGCTAGTTTTTCATCTATAATCGTCTGCATATTGGCAGGAACGACGGGTAATTTAAATGTACGTCCGCCTAAACGTACGGATGTATCACATTCTGAACGGCTATTTACAATGCATTTTGCAGGAATTAGCTGAATATCTTCGTAATCAAATACGTTTTCCATGGTTTTCACTCCTAAAAACGAATATTTAAAAGTATAATATATGAAATGTTCGCCTTCTATAATGTACTCTGTTTTATTTAGGATGTCAAACATTATGATTTGCTGGCAGGTGTGGTGCAAGTGCCGAAGCTTGTCATGCAGGGTGAGTTTAGGTATCATAGTTTTAACGAATGGTCTTAGAGAGCGGATCAAAACGCGAATGATATACGTTCAGCAAAGCTTGGTCGTTCAGCACCAAGCTTTCTTTATGGCATGGACATGGGAAAGGAGCGAATAAGATGGCCCAAAACGAAGAAAAAACACCGAAGTCCCAAAAGATTCAGGACCGCATTATTATGGCAATGATCTGGGTAGTCGCAGCCCTTGTGATTGCGCTGGTTGTAGGAACTGCATTGAATTATATTTCCGTTTTTAAATAAGTTAAAAAATCCCAGGGAACTGGGAGTTTTTTATTTGGCTTTTTTTGAGTTAGATATTTCATTCAAAACTGAATAGAGTATAATAATCTTTTAGAGTTATTTAAATAGAGTCTAAAATTTACAACCTAAATTAAAAATATATTTATTAAACCTAAAAAATAGTGGATTTTGAGTAGGTGAGACAGTTGAATAAACAGTTTAATGCTGTTGATTTATTTTGTGGGGCGGGGGGCGTTTCTGAAGCTTTAAAATCACATTTCAATATTTTAGCTGCAGTTGAGTTTGACCCCATCATTGCTAAAACTTATGAAATGAATCATGGGAAAGATCATCTCATTGTAGATGATATAAGAAATATATCCGAAGAAGAATGGTTGAAAAAGGCCTCTCTTAAACCAAGGGAGCTAGATCTTTTAGTTGCGACACCACCATGCCAAGGATTTTCTAGACATTCTAGAATAAAAGCAAAGGATAACAAAGATGAACGAAACCTTTTAATTCTTGAAGTTTTAAAGGTTGTTCGCCTTTATCATCCGAAGTTTATTTTCTTTGAAAATGTAGATAATATCACGAACTTTGAGGTGTTTAATTGTTTTATTAGTCAACTAAAAAACTTGGATGAACATGGTTACCAAATAAATAAAGAATATCCTTCATATATTGTCGATTATAAGGTAATAAACGCAGCAGATTTTGGTGTCCCCCAAAGAAGGAAGAGGTTAATCTTACTTGCACAAAGGGTTGATATATTTCCTGTGAAACATTGTGATATATCGGTTTGGCCGGACACCACAGAGCAAATGACTTTAGGACAGTTGTTAAATAAGTACCCGTTAAAAAAGTTAAAAGCCGGTGAGACAGACCCCGATGATCCCCTTCATACAGTCAGGAAGTTATCTGAAATCAATTTAAAACGGATTGCAAATACACCTCATGATGGAGGAAGTAGGAGAGATTGGCCTTCAGAACTTTTACTAGAGTGTCATAAAAGAGGAAACGTGGGATTTGGCGACGTATACGGCAGGATGGACAGAAGTTCGGTTGCTCCTACGATAACGACCGGTTGTACCAGTTACAGTAAGGGCCGATTTGGGCATCCGACTGAAAATCGTGCAATCAGTCTTAGAGAAGCGGCATTAATACAAACATTTCCTGTTAATTATAAATTTACTGGTCAACTGTCTGATGAACCGTTTAAAGGATCAAAAGAGAAAATAGCAACTCAGATCGGAAATGCTGTGCCTGTTAAATTAGCCGCTGTATTTATAAAAAAAATAGCAGAAAAATTAAAGGAAGAGCTTAGTTAGCTCTTCCTTAATATTTCTAAAAAATTATTAATATAATTACTTTCTTTATAAAATAGTTCATCTACACCAGCTCTTGATTGGTAGGACGTATAGAGGTTTGCAATTTTTTGAATGTATTCCTTTTTTAAGTTTATAATTGGCTTAAAATTTAACATCTCATCTTGTAATTTAGCGGTTTTCACTTGATAGAAGTTCCACTTTATAATCGATAGTTCACCATCAATTGGAACAGCTAAATAATAATGGTTTGGTTTATCATTTTTAAGGTTTTCAGGTTTGTAATCATTTAATTTTTCGCCAACTAAAAATTTATAATAATATTCAACTTTTTCAGGACGAACTGTATCGCATAAAGGTGTAATACATAATAAGAAATTATTTTCCGTATTTGGATCTTTAAGTATGCTGCCATTTGTTATATGATTATCTGGCTCTACATACTTCATTACTTTAGTAAAATTATAAACCTGCTGAAGGAACATTTTTTTAAATCCTTCTGCATTCCCCTTTGCCAGTCTTTCAGCATTATTTAAATAAAGTATAACTAAAGGAAGTTCTAACTTTAGTTTTTTTGGTGGATTAGGTATATCATTAACTATCTCATTAATCTTCATTTTAAGAGATTGGACAGAGAATGAAGATTTCACACCTTCAATAATTTTGTGTTTATATTCTTGTTGTTTAATTAAAATATCTTCTACTGCACTTTTACTTTTTATGTTTAATAAATTGCATATTGTGTCTAGCGATGTAGATTTTAAAGTTTCTAATTGTGTCAGAATCTCTCTTTTTTTTGTTTCGTATAAAAAGTCCTTCTTATCGTCAAGTTGATCGTTTTGCTGTTCCATTTGCATAATACTCGTTAAGAAAGTATCGTTAATTATATTAGCAATTTTCTTTAGAGGTAAATCAGATGTTAAAATTTGGGAAAATAACACCTCTTCATAAGGCGTGTTGAAAATACTTATAGCTTTATTAATATTATCATTTAAATGTATTGAACTATCCATTAAATGAAGAGCAATACTTTTATCTTTTAATAGTACTTGTGAGATATAATCTATAATCTTTGTTGCTTTTGTATACTTATTGATAATAAAACCGAATAGTGAATTGTTTTCGTTTTTTTCTTCGAAGAAAAAACATTCATTTGGTTTGGAATGAATAATGTTGCATATGTCCTTAACAGCGTAATTATATTCTACTTTTTCTTTTACGTCTGATAGGTCTTCTTGCGTATAAATCACTGCGCATTTAAGTCCTTTTTTTTGGGAATTGAATTTATTAATTAATTCAAGAGTCTCATCCCCCATTTTGTAAGAATCTATAGAAGGTACTAACATCCAATCAACAATTAACATCTTAGAATTGAATAATACTGAATTTAGATCCCTTATATCTTCATTGTGTTTGTATCTCCAGGGAACGGTAATGACACCATCACTCAATAAATCGTTATAAACTGCATCTGCATTATACATTTCTTCGACAATTGTCTTTTCTTGGTCAGCTACTTGTATTGCTAATTCTCCTAATCCGAGCTCAGTATTTTCAATCTCCAAGTCTTCATTAAATAATTCTTTATAGTCATCTGTTTGTTCATTAAACAATTCATCATCTACCACTACTGCGCTGTTAAAATATCCTCGGACTATCCGCTTTACTTCTGTTAATAATTCACTACTCAACTTAACTCACCTTCTAGACTTTTTTTGTTGAACTTTATACAAAAACAAGCACCTGGCAAAGATACTAATGTATTTTCAGGAGGAATAAAATACAATTTATGTCCTTTTGTTTTTAAAATATCTTGAGATAGATAAAGTCCTAATCCACGTCCATTGTATCTTTTGGAATAAAAAGGCTCGAATAAATAAGCACTTTCATGTTCGGAAATCCCTGGACCACTATCATGAATGTAGAGATTGTAGGAATTTTCATCAGTATAAAAATGTATTGTGCGAAGTTCTTTATCGATTAACCAATAGATCGAATTTGAGAATAAATTTATCAATGGAGTAAATAAAATAGTTTCAGCTTCTTTTATTTTCAAGTCCTTGGGAACGTCATTTATTATATTGATATTATATCTATTTAGGTCGTTTTTGAAATATTCTGCAACTCTTTCAATAAATTCATATAAGTATATATCACTTCTTCGTGCTCTAGATTTTCTGTAAAGTGGACTCATACGTTGATGAAGCTTTTCTAATGAATCAAATGCATTAAATATTTTTAAAACTATAGGGTTTAAAGCTGTATTTTTAAGTTTTGTATTTAAGATTCTTAGATCTTTTTTAATTTTATGGTATAAAGCATTAAATTCGTGGCTAGTCAATTCTGCTGCAAGCCCAACAGCAGAAATATCTCGGTAAATCTCTACTTCTCTTTTTAAAAGACCTATTAGTTTATCATCTTTATTGTTATGAAAAATGTACTTATTTAGTTGATCTATTTTTTGCTCTATTTCTGTAAAAGCTGGTTCTTTATATAATCTTAGTTTCTTGTTTGAATAAGACTCTTTTATTTTGTTTAGTTCTTCGTCTAATAAATAAAGTTTTTTTGCGATTTTCACATATGTTTTTTCATGTGCATCGTCTAACTGAGATGAAAGTTGAGAAAGGGTCTTTTCCTTTTCTTTTATTAAATTATTTAAGTAATTGATCTCTTCGAAAAAGTCATCAACAAAACGATATGTCTCTTTAACTAATACATTTGTTTTATCATTTAACTTTTTAATGAGTGTGTTGGATACTTCCATCTTTTCTTCTTCCATCCATCGTGGAATATCGGTTAATTTAATTCTTAAATTCGTTAACATTTTTTGTACTTCTACTTTTTTTCCGGTTTTGTTAAGTTGTTCATCTATGTATTGTTTTAATGTCCTTATTTGCTTATCTAAGTTTTTTTGAAAAAAACTATTGAGTTGATCGATATCTTTATTTACCTCATGCCTATGAACTTCAATTTTTTCTAGAAGTGAATAGTCTAAGTCATAACGTTCTTTAAAATCAATAGCCATATTTCTTTCGAACTCATCTATTATATACTGAGCTTCATTTTTTTTTGTGTGAATTAGGTTATTTAGTGCTTCATAAGGAATTAACGAAATATCTAATGAATCTATTTTTAATTGTGCTAGTAAATTTTCTAGGGATTTTTTCGCATTACTATATTCAATTTCACGATTTATTTCTTTATCATTTAATTTTAATAAGATATTT
Organism: Bacillus sp. SN32; assembly: GCF_002837495.1. Taxonomy (NCBI): domain Bacteria; kingdom Bacillati; phylum Bacillota; class Bacilli; order Caryophanales; family Bacillaceae; genus Bacillus; species Bacillus sp. SN32. The sequence continues at coordinate 126,289 of NZ_PJCT01000002.1, read as the reverse complement.
TTTATATATTCATTTTGTTTTTGAAGTTCAGTCTCTCTTATTTTTCTTTTATTCTCTTCTTCCTCCAATTTTTTAAGTCTTATTTTTCGTCTACCGTCATTTTTTTCTTTTGTCCCAAGAAAAGAAGTGGCCCACCATATTAGCAAATTCATATTCACTTCTCGGAAATAATGATAATATGTGTTTTCTACGAATCCCTCTCGACTAGACTTATCGGTTAATTTAGAATTTTTTAATTTACTAATTTCAATATAACCAAAAATTCTTCTATGACTAAATAAATATTTTCCTGCATTGTTTGTTCTTCGTTCTTCTAATTCTAGAAAATCATTGCCAGGTTCTCCATATGGTAAAATTCTCAAACCATCTCTGAATACATAAATACCACCAATTTGTTTCAATTTATTTGTTATGTTTGTATGTTCTTCGTTTTTTAAGCTACTATTCCTTAAATTACCTTCTACAAAAAACCATTTAATTTCAATAGGGCCACAATCTTTGAATAGATTAGGGTCAAGTCCTTCAGTAATATTCACATTATTTTCTTCGAAAATTTGAAGAGGCTCATCCTCACCTTGATTAATTTTTAAGACACCACTAAATTTACCATTACATATGACACCCTCAATTGAGTAATCATAAGCTCTCAGATCCTCTTCGTTAAAATAGTCCTCATCCGTTAAGTCTCTGTCATTAATCTTAATTGAGGGGGTAAAGATATTATTTTTATTAATTTCATTTTCATACTTTTTAAAGATATTATAAAATGCATATAAAGAGTCTTTTAGCCTTCTTGATTTTCTGTTCATTGCATGACCTTTTGTTTTTTGATTATAAGCTTCCCAATCCCACCCTTTTTCTAAATTTTTGACATAAAAGAGTGTTCCTGTTCCTTTTTGCTCTATCTTGAATAGTTCTTGGAATGTTTCACTGTCAATTATAAATTTATCTATTTCCTTTAAGATATTATCTCTTTTTTGCCCAACCCAATTTTCAATGTTGCTCAAATTATCAGCAAGTTGTTTTTTAATAGTAGAAATATCGTTTCTTAAGAAATTATATAATGCCTTAAAGTTTTCAAACGATTGAATGGGTATTGATACATCTTCTAAAAAAATCGATTCATTTCGAAACAGTTCCCAATGTAGATAAAGGACAGTCCATTTTTGATCCTTTTTTGAGATCAAGATTAACTGATCCCCCAATAAAGAAATAGCAAGTCTTCCTATTCCTTTTTCTCCAATCTTCACTCTTCCTTTTTTTGTGATGACAGTTGTTTTATTGGTTTTAGAGTGAGTCCCTATGGTTAGCCATTTTTGTTCTATGTCTTCTTTCGACATACCGTCACCATCATCACAAACAATGATATAATCTTTTTTACTGTTAATAATTATATTTCCATATTCAGCATCTGCGTCATATGAGTTTCTCAGCAACTCAGAAATTGATGTTACTTCATCTCTAATTTGCTGTTTTCCAAGAAGATCTACGGCTCGGGCTCTTGTTCTGAAATTGGCCATGTTTACCTCCATTTTATAAAATCAGACTTGAGTTTTATTTCGGTTAAAATAGGAAAAATTTAATTGTGTATAACAATTTATAGCAAAAAAATGGCTGTTTAACAATAAGAGTTAAAAAATAATAAATTTTACTCTTGAATTAAAGGGGATAAACAATGAGTGATAACCACACTGACTTACAAAGAAAACGAAATATGCAAGCAGTTAAATCCGTTTCTAAGTTAGAAAATAAGGTGGCATCAGAACTTTGGAAGAGAGGACTGAGATTTCGAAGAAATGTCAAAACTCTGTATGGCAAACCAGACATAGCAATTAAAAAATATAAAATCGTCATATTTATTGATTCCTGCTTTTGGCATGCTTGTGAGTTACACGGGCAAATGCCAAAAACAAATCGAAGTTTCTGGGAAGATAAGTTTAAGAAAAACAAGTCTCGAGATAAAGAAGTGACATCATATTACTTGAGAAATAAGTGGAGTATCTTAAGAATTTGGGAACATGAATTTAAAAGAGACTTTACTGCAGCTGTAGATAAAATTGAACAATTTATTCAAACTGTTTCTAAGGGTGGAAAATAAATTCTCTTACAACAATAAAAATATCGGGTATTTAAATACCCGATATTTTAATGTGAATTTCTTATTTATTTTCAAAAAGACTTGTTGAATGAAGAGGCTGTACGCGGGCTTTTGGGTCCATGTAAGCCTTGGCGTTGTTCACTGCTGTCGGTGCCTCACCGAAGCCGCTGGCAATCAGGTTGACTTTTCCTTCGTATGTACAAATGTCACCTGCTGCAAAGAAGCCTTCGATATTTGTTTCCATTGTTGATTTCACGACAATGGAATTTTTCTCGATGTCCAGACCCCAGTTTTTGATCGGTCCAAGAGATGAAACGAAACCGTAGTTGACGATTAAGTCATCAATTTCTAAAATCTCTTTGCGGTCGCCTTTCACTTCTTCAAGCACTAGCTGTTCGATTTTGTCTTCGCCGATCAGCTCCGCAGGGACGAATGGTGTCAGGACATTAACCTTCGACGCATGAAGGTTTTCCACACTGTGCTCGTGCGCACGGAACTTGTCACGGCGGTGAATGATCGATACTTCTTTTGCGATCGGCTCAAGCATAAGCGCCCAGTCAACCGCGGAATCTCCACCGCCAAGGATCGCAACGCGTCTGCCGGCAAATTTTTGCAGATCATCAACGAAGTAATGGAGGTTTTTGCCTTCATACTGCTCGGCATTTTCAAGTTCCAGCTTTCTCGGTTTGAATGCGCCGTTTCCTGCAGTGATGATGACTGTTTTAGAGTAGTGGGTTTCTTCATTTGTTACAAGCTTAAACACGCCGTCCGCTTGTTTCTCAACAGATTCAACCGCTTGCTCCAGACAAATGGTTTGGTCGAATTTCGCCATTTGCTCTTTTAGGTTATTGATAAGCTCTTGCGCGCGGATTTTCGGGAATCCCGCTACATCATATATATACTTCTCAGGGTATAGGGCGCTAAGCTGTCCGCCGAGCTGAGGCAGGCTTTCGATAATTTTGACGCTTGCCTGTCTCATCCCGCCGTAAAAAGCGGTGAATAAGCCGACCGGTCCCCCGCCTATAATTGTAATATCATAAACCTTTGTATCCTCTCGCATACGAAAATTGCCTCCTAAATGAAAATTGTTATTAATTATACCATATTGCCGTTCAAATTGACGAGTCAGCAGAAAAAATCGTAAGGATCTAACGTGCCCATCCGTTCTTGAAAATATTTCCGCAGGCCGCTACGATAATAACCAAATGAAATGATCTTTTTCTGAATGTTTCTTGGGCCAGCCGGATAAACATGATAATAGTGCTACGGGTAAGGACTTCACAAAAAACTTTTCAATATATTTCATAAAATCCCGCCAATAAGCTGAAGCTAACACAAATGATGATTTTATTATGGGTCTAACAAAAGCAAAAAAAGAGAAGGTGGATGTGATGGCATTGAATAAGCCCAAAATCGTGATTTTAGGTGCAGGATATGGCGGATTGATGACGGTGACAAGGCTGACGAAGTATGTCGGGCCGAATGATGCTGACATTACGCTTGTAAATAAACACAATTATCATTATGAAACGACATGGATGCATGAAGCGAGCGCGGGTACGCTCCATCATGACCGCTGCCGTTATCAGATAAAAGATGTAATCAACCAGTCACGGGTTAATTTTGTACAGGATACCGTAAAGGCAATCAAAATTGATGAGAAAAAAGTTGTGCTTGCGAATGGAGAATTGCAGTACGATTATTTAGTCATCGGGCTCGGCGCCGTGCCTGAAACGTTCGGCATTAAAGGCTTAAAAGAATATGCGTTTCCGATTGCCAACATCAACACGTCGCGCCTGCTGCGGGAACATATTGAGCTGCAGTTTGCGACTTACAATACGGAAGCGGAAAAACGGCCGGACAGGTTAACGATCGTTGTTGGCGGTGCCGGATTTACGGGAATTGAATTTCTTGGCGAGCTGGCTGCTCGCGTGCCGGAGCTCTGTAAGGAATATGACGTTGACAGAAGCCTTGTCCGCATCATTTGTGTGGAAGCAGCGCCGACCGTTTTGCCGGGCTTTGATCCGGAACTTGTTGATTACGCCGTACATTATCTTGAGGAAAACGGAGTTGAGTTCAAGATCGGCACGGCTGTACAAGAATGTACACCGGAAGGAGTCAGAGTCGGCAAAAAAGATGAGGAACCAGAGCAGATCAAATCGCAAACCGTTGTATGGGCAGCAGGTGTCCGCGGCCATCCGATTGTGGAGGAAGCCGGTTTTGAAAATATGCGCGGCCGAGTCAAAGTCAACCCTGATCTTCGCGCCCCGGGACATGACAATGTCTTTATTCTCGGCGACAGCTCGCTGTTTATGAATGAAGATACAGAGCGCCCGTATCCGCCGACTGCGCAAATTGCAATGCAGCAGGGCATAACGGTCGCTAAAAACCTTGGCAGGCTTATTAAAGGCGGAGAGCTTGAGGAATTCAAGCCGGACATTAAGGGAACAGTGGCTTCTCTTGGCGAGCATAACGCGGTTGGGGTTGTTTATGGCAGAAAGCTGAAAGGCACGCCCGCTTCGTTTATGAAAAAAGTCATTGATAACCGCTCGCTGTTTATGATTGGCGGACTCGGACTGACACTGAAAAAAGGCAAGTTCAAGTTTTTCTAAAAACCCGCGGAAGCGGGTTTTCTTTATTAAAAAACGCCAAAATAAAAAGAGAATGAGAGGAAAACAAGTATGTTTCCGCTTACATCAAAAGATTTGTCACATGATCTGACTTTATTGTTGACAGCTTGATATGGTATATTATCAGAAAATTAAGAAAAAGGGTGATGATTAGATGAAAACTGCAACGACAACCGCTTCACATGCATGCCCATTTTGTTCAGGGAAAGGATATTTTCAATTGATTCTCGGCGGTTCAGAGACTTGTCCGTCTTGCCAGGGGACAGGAAAAGACAGTCATTCTTTTTCCAGCCGTTGACTTTATTTCAGCCCCCGCGTTACACTAAAAACAACGCAGGGGGGTGGAATAGGTTGATTAGTCTGCCAGTCGTAATCATCTCAATTGTTTTGTTTTTTGTCTTGTTTTTTGGAATCGGTTTCTTATTAAACATGCTGCTGAGAATGTCTTGGATTATGGCTGTGATTTATCCGATTGTATGCCTTTTCATTATCAGCAAAGAAAAGCTGATCAGCTATGTCCAGTCGCCGGGAGAATCCTTTGCCAGCCTGTTTCATCGTGTCTTATCATTAGCGGCTGCCGATGTGCTGATTTTAGTCAGCGGTTTGGCCGGCGCCATCGTGTCCGGTATAGCGATCAACATGCTCAGAAAAAGAGGGTATCAAATGTTTTAAATGCCGCTTTCTTCTAAAGAAAGCTTTTTTTATGCGTTCAGCTCATTCATCATTTTGAATAATGCTCTCTCCACTTGGGAACAATGATTCGGAGGAGAGGTGAATGATGTTGAATATGATCAGACGTTTGCTGATGACCTGTTTATTTCTGCTTGCATTTGGCACGACATTTTTATCAGTGTCAGGAATTGAAGCGAAGGACTTGTCAAAATGGGTGCAGGAACATCAGGAAAAGCACTTGAAGCATGCAGGACTGACATTAAAAGCATTGCAGCAGAAACAAACACAAACCACGTCCGCGGCTGAGGATAAAACAAAACCGTTAGAAGAGGCATTTGATTGGGATGAATATCCAGTCCAAAGAGTAACAGCAACAGGCTACACAGCAGGAGCTGAGTCGACGGGCAAAAATCCCGGTGATCCATTATACGGGCTTACATATTCAGGTGTGAAAGTGAAACGGGATTTATATTCCACGGTTGCTGCTGACCCGTCCGTTTTCCCGATCGGAACAATTTTATTCATTCCGAACTACGGTCTCGGAGTTGTGGCCGACACAGGATCAGCTATTAAGGGAAACCGCCTTGATCTGTACTTTGAGACAGTCAAAGATGTATACAATGAATGGGGCAAAAAAACCCTTGATGTATATGTGATTAAAAAGGGAACGGGAAAGATTACCGAGGATGAGCTTGAGGAGCTCAATGAAACAAAATCCTTGCAAGTGTTCAGAAATCAATATAAAACTGTGAAAGAATAAAACGCTCCAGCGAAAGCAGGAGCGTTTTTTTACATGAAAAAGTAAGCGAGTGCCAATGTCAGTAAAATACCTGTTAGGCCTCCGAAAAAGACTTCGATCGGCTGATGTCCGAGAAGTTCTTTCAGCTTTTTTTGCTTTTCTTTCTCTGCAGCCTTAGGGAAGTCCTTCGCTTCATTTACGAAACGGTTAAAATCAATGACAAGCTTATTAATGACTGTTGCCTGCTCACCGGCATGACGTCTGACGCCAGTTGCGTCAAACATGGTTATGACGGCGAAAATGGCGGAAACCGCAAAGAGTGAGGAGTCTAATCCATGCTCCAAGGCTACGCCTGTTGAAAGTGCAGTGACCGCTGCGGAGTGAGAGCTGGGCATGCCGCCTGTGCTTGTGACCAGCGACCAGTCCAGTTTTCTGGACACGATAAACTGTATGGGCACTTTGATGACCTGAGCAAAAATAATTGCGGCCAGGCTTGATAATAAAGGAAAATTCGTTAAAAGTTCCATCGGCGACATCCTTTCTATTTGAAAAATCCTTCGTGTTTCAAAAGAAAAAAGCAAGTCTTAGACTGTTGTTTGTTAAAATAAGTATAGTGGAAAGAATGTTTTTCCTATTATACCATTGTTCATTACAAATACCCATTACGTTAGGAGTGTAAGCCTCATGTTTTATGCTGTTCAACAATCAGAGCATACAGAAACCCTTGTGGTCGGGCTTTTTCAAAAAAGCCAGCTGACAGGAAAAGCGTTGGAAATTGATGAAATGCTCGAAGGCCATCTGACACAGCTTTTAAAAGAGGGTGATGTCTCTGCGAAACCGAATCAAGTATCAAAAGTATTCCCTCCATCTTCTGCGGGTATGAAACGGATTTATTTCGTTGGTCTGGGGAGAGAAGCAAATTATTCGTTTGAACAGGCGAAGGAACGTTTTGCTCATGTTTTTCAAGCCATTCATAAAGATCGAAAACAAGAAACTGCTGTCCTGCTTGATACGTTTATTTCGGAAGACGTGCCTCCAGCCGATGCCGCTCATGCTTTAGCTGAGAGCTGCCTGCTTGCTTCCTATGAGGTGCAGGATTATAAGCACAAATCAAATGAGCCTGACAAACAAATTGAAGCCGTGTATGTTGTAACAGATGAAGATACACAGGAAGTGCAGGCGGGGCTTCGCGTCGGCCAGGCATACGGACAAGGGACAAATTCGGCTAGAACGCTTGTGAATATGCCGGGAAACATGCTGACAGCGACTGACCTCGCTTCGTATGCTGAAGAGCTTGCGGCGAAATATGATTTTGAGTGTGAGATATTGGAGAAATCAGAGATGGAAGAGCTCGGTATGGGCGGAATACTTGCGGTAAACCAAGGCTCCACCGAACCGCCGAAAATGATTGTGTTGAAATATCAGGGCAAAAAGGAATGGGAGGACGTCGTCGGACTAGTCGGGAAAGGAATTACCTTTGACACAGGCGGCTACTCCATTAAAACGAAATCTGGAATTGTCGGCATGAAATCAGATATGGGAGGAGCAGCTGCGGTTCTCGGTGCTATGGAAACGATCGGAGAGCTTCGTCCTGAGCAAAACGTGCTGTGCGTTATTCCATCAACCGATAATATGATCTCCGGCGGGGCCATGAAGCCGGATGACGTGATCGTATCTTTAAGCGGAAAAACAATAGAAATCCTTAATACGGATGCTGAAGGAAGGCTAGTGCTTGCAGATGGCATTACATACGCGAAACAGCATGGCGCGTCAGTTCTTGTCGATGTAGCTACGCTTACCGGCGGCGTCGTTGTGGCATTAGGAACAGAAACAACCGGTGCAATGACAAATGATCAAAGCTTTTACCAGCAGGTAGCTGATGCTGCACAAGAGTGCGGCGAGGCAATCTGGCAGCTGCCGATAACAGAGAAGGATAAAAAACGCGTGAAAAGCAGCCAAATGGCAGATCTCAACAATTCACCGGGACGCGAGGGACATGCGATTATGGCTGGAACGTTTCTTGGTGAATTCGCTGAGTCCACACCTTGGGTTCACCTTGATATTGCAGGCACAGCGACTGCCAATAAAGCAACCTGCTTCGGGCCGGCCGGGGCTACCGGCGTTATGGCAAGAACACTGGCTACACTTGCGGAGCGATTTACATTGGAAGAAGATAAAAACGAGTAATGAAAAATCCCTGCTGTTATGATGCGGCAGGGATTTTTTTCTTCCGGAATCTTTAGTTGACTAAAGTGGATCGGTTATGATACGATACGTTCGTACTTTATTTATCTACTACATTAGCAAACTAAAGGATTTTTGGAGGGGTATCATCATGAATGCAGTCGTCATCGCAGTCCTGCTTATGCTTGTATTAAGCCTGCTGCGTGTCAATATTGTTATCGCATTAATTATAGGCGCCTTGGCCGGCGGGTTAACAGGCGGGCTCGGCCTTGGCGAAACGGTTAAAGCTTTCACAGACGGTCTCGGCGGAAATGCCACCGTTGCAGTCAGCTATGCCATGCTTGGCGCGTTTGCCGCCGCTTTGACGAAAACGGGTCTTCCGGACGCAATGGTGGAAGCCTCCGTTAAATTAATCGGAAATAAAGAAGATTCTCGAAAAAAAGCACTGTCTAAGGTGCTGATTGTGCTGATTATTTTAATTGTATCTTGTTTTTCGCAAAACGTCGTTCCGGTTCACATCGCGTTTATTCCGGTGCTGATTCCGCCGCTTTTGAAAATCTTTAATGAACTTGAAATGGACCGCCGTCTGATCGCGTGTGTAATTACTTTTGGCTTAACGGCTCCTTATATTTTGCTTCCGGTCGGTTTCGGTCAAATCTTCCAGGGAATGCTGAAGGACAATATGGCGGATGCCGGGTTAAACGTTCCGCTTGCTGATATTCCGTACGCACTGATTATTCCAGTTGCAGGTATGGTTGTCGGCCTTATTTTATCAGTGATCGTATACCGTAAACCGAAACAATATGAAACAAAAGACATTTCAGGTGCAGAAGCATCGCCATATACGAGAAAAAGCATTGGTATCGCGGTTCTAGCCATTGTTGTGTCACTCGGCGTCCAGCTTTACTTATCTCAGACTTTGGGAGTAGAAGGAATGATTATGGGGGCGCTCGCTGGTCTGATTGTTCTGTTTGTCAGCGGTGTGATGAAGCGTGATGAAGCGGACTCACTGATTACTGATGGAATGGTTTTAATGGCCTTTATCGGCTTTGTCATGCTTGTTGCAGCCGGGTTTTCAAACGTATTGACGAAAACCGGAGATGTCGAGTCACTGGTCAAAACGTCAGCTGGTTTTATCGGACACAGTCAGTCCTTGGGCGCATTGCTGATGCTCATTGTCGGCTTATTAATTACAATGGGGATCGGATCTTCTTTTGCGACGATTCCTGTTATCACAACCATTTTCGTGCCTCTATGCATGCAGCTTGGATTCAGCCCGATGGCAACGATTGCGATTATCGGAGCTGCTGCTGCCCTCGGCGATGCCGGTTCACCTGCCAGTGACAGTACGCTTGGGCCGACTTCAGGTTTGAGTGCGGACGGCCAGCATCACCACATTTGGGATACTTGTGTGCCGACATTTATATTTTATAATATTCCGCTTGTCATCTTTGGCTGGATTGCAGCGCTTGTTTTATAGGAAAAAGGCTCCCCTTTACTGGGGAGCCTTTTCTCGTTATGATAAAAAAACCGTCCAATAGAACGGTTTTACATGGACGATATGTGATTTCTGTTAAAGCCGGTTGCTTTATGAATAGAGCGGTAGATTGCTGGTGCGATAAACGACAGTATCACAGCCAGCGCTGTATCTTTTACCATAAACCAAATCATAAAGCCCCAAGCCGTGCCGTAGCTCACTGGCGTATGAATCCACAGCTTCAGTGCAAGATACATATAGGTAGTGCCGATGAGATACATGATCGCCGTTCCGATAAGTGAAGCAATGAGAAATCGAATTTTACTTGGCTGAATGTTTCGTTCTAAAAACCATCCCGCTGCAAATGCTGCCGGGATGTATGAGATAATAAACCCGCCGCTTTTCCCTGCAAACGGTGCGAAGCCTGCTGAAAATTGAGCAAACACAGGCGCTCCGGCCAATCCGACAAGTGCATATACAATCATGGCAATCGCTGCTCGTTTGCTGCCAAGAAGCAAAGCAGCCAAGAGACAGAAAAACGGCTGCATCGAAAGCGGAATGCCGGCTACTTGTAAAAAGGGTGCTACTGATGTAATGTTGGCCCCGACAGCCATAAGTGCGGCGAACATGCCAATCAGCGCCATATCTCCCGCACGAAGTTTACGTTGTTTCATCGTTGTTCCCCCTTAGGTTGACATACACAATCATAGAGTAATAAAGAACAAAAAGATTGTCAACATGATTTTAAATTAGGTTAACAAAAAGGAGGCCCATATGTATTTCGGAAAAACAAGACAATCCGATCAATCTGGAAGAGTGCCGCCAAATCAAAACGTCACCACTTCATTTCCTGTGCTTCATACCGGAGATGTCCCATATTACGAAGATATGACGAAATGGAATCTTCAAGTATACGGTTTGGTTGACCATCCGATGCTGCTAAGCTTTGAAGATGTCAAAGCCTTTCCACGGTATGAATCGAAAAATGACATTCATTGCGTCACGGGATGGTCAAGGCTTGATAATGTGTGGCAAGGCGTGCGGGCTTGTGATATAGCGGAAAAAGCGGGTGTAAAAGAAGAAGCGGGCTACGTCATTTTACATGCTGAAGAGGGCTGGACGACCAATCTGCCGCTTGATGATTTCTTAGCGGAAACTTCCCTTCTGGCTTATGCGCATAATGGCGAACCTTTAACCCCTGAACACGGCTTTCCGCTGCGGGGTGTATTTCCGCATCTGTATTTTTGGAAAAGCGCCAAGTGGCTGCGCGGTATCCAATTTACGAAAGAAAATCACCCTGGCTTTTGGGAGCGGAATGGTTATCACATGAGAGGCGATCCTTGGCAAAATCAAAGATTTACATGGGATTAAGGTTCTATTTCAAATAGGACAATCCGCATCTTTATTAGGTTTTTATTTCCATATTGTTAGTCTGCAGGTACCTTATTTGATCAAGGTGCCTTTTTTATTCGGGAAAAAGTTGACTTTCTTTGGAAGAAAACCTATTATTTGAGGTGTCTAGTTGATAGTGAAAATCATTATCACACATTGCGGTTTAGTTTAAGGAGAGGAATGTCGTACTGCATGAAAGAGCAAACAACAGACCGGACAAATGGCGGGACATCAAACGCATTCACGATTCCTGGTACGGAAGTGCGTATGATGTCTTCACGCAATGAAAACCGTACCTATCACATTTTTATCTCGAAACCTAGTACGCCGCCGCCACCCGCTGGTTATCCTGTGATTTATCTGCTGGATGCCAATTCTGTCTTCGGAACGATGACGGAAGCCGTTCGAATACAGGGACGCCGACCCGAAAAAACCGGGGTGATCCCTGCAGTGATCGTCGGCATTGGCTATGAGACAGCGGAGCCGTTCTCCTCAGCACGCCACCGGGATTTTACAATGCCAACAGCCCAATCGAAGCTGCCGGAAAGGCCCGACGGCAGAGAGTGGCCGGAGCATGGCGGAGCGGAGGGCTTTTTCAGATTTATTGAAGAGGATTTAAAACCGGAGATAGAACGAGATTACCAGATTGATAAAAATAGACAAACAATCTTTGGCCATTCGCTCGGAGGGCTTTTCGTGCTGCAGGTGCTGCTAACAAAGCCCGATGCGTTTCAAACGTATATCGCAGGAAGTCCGTCCATTCATTGGAATAAACCGTTTATTCTCGAGAAAACGGACCATTTCGTCTCTCTCACCAAGAAAAACAATCAGCCTATCAATATCCTGCTTGCCGCAGGAGAATTAGAGCAGCATCATAAAAGCCGGATGAATGATAATGCAAGGGAGCTTTATGAGCGGCTGGCCGTTTTATCTGAACAAGGCATACGGGCAGAATTTTGCGAGTTTTCAGGAGAAGGACATATTTCAGTTCTTCCTGTTTTGGTCAGCAGGGCGCTGCGTTTTGCGCTTCACCCTGACGGACCGCATCTATCAATGGGCTGAGACATACTCAGCCTTGCCTTTAAAAAAATATTTGTCACTGAAATTATATTTGACTGTCACATGACATTTGGATATGATTATTTTTATAATTGATAATGATAATCATTATCAATAGATTGCGTTTTTCAAGGCGCAGCAGTCTTTTTCGCTGGATGTCTGTTTGGCATTTAGAGCGAAGAAAGGAATTGATGATATGAATGCAAAGGGTATAGAGGGAAAAATTGCTTTTATAACAGGGGCTGCCCAAGGAATAGGCGAAGCTGTTGCGCGGACGCTTGCCAGTCAAGGCGCACATATTGCGGCAGTTGATTATAATCCTGAAAAGCTGGAAAAGGTTGTGAGCAGCCTCAAAGCAGAAGGCCGCCATGCAGAAGCTTTTCCTGCGGATGTGAGAGACAGCGCGGCGATTGACGAGATCACGGCGCGCATCGAACGTGAAATGGGGCCGATTGATATTTTAGTGAATGTAGCGGGTGTCCTTCGCCCGGGACTGATCCATTCGCTTAGCGATGAGGAATGGGAGGCGACGTTCTCAGTGAATTCGACTGGCGTATTTAACGCCTCGCGTTCAGTCAGCAAATATATGATGGACCGAAGATCAGGTTCGATTGTAACAGTCGGATCGAATGCTGCCGGTGTACCAAGAACATCTATGGCGGCATATGCGTCTTCAAAGGCTGCGGCTGTGATGTTTACGAAATGCCTTGGCCTTGAGCTTGCAGAATACAATATTCGCTGCAACATTGTATCTCCCGGATCAACGGAAACTGACATGCAGTGGTCATTATGGGCCGACGAGAATGGAGCGGAGCAAGTCATAAAAGGATCACTTGAGACATTTAAAACAGGGATCCCGCTCAAAAAACTAGCCAAGCCTTCGGATATTGCGGATGCGGTGCTCTTTTTGGTTTCTGGCCAGGCAGGGCATATTACGATGCATAATTTATGCGTAGATGGCGGCGCGACCTTAGGCGTGTAACTGAATTTAAAGGAGGTTCATGAGAATGTTGGATCAAAACGTTATAACAGAAACAAAAGCGGAGCATTTGCTTCATGAATATCAGCCGGGCGCCTTTTTCTTAGCGTCTCCTCATCGTGTACTGTTAGCGAAAGGCATATGTGAAATCGTACCGGAGGCAGACGGGCAAAACCAAATGGAAACCCTTTCTGGCCGAATTGCAGAGACGCTGCGTCAGGCAAAACAATCAGGGCAAAGCCGGCCGCTTGTTGTCGGGGCCGTTCCTTTTGATCAAGTAAAACCAGCGCGGCTCGTTGTACCTGAAGAAGTGCGCTGGTCAGGACCGCTTCAATTTGATCATGAGGAAAAGGAACAGCAGGCTGGGCATACATACCACATAAAGCCTGTTCCTGAACCTGAGGATTATAAAAATGGTGTTGAACAAGGGCTGGCGCGCATTGCCGATGGAACACTCAGCAAAATCGTCCTGTCCAGATCACTGCATTTGACATCGCCTGAACCGATTCAGACGGATGAATTGCTTCGCCATCTGGCTCAGCATAACACGCATGGCTACACGTTTGCCGCAGACGTGTCCAGTCAGGAGGAAACGTCTCCCCGCCGAACATTGCTCGGAGCAAGTCCGGAGCTTCTCGTTTCAAGGATGGGAACACAGGTCGTTTCCAACCCATTAGCCGGCTCAAGGCCGCGCAGTAATGATCCTGTTGAAGACCAGCGCCGGGCAGCTGAATTGCTTTCTTCCGCAAAGGATCTTCATGAGCACGCGGTTGTCGCTGACGCGGTTGCGGCAGCGCTGAGACCTTTCTGCCGGACGCTGGAGGTTCCGGAGAAGCCTTCACTGATCAAAACGGAAACGATGTGGCACCTGTCCAGCGTGATTAAGGGAGAGCTTTCCGATCCGTCTGTAACCGCACTTGAATTGGCGGCGGCGCTCCACCCGACGCCAGCCGTCTGCGGAACACCGACTGATCTTGCAAGAGAAGCGATTCTCAGCATTGAACCATTTGACCGCGGTTTCTTTACCGGCATGGTCGGATGGTGTGACGATGCCGGTGACGGAGAATGGATCGTGACCATCCGTTGTGCAGAAGCAGAAGAACGCTCACTCCGCCTGTATGCTGGAGCTGGTGTTGTGGCCGGTTCAAAGCCTGAGGACGAGCTTCAGGAGACGTCCGCAAAGTTTCGGACAATGCTGCGGGCAATGGGCGTGGATCACATATGAACAGAATGAATTGCTGGAGGGATACAACATGCTGAAAGGATTTACGCCTTGGCCTGATGAGTTAGCTGAGACCTATCGAAAGAACGGCTGCTGGGCCGGTGAGACGTTTGGAGATTTGTTAAGGGACCGGGCAGCCAAATATGGTGATCGCATTGCCATTACATGCGGAAACACCCATTGGAGCTATCGAGAGCTTGACACAAGGGCTGATCGCCTGGCTGCCGGATTTCAAAAGCTCGGCATTCAACAGATGGATCGTGTTGTGGTGCAGTTGCCAAATATCAAAGAGTTTTTTGAAGTCATTTTCGCGCTTTTCCGTCTGGGGGCGCTTCCAGTCTTCGCACTGCCTTCTCATCGAAGCAGTGAAATTACATATTTTTGCGAGTTTGCTGAAGCGGCTGCATATATCATTCCCGACGCTTATTCCGGTTTTGACTACCGTTCGCTTGCCAGACAGGTTCAAAGCAAGCTGCCGACTTTGAAAAACATCATTGTCGCAGGTGAGGCAGAGGAATTTTTGCCGCTGGAGGATTTGCATGCAGAACCTGTAAAACTGCCTGAAGTCAAATCATCGGATGTGGCGTTCCTCCAGCTTTCTGGCGGGAGCACCGGGCTATCGAAACTGATTCCGAGGACCCACGATGACTACATATACAGCCTGAAGCGGAGTGTGGAGGTCTGCTGGCTCGACCACAGCACGGTGTACTTGGCCGCGCTGCCGATGGCACACAATTATCCGCTGAGCTCACCCGGGGTTCTCGGCGTATTATACGCTGGAGGAAGAGTGGTATTATCTCCTTCTCCAAGTCCAGATGACGCATTTCCTTTGATTGAACGGGAAAAGGTCACGATAACTGCTCTTGTTCCACCTCTTGCGATGGTATGGATGGATGCGGCATCCTCACGCCGTGATGATTTATCCAGCCTCCAAGTGCTGCAGGTCGGCGGTGCCAAGTTTAGTGCTGAAGCCGCGCGCAGGGTAAAAGCTGTTTTCGGCTGCACGCTGCAGCAGGTGTTCGGAATGGCAGAGGGTCTCGTCAATTATACGAGATTGGATGATCCTGAGGAGATCATTGTCAACACCCAAGGAAAACCGATGTCCCCATATGATGAAGTGCGTGTTTGGGATGATCAGGATCGCGACGTAAAACCTGGTGAAACAGGCCATCTGCTGACGCGGGGACCGTATACAATTCGCGGTTACTATAAGGCAGAAGAGCATAACGCCGCTTCATTTACTGAGGACGGTTTTTACCGTACGGGTGATATCGTCAGGCTGACACGAGACGGCTATATTGTCGTTGAAGGCCGGGCGAAGGATCAAATTAACCGTGGAGGAGAAAAGGTTGCGGCTGAAGAGGTAGAAAATCATCTGCTGGCGCATCCGGCTGTCCATGATGCGGCAATGGTCTCCATGCCTGATCAATTTCTTGGCGAAAGATCTTGTGTGTTCATTATTCCCCGGGATGAAGCCCCAAAAGCCGCAGAGCTTAAAGCATTTTTGAGAGAGCGCGGACTGGCGGCATATAAAATCCCTGATCGAGTTGAATTTGTCGAATCCTTTCCGCAGACAGGGGTAGGAAAGGTAAGCAAAAAGGCTCTTCGTGAAGCTATTTCCGAGAAACTTCTTGCAGGGTCAAAAAAATAAATCAACAATTTGAGAGGAAGTGTTCATATGGCTATACCTGCCATTCAGCCGTATCAAATGCCGACAGCATCTGATATGCCGCAAAACAAAGTCTCATGGGTGCCTGATCCAAATCGGGCGGTCCTATTAATACACGATATGCAAAACTATTTTGTCGATGCTTTCACAGCGGAAGCATCTCCGGTAATAGAGCTTTCAGCGAATATACGAAAGCTGAAGAATCAATGTGTTCAGCTTGGGATTCCTGTTGTCTATACCGCACAGCCGGGAAGCCAAAATCCGGATGACCGTGCGCTGCTGACAGACTTTTGGGGCCCGGGATTAAACAGCGGTCCTTATGAGGAGAAAATTATAACCGAGCTGGCACCGGAGGATGATGATCTTGTGCTGACAAAATGGAGATACAGCGCGTTTAAGAGAACGAATCTGCTTGAAATGATGCGCAAAGAGGGACGCGATCAGCTGATCATTACAGGAATTTACGCCCATATCGGCTGTCTTGTTACAGCATGCGAAGCATTTATGGAAGATATTAAAGCCTTTTTTGTGGGAGATGCAGTTGCTGATTTTTCATTAGAAAAACATCAAATGGCGCTGGACTATGCGGCTGGACGCTGTGCGTTTACCGTGATGACTGACAGTCTTCTTGATCAGCTGCAGAATGCGCCGGCAGACGTTCAAAAAACGTCAGCAAACCCTGGCAAAAAGAACGTGTTTACATGTGAGAATATCCGTAAACAAATTGCTGAGCTTCTACAAGAAACACCGGAAGACATCACAGATCAAGAGGATTTGCTCGATCGTGGTCTTGATTCGGTAAGGATCATGACATTGGTGGAACAATGGCGCCGTGAAGGGGCAGAGGTGACTTTCGTGGAATTGGCTGAACGCCCAACGATCGAAGAATGGCAGAAATTGCTCACAACCCGCAGCCAGCAAGTGCTGCCAAACGCGGATTATTTATAAAAGGAGGGTAAACAAACGGATGCCTGATACAAAAGATCTTCAATATTCTTTGACCGGGGCGCAAACTGGCATATGGTTTGCTCAGCAGCTTGATCCGGACAATCCAATCTACAATACAGCGGAATATATAGAAATCAATGGCCCAATCAATATTGCTCTTTTTGAAGAAGCTTTGCGGCACGTGATCAAGGAAGCGGAATCGCTGCATGTCCGCTTCGGTGAAAATATGGACGGGCCTTGGCAGATGATAAACCCGTCTCCGGATGTACAGCTGCACGTCATTGACGTCAGCTCTGAGCCTGATCCGGAAAAAACAGCATTAAACTGGATGAAAGCTGATTTAGCAAAGCCGGTTGATTTAGGGTATGACCCTTTGTTCAATGAAGCTCTGTTTATTGCCGGGCCTGATCGTTTCTTTTGGTATCAGCGCATTCACCATATAGCGATCGACGGCTTCGGTTTTTCCCTGATAGCCCAGCGCGTGGCAAGTACATATACTGCGCTTATAAAAGGACAAACAGCTAAAAGCCGTTCCTTTGGGTCTCTCCAGGCCATTTTGGAGGAGGATACAGATTATCGCGGATCAGAGCAGTATGAGAAGGATCGTCAATTCTGGCTGGACCGTTTTGCAGATGCACCTGAAGTTGTGAGCTTGGCTGATCGGGCGCCAAGAACATCTAACAGTTTTCTTCGTCATACGGCATATCTGCCTCCGTCTGATGTAAACGCGTTAAAAGAAGCAGCGCGCTATTTCTCAGGAAGCTGGCATGAAGTCATGATTGCGGTGTCAGCTGTTTATATGCACCGTATGACCGGCTCTGAGGATGTTGTGCTCGGCCTGCCCATGATGGGTCGGATAGGGTCCGCGTCACTGAATGTACCGGCTATGGTGATGAACCTTCTCCCGCTCCGGCTGACGGTAAGCTCTTCGATGAGCTTTTCTGAACTGATTCAGCAAATTTCCCGGGAAATCCGCAGTATTCGGCGACATCATAAGTATCGCCATGAAGAGCTTCGGCGCGATCTGAAATTGATAGGAGAAAATCATAGATTATTTGGCCCTCAAATCAATCTTATGCCGTTTGATTACGGACTCGACTTTGCCGACGCCCGGGGCACAACGCATAATCTTTCAGCCGGTCCTGTTGATGATCTATCAATCAATGTATATGACAGAACAGACGGCAGCGGGCTGCGAATTGATGTTGATGCGAATCCTGAGGTATACAGTGAGTCTGATATTAAGCTTCATCAGCGGCGTATTTTGCAGCTGCTGCAAACGGCTTCTGCCGGAGAGGACATGCTGATTGGGCAAATGGAGCTTCTGTTGCCAGAGGAGAAAGAAAAAGTCATTTCTAAATGGATTGAGACGGCAATATCCGAGAAGCTGGTCAGCCTTCAGGACATGTTCGAAAAGCAGGCAGTTCTTACGCCAGAACGTATCGCTCTCATGTGTGATGACATTCAAGTCAACTATCGAAAGCTCAATGAAGAGGCAAACCGCCTCGCGCGTCTGTTGATCGAAAAAGGGATTGGTCCGGAGCAATTTGTCGCTTTGGCGCTGCCGCGTTCCCCTGAGATGGTGGCCTCAATGCTTGGTGTGCTCAAGACTGGTGCGGCGTATCTCCCCCTTGATCCGGAGTTTCCAGCCGACCGCATTTCTTACATGCTGGAGGATGCGAAACCTTCATGCATCATAACGACTGAGGAAATAGCAGCCAGTCTGCCTGATAACCTGGCTGTACCGGAGCTTGTGCTTGATCAGGCTGTTACACAGGAGATTATAAAACGCTATTCGCCGGAAAATTCGGATGTACCGGTTTCTCTTGACCATCCTGCGTATATCATCTATACCTCAGGATCAACAGGAAGACCGAAGGGTGTCGTTGTGACACAGAAAAGCTTAAGCAATTTTCTGCTGTCCATGCAGGAGGCATTTTCTCTAGGAGAAGAAGACAGGCTGTTGGCTGTGACGACTGTCGCTTTTGATATTTCAGCATTGGAGTTATATCTTCCGCTGATTAGCGGAGCGCAAATTGTGATCGCAAAGAAAGAAACGATCCGTGAGCCGCAGGCATTAGCCCAAATGATTGAAAATTTCGATATTAACATCATGCAGGCGACACCGACACTGTGGCACGCTTTGGTAACGAGTGAACCTGAGAAACTTCGGGGGCTTAGAGTGCTTGTAGGAGGCGAGGCGCTGCCGAGCGGTCTTTTGCAGGCGCTTCAAGACCTTCATTGTTCAGTCACGAACTTATACGGTCCCACTGAAACAACGATTTGGTCTGCCGCAGCTTTTCTTGAAGAAGGGCTGAAGGGCGTTCCTCCGATTGGGAAACCGATTTGGAACACGCAGGTGTATGTGCTTGATAATGGATTGCAGCCGGTGCCGCCGGGCGTTGTCGGAGAGCTTTATATTGCAGGCACCGGCTTGGCCAGAGGTTATTTCCATCGCCCTGATTTAACGGCGGAGCGCTTCGTTGCAGATCCATACGGACCGCCGGGAACTCGGATGTATCGGACCGGAGACCAGGCCCGCTGGCGCGCCGATGGGTCTTTGGATTATATCGGGCGGGCGGATCATCAAATCAAAATTCGCGGATTCCGAATTGAACTTGGAGAAATTGATGCCGTGCTTGCCAATCATCCGCACATTGAACAGGCCGCGGTTGTTGTACGGGAAGATCAGCCGGGAGACAAACGATTGGCGGCTTATGTAGTCGCTGATGCTGCTATTGATACTGCAGAGCTTCGTCGTTATATGGGGGCTAGTCTTCCTGATTATATGGTACCGGCGGCGTTTGTGGAGATGGACGAGCTGCCGTTAACACCTAATGGCAAGCTTGACCGGAAAGCACTGCCGGCACCAGACTTCAGCACATCTGTCAGTGATCGGGCCCCGCGGACTCCTCAGGAAGAGATATTGTGTGACTTGTTTGCAGAGGTTCTCGGTTTGGCACGCGTCGGTATCGATGACAGTTTCTTCGAGCTTGGGGGCCATTCTCTTCTTGCAGCCCGTCTGATGGGCCGCGTTCGCGAGGTAATGGGAGCCGAACTTGGTATCGCCAAGCTCTTTGACGAACCGACAGTAGCCGGACTCGCTGCCCATCTTGATTTGGCGCAGAGTGCACGTCCCGCTTTGCAGAGAGCTGAGCGGCCTGAAAAGATCCCGCTATCATTTGCCCAGCGCCGGCTATGGTTCCTGCATTGTCTGGAAGGACCGAGTCCTACTTATAATATTCCGGTTGCTGTCCGTTTGTCAGGTGAGTTGGATCAAGGATTGCTGAAAGCGGCACTTTATGACCTCGTCTGCCGTCATGAAAGTCTTCGGACGATCTTCCCTGAATCACAGGGGACATCCTATCAGCATATTTTAGATGCCGATCAAGCCTGTCCCGAGTTACATGTTACTGAAATTGCTGAGAAGGAGCTTTCTGATCGGCTTGCCGAAGCTGTACGCTACAGCTTTGATCTTGCAGCTGAACCTGCTTTTCGTGCCGAGCTTTTTGTGATCGGTCCTGACGAGTACGTGCTGCTTCTTCTCGTCCATCATATTGTCGGGGACGGCTGGTCCTTAACACCGCTGACCAGAGACCTTGGGACAGCTTATGCGGCTCGCTGCCACGGACGATCTCCAGAATGGACGCCTCTTGCTGTGCAGTATGCAGACTATGCGCTTTGGCAGCAAGAACTGCTTGGAAACGAGGATGATCCAAATAGCTTGATTGCCGGACAGCTTGCTTTCTGGAAAGAAACCTTGAAAAACCTTCCTGATCAGCTTGAGCTGCCAACCGATTATTCACGTCCGGCTGAGCCGAGTCATGATGGAGATACGATTCATTTTCGTATTGAGCCCGAGCTTCACAAGCGATTGCAGGAGCTGGCTCGCGCAAATAGGGTGAGCATGTTTATGGTGCTTCAATCCGGTCTCGCCGCTTTATTGACAAGGCTCGGGGCGGGTACCGACATTCCGATCGGCAGTCCGATCGCGGGACGGAATGATGATGCGCTGGGCGATCTTGTAGGGCTGTTCATTAATACATTGGTGCTCAGAACTGATACGTCCGGTGACCCAAGCTTTCGTGAGCTTCTAGACAGAGTACGGGAAGTGAATCTGGCCGCCTATGACAATCAGGATCTGCCGTTTGAGAGACTTGTAGAGGTGCTCAATCCGGCTCGTTCGCGTGCGACGCATCCTTTATTCCAAATCATGCTTGCGTTCCAAAACACACCGGACGCTGAACTGCATCTTCCTGATATGGAGAGCAGCCTGCGAATCAACAGTGTCGGTTCTGCCAAGTTTGATTTGACGCTGGAAATCAGTGAAGATCGCCTTGCTGACGGGACACCAAACGGAATGGAAGGACTGCTTGAATACAGCACTGATCTTTTCAAGCGGGAAACTGCTCAGGCTCTTGCTGACCGTTTGATGCGGCTGCTGGAGGCTGCCGAGTCTGATCCTGACGAGCAAATCGGAAATCTGGATATTCTTGCGCCAGAGGAACGCAGCAGCATGGTGACAGATTGGCAAAGTGTATCTGAAAAGATTCCGCACGCAAGTTTGCCAGAGCAGTTTGAGAAGCAGGCTGCTTTACGTCCTGATGCTATTGCCGTTGTATATGAAGATCAGGCACTGAGCTATGCAGAGCTGAATGAAAGAGCAAATCGGCTTGCCCGATTCCTAATTAGTGAAGGTGTCGGGCCGGAGCAATTTGTGGCATTGGCACTGCCCCGATCGTTGGAAATGGCTGTCGGCCTATTGGCGGTGCTAAAAGCCGGGGCAGCTTATCTCCCTCTTGATCCGGATTATCCGGCTGATCGAATTGCTTTTATGCTAAAAGATGCACAGCCTGCGTTTATCATGACGAACACTAAAGCTGCAAATCACATTCCGCCAGTTGAAAACGTGCCGAAAATCGTGCTGGATGATCCCGAGCTGGCAGAGAAACTAAACACGTACCCTGCAGAGAATCCAAAAAATAAGGATAGGACTCAGCCGCTTTCGCCTTTGAATACGGCGTATGTCATTTATACATCCGGCTCAACAGGTGTTCCAAAAGGTGTGATGATTCCTCACCAAAATGTAACACGTTTATTTGCAGCGACCGAGCACTGGTTCCGTTTCAGCTCAGACGATATCTGGACCATGTTCCATTCCTATGCGTTTGATTTTTCGGTGTGGGAGATCTGGGGTCCTCTGCTGCATGGCGGACGTCTTGTGATCGTGCCTCACCACGTCAGCAGATCGCCAGAAGCGTTTCTGCGCCTGCTTGTCAAAGAGGGTGTGACCGTTCTGAACCAGACACCGTCTGCTTTCTATCAGTTTATGCAGGCGGAACGCGAACAGCCGGATCTCGGACAGGCACTCAGTCTGCGCTATGTCATTTTTGGCGGAGAAGCGCTTGAACTCAGCCGTTTAGAGGATTGGTATAACCGCCACCCTGAAAATAGACCGCAGCTTATCAATATGTATGGTATTACAGAAACGACGGTGCATGTGAGCTATATCGAATTAGACCGAAGCATGGCAGCTTTACGGGCAAACAGCTTGATCGGCTGCGGCATTCCCGATCTTGGTGTATACGTGCTGGATGAACGCCTGCAGCCGGTCCCGCTGGGTGTTGCCGGAGAGCTGTATGTATCAGGAGCGGGGTTAGCACGAGGTTATCTAGGCCGGCCTGGTTTAACATCTGAACGCTTCATAGCTGATCCGTTCGGTCCTCCAGGCACCCGGATGTACCGCACTGGGGATGTGGCCCGCCTCCGCGCTGACGGTTCTCTCGACTATGTCGGCCGTGCAGACCATCAAGTGAAAATTCGGGGATTCCGGATTGAATTGGGAGAAATTGAAGCAGCGCTTGTTCAGCATCCGCAGCTTGAAGATGCGGCAGTGATCGTTCGTGAGGATCAGCCGGGAGATAAACGGTTGGCAGCTTATGTCATCCCTTCGGAAGAAACATTTGATACGGCGGAACTGCGCAAATATGCTGCTGAGAGACTGCCGGATTACATGGTGCCTGCTGCCTTTGTGACGATGAAAGAATTGCCGCTGACACCGAATGGAAAGCTTGATCGTAAAGCACTGCCCGCTCCGGATTTCGCAGCGGCAGTGACAGGACGAGGACCGAGAACGCCGCAGGAAGAAATTCTCTGTGACCTCTTTATGGAGGTGCTTCACTTGCCGCGTGTCGGCATTGATGACCGTTTCTTTGATTTAGGCGGACATTCCTTGCTTGCTGTACAGCTCATGAGCCGCATTCGTGAAGCGCTCGGCGTTGAACTCAGCATCGGCAACTTGTTCGAAGCACCTACTGTAGCCGGGCTCGCTGAAAGACTTGAAATGGGATCAAGCCAAAGCGCTCTTGACGTTCTGCTGCCGCTCCGAACAAGTGGAGACAAGCCTCCTTTATTCTGTGTTCATCCGGCAGGGGGGCTCAGCTGGTGTTATGCCGGTTTGATGACCAATATAGGAACAGATTATCCGATCTACGGCTTGCAGGCACGGGGAATCGGGCAGCGCGAGGAGCTTCCGAAAACACTTGATGACATGGCTACCGATTACATTAAACAAATCCGAACGGTCCAGCCAAAAGGCCCGTACCATCTGCTGGGCTGGTCCCTGGGCGGGAATGTCGTTCAAGCGATGGCTACCCAGCTGCAAAATCAAGGAGAAGTAGTATCCCTGTTGGTGATGCTGGACGCCTATCCGAACCACTTCCTTCCTATAAAAGAGGCACCGGATGATGAGGAAGCGCTTATTGCCCTTCTGGCATTAGGCGGGTACGATCCAGACAGCTTAGGGGAAAAACCGCTAGATTTTGAAGCGGCGATTGAGATTCTTCGCCGTGACGGCAGTGCGCTTGCGAGCCTGGATGAAACGGTCATTTTAAATTTGAAGAATACGTATGTCAATTCTGTCGGCATTTTAGGTTCCTATAAGCCGAAAACCTTCCGTGGAAATGTTTTGTTTTTCAGATCAACAATCATTCCTGAATGGTTTGACCCGATTGAACCTGACTCGTGGAAGCCTTATATTAACGGACAGATTGAACAAATCGACATCGACTGCCGTCATAAAGATTTATGTCAGCCGGAACCTCTGGCTCAAATCGGCAAGGTTCTCGCTGTCAAATTGGAAGAGTTGAATAAATAAGGGAGGAGAAATAGAATGGCAAATCCTTTTGAAAATGCGGATGGCACATATTTGGTGCTGATCAATGAAGAAGGCCAATATTCCCTATGGCCCGGTTTTATAGATGTGCCGAGCGGCTGGACAGTCGTTCATGAGCAAAAAGGGCGTGAAGCTTGTTTGGACTATATCCAATCGCATTGGAGCGATATGAGGCCAAACAGCCTAAAGACTGTTGAAAATGTGTAATCTGATCAAAAAGAGACTGCTCGCCGCAGTCTCTTTTTCTATCTTACGCAGACGTTTGGGTATGATCACAATCCCTGACCGGGTTTCCGTTTTCATCGGTACACCAAGATTGGGATAAAAACGCTAAAAACACAGCGGCCCACTGATCTGCAAACTGAATCAGAATACCCCCGTCATGCCAAGAGCCGTTGTCTTTTTTCCAGCGGGTATCCATTGCATTCCCTTGATTCATATGGATATTGTGCATTCCGTTGGTCGGGGTAAAGCCGAATATTTTATCTGCAGCCTGTTCAGGTCCGAATTTTGAACCAAATATATAAACCGGCGCTTTCTCATCTTGTGCTTTCTTCATATAGGTTTCAATAAAATCATTTAAATCATTATCAGGTCCCGTGATTTCATGCGGCAAAGGCTTCATTTCCCGAGGGTCAAACAAATTGCCCCGCACATAATCCAGTGCCACTTCACGGTTTGCTTCATTGATCCTTGTATATCCATACGGCATGTTCGGAAGGATGGTAATTGAGCCCGAATCAAACTGATCGTCAGCCAAATACAATACTTCAGATTCCTCAGAACTGGACATCACATTGATGGCGCACCTGTAATACGTATTCTCTTCACCGAGCATTTTGACTTGGAAATGAGGACTGTCATCATCTGTTTCCCGCTTCATGTCTAAGACTATGCCTTTTAACACGCCATATTGCTGAACAGCCATATGAATCCTCCTTTATGATCAACTTCATAGTCATAATTCGTGAAATGGTCTCTTTTTTCCTTTTAAAAAATAAAAAAGCCTGCAGAAATCTTTCTGCAAGCTCATTGTGAATTAAGCACCCGCCACAGATGATTCATCCTGTAAAGCTTTCTCGGCAGGAACATACTCATAGCCTAGATCTCTTGCTACAGCTTCATAGGTCACGTGTCCGTTTGCGGTGTTTAAACCCGCTCTCAGTGCCGCATTGTCTGCGAGCGCTTTTACTGCCCCTTTGTTCGCGATTTGCAGCGCGTATGGAACAGTAACGTTAGTCAGGGCGATTGTTGACGTACGAGGGACTGCGCCCGGCATGTTCGCTACAGCATAATGCACAACCCCGTGTTTTTCATATGTTGGCTGATCATGTGTTGTGATATGGTCGACAGTTTCGACGATGCCGCCTTGGTCGATCGCTACATCGACAATGACTGAACCAGGTTTCATTTGTTTTACCATTTCCTCAGTGACAAGAGTCGGAGCTTTAGCACCCGGAATTAATACCGCGCAAATGAGGAGATCCGCTTCCGCCACAGCATCAGCAATATTGACCGGATTAGAAATTAACGTTTTAATCTGATGGCCGAAGATGTCATCAAGCTGGCGCAAGCGGTCTGCGTTTAAGTCAATGATCGTCACATCTGCACCGAGGCCGACAGCCATTTTCGCCGCGTTTGTCCCGACAACGCCTCCTCCGATAATCGTTACTTTTCCGCGAGAAACGCCCGGCACCCCGGCAAGCAGAATGCCTTTTCCGCCTTTAGGCTTTTCTAAGAATTGAGCGCCGATTTGCGCCGCCATTCTGCCCGCAACCTCAGACATTGGCGTGAGAAGAGGCAATGTCCGGCCTTCACTGACCGTTTCATATGCGATGGCAGTTACTCCTTTATCCTTCAAGGCCTGTGCAAGCTCAGGCTCAGCTGCTAAATGAAGGTACGTAAACAGCACAAGTCCTTTGCGGAAATAAACATATTCTTCCGGCAGCGGTTCTTTTACCTTCATGACCATTTCGGCGTCCCAGACCTGTTTCGGATCAGCAATGATTTCCGCTCCTGCTGACTCATAGGCTTCATTTTCAAATCCGCTTCCAAGGCCCGCGCCTGTTTCAACCAGCACCCGGTGACCGTTTGAAATGAGCTGAGAAACTCCCCCGGGTGTTAATGCGACACGGTTTTCATTGTTTTTTATCTCTTTAGGAACCCCTATGATCATATCTGTCTCCTCCTGTATCTGTGATATTTTTAGTGTAGCTTGATATTTTGGAAAATTCTTTGTTTGATTAAGAAAATAAAAAAACATGGATTTGTGAAATTTCACAAATCCATGTGCCGAAGTTTGATATCTAAATAGATGGTGAATTTTTGATTCACATTTTTCAAATCAATTTCAGCGATCTGGCTGATTCGTTTGAGACGGTAATTCAGCGTATTAACGTGTATATTTAACAGCTTGGAAGCCGTATTCACGTTGCTGTCCGCTTCAATAAAGCGCTCTAGCGTCTCTACCATATTTGACTGGTGATCCCGGTCATATTGTTCAAGTTTGGAAAGCGAGTAATTATAATGGCCCGCCTGTTTCCGTTTTTCATATAAGACATCTAAGTATTGATAAATGCCTAACTCAGAAAAGCTGAAAAGATGTTTGGTCTCTTCAGCGAACCGTTCTTTCGTTTTTAAGACGGACAATGCTTCCTGATAGGAGCGGGAGACAAAAGAAATAGAGTTGTATATTCCGCCAAAAGCGATAGAAACGTCTTCTATTTTATACCGCTCCTTCAGCTGTTTTTGCGTACTTAAAGCAAACTGTTTTAAATCTTGAAAAGGATGATCTGTTTTGGGTGAGGTTAATATAATAAGTTCATTGGAATCTACGGTCGCCAGCAGCACGTAAACCTGCTGGGTCGTTTCCTGTAAATATTGCAGCTGCTGTTCGATTTTTTCAGTCAGCTCGCCATTTATGCGGATGATCATAACGGAAAACTCTGAAGGAGCAGCCATTCCAAGCTTATGGAACCCATCCGCCATATCATCCTCCTGATGGATGTGTCCGGTCAGCATTTTCCAGAAAAACTCTTGGCTGCGTTCTTCATTTTTCGTTTTTCTGATTTGAAGTTTGAGAAGCTTGTTTTTCACTGCTTTTGCTGCCATTTGCAATGTCAGCAGATCTTCATCGGACAATGTTTTTTGGATCTCAAGCGCCCATATGAAGCCAAGTACTTGCTTGTTTTTCCAAATCGAAATAGCGACGCGATTGCTCAGCCCGACTTCATCAATTTGCTTGACTCTGATCGGCTGGTCCGTTTTTAAGAGAGCTGGAATTGTCCCATCTTTCCACAACTTGTTAATCACCTTTTCCGGTACCCTTCTGCCAATAATGGTAGACGTCCGGGCAGGGTCTGTGCAGTCGCTGTGTGTACTGTAGGCAAGCAGCTTGTGGTTAACATCCTCTATGGTGATCGGGCACCGCAGAACGTCGCTGATATGATCAGCCACATCTTCAAGTCTGTCAAAACTATATTTAAACGGATCATTCGGCATGGTCATAAATCTCCCTACTTTTCGTGCTTGATTTCTCTTTGACATCTCATCCCCTTCCTTTTATTATGATTGTTGTTGTTTGTGAAAATCAACAACAAAGAACAGAAGCAAAAAAACAATTTCATGAGAGAAACGTTCTATATACATTTGGCGGTGTAATCGCCTTTTTGCAGGACAGTTGTATGCCTCATATAATACGACAGCTTATCCTATTAATCTTCTAAGAAAGTCATCGGAGGCGAGACTAATTAAGGAAAGAAAAAACTGAACCTTTCAGAAATGGTGCTGTAGCATCAAATTTTCTGAAAGGTTTTTTTTGGGAGTTGGGGAGTTATTTGGGTCTTTTGGATTATTCGGAGAATGAAGAGAAGATTAAGAAAATAAACCTATTTACTTTACAGTATATGTCATTTTTAAGTGATTCGGGGTAAACCATTGGACTCATTTTGTAAAATTAAAACATATTTGTTTGACTATGCCGAAAAACTGTTTTTATAATAATGACGTTCTAAAAATAAGTGAATTAGCCCATATTTAGGCTGATGGCACAGGAGGTAATGAGGAATATGGCAGGATTAATTCGTGTCACACCCGAAGAGCTAAGAGCGATGGCGAAGCAATACGGCGTTGAAAGCCAAGAAGTATTAAATCAGGTTGATCGTTTAAACCGAATGATCTCTGATTTGAAAAGCATGTGGGAAGGTGCTTCAAGCGAAGCGTTCGCAGATCAATACGAGCAGCTCAAACCTTCATTTATCAAAATGTCAGATTTGCTTCAAGATGTGAATCAGCAGCTTGATCAAACAGCAAATACACTTGAGTCTACTGACCAAGACATCGCAAATCAAATCCGCGGATAACAGTATGAAAGGGAAGGAGCGCCTGATTCAAAAGAAGACGGCGCTCTTTCTATGTAAGGGTGATCCTAAATGTATATTGATATTACAATAGATTTGAAACATTATAACGGCAGTGTCTTTGATCTCAGATTGTCAGATTACCACCCGGTGAAAAAAGTAATTGATATTGCTTGGCAGGCCCAAAGCGTATCTATGCCTCCGCGCGAAGGGCACTGGATCAGAGTGGTGAACAAGGATAAGGTGTTTTCCGGAGAATGCAAGCTGTCTGATTGCGGCATTACAAACGGAGACCGGCTTGAAATATTATGAAAGGATCTGGTTGAATGTCAGGTAAACAAAAATCATATTTAGAAAACCAATTAGAAGCTGTTGCCGAGAAAACAGATGCCGGCTATACATTTACCTTTCAACGGGAAAAAATAAAGCTTCTCGACGGTCTTGAAGCTAACGTGATCAAAGATATAAATCCATTTTTTCATAAAGAAATCGATGTGACGGATGATGAAGTAATCATCACAATCCAACCTCCCTCCTCCTATAAAGCATTCCGCTTCATGAAAGCTAAGGATAAAAAAAGTAAATGGCAGTTTGCCTATCAGCTTGTTCAAGCCGTACAGCAGCACAATCTGTCGAGGCTGAATTTGATTGTCGCTCCTGAAAACATTGTATTCGATAAAGGGCTTACGCCTTATTTTCTCCATTATGGAGTAAAAGAAAGTATTCCTCCTTACGAGCGTGATGAGGAAAGAGTATGGCAGGAGCTGAAAGCGGCAGCGGCTTTGGCAGTTGACGGCGCTTTTGCGTTTGAAGACTACCTGAAATTCAATGAAACGCTGACGTTCTCCGCAGAGGCAAAGGCGATATTAGATGCTGAATCCTATGATGATTTGCTCGAGCTGATTCAAACCCATATTGATGAGCTCGAAGCCAAAGCAAAAACATACATACATATCCCGAGAAAGAAGTGGAACATCCAGCGATATATCGGCCTGGGGCTCATTGTTTTGCTTGTACCGGCACTTATTTATTCGATGTACGCCTTATTTTTCGCGCAGCCAAAGCACCAGGCGATAGTGGACAGCAACCGTGCGTTCTTAAACAAGCAGTACAGTGAAGTCATCAGCACACTGTCCAAGTACGATGCGGAAAGCCTGCCTGAATCGGTGCAGTATCAGCTGGCGACGTCCTATGTTGAGGTCGAAAACCTGGGGAGTGCAAAAACCAAAAATATAGAAAATAACTTAGTCACCCTTCAATCAGACCCTCAGCATTTCTTGTATTGGATTGATTATGGTCGAGGAGAATACAAAGAAGCGATCAGTATCGGCCGTAAGCTTGAATACAATGATTATATTTACTTTGCCCTAGCTAAATATAAACAGCAGCTTTTATCTGAGGATACAAATGATGAAGACATACAAAAAGAACTTGACTCAGTAAATAGTGAGCTTGAAAAAGCCCAAAAAGAACGTCAAGAAAATAAACAGTCTAATTCTGAAACATCGTTAGTCGATACAAGCGAAGAACAGACACAAACAGACGAAGAAAAACAAGCAGAAGAGAAAGCGGCAGAAGAAAAAGCCGCAGCCGAGGAAAAAGCGAAAAAAGAAGAACAGAAGAAAAAAGAAGACGAGAAAAAAGAAACAGAAAAGAAAGATGAGAAAAAAGATGACAAATAACGTGAGACATGAAGCACAGGTCATCGCATGCTGCCATTCGGCCGTAAGGGGGTTCGCCATTTGAGTCTATTATGGGTTTTTTACCAAAATAACGTTCAAAAATTAAATCTGTCTAACCTCCCGTCGTCTCATCCGGTGACCATAGGGCCTGATGTGAAGGATTCTGTTACGATCAGCTCCATTCCATTTAATAGCGGAGTGATTTCTCTTAAAAGAAAGGAATCCGGCGGCCAATACGAAGTTTTCCTGGGAAATGATTGTCTCGGCACGATTGAGACGGATACATCATTTACTCTCCAAACGGATCAGCAGGATATACGCTTGATATTGACGGGCAGTGAACCTGAGAAATCCGTTTATTTTACGGGAAATCGGGATGAAATTGTATGTTCCTCAGAAAAAACGAATGCAGATATTTATCTGAATCCGCAAGACTTTGCATTTGCAGAACAAAGCACGTTTTCTTTGCTTCGTTCAGGCGGCAGCTGGTCGGTCCGCCCTGAAAACGGGTCTATCTTCTTGAACGGAGAGAAAATCAACGACAATACGCCGCTTAATCCGGGGGACGAAATATTCTGGAACTTCACGCAAATGAGGGTGACGGAACAAGACCTTTTAGAAATTGTTCATTATGCCCAGTTTGAAACAGCGTTAACAGAAACGGTCAAACCGAGTACAGAGATGCAGAAAAAATATCCGCAGTACAGAAGAACGCCGCGGATGGTATACGATCTGCCGGATGACCGCGTTTCTTTCAGTTTTCCCTCTCAGGAGAGCGATCAAACCAACAGAGGGCTGTGGCTCGTCATCCTGCCTCCGCTTGTGATGCTGATCGTGATGGGCGTAGTTGCCATCATCCAGCCGCGCGGCATATTTATACTCGTTTCTTTGGCGATGTTTATGATGACTCTCATTACCTCGACTGTGCAATATTTCCGGGATAAAAACCAGCGGAAAAAACGCGAGGAAAAACGGGAGCGTGTATATAAGCTTTACTTAGACAATAAGCGGAAAGAGCTTCAGGCACTTGCTGAAAAGCAAAAGCAGGTTCTTGAATTTCACTTTCCTTCATTTGAACAAATGAAATACTTAACAAGTGAAATCAGTGACCGGATCTGGGAAAAATCACTTGAAAGCAAGGATTATCTCCAGCTGCGGCTTGGGACGGGAACAGTCCCTTCAAGCTATGAAATCAATATGAGCGGCGGAGACTTGGCGAATCGTGATATCGATGACCTCATGGAGAAGTCGCAGCACATGCAGCGCGTCTATAAGGACATCCGCAATGCGCCGGTGACGGTTGATTTGGCAGAAGGTCCGATGGGGCTTGTCGGTAAATCGCAAATTGTGAAAAATGAGATTCACCAGCTGATCGGACAGCTGTCGTTCTTTAACAGCTATCACGATTTGCGTTTCGTATTTATTTTTCATGAAGAAGAGTATAAAGACTGGGAGTGGATGAAGTGGCTTCCGCAATTTCAAATGCCCCATATTTATGCAAAAGGGTTTATTTATAATGAGCAAACGCGAGATCAGCTCCTGTCTTCACTTTACGAATTGATCAGAGAGCGTGATCTCGAAGATGACAAAGAAAAACTGCAGTTCAAACCGCATTTTGTATTTGTCATCACGAATCAGCAGCTGATCTCCGAGCATGTCATTCTCGAATATTTAGAAGGACAGCATGAGCATCTGGGCATCTCGACAATTGTCGCTGCGGAAACAAAGGAAAGCTTGTCGGAAAACATTACAACTCTTGTCCGCTACATTAATGAGCATGAAGGCGACATTTTAATACAAAAGAAAAAAGCGGTAAGAATTCCGTTCCGTCTCGATCATCATCAGCGTGAGGACAACGAACGGTTCTCACGCACACTGCGGACGCTGAACCACCAGGTCGGCATTACGAATTCCATTCCGGAAACGGTATCGTTCATGGAGCTTTTTCATGCGAAGGAAGTAAAAGAAATCGGCATTCAGCAAAGATGGCTGACAAGTGAATCGTCGAAGTCGCTGTCAGTGCCGATCGGCTATAAAGGAAAAGATGACATTGTGTATCTGAACCTTCACGAAAAAGCACACGGTCCGCACGGCTTGCTTGCGGGGACAACGGGGTCAGGGAAAAGTGAATTTCTCCAGACCTACATCTTGTCACTTGCAGTGCATTTTCATCCGCACGAAGCGGCTTTCTTATTAATTGACTATAAGGGCGGAGGAATGGCACAGCCGTTCCGCAACATTCCCCACCTCCTCGGCACGATCACAAATATTGAAGGAAGCAAAAACTTCAGTATGCGTGCGCTTGCTTCCATTAAAAGCGAGCTGAAAAAAAGGCAGCGCCTGTTTGACCAGTATCAAGTCAATCACATCAATGACTATACAAAGCTATACAAGCAAGGGAAAGCAGAAGTGGCGATGCCTCACTTGTTCTTAATTTCTGATGAGTTTGCCGAGCTGAAAAGCGAGGAGCCTGATTTTATCAGGGAGCTTGTCAGCGCCGCGCGTATCGGACGAAGCCTCGGCGTTCATTTGATTTTGGCGACACAGAAGCCAGGCGGCATCATCGACGACCAGATCTGGAGTAACTCGCGCTTTAAAGTAGCGCTCAAGGTCCAGGATGCCACCGACAGTAAAGAAATTTTGAAAAACAGCGATGCCGCAAACATTACCGTAACAGGCCGCGGCTATTTGCAGGTCGGAAACAATGAAGTGTATGAGCTGTTCCAATCTGCATGGAGCGGGGCGCCTTACTTAGAGGAAGTCTACGGTACCGAGGATGAAATCGCGATCGTTACAGATACGGGTCTGATCCCGCTTTCTGAGGTTGATACCGAAGATATCGCGAAAAAAGACGTTCAAACCGAAATCGAAGCTGTAGTTGACGAAATTGAACGCATCCAAGATGAAATGGGAATTGAGAAGCTGCCAAGCCCTTGGCTGCCGCCGCTTGCGGAACGTATTCCGCGCACTCTTTTCCCTTCAGACGAAAAAGACCATTTCCACTTTGCGTATGTCGATGAACCTGATCTGCAAAGACAGGCGCCAATTGCTTATAAGATGATGGAAGACGGAAATATCGGCATCTTCGGCTCTTCGGGCTACGGAAAATCAATTACAGCCGCAACGTTCCTGATGAGCTTTGCGGACGTATACACACCTGAAGAGCTTCATGTCTATATCTTTGATTTCGGAAACGGAACGCTGCTGCCATTAGCGAAGCTCCCGCATACCGCGGATTACTTCCTGATGGACCAGTCAAGGAAAATTGAAAAGTTCATGATTCGCATCAAAGAAGAAATTGACCGCCGTAAACGTTTGTTCCGGGAAAAAGAAATCAGCCACATCAAAATGTACAATGCGCTGAGCGAAGAAGAGCTTCCGTTCATCTTTATCACCATTGACAACTTTGACATTGTCAAGGATGAGATGCATGAGCTTGAATCGGAATTTGTCCAGCTTTCCAGAGACGGACAAAGCTTGGGTATCTACTTTATGCTGACAGCAACGCGGGTGAATGCTGTCCGCCAGTCATTGTTAAATAACTTGAAAACAAAGGTTGTCCATTATCTCATGGATCAATCAGAAGGATATTCCATTTACGGCCGTCCGAAATTCAATCTTGAGCCGATTCCGGGACGCGTCATCATTCAAAAGGAAGAGCTTTATTTCGCGCAAATGTTCCTGCCTGTTGACGCCGATGATGATATCGGCATGTTCAACGAGCTGAAATCAGACGTACAGAAACTTCAAGGGCGATTTGCTTCAATGGAGCAGCCGGCACCGATTCCGATGCTGCCTGAGAGCTTGTCTACGAGAGAATTTTCTCTCCGCTTCAAGCTGGAACGCAAGCCTTTATCTGTACCGATCGGGCTTCATGAAGAAACAGTCAGCCCAGTCTATTTTGATTTAGGCAAGCATAAGCACTGCCTGATTTTAGGCCAGACTCAGCGCGGGAAAACAAACGTCTTAAAAGTAATGCTCGAACATCTGATTGATGATGAAACTGAAATGATCGGCCTGTTTGACTCGATTGACCGCGGCTTATCTCATTATGCGAAGGAATCAGATGTTTCATATTTGGAAACGAAAGAAGATATTGAGCAGTGGATTGAAACAGCAGAAGACATTTTCAAAACTAGAGAGGCCATGTATGTGGAAGCCGTCCGCCAAGGAGACGCGCAAAATCTGCGATTCTCACAAGTGGTGCTGATGATTGACGGGATAACGAGATTCCAGCAGACGATTGATACGAGAATACAAGATCGTCTCGCTAACTTCATGAAATCATACGCTCATCTTGGGTTCAGCTTTATCCCGGGCGGAAATCACAGCGAATTCTCAAAAGGCTATGACTCCTTGACGACTGAGATGAAGCAAATCCGCCACGCGATTCTGCTGATGAAAAAATCTGAGCAAAATGTCATTCCTCTCCCGTACCAAAGACAGGAGCCTGAGATTCAGCCGGGCTTCGGATATGTTGTGGAAAACGGGAAGGAGCAAAAAGTTCAAATTCCTTTATGTTCTGCTGAAAGGGAGAGTGCTAGATGACAGAACAACGAAAAAGCTTGATCAAGTTAATATCCGCCGTCATCATCATTTTGCTGCTTCCGGTGTTGTTTTTCCGATTTATCGGAGACGACCCGACGAAAAAAGCAGTCAATTCCACCCGGCAAATCGCGGTGGTGAATGAAGACACAGGCGTATTGAGTGATGAGGTAAAGTCTGATGAAGAGGACAAATCCGCCCAGTTCGGCAAGGAAGTAGCGGCCGTTCTGGGTGAACGTCCTGATTATTCGTGGACGGTCGTAAACCGAAGCGCGGCCGAGACCGGTCTCGCTTCAAAGAAATACGATGCGATCGTCTACATTCCCTCAGATTTCTCAAAAAACATTTTGAGCTATGACAAAGACCATCCTCAAAAAGCAACGCTCGAATTCAGCATTCAAGATAACCTGAATGCGGTTAACAAAGAAAAAGTTCAGCGGGAGCTTGAGGATGCCCAAAAGACAATGAACAAAAAAATGTCGGCCTTATACTGGAATTTTGTTTCACAAAAAGTGGACAACGTCAGAGGAGAATTTGACAAGATCGTCAATAAAGAATCTGAATTCCAGAATGTCATGTACAACTTTTACAAACCAAGCTCTAATGATTTAGCAGGTGAAATCAAACAGCAAAAAGACTTAATCGATGAGCTGAAGAAATCAATGAATGAAGCGCAAGGCACGACAAAAGAAAAAGCTTCTACAGCGGAGGAAGCTAAAAACACGTTGAAAGAATTCATTGAAACAGTTGAAAGATACAAGGAATATCAAGAAAATCAGAAAAAGCTGCTTTTGGCAGCCCAGGATTCAACACAGCAGCAAATCCGGACAGGTCTGGATGCCATCCAGGCACAGCAAAAGGCGAATCAGTTCAGCGAACGCATGAGCGGATTGGCAACTGGGATCAGCCAAGCGAAGACACAGCTCGGACAAACCAGTAATGTGCTGGCAAACGCCCAGCAAATTAGGGAAGGGCAAGTGTCCCAGCAGGAACTTGGCATGGCAAAAATCCAAAGTAATTTAATCGAACAATATCAGGCCGCATCAAGACAGGCTGCACTAAATCAGGTGTATGAATTGCTTGTCCCGGCACGTCAGGCATTGACAGTTGCGAAAGGGGACGACCCAGTCATAGACGATGGTTCTGACAACAATGATAAAGATAAAGACCCTAAAGAAGAAGATCCTGAAGAACTCAAAATTGATCTTGAAAAACAGCGTGAAGAACTGAAAAATATCGCTGCTGATATTCAGGATATTTCAGACAATCTGAAGGAGCCTGAAAAAGAGGACCCAACACCGGAGGACCCGGGTACTGAACCAGACGATCCGTCCACTGATAATCCAGAAAAACCTGATGACGGGGGCAGTACAAAGCCCGATGATACACAGGGTGACACAGGGAACGACAATAACAGCAGTGATACTGGTAATGACGGACAAACGGACGGCAGTACTCAGGATCAAGACCAGCAGAAGGGAACAGACGGTCAGGAGCAGAACGGCGATGCCTCTGATGGTGCGTCCGACAGCGGACAATCCGAAACGGGCACATCTGCCGAACAGACTGCATCTTCTGATTCAGCCCTTCAATTTATCAAGCTGGCAAATGAAGGCGGAACCGGAGATTCAGGAGATACCGGTAGCGGCGAAGATACGACGGAGCCTGGGGACCAAGATCAACCAGGAAACGATGACATTTCTGATATCGCCAAAGCAAAAGAACAGCTCAGCAAAGCGTCCGAGCGAATCAAGCAAATTGAAGAAGAGCTGAAGGAAAAAGAAAATACACATAATGAAGCACTGAAGAAGAAGCTTCAAGAATTGAAAGAGCAAATGGACGGCCTTAATGATGAAATAGATGATCTCAAAGACCAAGTGAAAACACTCGATGATAATCTCAAAAGACTCGAAGCGAAACGGAAGCGGGAGTTTGAAGGGATATACAGTGCGATTCGCGAGCTTGAAAATAAAGATCAGCTTCAATTTTCAGGAGAAATCAATACAGAAAGCATCTCCGCTTTAATGAGATACTATAAATATCTATCTGTTTATGACTCTGTATTATCCGGCACGATAGACAGCGCTGCGAAAACCAATGCCATTGAAGGCCAGCAGGGCAAAGTCAAATCCATCCTGGCTCTCACACCGGAAGAATCAGCCAGCTGGGAAGCTCTCAAAAACAACACGATGCAAACTGATGAAGATATTAACAGCTTCATCGACGGAATGACCAAGTTTGCGGACGACTACAGCGGCTTTATCCGTGACTCTCAAGCAGGTGTTCTCGACGAACTGACGAAAATCTCTGAAAGTGCCGCAAAAGCGACAGAACAGCTGGTAACAGGCGCAACACAGGAATCTGCGACGTTCAGCAACGACGGGCTGTCTGGCACCATGGCACTGAGTGTCCAAGATACGGTCGGCCAGGAAGTGCTGCAAATGTCAGAAATGATGGGTTCATTGTCTGATCGCCAGTCAGGCATCATTGATTACACAACCAACATGCAGCAAAGCGTCAATGATGTTCAAGCGAAAGCCGACACCTTAAACAACAACTGGGGGAAAAATGTCGCCTCCACGAAACTCGTGCGCAATGACGTATACGGCATACTCGGAAACACATTAGTAGACGGGCAAAACAATGGCTATGTATATGATTACTTAGCGAATCCGCTTAAAATCAGCGGAGAGGTTCCGGAAGAAAAAATTCAGACGGTACCGCCGGTTGTCATCCTTGTCATTGTGTTGATCAGCAGTCTGTTAATCGGCTATTTCAGCTCGTATTACCAAAACGCACCGCTTCTCGTCAAAGGAGCGTTATTCGGAATTCTGAATATCCTTGTCGGACTTATGATCAGCTTGTTCGGTTTGAATATTTATTCACTGCCGGACGATCAGACGATTAAGTGGTCGGTGTTCACGATTCTATTGCTGGTCGCAAGCTCTGCCTTCATCCGGACGGCATTCAGATTCGGATCAATCCCTGGATGGGTTGCTTCAGCAGCTATGATTCTATTCTATGTCGCACCGCTTATTGATTTGATCATGCCGAACTTTACATTTGAAGATCCGGTTTCGAAAGTATATATCGACATCCAGTACGGTACTGGGCACTTGTTTACAATGGGAATAACAGTTCTGCTGATCATTACGGTGATTGCCGCGGCTCTGCCGCTGATTATCCGGCTGATGGCTGAACACACAGCAGAAAGCGATGAAACGTATGAAGCGTAATCGCAGCATGGAAAAGGGGATCATGATTTGTATGCTCTCCTTTTCCCTTTTCATACCCTCTGCCGCGGCTGCCCAAACTGAAGAAAATACAGATGTCGCGCCAAACCAGTATGAGAAAAAAGACATCGAAATCGATACGAATTATTTGCATGAAGATACCTACTATGAAGAAAAAACAGAACTGCCTGAGGAACAGAAGGATATTACTTTTGATAAACCGAAGGACAAGGACGCCGAGCTGATAAAAGATTTGTTTACATCAACAAATGCCGAGGATTCCAACACGATTGCGGCCCAGTCGAAACAGCTTGGAATTACATTTGCTGAAAAACCAATAACAAAGACATCATCAACGGAAACAGAAGATGAACAAGAAACATCATCATTGCTGCTGCCGATGATCTATGTCGTACTGATCCTGCTCGGAATTGCAGGCATCGTGTTCCTCATCCCAAAAGTCACAGCGCAGGAAAACAAGAAGGCGTAGGCCGCGTGCTTGTGTTGTGTAAAAGCAGTGCCGTACAATAATAATGGAAAAGGAGGTTTCCAATGGAACTTTATATCATCACCGGAGCGTCAAAAGGGCTGGGTCAAGCCGTTGCATTACAGGCTTTAGAAAAGGGGCATGAAGTCCATACCTTATCCAGAACGAAAACAGATGTCTCTCACAAAAAACTAACGCAGCATCAAATAGACCTCATCAATCTTGAACAAGCTGAACAGCAATTTGAAACATTGCTCTCATCCATCGATCCAGATCGTTATTCTGGTATTACCCTTATCAATAACGCCGGAATGGTAACGCCGATCAAACGTGCCGGCGAAGCGTCTCTTGACGAGCTTCAGCGCC
Source organism: Bacillus sp. SN32 (assembly GCF_002837495.1). NCBI lineage: Bacteria > Bacillati > Bacillota > Bacilli > Caryophanales > Bacillaceae > Bacillus > Bacillus sp. SN32. The sequence goes on along the minus strand of NZ_PJCT01000002.1, from coordinate 87,375 downwards.
ATTATCAGCTGAACCTGACTGCGCCCGTGCTTTTGAGTCAGCTGTTTACAAAACGGTTTGCTTCATACAGTGGCAAAAAGACGGTTGTTAACATTACTTCAGGAGCCGCCAAAAATCCATATAAGGGATGGAGCGCGTATTGCAGTTCAAAAGCCGGGCTCGACATGTTTACGAGGACATTCGGATTTGAACAGGAGGATGAAGAGCTGCCGGTGAACATGATTTCGTTCTCACCTGGAGTGATGGACACTGAGATGCAGGCCGTCATCCGTTCTTCATCGAAAAAGGATTTCCACCACATTGAACGATTCCGGAAATTAAATGAAACAGGAAGCCTTCGCAGTCCGGACTTTATTGCCGGCACGCTGCTTTCTTTACTAGAAAAAGGGACGGAAAACGGCCGCATTTATGATATTAAAGAGTTTTTGTAGAGCAGATATTTTCTGCTCTTTTTTTTATACAAAAGGCTACAGCCATCGCATTTTATTGAACAGCCACATATACTGACTGAAACGCTGCTTTTAGGGTATAACAATGATGATAAGAAGATCAAAATGATGTGACATAAGAATTGAGTTTCTCTGCAAATTATGTTAGGATTCTAAAAATATCTAAAGGAGGGGTTTCCATGAGAAAGGTTACATTAATGGATGTTTTCACCCATCCAATTGCACAAAAATATCTTCAGCGTTCCGGCGTGGCACATGCGATTGCCTGCGCTTATCATGCATACAGGCTGTCTGTGAAGGCTGACATTAATCCTGATTTAGCAGCAAAAGCGGCACTGCTTCATGACATCGGCCATTATGAATGGTATACAGACGGAAAGTGGGATTATGAGAAATACAAAAGAAATGACATTCATGCCATTAAAGGGGCGGAACGGGCGCATAAGCTTCTGATTCGGCTTGGCGAGGAACCGAAAGCGGCAAAAGAGATTGCACTAGCCATTTTGCTTCATACAGATTCCTATTTGCCTGAAGGCGAATTAGATAAAAACACGCTGCAGCAGATTGTCAAAAAAGCGGACGAACTGGATGAAGAGCCGGGCGGCCACCATCATTACCGCCAAATTGATCCTTCAACCGCACGAAAAAAAATAGAAAAGCTGGACCAATTAATCGACCAAGCCCAGGCATCCGTGATAAAGCCTGTATAAGTACGGAACAGCGCCAGCTTTCTTCGCTGTCTCCGCTTCATCGATACTTCCTTTACACCCGCTTCCAAACGTATTCTCCTAAAATCTCCGCACCCCTTTGTTTTATCAGGTAAGCCTGTGTCATTATCCATAAGCGCGGCATAAGCTGAGATAAAACACACAAAGGGGATAAAAGTATGGTCAACCAAGGTAGTCCGCAACTGGTCTCTTTAGTCGATCCTTATGTCTATCAGACCATTAAAAAGCTCATCGGCTCAAGGTTCGTTATACAGACAGTACGAGATACGGTCAGAGGCAGACTGATCGATGTAAAACCTGACCATATCACAATTGAAGGAGCCCGAAATTCTGTTTGTTTGATCAGAATCCAGCACATGATTTCCGTCACCCCAGATTACAGTGAGCGGGTCTAACAGTGCTTGCGCATGAAAAATAGGCGTACACCGGGACGTCCTATTTTTCAGTTAAGCGCTGTAAAAACGCACTATGATACATTGTTCCGTCAAGGTCAAAGCCGGCAAATTCCTGATAGTCACCATCTGAAAAACAGAAAGTGACACCGTACACCGTATAGCAGGAACGGACTGAAGCATGCTGGCAGACCCGAAAATGATAACCGTCTGAATCTTTTACATATAGCCGGGATTTCCCGGCAAATGGGGCACAGAGGTGTGCTGCCTCACCAAAACATTCGAATCCGGCGATTTTGCCGTCTTGGCTGATATCCAGCAGGAGACAATCATTGACTCTGAGCTCCTCAGTCCGTACATTCCTGTTCTTTTCCGGAGGAAGAACATAGATATAAGCCAGTTCTGAATCTGTATCGTATGTCACGGCCTTCATCACCAACACTCCTTTCATTATATTAAGAGTTCTGATATGAGTTCTTTTTTGTTACAATGATGGGGTATAAGTTCTTTTATCTGACAGACAAAGAAAAACTAGGAGGAACAAAGCTTGTTGAAATCAAAAGTCCATTTTTGGACATTGCAGATTTTATTTGTTTTGCTGATTATTTATGTAGCAACAAAAGTTTCATTTGTATTTCAGCCGTTTATTGTTTTTATCTCGACATTGTTTTTCCCGATGCTGATTGCGGGAATTTTGTATTTCATATTTAATCCGGTCGTCCGCCTGCTTGAGAAAAAAATTCCGCGGACATTATCCATTCTATTGATCTATTTACTGTTTATCGGTTTGCTTGCCTTTATTTCAGCGTCAGTCGGACCTATCATCACCTCACAGGTGACAGGGCTGTTTAACAACCTTCCTGATTATATAAAACAGATTCAGGCGCTGACAAAGGATTTGTCCCATTCTCAATGGTTTACCTGGATGATGAACCAGGATTATGTATCGATATCAAAAATTGAACAGTCATTGACAAGTTTTCTCCAAAACCTGCCGCAAAATATCACGTCCAGTTTATCTGCGGTGTTTGGCGTCGTGACAAACATCACGCTTGTTATTATTACTGTTCCATTTATCCTTTTTTACATGCTGAAAGACGGACACCGCTTTCCGCATTTGGCAGTAAAAATTCTACCGGCTTCTTATCGGACAGAAGGCTTAAAGATTTTTAAAGATTTATCCGATACGCTAGCGGCATATTTCCAGGGGCAGCTGCTAATCTGTCTTTTTGTCGGAACAGCGTGTTTTATCGGCTATTTAATTGCCGGACTGCCGTATGCCCTGATTCTTGGGATTGTCATGGCGATTACCAATATCATTCCCTATGTCGGGCCTTTTCTCGGTGCCGCGCCGGCTGTCATTGTCGGTTTTATGGACTCGCCGGCCAAAGCGCTGTTTGCGATTATTGTGGTCGTCATCGTTCAGCAGCTGGACGGAAACCTGCTGTCTCCTCTTGTGATCGGAAAGCGTCTGAATACCCATCCGCTTACGATTATTTTGCTGTTAATCGGAGCGGGAAGCTTCGGTGGAATTCTCGGCATGATTTTAGCGGTGCCGGTTTATGCGGTAGTGAAGGCGTTCTTCCTGAATATTGTCCGCTTGATCAAGCTGCGCCAGCGGTCACGACTCGAGGAAAACGCAAAGCCAGCTGAATAGGCGGGCACCATTAGCGGCTCTTTGCATATGATGCTGTAAATCAATGCGGAGGTGGGGAAATGCCTGCAATTGTGGGGCCGATTTATATCATGTCAGTTACGGGTAATGCCGCGGCAAGCTTTGGAGACGTATTTGCGATTTCGCCCAAAAGCGTCGCTCATTCAGGGGCGGGGTCAGGCGCATTTCAGCTTGGTGATTTTGTGAAGATTAACAACCAAACGAGTAAAACTCTCTTCAAAGATGCCGATATCACTGATGAAACAGTTTCGTTTAACGGGTAACAGCCTTTTCACAAGAGGCTGTTGCTTTTTTATTGTATAATATGGGTAGTCTTTGAATAGAGAGGTCATGTTATGAAAATCAGAAAAGCAAATATCAATACGCAAACCGGAATGATCACGGACGTGTATCTGCATGAAAACAGAAAAGAACTGCGCACGCTTGTAGCGGTACCGCAGCTGGAGTGGAGCACGATCATTTCCTATGAAGAAGATAAAGCAACTCTGCCTGAACGGCTGGAAGCGTCGTTGCGCCGGCATACAGAGGAAATCCCTGCTGGTGAGCTGGCCAAAAAAATCATTCATTGGGTAACAGAAATGTAAGCGGCGCTTGAAAGTTTAGCTCCTGCCTGATCAGGTGATAATGAAGACAAACAAGACGGGAGGACAGGCTTTTGAGTGAAGATAAAATGGATCTCTATTTGCAGCAAGGAATGTATGGGCCTTTGGAGACAAAACCTGACGAGCGCCATTTGTTTTTAGGCTCTTTAAGAGAAAGAGTCGTTTTGGCATTGACGAAAGGACAAGTGCTTAGAAGCAAACCGTATAAAGAGGCGGAACAAGAGCTGAAAAACAGCCATAACGTCACCCTTTTGATTAATGGAGAGCTTCAGTACCAGTCTTATTCTCCTTATATCCAAATGGCGAATCGATACGGAGTGCCCTTCAAGATTGTATCTGATCTTCAGTTTCATACGCCTTTAGGCCTCGTCATTGCGGCTGACATCGCTGTGAATCGTGAATTGATATATATTCAGGACGACATTTATAATCGGTCAGTGCTGAAATCTTAAGAGACAAACGGACCGTTTGTCTTTTTATTCATGGCAATTCACTTACAACTGGAGATAAGATATAATGTTCTCATACTGATGGCGGGGAGGCCGGCTATGAAAAAAGCACTTATTTGTATTGATTATACGAATGATTTTGTGGCGAGTGACGGAAAATTGACCTGCGGGGAGCCCGGCAGAATGATTGAAGAGGCGATCGTCAATTTAACTGAAGAATTCATCACAAACGGTGATTACGTCGTATTAGCAGTAGATTCTCATGATGAAGGGGATCAATATCACCCTGAAACCCGTCTTTTTCCTCCGCATAATATAAAAGGCACGGAAGGAAAAGATCTGTACGGAAAGCTTTTGCCTCTATATCAGAAACATGAACATGAACCTAATGTTTACTACATGGAAAAAACGAGATATTCTGCTTTTGCGGGAACTGATTTAGAGCTCAAACTCAGAGAGCGGCAGATTGGCGAACTGCATCTTGCCGGTGTCTGCACAGATATTTGTGTGTTGCATACAGCTGTTGACGCATACAACAAAGGTTTTCGGATTGTTGTGCATAAACAAGCTGTTGCCAGCTTTAATCAGGAGGGGCACGCATGGGCTCTTTCCCATTTTGCAAACAGCATCGGAGCGCAAGTGGCAGAGTAAGGAAGGGGAAAAACAGTGTTAGAGTACGGATTTAAAGATGACAGCCTGTCATTACATACAGACCTTTATCAGATCAATATGGCGGAAACGTACTGGAGAGACGGCATTCATGAAAAGAAAGCGATTTTTGAGCTGTTTTTCAGAAGGCTTCCGTTTGAAAATGGCTATGCCGTATTTGCGGGCTTGGAAAAAGCCATTGAATACTTGGAAAATTTCAAGTTTACGGATAGCGATTTGAGTTATTTACAGGATGAACTCGGGTATCATGAAGATTTTATTGAATATTTGCGCGGCTTATCTTTTACAGGTTCACTTTACTCCATGAAAGAAGGAGAACTCGTTTTTAACAATGAGCCGATTATGAGGGTGGAGGCACCCCTGGTAGAAGCGCAGCTGATTGAAACAGCTTTGCTCAACATTGTGAACTATCAAACATTAATCGCAACAAAGGCTGCCCGGATTAAAGGCGTCATCGGTGATGAAGTTGCGCTTGAATTCGGAACAAGACGGGCGCACGAAATGGATGCGGCCATGTGGGGAGCGAGAGCAGCCTTAATCGGCGGCTTTAGCGCGACAAGCAATGTAAGAGCCGGAAAGCGCTTTAATATCCCGGTTTCCGGCACACATGCGCATGCGCTTGTGCAGGCTTACCGCGATGAATATACAGCTTTCAAAAAATACGCGGAAACACATAAGGATTGCGTCTTCTTAGTTGACACGTATGACACGCTTCGTTCAGGCATGCCGAACGCGATTAGGGTTGCCAAGGAATTCGGCGACCGCATTAATTTCATTGGCATCCGTCTGGACAGCGGCGATTTGGCGTACCTGTCAAAAAAAGCCCGGAAAATGCTTGATGAAGCAGGATTTACAGATGCGAAGGTGATTGCTTCAAGCGATTTGGATGAGCACACCATTATGAATTTAAAGGCTCAGGGAGCGCGCATTGATGTCTGGGGTGTCGGTACGAAGCTGATCACTGCCTATGACCAGCCGGCTCTCGGCGCAGTTTATAAACTCGTTGCCATTGAAGAAGACGGGAAAATGGTCGACACGATCAAAATTTCGTCCAATCCTGAAAAAGTGACGACACCGGGCAGAAAGAAAGTCTACCGCATTATTAATCAGTCCAACCATCATTCTGAAGGCGACTATATTGCGCTTTATGATGAGCAGGTGAATGATCAGAAGCGGCTCAGAATGTTCCACCCGGTTCATACATTCATCAGCAAATTTGTCACGAATTTTTATGCGAAGGATCTTCATGAGCTGATTTTTGAGAAGGGTATTCTTTGCTACCAAAACCCTGAGATTTCAGACATACAGCAGTATGTGCAGGATAACCTCAGCCTGCTTTGGGAGGAATATAAGAGAATCAGCAAGCCGGAGGAATACCCGGTTGATTTAAGCGAGGACTGCTGGAGCAATAAAATGCAGCGGATCCACGAAGTGAAAAGCAGAATTGAAGAAGAGCTTGAGGAAGAATAAAGAAAAACTGGCCTTTCGTTCGCGAAGGGCCAGTTTTCTTTATGTATATATTATTTTTCATGTTTAGACAATTTTCGTCAAATTATTTGATATACTTAGGGATGAAAGCCGCGCGTATTGTAAGGGGGATAAATCAATGAGGGTGTTTGTTGCAAGACAGCCTATTTTTAATAGAAAAGAACAGGTTGTTGCTTATGAACTGCTGTATAGAGAAAGCGAAGAGAACGTGTATAGCGCTAAAGACGGCGATCAGGCAACAACTGATTTGGTGATCAACAGCTTTTTAAACATCGGAATTGAGAAGCTGACGGAAGGGAAACGCTGTTTTGTTAATTTTACGGAAAGCCTGATGTTTTCGAATCTTCCCACCTCCTTCAATCCGAAACAGCTTGTCATTGAAATCCTTGAAGATATACCGATCACGCCGGCCCTCATTTCTAGATGCAAAGAATTGAAAAAAATGGGGTATATGCTGGCGCTTGATGATTTTTATGCAATAAACCCGCAAGATGAGGACTTACTGGAAAAACTCATGAGCTATATTGACATATTGAAAATTGATTTTCTCAAAACAACACGAATGGAACGCAGAAAAATTTTGCAAACCTACGGCTGCCGCGGCCTGATTTTTTTAGCGGAAAAAGTAGAGACCCGAAAAGAATATAAACAGGCGGTCCAAGACGGCTTTCAATTATTCCAAGGCTACTTTTTCAGCGAGCCGCGCATCATCAGCGGGCATGACCTATCGACTCATTTCTATTCTTACTATGAACTGCTTAACGAACTGAGCAAAGAGCAGCCTAACATAAAGCGTGTGACAGAGTACATAGAGCGGGATTTATCACTGTCCTATCAGATTTTAAAATTTTTAAACTCATCCCACAGCCGTTTGAGCCAGAAAATTGAAAGCATTCAACAGGCCATTATGCTGCTGGGATTTAATGAAATCAAACGGTGGATATATATTCTTTCCTTTAAGGATTTAAGCAGGAAAGGGCATTCCAGCAAGCACGAAATCATTAAGATTTCTTTGATAAGAGCAAAGCTTTGCGAACTGCTGGCGAGAAAGACATCCCGTCCGCAGCCTGCTTCTTATATGTTGATCGGAATGTTTTCTCTCATAGACACCCTCCTGCATAGAGAAATAGAGGAAATTGTTCAAGAATTGCCTTTAAAAGATGAAGTCGGGCAAGCATTATTAGGCCATCAAAACGACTACTACCAAATGCTTGAGCTTGTGAAATTAATTGAAAGCAACAACTGGGACACTTGCTCGGAATTAGGCAATCAACTCGACAAAGAAGAAGCGTATGAATGTTATCTTGAGGCTCTGGAATGGTGTCATAATCTTATGGACGCAAAATGATTGCGGTCCTCTGACCACCGCAAAGCAAGAATCATTCGGCTTTGCGTTCCGATAAGGCTGATATAGATGCCGTCGGGATTAAAGACCGTATCCACTTCATGCCGGACGCCCAATTGTTTGATCAGGCGCTTGATGGTTTGTTTATCGGACTGTTCGGCTGCGGTCAGAATGCGGCGCGAGAGCTCCCGCGAGCCCGCAATGCGGCCGAGAACGAGCTGGGCATCCGCAAATATCCCTGCGGCCTGCTTCGCTGAACGGATAAAGGTATCAATATTGTTGGCAGGAGCGGGCGGACGGCGTACCTCATACGGATACACGTAAAACCAGGGATAACGATATCTCATGGGAGCACCTCACAAAAAAAAAGGATGTTTCTATATGTATAGATCCCTAATTGCCGAATATGACAAAGCGAAAAGGCCACAACTTTAGCGTTGCGGTCTTTTTCGGTGTTTGTCGGTCAGGAAACGCCAAGAATCGCATATTCAATTTTGAAAATACGGTATGAAGGACTATAGTCTTACTTAGTAAAAATGCGAAACACGTTAAAATCAAGGGAATTAAGAATCTTTCTCAATTTGAGCACATATAAACGCTCTTTCGCATAGAAAGATAGTCCCGTTCTTGTTGTGATCCCTTTGAGTATAAGGACCTATTGAGATTTGCGGTGTCACGCAGGACTTTTTTGCATACTTTTCGGTGAAAAATGAGCCGAAAGCAGATACACTATTAGTAACAGATCAAATACCTAGGACTCGTTCACCATACACAATTCATTGATCTTTCAAAAAAAGGAGTGTGGAAACGATGGAAAAGAAACTTGAAGAAGTAAAACAATTGTTATTCCGACTCGAACTTGATATTAAAGAAACGACAGATTCATTACGAAACATTAACAAAAGCATTGATCAACTCGATAAATACAATTATGCAATGAAAATTTCGTGAAAAAGACTTGGAAACAAGTCTTTTTTTTCGTTCTACCGATACAATAAATGGATAAAGTATTATATGATTGTTAAAAAACGAAAAACCTGCTGTCCTTTAAATGTCCCATTTAGTAAAATGGAATGGGAGGGGGGAAGTCGTTATTGAGCAGATATGTTTAGATTCTGGCCGGATCAAGGAGAAAATGAAGGAGATTGTAGATGAAAATATTTCAAATGAAGACTTAAAAACAAAACTTATTTCTTTTATTGAAGAAAAAAAACAATTTTCATTTGCAGAATTAGCTTATCACCATTACATAGCATTTGACGGAAAAGATGTTACAGCAATTGAGTTGTTGGCTTCTGGTATAGAACTTTTAATTTTATCTGCTGACATTTTTGACGATATTGAGGATAAGGACAATCTTCAGGCTTCTTGGATGAAAATAGATCCTTCGATAGTGATTAACGCAGCTACTACACTTTTTACATTAAGTTTGCAAGTGATAAGTTTAGTTTCAAACAATCCGCAACTTCTAAGTCTGACTTTACAATATTCACTTCAATCTTTACAAGGGCAACATGCAGATTTAAATGTAAAAATCTCTTCAGAATCAGAGTATATTGAAATGATTAAACTTAAGTCAGGTTCTCTTGTAACATTGCCTAGTGTTCTTGGTGTATATTTGGCAACTGGAGAAATTAATGAAACAGTCGAGGAGTATTCACTTTATTTGGGTATAGTCGAGCAAATTGCGAATGATCACCATGGGCTATATTATCCTGACAATAATGACATAAAAACTAGACACAATCTTGCCTTCTACTATCTAAAAAATAAATATAACCAATCATCGATTGACTTATTAAATTTTTATGCGCAAGAAAATAATCAGATAAATAATATGGAAGAATTGAAAAAGAAGCTACGAGAATCAGGTGTAATACAATATTTGAATGTTATTAAAAATATAGCATTGGAAAACTTTAAAGAATCATTCAAAAAACTGAAATTAGATGAACAAAGAAAGAATAAACTATTTGTTCAATTATTAAGGGGGAATTTAAATTGAAACATATTGATAAAATTATAAGCCATCTAGCAAACAACCCGGAAGCTTTTGATCAATTTAAGAATGGGAACTTAACCTTGCTAAATATAAATGAAAAAGAAAAGAAAGCAATATTATATGCGTTTGAAGAAGGAGAGGCACCAAGAACAAGCAATTGGCCCCCAATAGAAGCTATCAGTAATTTTTTTGAGGATGATAAAAGAAAAAGTTTAATTTAATTATGGGATGATGAGATGCACATAAATAATAATGTCTATAAATATTTGTCTCTAGCTTTTATCATTTTAAGCTTTGTTTATGTGATCTACCTCTCTTATATTTCTGTTTTTAATATCTTTGTAGGTGCGGATGTGAAGATTAATGAACAGGGTAAGTTAGAGGTTACCAAAGTTGTGGATTATGAATATTATTCAGGTGTAAAAAAAGGTGACATCATTCTTGAAGTGAATGGGCAAAAAGGAAGCGAAATCCAGTTAGAGAGCGGAAGATTGGTCAATGTAGAAAGCTTAACTGTTGAAAGAGATAATAAATCATTTCATTTACAAAATGTAAGCCTAATAAGTGAAGAAAATTTATTTATGTATCTCATTCCGCTCATATCTTATTCAATCTGTTTATTTTGTATATTTTTTGTTTACAGAATAAATAAAGTAAGAAAATCACCTTCTGCTTTTGTTTTAATCTTATTTTTGTTATTTGTATCAGTAGCATATGTAAGTGCCTGCGGGGCAAGAAGAGGTGAAGAGGTTAGCACTTATCTACTTGTCCTTACTTTAGTAAGTTGTCCAATTTTATATATACATTTCATATATAAATACTTTGCGGAATTGGGTACAAAGTTATTCAAAAAGAAGATTTTAATCATTATGTATATACTTCCACTCGTAAACCTGTTACTAGAAGCTGTTTTGAGTAATAGATTAAATTCTTCGGCTTTTTTGTCAAACTTGAACTTGATTTCCTTTTTTGTCCTAGTCCTTACTGTATCTATTCTTATCCATCAAGGGATTAGAAAAATCAAACAAAATGAGCAAAAGTCAATTTTGAAAATCCTTGCTTATATAAATATCCTGTCTTTTAGTCCTTTTATTATCTTTTTTGTTATTCCCTATGTGTTGTTTGATAAGTATCTTTCACCCTTTAGTTTGGCAGCTTTTACACTTGTTATACCTTTTTCTTTAGTGTATCAATTTATGACAAATAGACTTTATAATATTGACTTTGTTGTAGGACGGCTTAAATACTATGGATTTTTAGCCATTACACCTACTGTTATTGTGGTCACCATATTTAATTACATTCAAAAACCAGAAGATAACTTTTACTCCGTTAAACTAACAGTTGTAATATATTTGCTTATGTTTGCTGTCTTTTACTTTAAAGAAATCATTGATTTTCGTTTCAAGTTGAAAAGATTTACAGAGAAATTTAATTATCAAGATGGGATTTTTAAATTTACTCAGTTGATTAAGCAAGCATCATCAGTAGATCAAGTACTTAATCACTTTAAAAATACAATCCTAGAAGTATTAAACATAGATAATGCTTGCGTGTATGATAATTCTAAAGGGGAAATCACCCTTCTTAGTAAGAACAACTTTAAAGATTTGACTTATAAAAATCATGAGCAATATGTGAAAAATTTTTCTGGTGATATCGGTAAAATTAAAGAGTTTAAACAAGGTTTTATTATTAAAATAGGTGAACGAGGAGACAGATCATTTTTAGTACTCTGTTTCTCAAGTTATAATACTTTTAAATTAACAAGGGATGAAATTGCATGGCTTCAAACATTAGCGTTTTATACAAATGTCTCATTGGAAAACGTTATGAAAATCGAAGAATTGATGGTGCATCTTGAGGATTTAAAACAACAAGAATCCAACCCCGTATGGCTCAAAAAACTCATGTACACGATCGAAGAAAAACAACGCTCGGATCTCGCCCGCGATCTCCACGATTCGGTTCTTCAGGATTTGATTTCCTTAAAACGCCAGTGTGAGCTGTTTTTGGGTGATTTTAAGAAGGGTGATAATCCGTGCCGTGAAGAGGTGCAGGACAAGCTTGTACAGATGAATGAGCAGATGTCTGATGTGATTTCGATGACGAGGGAGACGTGTCATGAGCTGCGACCGCAGCTTCTGTATGATCTTGGGCTGGTCAAGGCGCTGTCGAAGTTGGTGGCGCAGCAGCAGGAGCGGGTTCCGTTTCATATTCGTTTAAATACCGGGAGATTTACGGCTTCCCTTGATCTGGATTCGCAGCTGAATTTGTACCGGATCATTCAAGAGTTTCTGTCTAATGCGGTCAAGCACTCTCAGGCGACGGATGTGCTGATTATGCTCATCAGTATTCAAAACAAAATCGTTCTTCATTATGAGGACGATGGCGTTGGGTTTGATCAGGAAAAGAATACTGAGCATTCCATGAGCATGGGGCTTTCTGGCATTAAGGAGAGAGTCAGGGCTTTAGATGGGCGCCTTCGGATTGAAACAAGTGAAGGAAAGGGCTTTAAGGCTGATATTGAAATCGAATTGTAATGGATTTATAACGGAAACGACTTGGCACAGGCCAAGTCTTTTTTATAAAATGGAAAAGAGTGAGTAAAAGGGAGGAAAACATGAAAAAGATACTAGTGATTGATGACCATCCGGCTGTCATGGAAGGCACCAAGACAATTTTGGAAACGGATTCGAATTTGTCTGTTGATTGTCTCAGTCCTGAACCGAGCGAACAGTTTATCAAGCAGCATGATTTCTCGTCATATGATCTCATTTTAATGGATCTGAATCTAGGCGGCGAGGTCAATGGGATGGAGCTTTCTAAACAGATTTTACAAGAGAATCCTCATTGTAAAATTATCGTGTATACCGGTTATGAGGTCGAGGATTATTTCGAGGAAGCGATTCGTGCGGGTCTGCACGGTGCCATCAGCAAAACGGAATCTAAAGAAAAGATCACCCAATACATATACCACGTACTCAACGGAGAAATTTTAGTCGATTTTGCTTACTTTAAACAGCTGATGACTCAGCAAAAAACAAAGCCGGCTCCTTCCTCTCAAAAAGAACAAGATGTGCTCACACCTAGAGAATGCCTGATTCTTCAAGAAGTTGAAAAGGGATTTACAAACCAAGAAATCGCAGATGCCCTTCATTTAAGCAAGCGGTCCATTGAATACAGCTTGACATCGATTTTCAATAAGCTGAATGTCGGTTCACGGACGGAAGCGGTTTTGATTGCGAAATCAGACGGTGTACTTTAAATGTTGGGGGTGTAGATGATGGATACGAAACACACATTGCTTGAAGCGCTTGGTATAGAGATTGTTGAAAACACAGCGGAACGATGCGTTGCGGTCATGCCGGTGGATCATCGGACGGTGCAGCCGTTCGGATATTTGCATGGGGGCGCTTCAGTGGCCCTGGCGGAAACAGCGGCGAGCGCAGGTGCACAGAACCTGATTGATCATTCAACACAGGCTTGTGTCGGTTTGGAGATTAACGCCAACCATTTAAAATCTGTAAAGGAAGGAACGGTAAAGGCGGTAGCCGAGCCCGTTCATATCGGCAGAACGACGATTGTCTATCACATTCACATATATGACGAGCAAGAGAGGCTGATCTGTATATCCAGATGCACGCTGGCTGTCATCAAGAAATAAAAAAACAGCCGGAACTCTGCCTGTCCGGCTGCTTATTTTTATAAATAAGAATCCTCTTTTCGTTTAATCACAAAGTTTCTGATTCCGTTATAGTCATCCTGTACGCTTCTCTCATCAAGCTTGACGCCGGAGTTATACGCAGCACGGCAGATCAAGTGCCCGCCGATAGGCGACGTAATAAAGATAAAGAGAATCCCAAGCAGGATTTTAGCGGAGAGTTCCCCCGTCACAAACCACAAATAGAAGAAGACACCGAGCAGAATCATATTGACACCCAATGTTGAGCCTTTAGAAGCAGCATGAGCGCGTGTAAACACATCGGGAAGGCGAAGTACGCCAAATGAAGCAATGAGGCATATTAGAGCACCCAGCAAAATGAATACAGCCACAACGACCTTAGCGGTTTCGATCATTTTCGATAATCTCTCCTTTCTCCAGGAACTTGGAAAATGCGATCGTTCCAATAAACGATAAAATCCCCAGCAGCAAAATAATATCCAAAAACGCACTTGTTTTCAGCAAAATGGAGACAAGCGCCGTGATTGCGATCAGATTGATGCCGATTGCATCCAGAGCCACGACCCGGTCAGGCACAGTCGGCCCTTTAATGACACGAATGACATACAAAAAGGTAGACACTGCCATAATGCCGAGCGCGATTTGCAGGATCAGCGTAAACATCACCGGCTCACCTCCTGTATGGCTTTTTCAAATGACTCCCGAATGTCAAAAATCGCTTTTTCCGCATCCTCGATATCCATTGCATGAATATAAAGTATTGTTCTGTCATCTGAAATATCCATCACCAAGGTTCCCGGCGTTAATGTAATGAGCAGAGAAAGCAGGGTGATTTCCCAGTCCTTCGTCAGTTCAGTTTTAAAAGCAAAAATACCCGGTCTGATATTCAGTTTTGGAGATAAGACTGATTTCATCACACTGACATTGGCAAGGTACAGTTCCTTTATAAAAATGAAACAGAGCTTGATGATAGAAATCAATTTCCATAGATAAAACTGGCGAGTGAAAAAGCGCCGGAAGAAAAAGAGAGAGAGCATTCCCAGAATATAGCCTGTAATGAATCCTGCGGCGCTTGGACTGTTGCTTAAGAACATCCAGCAAAAAGCGAGAAACACATTTAATAAAATTTGAAATGCCATGCGATCTACTCCTTCAGAACAGCTTCGATATATTTTTCCGGATTCAGCAGCGTCTCGGCCGCTTGATCAACGTAAGGCGACACCCATTCTGTACCCACCCCGAAGAGAAGAGACAGCAAGAGAAAAATAGCTGCCGGATAAAGAAGTCCTTTAGCTGTTCGATGATTTGGTTTTGGCGTTTCTTTTTCTTCGCCCCAAAACGCATGTATAAAGATCCTCAGCACAGAGTACAGTACGAGCAGACTTGAAAGCAGAATCAGCATGGATATCGTAAATTCACCTTCTGCGAAGCCGCCCTCCGCAATTTTAAATTTGCCGACAAATCCGCTCAGTGGCGGAATGCCTGCAAGAGAAATAGCGGAAATGAAAAACATCCATCCAAGAACAGGATAGCGTTTGATCAGCCCGCCCATTTTATGCAGACTCGCAGTTCCAGTCAATGCGATCAGCGTACCCGCCAGCATAAACAAAGCGCCCTTAATCAGCATATCGTGAATCAGATAGTAGATCGCGCCCTGAATGGATGCGGGGGTGTGTACTGCCACACCGAACAAAATCACGCCGACAGCGGTAATAATGTTATAGATCACAATTTTCATGACATTCGAATAAGCGAGTGAACCGATGACACCAAAAATCACAGTCAGCGCCGCCAGCCAAATCATCAGCTGATGGGTAAAGGCTGTATCGTGAATAAAAATCAATGTGAAAACCCTCGCAATCGCATATAACCCGACTTTTGTCAGCAAAGCGCCGAACAACGCGGAGATTGCTGCCGGTGGCGCGTAATAAGAGCCTGGAAGCCAAAAGTAGAGGGGGAAGATTCCGCCCTTCATGCCAAATACCAAAAGCAGCAGGACACCAATCACAGTGATCAGCCCGGTTTGTCCTGATTCGCTGATTTTCACGCTAAGATCCGCCATGTTTAACGTACCGGTTACAGCGTATAAAAAGCCGACCCCTATGACAAACAGGGCAGACGATACGATATTAAACACAATATATTTAAGGGATTCCCGCAGCTGAATTTTTGTGCCGCCTAATACAATCAGCATATAGGAAGCAATAAGCAGAAGCTCAAAAAATACGTACATATTAAATAAATCGCCTGTTAAAAACGCTCCGCTGACGCCGGCAAGCAAGAACTGAATGCCGGAGTAGTAAAAGGAGCGCTCCCGTTTTTCACCGATAGAACGGAAGGAATAAAGCCCAACCAATAAACCGATGATCGCTGTTGTGAGAACGAGAAGGCTGGCGAATTGGTCTGCGGCAAGCACAATGCCGTACGGCGCTTTCCATCCGCCTAGGCTGAGTGTCTGGATACCTTTTGTGAAGACAGTCTGTACAAGTATGCCGCTAATCACAATCCCGATGGCCGATGCCGCCGTGCTGAAGATTCTCATGAGCATAAGATTCTTCGTCATGAAAATCAGAAGAATAGCCGACAAAAGCGGGATCAGGATTGGCAAAATAACAAAATTATTCATGTTGATCATTTCCCCTCATTTGATCCATATCGTCCGATTTCAATTCCTGATAAGCGCGAAAGGCCATGACGAGGATGAATGACGTAACGCCAAAAGAAATGACAATTGCGGTCAAAATCAGGGCTTGCGGAAGCGGATCGACAAATGATTTGGCATGCTCGCTCAAAATCGGAGCGGCGCCTTTCTTTAATCCTCCCATAGTCAAAAGCATTAAATGAACGCCATGGCTTAACAGTGCTGTTCCGATAATGACGCGAAGCAGGCTTTTAGACAGCAGCAAATACGTAGCAGCCATAAAAATAATACCGGCTAATACAGCCATTAAGATTTCCATTATTCTTCCTCTCCAATCGTTTGAATAATGGTCATCGTTATGCCTACGACAACAAGATAAACGCCTAAATCAAATATCGTCGCTGTGGCGAGCTCCGTTTTCCCAAGGATCGGCAGCTGAAAGTATCCGAATGTGTGGGTTAAAAAAGGAGCCCCGAAGACAAAGGAGCCAACGCCTGTTAATACAGCGAGCAGAAGGCCGGCTCCCGCGACATAAATGAAATTGACCGGCAAAAGGGAACGCACGGTTTTTAAATCATATGCCAAGAGCAAGAGAACGATGGAAGAGGACGTGATCAGTCCGCCGACAAAGCCTCCTCCGGGCGCGTTATGCCCTGATAAAAATAAATAGAAAGAGAAAAGCAAAATGATAAAGGATACAAGCTTTGTCGCGGTTTGAAGAATCAAGTCATTTGTTTTTTGTTCATTCACCGCTTTTCCCCTCCTCTTTTACTTTTGTTTTAATCATGCTGTAAATGCCGAGAGCGGCTATCGTTAATACCGTAATCTCAAACATTGTATCAAATCCCCTGAAATCAACGAGAATGACATTGACGACATTATCCCCTCCGCCGAGATCGTGGCTGTGTTTGACAAAGAAGGACGCAATGCTGTCTTTTGTCCGCTGGCTTGAGGATGCGATGCCGAGCAGAGTAACGATAACACCGACGCCTAAAGAAATGATAAAATTCGTCATCCGGAACGTTCTCGTTTTTGTTTTCAGCCTCAGTTTCGGCAAATGGTAGAAGCAAAGCAGAAACAGTGCCACAGAAATCGTTTCAATGACGAGCTGAGTCAATGCCAAGTCCGGCGCTCTGAAAATGACAAAAAACAATGCAAGCGTATAACCGACAACACCGAGTGCAATGATCGCCGTCAGTCTTGACCTAGCAAAAACAGTCGCCACTGTGGCGCTGATCATGACAAGCGTCAAAATGATTTCGTATACACCGATTTTAGCCATGCCTTCCGTTTTAAATGAAAATCCGCCTTTAATGGCAAAAGCTCCGCCTATCAGAATGATGAAACCAGCGAAGATATACAGCAAATAATCTCTTAAAAACCCGGTCATATATTGTTTTGTGACCCGGTAAGAGCCTTTCTCCATCAGAGTCAAAAGCTTATCATATAACCGGTTGAGTGTGAGTTTCGAAGGAAACAGTTTATAGATTCCCTTCCACTTATTCAGCGACAAATAACCAATTGTTCCGATCACAACAATACCCGCAGTCATGAGCAATTCCGTTGTAACCCCATGCCACTGTGAAATGTGAACGTGGAATTTCTCATGGCCGGCAAGCAATGTCGGATAGATTGAGTTCATCGCAGGCTCTATCAAGCTGTACGACAATATATTCGGGAAAAAGAAGAGACTGACAGCCAAAGCGACAAGAATGACCGGTGGTACGAGCATGCCGACAGGCGCTTCGTGAGCCTGTTTTTCAAGCTGTTCAGGCTGGTAAATTCCTCTGAATGTTTTAAACAGCAATTTCATGCTGTAGATAAACGTAAATACACTTCCGATCCAGGCGAAAAGAGGGAACAGAACGCCCCATGTCTGCACGTTGAACAGGTCGAAATGTGTCACGCGAAGCATGCTTGTGAAAAACATTTCTTTACTCAAAAATCCGTTAAACGGCGGTAGGCCGGCCATTGAAAATGTCCCGATTAAGGAAATGGTAAAAGTAATCGGCATAATCGCCATCAGGCCGCCTAGCTTCCGGATATCCCGTGTGCCTGTTTCGTGATCGATAATCCCGACTGCCATAAACAAGCTTCCTTTAAAGGTTGCGTGGTTGATCAAATGGAAAATGGCAGCCATAGCGGCAACTGTATAATATTCTGTATGTCCGTAATGAAGGGCCGCAGCACTGACTCCGAGCATGGAGATGATCATGCCGAGCTGGCTGACGGTTGAAAACGCCAAAATCGATTTTAAATCAGTTTGTTTCACGGCATGGAATGAACCCCAAACCATCGTAAAGAGGCCAACGAGGGACACGATCCAAAACCACTGAGCTGAAAAGGCGAAAATAGGACTGAATCTCGCAATCACATAAATGCCGGCTTTTACCATAGTAGCTGAATGGAGATAAGCGCTGACAGGCGTCGGAGCTTCCATCGCGTCAGGGAGCCAGATGTAAAAAGGAAATTGCGCTGATTTCGTAAAAGCCCCTAATAAAATGAGAATCATAGCCGGGATAAACAATTCGTGGCCGGCAATTAATTGAACCTGGTGAACCATCTCTCGAATACTGAAGGAATCCGTTATCAAATAAAGGAGAATAAATCCGCCGAGCATGCACAGCCCGCCGCTGACCGTAATCAAAAGTGATTTGGCTGCGCCATAGCGCGACTTTTCCCGCTTATACCAATAGCCGATCAGCAAAAAGGATGAAAGGCTTGTAAGCTCCCAGAACATGTAGAGAACCATGACATTGTCTACTAGAACGACGCCGAGCATGGCGCCCATGAACATCAATAAGTAGACATAAAAGGGCCCAAGCTGTTCTTTTTCTTTCGATAAATAAAAAATGCTGTAAAGAGTGACCAAAGAGCCAATGCCTGTGATCAGTAAAGCGAATAATAACCCGAGGCCGTCTATATAAACGGTAAAGTTAATGCCGAGTGACGGAATCCACTCTAATACCGATCGAAGTGTTTCTCCAGATTGTGTCATCCTGATCATTGGGAGAAAGTATATAAACAGCAAGACGGGCAGGATCAACACAAACCAGCCCGTATGCACTCTTTTTGCGTATTTTGCCAAGAAGGGAATGATAAAAGCAAATAAAAAAGGCGATAAAATAGCAAGATGTAAGAGCTGCAAAGATAAGACCTCCTTTTCTCGTTCTCAATTGAAAAATGCGCTATGTATGAAATATACGGTCAAACGACCTAGTCCAAATTATATCGCACTTTTCTGCAAGCTGCCACGCTTCGAACTGCTATAATGGGTTTTTATGAGTTCTTTTGACCTCAAAATAAGTCTAACAAAAAAGAGGTTATTTGTATATTTAAAATCAATCCTGATCAAGCTGAAGGTAAGGAGCTGGTCATGTGAAAAGAAAAGTCGTGATGTGCTCAGGTTTATTCTGCTCAGTATTTGCAGGGGCATTCATGTTGAATCAATATGACGGGCGCAGCGGTGTGGCGGCTAGTGATGAGTGGGAGCTGTATTTACTGGAGCACCACCTGTCAGCCAGAATGAGTGAGACGGAATCAAAGGATCTGCCGTTTGGTCCCCGAGAGTATATTCGGATTGTGAATAAATAAAAAAAGAGTTCCGCATAAAACGGAACTCTTTCTGTTTATGAAGTGAAAAAACGAAGCAACACTGTCGCGCAAATAACTGTGCCTGCACCGCCGAGACGGGTTGAAATTTGGGCAAACGGCATAAGGCCCATTCTTCCTGATGCTGATAAAATGGCAACATCACCCGTTCCGCCGAGGCCGCTGTGGCAGCAAGTAACGATTGCGGATTCAACCGGATACATGTTCATCAGCTTGCCTACAAAATATCCAGAACCAATCATCGCGATAACAACTGAAATACAAATGATGACAAACGGAATAGAAATCACAGACGCTACGTCATCCAACGGAATAAAGAGGATGCCGAGACCGACCATCAGCGGCCATGTAAAGCTTGAAGAAATAAACTTATAAAGCTGGTAAGCGCCTTCTTCCATTTTTTTCGGAAGAATATTTGCATACTTGACAGCCGCAGCTGAAATAATCATTAAGATCGCGCCCGGGATGAAGATGAATTTCTCCAATAACCCGCCAAAAATAAAGAATGTACACGCGAGCAGAACTCCTGCTCCCATTAATTTGAAATCAATTTTTGCTTCGGCTTCTTTTTGATTGAAAATCTCATTTGCTTTTTTAGATTTTACGAGACGTCCGTTCCCATTTAGATCTGGACGCTTATCGCCAAGCTTTTTCATTAAGGCTGCACATATGATAGCAAAAACGTTTCCTATAATTGCGGCTGGAACCAGCTGAGACACAAATACATCAGCAGATGAGCCCAGTATTTGTGAGTAGGCGATTGAAAGCGGCAAAATTCCTTCGCCTATTCCCCCGGCAATAATCGGGACAACAACAAAGAAAAAGGAATCATAGGCACTATAGCCAAAAATAAATCCGACAAGGATGCCGGCTGCAACGGCCGCGATCGTTCCTGCAACCAGTGGAACGAACATTCTGATAAACCCCTGTATTAAAACAATTCTGTTCATACCGAGGATACTTCCCACAACAAGGCAAGCGATATAGAAATAAAGGAAGTTAGACGTTTTCATCAAGTTGGTTACAGCGTCTAAAGATGTTGAATTCAGTACATTGTAAAAGACTAAAAATGAAGGAACAAACAAAGATAAAATAGCAGGGCCGCCAATATCCTTCAATATCGGTATGCGTTGGCCTATGTCTCCGAGAAACACACCAAGAATCATAATGATGGCAAACCCGCCAAGCATATTTGCCGGCAGCTCATTGTAATAGGCTGCAAGAATAATAATAACAGCTAATACTGTGTATAAAGGCAGAGGAATCACACCGATTTCCCAAGACCAGATTTTTTGAAACAGGTTTTTCCCCTGTGAGTCTTTTTGCTCAGGTGAAATTGTCCCCGTTTTTGGAATTGCTCCCATGTCATACACCCCCATGTATTGTTTGTTACAGTCTACAAGAAAGCGTTAACACTTCATATTTTTTTAAGTTAAAAAACTAATAAACAATTAAATTAAGGGGGTCTTTTGGATTAGAAAAAAATCCCTGAGAATCGTCTTCCCAGGGGAGAATGTTTATCTTTTTCCTTTAATATAAGGCACGCCATTGGCTTTTGGCGCATCTGCCCGCCCGATAAAGCCGGTTAAAGCGAGAATCGTTAAGACATAAGGAGCCATCAGCATATACACATTTGGTATGTCTTTAAAAAGAGGGAGCAGCGATCCAATGATGCTTAAGCTTTGGGCGAATCCGAAAAACAGGGCGGCCCCCAGTGCTCCGATCGGATGCCATTTTCCGAATACAAGCGCTGCCAGGGCGATAAAACCTTGCCCGGAGATGGTAGAGTGCGTGAAATCAAGCGCAATTGTGGAGGCATATACGCCGCCGCCGAGACCGCCGAACAATCCGCTGATCATCACACCGATGTAGCGCATTTTATATACGTTGATTCCCATCGTATCGGCCGCCATCGGATGCTCTCCGACAGAACGGATACGAAGGCCGAACGGCGTTTTGAACAAGATAAACCAGGAAATAAAGGCAAGTGCTATTGCAAGAATAGACGTATAATAGACATCCGAAAAGAAGATCTTTCCCAAGACGGGAATATCCCCCAAACCGGGGATTTTCGTCTTATAAAAAGGCTCTGGAATTTTGTCTGTCTGCGCTTTGCCGTAGATCAGTTTGACGATAAATAAAGTTGCCCCAAGCGCCAGCATGTTAATGGCGACACCGCTGACTGTCTGGTCGGCGCGAAACGAAATCGCTGCTGCCGCGTGAATCAGTGAAAACAGGGCGCCTGCTGCCATGGCGGCAAGGAGCGAAAGCCAAGGTGCGGCGGCACCTAATTCCGGACCAAAAAATAAATTAAATAACACGCTGGTGAACGCCCCGATAATCATGAGGCCTTCTAGGCCGATATTCACCACACCTGATCTCTCGGAAAACACGCCGCCGAGAGCAGTTAAAATAAGCGGGGCCGCATAGACGAGTGTTGCAGGGACAATGATAGATAAAATCTGCACAATGTCCACTTAGTTCGCCCCCTTTTTCTTCAATTTGCCCATGACGAAACGAATCGCATAGCTTGAAGCCACAAACAGAATAATAATAGCAATCACAATATCAACGACCTCTGATGGAACGCCTGATTCAATCGGCATATTTAATGCGCCGATTTTCAGCCCGCCAAGCAGGCATGCTGCCAGTATAACCCCGATGGCTGTGTTTCCCCCGAGAAGAGCGACAGCGATACCGTCAAAGCCTACGCCGGTAAATGCGCCTTTCACTGCTGCGTATTCGAATGTTCCTAGCCCCTCCATGGCTCCGGCAAGGCCTGCAAAAGCGCCGGAGATAAGCATGGAGGTCATGATATTCTTCCGCACGCTCATGCCGGCATACTGGGAAGCGTGCTGGTTAAACCCGACCGCCCGGAGCTCAAATCCTTTTGTAGTTTTGTTGATGATAAACCACATGATAACTGCTGCGAGAAGGG
Organism: Bacillus sp. SN32; assembly: GCF_002837495.1. Taxonomy (NCBI): domain Bacteria; kingdom Bacillati; phylum Bacillota; class Bacilli; order Caryophanales; family Bacillaceae; genus Bacillus; species Bacillus sp. SN32. The sequence goes on along the minus strand of NZ_PJCT01000002.1, from coordinate 64,700 downwards.
CAACGATGATTCCCAAATGCAGCCGTGAGTAATCGGTGATCTGTTCAAGAAAAGGAGAGCGGAGGGAGGCGGATTCGTGAATTTTCCCCGTCTTGTCCTGATGATCTGTCAAGACGTTTGAAATGATGTAATTGGTCATGTGCAGCGCGATATAATTCATCATAATGGTGACAATGACTTCATGAACGTAAAATCGCGCTTTCAAAATGCCGGGAATAAACCCCCATAATCCTCCTGCAGCTGCCGCTGTAATCAATGCGAGCGGCAAGTGAATATATGCCGGTCCGTCAAACGCCGTACCGACCCAAACCGCTGCTGTCCAGCCGACGAGCAGCTGGCCCTCGACGCCGATATTAAAGAGTCCGGTTCGGAATGCAAAGGCGACAGCCAATCCGGATAAAATATAAGGCGTAATTTGCCGGATTGTTTCTCCGACATAATAGATTTCTCCGAATATCCCATTCCACAAAGCCGAATATCCGCTGGCCACACTGTAGCCGCTCACAAGCATAATCAACGCGCCGGCCGCAAGACCAAGTATGATTGCGATGAGCGGCACGAGTAAATGAGAGAGTCGTTTAACCATTTGCTTTCCCCGCTTCCTTTTGCGTGCTTCCTGCCATCAAGAGACCAAGCTCCTGTTCAGTGGTTTCCTGCGGATTAACGCTGGCGATAATGCGTCCTTCAAAAATAACGGCGATTCTGTCACTGAGATTCATAATTTCTTCAAGCTCAAACGAGAGGAGAAGAACGGCTTTCCCGGCATCACGCTGCTCAATGAGCTTTTTATGGACAAATTCAATCGCTCCGACATCAAGGCCGCGAGTCGGCTGGGCGGCAATTAATAAATCAGGATTTCTGTCTACTTCCCGCCCGATAATCGCTTTTTGCTGGTTTCCGCCTGACAATGCCCGAGCGTGTGTATATTCATCCGGCGTTCTGACATCGTACTCAGTGATCAGGCTGCGTGCTTTTTTGTACATTTCGCCTTTATGTAAAACGCCCAATGCTGAATACGGCTTTTTGTAATAGCTTTGCAGCAGGATATTCTCTCCGATTGGAAAATCAAGGACGAGACCGTGTTTATGGCGATCCTGAGGAATATGCCCGATCCCGGATTCAGTGATTTTTCTTGGCGGCAGGTTTTGGATCTGTTTTCCGTTTAAGGTGATTGTTCCTGAATCTGTTTTGCGGAGTCCTGTCACCGCTTCGATCAGCTCTGATTGCCCGTTTCCGTCGACGCCTGCTATGCCGACTATTTCTCCCGCTTTGACAGAAAGAGACAAATCTCTGACTGTCTCTATTCCGCGGGTATCCTTTACAGTTATGCCGTCAATCGCAAGCACTTCCGCTCCCGGCTGAGCAGCTCTCTTTTCGGTTTTGAACGATACCTCGCGGCCGACCATTAGACTGGCGAGTTCGTCTTGGTTTGTATCACGGACATCAAGGGTTTTGATGCCTTTTCCTTTACGGATAACCGTAACGCGGTCACAAATCTCCATAATCTCTTTCAGCTTATGGGTGATTAAGATGATGGACTTCCCTTCTTTGACCAGGTTCTTCATAATTTGCATCAGTTCCTTAATTTCATGAGGCGTCAAAACAGCCGTCGGTTCATCAAAAATCAGAATGTCGGCACCGCGGTAGAGGGTTTTTAATATTTCTGCGCGCTGCTGCATACCGACTGATATGTCAGCTGCTTTTGCTTCAGGATGGATCTGCAGGCCGTATCGATCGGAAATGTCCTGCACCTCTTGGCCAGCACGCTTCCGGTCAATTCTGCCTAACTTCCTTGGCTCCTTCCCGAGAATAATATTTTCAGCAACTGTAAAGGTGTCAACAAGCATAAAGTGCTGGTGCACCATTCCAATTCCAAGTTCATTCGCTTTGTTCGGGCTGTTGATGTGCACCTTCTCGCCGCGCACCCGAATTTCACCCCGCTCCGGCTGATACAGCCCGAAAAGGACATTCATCAATGTTGATTTCCCCGCTCCGTTTTCACCGAGCAACGCGTGTATTTCGCCTTTTTTGACTTGAAGATTGATATTGTCATTGGCGACGATACCTGGAAACTCCTTGCGGATATTGAGCATTTCAATGACATATTCCATTGATTGACCGCTCCTTTATTTCAAAATAAAAGAAAAACAAGGGATAAGGGCTCGACCTCCTTATCCCTGCGATTCTTATTCAGCTTTGAAGGTTTTGAGCTCTTTCTCAGTTGCCGGGACTTCCAATCCGTCGATGATTTTTTTCTTCCATTTATCGACCGCTTTGATCACATCATCCGATAGATTTTGTTTAGATGGAGAAATGCCGACTCCGTCTTGATCAAGCCCGTAGGTAAGTGTTTCGCCGCCCGGGAACTTTCCGTCACTCGCTTTTTTCGTTACATCTTCAACGACTGTATCTACTTTTTTCACCATGGAAGTGAGGGTGACGTTATCATCTGTTCCTTCTACCTGGCCTTCTGCGTATTGGTCTTTATCGACACCGATGACCCAGACATCGCGTTTTGGATCTTCTTTCTTCAGGTTTTTCGCTTCAGTAAAGACGCCTGTGCCAGTGGCGCCCGCAGAGTGATAAATAACATCTACGCCTGATTTATACATGCTTTCGGCGGTTGCTTTGCCGACATCGGCTTTATCGAAACCCCCTGCGTATTTCACTTCTACAACGGCTTTAGGGTTAACTGCTTGCACGCCGGCACGGAAGCCGACCTCGAATTTTTTGATTAACTCTGATTCCATGCCGCCTACAAAGCCGATTTTTCCTGATTTGCTTGATAGGGCTGCGGCCACTCCGACGAGAAATGAGCCTTCCTGCTCTTTAAACGTAATACTTGCGACGTTGTCTTTATCGACAACAGCATCTATAATCGCAAAGTTTGTATTTTTGCGCTGGTCAGCAATTTCGCTGATTGAATCCTCCATTAAGTAGCCGACGCCGTAAATTAAGTCAAAATTCTCACGCGCCAATTTATTTAAGTTCGTTGTATAGTCTGCATCTGATTTGGATTGAAGATAGTCGTAACCGTTTTTGCCTTTTTTCAGCCCATTCTCTTTCCCAAAGGCTTGGATGCCTTCCCAGGCTGATTGGTTGAAGGATTTGTCATCCACTCCGCCTACGTCAGTAACCATCGCCACACTGAATTTGTTTTTGCCTTCGCCTGAGCCGCTGCTTTTTTCGCTGTTTCCGCATGCTCCTAATATGGTGCCTGCTGCGATCACAAGTGACATCGCCAATCCGATTTTTCGTTTATTCAAGATATAACCCCCCAGAAAAATTTGGTTCAAAGCTGATCCGGCCAGTCATGTGATGGGCTGTCCTGAACAATTTCTTAGAAACGATAAAATTTTCTGATAATAACAAATGGAATGCGCTGAGACAGTTCTATTCTTCCCTGAATAAGCGTGGTGTGAGTATTTCCTTCGAAAGGCGGGGAAGAGAAGGATGCGGAAGGCGTTCCGGGCGGAAAACCGTGACATCGTTTTCTGAAGTAAGACTTATGACTTAGTTTTTCGGGATCAACTAACCAATCATAATTTATCATTTAACTAATAAGAAATAAATAGAATTTCGCATAATTTTTTAAAAAGTATCTATTTTTAGAATTATTTGCTTAAAAATGTGAAAGGCCCTTTGTTATTCTTGTATAACTTATCAACAATAGAATCAAGCATCTTGGCAAGAGATATGACAGAAAAACGCACTGCTCAAAGCAAGCAGTGCGTTTTCTTATAGATATTGCTTTATTCCGTTAAGGTTACTGTTGTTGACGTTGTACTGAAACACAGGTCTTCCGATCGTTCCGTACGCCATTTCTACATTCAGAACCTGTATATCTTCAAGAAACTTTAAGTATTTTCGTATGGATACTTGAGAGATTTCTGTGTGCTTTGCCAAGTCTTCTGTCGTAAAAGATTCATTTTCAAATGACTGGATACTGGACCAGATCAGCTTCAGCGTGCTTTTTGTCAGGCCTTTAGGAAGCTGCACTTTTTCTGTTGCTTCTTTCTTTTGAAAAAGCTCGGCGTCCAGTTCTTTTTGGCTCATGTTGCGATGGGTTGAATACACCTTTTGTTTTCGTCTGTAATCAGACAGAGCCGTTTGGAAACGTTCAAATTCAAACGGTTTGATTAAATAATCAACAGCTCCGTACCGAAGTGTTTTCTTGATCACGTCAAGCTCGCTGGCCGCTGAGATGACAATCACGTCAACCGCTTCATTTTGGGCTCTCAATTCCGTCAGCAGTTCCAGCCCGTTTTTTCCCGGCATATAAATATCAAGCAAAATGAGGTCGATATGGTGCTCGCCTAAAATATGCAGAGCGCTTTGAAAGGAAGAAGCGATGCCTTTCAGCTGAAAGCCATCTATTTGGCTTAAGTATCGTTTATTTAATTCACCCACCATGGGGTCATCTTCAACTATTAGTACATTAATCATGATTTTCCTCCTTCGGTTCGTACGGGATGCGAATACTGAATGTCGTTCCTTCATTCTTTTCGCTTGTGAGGATCATTTGGCCTTTTAAATTTTCGATGCTTTGCTGTGTGAAATAAAGGCCGAATCCCCGGTTTTTGCCCTTTGTTGAATAGCCTTGTTCAAATACTTTGGCTTGGTCTTCTTCAGACATGCCTGCTCCAGTATCGGTAATTTCAATATCAAGTATGCTGTTATGGAAGCGCATGGACATGGTGATTTGTTTTTTCGGCATATCGGCAACGGCGTCTAAGCCATTGTTGATGAGATTTCCGATGATTGTAATAAGTTCATGGATGACAGAAGGGTCTGCCGCGTTCGGGATGACGCCGTTGCATTCAATATCAAGATTTGCGCCCTGCTCACGTATGAAGCTTTGCTTTCCGAGCAGAAAACCGGCCAGTACGGAGCTTTTGACATCATTTATAATTTCACTTGTTTCTGATTTTTGCTGTATGGCTATATCTTTAATATAATCTCCAAGATCATCATACTCTTTCAGCTGGACGAGACCTAATATCACATGCAGTTTGTTCATAAATTCATGAGACTGCGCTCTCAGTGCGTTTGCATACATTTTAACACCGGAAAGCTGTTCAGCTAAATGTTTTACCTCGGTCTTGTCTCGGAATGTCGCAATCGCTCCGACAGTTTGTCCTTTCAGCTGGATAGGAACTTCATTAAACACAAGCTCCAGCCCGTTAATGCGGACGTCTCTGTCTTGAAGGGGTTTTTTTGTCTCAATGACCTTTTTCAAGCGGCTTTTCGGCAAGATGTCATCTACATCCTGATCAATGGGATTTGTGTTGATGCCCATTTTGACGAATAGGCGTTTTGCTTCCGCGTTGGCAAGTTTAATTTTGCCATGTTCATCGACAGCGAGTATTCCTTCCTTCGTCGATTCCAGCATCGCGCTCCGTTCTTCAAGCAGAGTCGCAATTTCATAAGGTTCAAGTCCGTACATGATATTTTTCACTGTACGGGCGACGATAACGGCTCCGATCACACCGACGAAGATGCTGACGCAAATAATAAAGTAAAGCGGCCGTAAGCTATGGCTGATCACTTCATCAATTTCATTTACGGTGATGCCGACCGCGACTGCACCGACTTGTTTTCCATTCTCCGCGTAGACAGGGACGAACGCTCTCTGCGATTTCCCGAGCGTGCCAGAGGCTGTGCTGATATGGACATGCCCTTTTAATACCTCGGACTCATCACCGCCTCTGAATTTTTTTCCGATTTTGCTCGGGTCAGGATGGGTTTTGCGGATACCGCTCATATCCATGACGACAACAAATTCCGTGCCGGTGATTTTCTGAACCCGCTTTGTGTAGCTCTGCAGTTCCTTTTGTTTTTTCCCGTTTTCTAAAGCAGCGGCTGTCATCGGCGCCTCAGCTACCATTTCAGCAGTCTGCAGCGCAGTGGCCTTTTCCTGATCTCTAATCCGTTTGGTGGTTTGGGCACCGACTGTAAAAAACGTAATGAGCAATGCGATTAATACAACGATACAAACAAATATGGTGAGTCTGGTTTGCAGTTTTAATGTTTTTTTCATATAAAACTTCCTTACGTTTTATGATTCCTGCGTACTACTTTACTCTCAAAATGCTGCTTTGTGAAGATTTGGGACTGTAATTCGTAAAAAGGAGAAAAAATGGAATAATTTATCTTGTCAATGTGTTTTAAGTCCTCCATAATAAATGAGGTAGATTATAGAAAGGGACTTTTTTATATGAAAAATACTTATTTGACAGGATATTTTCCGCTGATTGCGATCCTGCTTTTTAGTTCGTCCTTATCCATCTCAACTTCACTTTATGCGTTGAAGATGCTGTCTTCATTTGGAATGTATGATGGAATGCTCGATTATTTTTCAGAGAAAGGAATCAGGCTTGCGTTATTTGCTGCCTTTGCACTTTTATATTTTATGGTTCTGTCCGCTCTGAAATTAATTGCAAATACCGTGACCGAGCTGTCATTGCTGTTTTTTGCTAATGATCCGGAAGGGAACAACCTGAAAAAACTCAGAATGGGTTCCATGATTTATTTGGGCGGCGGGATTTTATCCTTTGTGCTCTTGCAAAATGTCATTTGGATTGTGATCTGGTTTGCGGTCGTCACGCTCGCTTACTTTGTGTTTACCGTATACCGGATTTATTCGACGCTTTCTCTCATGTCATTAGTTGGATTCATTCTATTGGAACTGCTGTTTTGGTTTACCTTTGTTATCGGTATTCTGTTCATATTTATCAAGCTTTATAATAGCATAATGGCTAGCTTACCTGTGTAAGCTAGCCATTTCAGCGTTTGGTGGTCAGATTTGCGCTTCGTGCTCTATACGCAATAAAACGGTGGCTAGATTCTCAGGTTTCCGCCGTTTCACAACTTCAAAAGTTTTCAATCACGCTGAATAGATGACAAAATCCTAAAACGAAGCCGTTTTAGGATTTTGTCAACAATCTGTGATGGCTAGCTTCCTAGCCATTTTTTATTTACGGTAAAAATCTTTTTTTAATAGAAGGGGAGGGGAGCATACATTCATTTTTTTTGCCAAACCACTTATAGCGGTTTTTGGCAATGAAAGAATAGACCATATCTCTGACAGGCTTCGGTACTGCGAAAAACAGGACGAAGAGCCGCCATGGGCCTCGCAGATGCCTGAAAACCTTAATGGCTGCAGTTGACTTTGTGTACACTTGGCGGTCTTCAATAAAGACAAAGCTGTCAAACCGATCAGTCGGAAGCCCGCTTTTTTTCAGCAGGCTCTGTCCTGTTTCCGACTGCAGCGATGTGAAAGAAATCAATCCGTCCGGATCACGTTTAATGATAAATTGCACGGCGCCATTGCATAAATTGCAGACACCGTCAAACAGCAAAACGCGATTTGGAATTTGTTCTGAAGTCACCCCATATCCCCTCCGATCCTTTAATAAGCAGCTTGCAGCGTTCCTTTCCAGATGGAAAGCTGAGGGCTGATGCTGTGAAGATATTCAACGCTGGTCGGTGTGTCCTTTCCGACCCAGACACCCATTGTATACGTATCAGTCAGGCCGACAAACCACATATCGTGATAATCATTTGATGTTCCGGTTTTACCGCCGATGTAAGGCGCATTGAAATATGCTTTTTTCCCTGTTCCGCTTTTCACAACGGAAGACATCAGTTTTTTCAGCTGCATGTTCGTGCGGACGCTGAATATTTGAGTCGCTTTATCATTCCATTTATAAAGTGTTTTTCCTTTAAGGTCTGTCACCTTTGTAATCGCATGGCTCGGCGTATAGCTTCCGCTGTTGCCGAATGTCGTATAAGCCTTTGTCATCTCAAGAGGCGTCATGCCGTTTGTAAATCCGCCAAGCGCCGCCGGAAGAAGATAGTCACTGTCGACAAGTTTGGCAAAATGATACGGCTCAATATAACTGAATGCCTTTTGGATGCCGACGCGGTCGAGCATTCTAATAGCCGGTGTATTATATGAATTTTTAAACGCCGTATCAAGCGTCACTGTGCCGTAAGTGCGGTTATTGTAGTTTTGCGGACAGTAGTCTTTGCTGCAAAACTTGCTGGCATCAATGGTGCTGCTTCCTGTCGCGCCGGTCTGTTCAATATAAGGGCCGTAATCAAGAAGCGGCTTAATGGATGAACCCGGCTGCCTGTACGCCTGGTAGGCGCGGTTAAAGTCATATTTTTGATAGTTTTTCCCGCCGGATAGAGCGATGATTTGATGCGTCTGGTGATTAATCACAGCCGCTCCGCCCTGTACGTCCGCATACGGGAGCTTGGAATTCATTTGTGCTACAACTTGATTTTGCATGTACGGATCAAGTGCAGTATAAATTTTCACGCCGTCTTTCATCAGCGTGCTGACTCTTGCGGACAGCTCGTTCTCGATCTTTTCTTTTTGTTTTCCTGATGCTTTTTGAAGGCGTTTATCAAAGCCTTCTGATTCAGACACCAGCTGAGTGAATTCATCATTGACGTAGGAAACGTAGTCAGGATATTTGTCTTCTCTTTTTTCAACATCCAGTTTGATTTTTTGTTTTACGGCTTTTTTCAGCTCTTTGTCCGTAATGACCCCGGCATCTTTTAGTCCTTTAAGCAAACGTTCTTGACGGCTTTTCGTGTAGTCAAAATGCTTGAGAGGATCATATAATGTAGGGTTATTAGGTATAGCACAGATAAAAGCCATTTCTCCCACTGTGAGAGATTTCAGCGGTTTGCTGAAATAGAATTCAGCCGCTGAACCGACGCCATAAACGCCATTGTTAAAATAAATGGTATTTAAGTAAGCTTCAAGAATTTCATTTTTCGTATATTTTTTCTCCAGCTGATAGGAATACGCGAGCTCTGTCAGCTTGCGGCTGAAGGAGCGTTCGTGGCTCAAATACAAGTTTCTTGAAAGCTGCTGTGTGATGGTGCTGGCACCCTGGTCAATTTTCTTGTCTTTTACGTTAGAAGCAGTAGCCCGCACCATTCCCATAAAGTCAAAGCCTTTATGCTCGTAAAAATGGCGGTCCTCAGATGTTAAGAAAATCTGTTTGACTTCCTCGGGAATCTTGTTAAATGGAACGAGCACACGGTTTTCGTGGTCGCTGACGATTTCCGAGACAAGGGAGCCGTCCCTGTCATACATGTAGCTGTTCTGAACAAGGCTGATATCTTTCAGATTAATATTTTTATCAAGCACCTGATCCAGGGACTTCATTTGTTTTACTTCTTTTCCGGAAGCGATAACTGTAAATGCAAACAATGGGATTATGCAAAGGAGCAAAATCCATCCGATTATTTTTCGTAACATGGTCACTCTCTTTTCTCCTAAATTCTAGCCATATCGTACCATTCTTTTGAGATTACGAGAAGGTTAAATTTAGAAGATTCCTCAGTTTTTTCTCGGAATCAGCTTGCTTTGGCATAAGAATCTTTCCGAAGTTTCTGCATGATCCAAAGCATGCAGGCGCCAGCGAAAAAGAGAAACGCCGTGACGTAAAAGGTGGCCGAAATGGTAAAATGGCTCGATATGATTCCGCCGAGCAGAGGCCCGAGCACGTTTCCTAAAAAGCGAAAGCTGACATTGTAGCCGAGAACTTCACCTTGAATACTGCCGGGAGCCTGAACGCGGATCGCTGCCGTAATGCATGGCAGCAAACCGCCCATCGCCATTCCGAATAAAAATCTGAAAACAAGGAGCACGCTGAGTGAGGACGCGAGCGCCTGCGGAATAAAAAAGAAAGAGGCGGCGAGCAAAAGTCCGATTAAAATGCGGCGGTGGCCGTAGCGGTCGCCCAGATCACCCCATTTTCTAGCCAGCAGCAAACTTCCGAGCCCCGTTGCTGAAAATGCCATGCCGGAGAAAAAGGCAAGATTGACAGGTCCGTGCAGCTCATTTACATATAAAGCGAGCAGGGGCTGGATACTGAAATTGCCTGTTTGAATCAGCATGGTTAACAGCATCATGACCCACAGCGCCGGATGGTGAAAAATATAGGAGAGCACTTCTTTTCTCGAGTAAGACGTACGTTTGGCTGTTTTCTCTGCAAGAGGCTTTTCTTTGACACCAAATAACACGAGAAGAACAGACGAGAAAATCACAAAGGATGTGATAAAAAAGGTATACGTAAAGCCGAAATGATCAGCAAGCATGCCTCCCAAAAGCGGGCCGAACAAGCTTCCGGACACTTGCCCCATTTGCAGCGTGCCAAGTGTTTTGCCGGCTGAGCTCTTCGGAGTCTGTGCCGAAATCATCGCAAGAGATGTCGGGATGAATCCGGTTACAAGACCCATTGCCATACGCAGAAAAAACAATTGGTACACCGATGTAACAAAGCCCATGAAGAAAATGCTAAGGGCAATGCCTGTTCCGGTTGCCATAAGGATTTTCTTATATCCGCGTTTGTCTCCGAACCGTCCCCAAAACGGGGATACCAAAAACGCCATGAGAAATGTAATGCCGAACACATAGCCGCTCCACCTTTGCACAAAGCCGTTTGAAAAAGAGCTGAGCGTCTCAATGTATAAGGAGAGAAAAGGAACGATCATCGTTGTGCTAGCGGAGACAAAAAAGTTCGCCAGCCACACAATGACAAAGTTTTTCTTACGGATAGAAATAACATCACCTTCTTATTATTTCGGGTTCCTTACTAATTATAAAGAAACGATTCACAATTTAAAAGAAACGAAGCGGCTGGGAAAATTCATTATTTTTAGAAAATGAAGAAATGTCGAGAAGGGGAATTGATATACTATAAAGATAGCATTTTCTGATCGGAGGAAAGGCAGGTGTAAAAAGGTGACGACAAACAGCTTACTCATTATTGATTTCGAATTTACAATGCCTGATGGAAAGTACAGTCCTCAAAACTTCTTCCCGGAAATCATTGAAGCCGGAATTGTAAAGTCGATTGATGATGAAGTGGTTGAGACGTTTTCTAGCTATGTTAGACCGAAAAAGTTCCCGAAGCTTACGAAACGCTGCAAATCATTTTTAAAAATAACCCAAAAACAGGTAGACGAAGGAATGAGATTCGAGGATTTCATCCGTAAACTAAACGAGCTGGATCCTGAGAAAAACAGCACAATTATTACGTGGGGAAACATGGATATGAAAGTGCTGAAGCAAAACTGTATGTTTAACCATATCCCTTTCCCGTTTAAGGGAGAAATGAGAGATTTATCGCTTGAATACAAAAACTTTTTTGGAGACCGGACATTGACGGGTTTATGGAAAGCTGCCGAAGAGTATGGAGATTCCGGAACCGGCACCCATCATAAAGCGCTTGATGATGCTCTTACAGCATATAAACTTTTTAAGCTTGTTGAGCAGGATAAGCAGTATCTCGAAAAGCCAAAACCGCCCACAATCGGCGAGAGAATCGATTTAACCGAACTGTTGAAGCGCGCGACGTAAAAAACCCAATCTTTTGTCAGACTGGGTTATGGCCGGTTAAAATATTCTTTTTCTAAAATGTCCAGATTATGAAGGGAGCGCTTTGCCCACTCCGAACCATCCTCATTCAATTTGGCTCTCAGCTGTGCTGTCGCCTCCCGCAGAGATTTTGTATAATCCGGCACTTCACCATCATAAGGCTTCACCATATGGTGGGGGATATTGGTCTGTTCACCATATGCAAGCGCTTTTCTCTCATGAAAAAATGGCACATCCGCCTGTTTTGGATGATGAAGGTCTCCCTGAGCGGGATGGGTAAGAACCGCTTTCACTTTCACTAAATAGTGCTGCGGCCTGCAAGCCGTGATTGCTCCTATGTATACACCTGTTTTGTAAAATCCTTTAACAATAGAGCCTGTCTCAAACGTGCTCATCTGTCATCACCTCGCATTTATTCTATTAAAGTTCCAATCGATTTGCTAGTGAGGAAGATCAGCGGGAAGCTTAATGGTCACCGTAGTGCCTTTTTGGAAGCTGCTGTTAAATGAAATGGTCCCGTGATGATGTTCAATAATGGAAAAGGTTACGGTGAGGCCGAGTCCCGTTCCGTTCGTTTTTAAGGAATAATAAGGTTCGCCGAGTTTTTGCATTTGATGGTCTGTCATCCCGACCCCATTGTCTGTGATGTTGATCATGATCGTATGGCCGTTTCTTTTGGCTGATATGTGGATCATCCCCTTACCGTGAGGAACCGCTTCAATGCTGTTTTTCATCAGGTTGATGACAGCCTGCTTCAGCTTTGTTGCGTCTCCGTATATCAAAAGGTCCGGTTCTGTTTCAGCCTCGACGGTTACTGACTTGTAATTGGCGTACGACACCATAAGGGAGCTTGTCTCTTTGATAAGGGCAGATAGGTCAAAAACCTCTTTTTCGTATAATTGCTGTTTGGCCATATCGAGATAGTTTGTAATAATGCCTTGCGCCCGGTCAAGCTCTGACAGTACAAGCTTTTTGTAATCCGCACTCGACTTGTTTTGTAAGGTTTCGTCATTAAAAAGCAGCTGGACAAACCCGCGGACAACTGTCAGCGGATTCCTGACCTCATGAGCGACGCTCGCTGCCAGTTCACTCACAATCGTCATTTTTTCAGAATGGATAAGCTGTGAACGCAGGGCGATATTTTCGGCGATGCTTTCGATAATATAGATGCTTAATAGAAGAACACTGGAGCGGAAAAGCCCTGACACTGCCGCCTCGTAAACGAAGATTCCTGATTTTTGAAAATTTAAAATATTCAAGGCGGAAAGAATCCAGCTTGAGGCGAAAAATAGGAAAATCTCCACGCAGCTGATCAATAAAGACAGCAGCAGTTTTTTCGCTTTGGACATGAATGGCCATTTTTTCTGAAATAAGATTGGGATAATGATAAGAAAAGGCAGCAAAGTGAAAACAAACATTGCGGAAGGTTCGTAAAAAAGCAGTTCAAAACATAGGACAGATGCGGCGACTGTAAGTCCGGAAGCGGTACTAATGTAAAATAAACAAATGATAACGGGAATCATCTGAAGGCCGTATTGTATGTAGTCCATTTCATGAATCGGGAAAATAATGCATAAAACGGAGGCACCGCAGGCGAAGAGCGTGACCAAACCGCTGTTTATTTTTGGCACAAGAATCGCAGGTTTTCCAAGCCAAAACACTTGGTAAAGAAGAATAGGAAACAAAATAAAGCAGATGTGCAGAAGATAGTCTTTTAGAATTTCCATTCGTGTGAAATCCTTTCGTATAAAATATGAATCTATTATAACACTAAATATTAGAAGTAAAATATAAAATTCCTTTATTAAGAACGCCTTTACAAATGAAGACGTAAAGGCGTTTAACAGCTATATTTACGATAATGCGGCTTTGATGCGGCGCAGGCCGTCCTGCAGGGTTGCAAGAGAGCATCCCGCGTTCAGGCGCATAAATCCTTCTCCGCCAGGCCCGTATTTCGTCCCGGGCTCTAAAATAACTTTTCCTTTTTTTAGCATTCTTTGCTGAAGCTCTGCATCGGACAAACCGTAAGCGCTGAAGTCGAGCCAAATCAAGTATGATGCATCCGGCTTCATCATTTTGACCTTTGGCAGCTCGGTGCTCAAAAAAGCTTCCGCTTCGTTCATGTTTTTCTCAATGTAAGAGATCAATTCATCAAGCCACGGTCCGCCTTTTGAATACGCGGCTTCGATTGCAGTGACAGCAAACGCGTTCAGTCCGCCTAAACCATTGCGCTGAAGGCTTGCGGAAAACTTGGCGCGCTTCAGGCGATCCGGAATGATGATTGCTGAAGCCTGCAATCCGGCGATATTAAATGTTTTGCTTGGAGCAGCACATGTCACGGAAATATCAGCGAAATCGTCAGAGAGCGAAGCGAACGGCGTGTGTTTATGTCCGTACAGCATTAAATCGGAATGGATTTCATCCGATACAACTGTGACGCCATGCTCAAGGCACAATTCGCCTAGCTTCAGTAAATCTTCCCGGCCCCATGAACGCCCAGAAGGGTTATGAGGATTGCATAAAATAAACAATGTAACGCTTGGGTCACTAAGCTTCGTCTCCAAATCTTCAAAATCCATTGCATATGCGCCGTCTTTTTCTAGCAGCGGATTATGTAAAATGTGCCGGCCGTTTTTCTCCACCATATGGTAAAAAGGCGTATAAACTGGAGGCTGAACAACTACTTGATCGCCCGGCTCCGTAAAAGCTTGTACCGCCATGCTCAAAGCCGTTACAACGCCGGGGCTGAATGTGATGCTTTCCGGATTCACCTTCCAGCCGTGCCTGTTTTGCATCCATCCGCACACAGCATCCCTCGTTTTTTGATCTGGAGTTGTATAACCAAAAATACCGTGGTCAAGACGCTCTTTTAACGCTTCAGTTATCGCTTCTGGCGCGCGAAAATCCATATCCGCCACCCACATCGGGAGTGCGTCTGTCACGCCAAATAATTCGCCTGTTTTGTCCCATTTGACAGATTGGGTGCCAAGGCGTTCTTCTCGTTTATCAAAGTTCATTCTGTTACCCCCTCATGTATGTTTATTCTTCTAAGCTTCACTATGATAAGATAGAACTGCAAATTTTATTATAAGCGGTGATGAATATGGAAGAAAGTCAAGCGGTCAGGGAAATGATTAAGATCATTGCCAAATGGGACCCGTTTAAATATGGAGAAGAGTTTTACGAAACGGAGGCTGTTGATGTCGTGCAGGCAGTCTATGATGAAAACGATCCCGACGTGCTGGCGAAAAGCATTCAGCATATATTTGAAACTTCTTTTGAACAAACGCTGCCGATCGACAGCTGCCGGGAAGTGGCTGGCCAGCTTTTATTCATTAAAAACAGCAGCTCCTGCACGCCTTAAAAAAACCGGTTCAGCACCGGTTTTTTTTTAATTGATAAAATCAGCAATGTGTTCAGAAACAAGTTCAGGCCGTTCTTCAGGCACCAGATGTCCGGTCTGGCCAAGTGAGTACAGCACGGAATTAGGCAAATCTGCGTGCAGCCGTTTACCGATCTCCATTGGGACAATTCGATCCTCCTCGCCCCAAATCAACAAAGCAGGCTTGTTCATTTTCTTCAATTGCTCGGGTTCTAAATCTCCTTCTCTGTGGCGGATAAACCTTGTCATGGCTTTGAAAATCTGCTCGTCCTGAAACGGTCTGCCATAGCCGTCAATCATCTCCTCATCAATCAGCGATTTGTCATGCACCACATTTAATAAATTTTTCATCACGCCTTCTTTCGAGAGCCAGCGTTTGATGTAAAGATGAAAATAAGGGATATGGGTCCCGAAAATGATCGACGGGTGTGAACGTTTTAAATACCCTGAACTGCAAAGCAGCACAACCTTTGAAAAAAGCTCAGGTTTTTGGAGAGCAGCAGACAGCGATATCTGTCCGCCCATAGAATGCCCGACAAGCACAGCCTGTTTCACTTGCAAGTGCTCCAAAATCCCAATGACAAGCTTAGCAAGGTTTTGATAGGTATAGATAAACGTTCTTGATTTTTCAGATTGGCCGAAAGGAGGCAAATCAAGCGCGATGATGTCGTACTTGTCCCGAAGGAGAGGGATTACTTTTCTGAAGCTGAATGCAGATGATAAAAAACCGTGTACGCAAACCAGCGTTTGCCTGCCGGGATTTTGATAATGTTCGTAGTATACATTGACTCCATCGACCGTAAACCGCCTTATTGGTGAAACCGCCTCCATTCTGTGTCACTCCCTTTTTTTGATGGTTGTATTATGCCCTGAAATTGTCAATTCTAGCGGAAGTTTCTCCTCGTTTTTTTCTTAGCATTCGTCAAAAAACGTGATATAATGTCATGAGATTTCTTGACATTGCAAAGGTGTGAATCAAATGAAATTGACAGAAAAAGAAACAGAAATATTAGAAATTTTAGACGAAAACAGCCGCGCCGATTTAGAAACAATCGCAAAGATGGCGGGCATCCCTGTAAATGAAGTAAAAACAATTATTGACAAACTGGAGAAAGAAAAGGTTATTATCGATTATTCCGCTATGATTGATTGGCGAAAAGTAGACGGACATGAGGGCGTTACGGCCATGATCGACGTCAAAGTAACGCCGAAACGGGGCGTCGGTTTTGATGAAGTGGCGGAACGGATTTACCGATTCCAAGAGGTTGAATCAGTTTACCTGATGTCAGGCGTGTACGATTTGTCTGTCGTGATTCGCGGCAATTCGATGTCTGACGTAGCGCGTTTTGTTTCGGATAAACTGTCAACGCTTGATTCAGTTGTATCTACGACAACCCATTTTATCCTGAAAAAATACAAGCATGACGGCAAAGTGTTTGAAACAGGAGACGACGACAAAAGAATCGTGGTGTCACCGTAAATGACTTCGTATTTATCAGACTATGTACAACAAATAAAACCATCCGGCATCCGCAAATTCTTTGATTTGGCGGCAACGATGGAAGGCGTCATTTCTTTAGGCGTCGGCGAGCCTGATTTTGTCACCGCGTGGAATGTCCGCGAAGCAAGCATTCTCTCTCTTGAACAAGGATATACGTCATACACGGCAAATGCGGGTTTATACTCATTGCGGGAGGAAATCAGCCGTTATTTGAGCAACAGGTTTGACCTTAGCTACTCGCCAGATAATGAGCTGATTGTGACAGTGGGGGCAAGTCAGGCTTTGGATATCGCGATCCGCGCCATTGTGAATCCAGGTGAGGAAGTCATCATTCCTGAGCCGTGTTTTGTGGCGTACGATGCGCTTGTTTCTTTGGCAGGCGGTATCCCGGTTCACGTTCATACAACGGCAGACAAAGGATTTAAAGCAACGGCTGCTGATTTTGAAGCGGCAGTCACTGAAAAAACAAAGGCCATTCTCATCTGCTCACCATCGAATCCGACAGGTTCGGTTTATTCGAAGGAAGAGCTGAATGAGATTGCTGAGTTTGCCAAAAAACATGATGTCATCGTTTTAGCCGACGAGATCTACGCGGAGCTGACATATGATGAGGAATTTACAAGTATAGCGGCATTACCGGGAATGAAGGAACGGACGGTAGTCATCTCAGGCTTTTCAAAAGCATTTGCAATGACGGGCTGGAGGCTCGGTTTTGCCGCGGCACCATCCTTGCTTCGGGATGCCATGCTTAAAATTCATCAGTATGCGATGATGTGCGCGCCCGCAATGGCGCAGTTTGCCGCCCTTGAAGGCCTGAAGAACGGCATGGAAGACGTAGAAAAAATGAAAAAAAGCTATCGAAGAAGACGGAATCTGTTTGTAGAATCGCTCAATGAAATCGGCCTCAGCTGTCATCATCCGGGCGGCGCTTTCTATGCTTTTCCATCTATTAAAAGCACGGGAATGAGTTCAGAACAGTTTGCCGAGGAGCTTCTGACGCAGGAAAAAGTGGCAGTTGTTCCTGGAAGTGTGTTTGGTCCGAGCGGTGAGGGATATATCCGTTGTTCATACGCAACCTCGATTGAACAGCTTCAAGAAGCGTTAGTCAGAATGAAACGCTTCCTGCACAAAACAACATAAAAAAAGATACGAACCTTTTGTTCGCATCCAATAAAAGGGGGGAATACTAGAAAGCCTTTGGTATTTTCAGTTTACCCCCTTTTTGCTGTGCATAAACCTGATTTTTTATAAAAAGTTTTCTTTGCGGAAATAAGACATGTGTGATATAATTTTAAATTGCGTATAAACAGATATTTAATTTAACTTAGGAGTTGTTATGAATGGCAGCAAAATTTGAAGTGGGCAGTGTTTACACTGGTAAAGTTACAGGATTACAAGCGTATGGTGCGTTTGTTGCATTAGATGAAGAAACTCAAGGTTTAGTACACATTTCTGAAGTGACTCACGGTTTCGTAAAAGATATCAACGAGCACCTTTCAGTTGGCGACGAAGTACAAGTAAAAGTACTTGCTGTTGATGAAGAAAAAGGCAAAATCAGCCTTTCAATTCGTGCGACACAAGCTGCGCCTGAGAAAAAAGAAAGCAAACCAAGAAAACCTAAAGCTGCTCAAGTAAGCGAAGAAGCTTCTACACCACAAGGTTTCAACACATTAAAAGATAAGCTTGAAGAGTGGATCGAAATGTCCAACCGCAAAGACCTTATCAAAAAATAAGCATGAAAAAAAGCACCGGACAGGAATGTTCGGTGCTTTTGATTTAATACAAAATCCTATTTCAGCGTGATTGATATCCTATCGCATTTCAGGATTTGGTGCTTCTTCACGTGATCTTTCCTCGTTTGGCTTAAATAGCAGACCGAGGTTGATTAAGCCGGCGATTCCGACAAGTCCGTAAATGATTCGGGAAAGAGCTGACCCTTGGCCGCCGAAGATAGCCGCTACTAAGTCAAATTGGAAAAATCCGATCAGTCCCCAGTTAATGGCGCCAATGATGGTTAATACAAGACAAATTCTTTGAATGGTACTCATGTTTTGCAACCTCCTCCATGAATTATTAAAACAGTTATAGATTGTGACATATTGGAGAATCTATACATGCATTCTCCATATGAGGGAAGCTGGCCTGCCCTCGCTTATATCAGCTTCTTTCCCAGCATCTTGCAAAATAAAACCATCTGGTATGCTGATTGGTGAGAGCTGATTGCTTTACATGTGGTGAGGACATTCTGCATAATAAAAAATCTAAGGAGGAGATGTCATGCAAAACTTTACATACTGGAATCCGACCAAATTAATTTTCGGGCGCGGCGAAGTGGAAAGACTTCCGGAGGAACTCAAACCTTACGGAAAAAACGTATTGCTTGTGTACGGAGGCGGCAGCATTAAACGCAACGGCCTGTATGATCAAGTGATTGATCAGCTGAATAAAGCCGGAGCGACCGTGCATGAATTAGCAGGTGTGGAACCGAATCCTCGTGTGTCGACTGTTAATAAAGGTGTTGCCATCTGTAAAGAACAAAACATTGATTTCTTGCTGGCTGTCGGAGGCGGAAGCGTAATCGACTGTACAAAAGCGATTGCCGCAGGAGCAAAGTATGATGGTGATGCGTGGGATATCGTTACGAAAAAGCATCAGCCAAAAGATGCTTTGCCATTCGGAACGGTATTGACTCTCGCTGCGACTGGTTCAGAAATGAACTCAGGATCTGTTATTACAAACTGGGAAACAAAAGAAAAATACGGCTGGGGCAGCCCGCTCGTATTCCCTAAATTTTCGATTCTTGATCCGGTGAATACATTCACAGTACCTAAAAACCACACGATCTACGGGATGGTTGACATGATGAGCCACGTATTCGAACAATACTTCCATCATGTATCAAACACGCCGTATCAGGACCGCATGTGTGAATCACTTCTGCGTACAGTCATTGAAACAGCGCCTAAGCTGATCAATGATCTCGAAAATTACGAATTGCGTGAGACGATCCTGTACACAGGAACAATCGCATTAAACGGCATGCTTTCTATGGGGGCAAGAGGGGATTGGGCTACTCATAATATTGAACATGCAGTATCAGCCGTTTATGATATTCCGCATGCCGGCGGACTGGCGATTCTGTTCCCGAACTGGATGAGACACACATTGTCTGAAAACCCTGCCCGCATGAAACAGCTTGCAGTTCGCGTGTTTGATGTTGAAGAAGCAGGTAAAACGGATGAAGAAATTGCCCTTGAAGGTATCGATAAGCTGTCCGCATTCTGGACAAGCCTTGGCGCTCCGAACCGTCTTGCTGATTATGATATTAATGATGAGCAGCTTGACACAATCGCTGACAAGGCAATGGCTAACGGTACATTCGGCCAATTTAAATCACTCAACAAAGAAGATGTGCTGTCAATTTTAAAAGCATCTCTATAAAAAAAGGGGAAATAGCCGTTTGGCTGCTTCCCTTTTTCTTTTTGTCAACTTATGTTACAATGGAAAATCTGTTTTTCACCAGCATCATTTGGAGGTTTTACTATGGAAAATTTCACTTATTATAATCCGACAAAGCTGATTTTTGGAAAAGGTCAGCTTGAACAATTAAGAAAAGAATTCAAACGATACGGCAAGAATGTACTGCTTGTTTACGGGGGCGGCAGCATTAAACGCAACGGCCTTTATGATCAAGTCACAGGCATTTTAAAAGAAGAGGGCGCTGTTGTTCATGAGCTGTCAGGTGTAGAGCCGAACCCGCGTCTTGCGACAGTGGAAAAAGGCATAGACCTTTGCAGAGAGCATAACATTGATTTTCTGCTTGCTGTCGGCGGAGGCAGTGTGATTGACTGTACAAAGGCAATCGCAGCTGGCGTCAAATACGATGGCGACGCTTGGGATATTTTCAGCAAAAAAGTAACAGCGGAGGATGCGCTGCCGTTTGGAACTGTTTTAACGCTTGCTGCGACAGGGTCTGAAATGAACCCTGATTCCGTGATTACAAACTGGGAAACAAACGAGAAATTTGTATGGGGCAGCAATGTCACTCATCCGCGTTTCTCTATTTTAGACCCTGAAAATACGTTCACGGTTCCGGAAAATCAAACAGTATACGGCATGGTTGACATGATGAGCCACGTATTCGAACAATACTTCCACAATGTTGAAAACACGCCGCTTCAGGATAGAATGTGCTTTGCTGTTTTGCAGACGGTCATCGAAACAGCTCCTAAGCTTCTTGAAGATCTGGAAAACTACGAGCTTCGTGAAACGATTTTGTATGCTGGTACAATCGCTTTAAACGGCACGCTCCAAATGGGCTACTTTGGTGACTGGGCTTCTCATACAATGGAACACGCCGTTTCAGCTGTATATGACATTCCGCACGCGGGCGGTTTGGCGATACTGTTCCCGAACTGGATGAGATACACGCTTGATACAAATGTAGGCCGTTTTAAAAACCTTATGCTCAACATGTTTGACATTGATACTGAAGGCAAAACAGATAAAGAAATTGCGCTTGAAGGAATCGATAAACTATCTGCGTTCTGGACAAGCCTCGGTGCGCCTTCTCGTC
The DNA here is from genome assembly GCF_002837495.1 of Bacillus sp. SN32. NCBI lineage: Bacteria > Bacillati > Bacillota > Bacilli > Caryophanales > Bacillaceae > Bacillus > Bacillus sp. SN32. The sequence continues at coordinate 43,837 of NZ_PJCT01000002.1, read as the reverse complement.
TTGCTGATTACAATATTGGAGAAGAAAAACTTGAGCTGATTGCTGATATCGCAGCCAAGGAAATGGAACACGGCGGCTTCGGCAACTTCCAAAAACTGAACAAAGATGACGTGCTTGCCATCCTTCGCGCGTCTCTATAAACTCAAAGGGCGGAATCCAGTCATTCCGCCCTTTCTTCTTGACTTGATTTCACAGATAAGTTCATATAAAGTGAAAGATGAAAACATTATACCGTTATGGAGGGACAAGCAATGACGCATGTACGCTTTGACTACTCAAAAGCGTTGACTTTCTTCAACGAACATGAACTTACATATCTGCGGGACTTTGTAAAAACAGCACACCATAATATCCATGAAAAAACAGGCGCGGGCAGCGATTTTCTAGGCTGGGTGGACCTCCCTGAACACTATGATAAAGAAGAATTCGCGCGCATCAAAAAAAGCGCGGAAAAAATCAAATCTGACTCTGATGTCTTGCTTGTTGTCGGCATTGGCGGTTCTTATCTTGGAGCGCGGGCAGCGATTGAAGCGCTGAATCACGCGTTTTATAACACTTTGCCAAAAGCAAAACGAGGCAATCCGCAAGTCATTTTTATCGGGAACAACATCAGTTCATCTTATATGAGAGACGTCATGGATCTTCTTGAAGATGTTGACTTCTCTATTAATGTGATTTCTAAATCAGGTACGACAACTGAACCTGCAATCGCTTTCCGTATTTTCCGCAAGCTTCTTGAAGAGAAATACGGTAAAGAAGAAGCGAAAGCGCGGATTTATGCAACAACTGATAAAGAGCGCGGCGCATTAAAAACGCTTTCTAACGAAGAAGGCTTCGAATCATTTGTTATTCCTGACGATGTCGGCGGCCGTTATTCAGTTTTAACAGCTGTAGGTCTCTTGCCGATTGCTGTCAGCGGCGTCAACATTGATGACATGATGAAAGGCGCCCTGGATGCGAGCAAAGATTTTGCAACATCTGAACTGGAAGATAACCCAGCATACCAATATGCGGTTGTTCGCAATGTCCTTTATAATAAGGGCAAAACAATTGAAATGCTCATCAACTACGAACCGGCGCTTCAATACTTTGCGGAATGGTGGAAGCAGCTGTTCGGAGAAAGCGAAGGGAAAGATGAGAAGGGCATTTATCCTTCTTCAGCGAACTATTCAACAGACCTTCATTCTTTAGGCCAGTATGTACAAGAAGGCCGCAGAGATTTATTCGAAACGGTCCTGAATGTAGAGAAGCCTAAACATGAACTGACAATTGAGGAAGCGGATAACGATCTTGACGGCTTGAACTATTTAGCCGGTAAAACTGTTGATTTCGTTAACAAAAAAGCATTCCAAGGCACGATGCTTGCCCATACAGACGGAAATGTTCCGAACTTAATCGTTAACATTCCTGAGCTGAATGCATATACTTTTGGATACCTTGTATATTTCTTCGAAAAAGCCTGCGCGATGAGCGGTTACCTCCTTGGCGTCAATCCGTTTGACCAGCCTGGTGTAGAAGCGTATAAAGTCAATATGTTTGCGTTACTCGGCAAACCTGGCTTTGAAGAGAAAAAAGCAGAGCTTGAAAAACGTCTGGAAGATTAATGTGAGAAAGCTGACTGGCATTTGCCGGTCGGCTTTTTATAAAATCAGAAAGGTGCTGATGTTCATGAAACAATTGGTTAAACATCTCATCATTGCCGGTTTTTCTGCAGCTATTTTAAGTTTCCTTATCTCCTTTGATGCCGTGTATACAGAGTTTTCTTCAAGCTTTGGCGGCACGCTGTCACATTTTTTCATCCACGCCTTTCTTCTCATTGGTTTGCCGCTTGCCCTTTTTACCGATGCGGTACATCGGATTTTGCATTTAAAACGAACCCATACTCTTTTCACTAAATTAGGACTCTATGCAACGGTTGTTTATGTGTCTTGGGATTCAGCTGCATGGCTTGCAGCGGCAATGGCTGTTTACTTCTTAATTGAATGCGCTTTCTTTTCTGTTGGCCGCGCGAAAGAAACAACGATTTCCATGTAGTGCGCCTCTGAATGAAGTCTTGTTCGGCGGGACAGGATAAGTGAAAAAAGGGGCATTCTGATGATACCAATACCTTCCGCGATAGATGGGCAGTCTTTTCTGCTTCAAGAACTGGAACAAGTGATGAAGCCGCTCGGTTATGTGATAAACGGCGGCTGGGAATACGATCATGGCTACTTTGATTATAAAATTGATGATAGAGACGGCTATTTATTTTTAAGAATTCCCGTCAATGCGGTACAGGGCAGTCTCGATGAACGAGGGGCGGCCGTCCGGATCGGAACGCCATTCATGCTGAGACAGGTGTTTCAGGCGGATGTTGACGATCACGCCGAGGGAGGGCCTTTCCAATCACTGTTTAATCAATTTTCCGAACCGGAAAGGCGGGACGCGGAAATTGATCCGGCATTTTTGGATATCGGCGCCTCTCTCGTGAAAGAATTGGAGGATGTTCTGTTACACTAGATGGCAAGGAATTGGTCTGTTTCGAGCACCTTGTATGTAAGAGGAGGGGAAATCATCGGCCCCTCCTCTTTTTGTACGCCTATAATTGTTGTGTTGTGATCAAGAAAATAGAGAACACAGGTTTTGTAAGCCGCTCCCTTTAGTTCGTCAGGAACAGCAAGAAGCTCCACATGCTGATCAAGTGTCAGCTTGATTCCGTTCTGCTGTTTAGACGGCCGTAACTTGACTTGGTAATGCTGCAGCATCGCCCGGCTGATAAATTCTGAAGTTCCGATGATTTGGTTTGCGCCTGCCCGCTCCGCATTGGTGACAAAACGGTCAGTCAAAATCTCGACGATGCAGTAAGCAAGGGGATTAAGCCCTTTAACAGATAAAAGAGTCAGCACTGACAGCATATCAGCATCAGTTTCACTTTTATACTGATCGGCAGTAATCATCACTGATTCCGCTTCAGTAATATTGGCCCGTTTCAGTGTCCCATCATCGGCAGCGTGCCCGCGTATGAAATGAACGTTTTCAATAAGCGGGCCTTCTGTTAAGGATTCATCGATTAGTACGACCGTTTTGGAAGGGGCGGCAAGCTGAAGGTCCTTCAGAAGCCGATTTGTTTTTTCATTCCACCCGATCAGAATGATGTGGTCCCGGCCTTTGTAAGCAACTTTTCCTTCGATGTAGCGATGCTGTCTGCTGAATGCGGCCGCTGATAACGTAGCGAAATATGCTGTGACAAAGCTTGCTCCGCTCAAAATCAGCAGTATTCCGGCTGCCTGTCCCAGCGGCGTGTGCGGCACATAGTCTCCATAACCGACTGTCGAAACCGTAACGACAGCCCACCAAATGCCTTCGAATACCGAAGTGAACTGCTTAGGCTCAAGTATATAAATGATTTGGCCGAACAAAAGAATCAGACATAAAATAATAACCCCGATTCGGATAAATAACGGCCACCTGAGCCATGAAATAAATATCCGATTTGATTTCATTCTTTTTCTCCTTCTTTAGATACTGAGATGGATAAAATCTGTTTAATAATTGTATTTAATTTTTCATTTAGCTTTTCCTGGCCGTACATATTTCGGGCCTGCTTCATTAAATCGGCTGTATCATCATCAAGCTGAATAAGCGGTTCATCAATTTCCGATTCATTATAAAGCTGGATAAACGCGTCCAGTCCTTCATTCATTCGGTCGATTGCTGTGCTCAGCTGTTCCTTTTCCTCACTCGTCACTTTCATAGCTTCCATCACACCCGTGCTTTTTTCTAACAGTATGTCCCACTTCCGGTGATGTTTTTCAAAAAATGTACAAAACATATAAAACCGGATTTCTCCATAAACTAAAACAAAAAGGATGAAAAAGATGACGATCTTTCAAAGAACGATCGTGGTTTTAATCGGTACGCAGCTGGCGGCATCCGCGGTGATTTTGTTTATTTTCGATTTGAATTCATATAATCACTTTTCCGGAAGCTTCTCCTGGCTTCATTTTCTGAAAGAACTGGCCGGCAGTTTCGCCTTTTATTTGTTTTCAGCAGGCCTGTTCTTTTTGCTGATTGGATTGTGTGCTCCAAGCCGGAAGAAAAAGCGCATTTCTGTACACGGGAAAGAAAACTCATTAAAATAATCGTAATAGAGAAATGATCATGGAAAAAGGATGATGAAAAAATGCTGTTTATATTTTTAACAATAGCCGCATTGGGATTGTCGTTTTGGGCACAATTTAAAGTAAAGAGCAACTTTGAAAAATATTCAAAAGTGGAAGCCTCAAGCGGACGTACAGGGGCAGAAACGGCAAGACGGATTTTAGATATAAACGGTCTTTACGACGTGCCGGTCGAACCGGTAAGAGGCACTTTAACAGACCATTACGACCCGACAAGACGGGTGGTGCGTTTATCTGAGCCGGTCTATTACGGCCGCTCAATTTCCGCCATATCCGTAGCTTCCCATGAAGTCGGACATGCCTTGCAGCATCAGGAGTCATATGGTGCGCTTGTGCTGAGACATAAAATCTTCCCAGTCGTGAATTTTGCATCCGGTGTAGCTCCTTTGCTTTTCTTAGGAGGCATGCTTCTCGGCAGCCTGAATTTGATCGGGCTTGGCATCATACTGTTTTCAGCGGCAGTCTTTTTCCAGCTGATTACATTGCCTGTCGAATTCAATGCAAGTTCACGCGCCAAGCAGATTATTGTGTCAGAAGGATTCATCCGAAACAATGAAGAAAATGGGGTAAATAAAGTGCTGAGCGCTGCTGCCTTAACGTATGTGGCCGCCGCCCTGGTTTCCCTGTTTGAACTACTTCGTTTTGTGATGATTTTCTTAAACGGTCGTGATGAGAATTAACGTTAAGGAGGTGGCCCCTTACCATTTATGGTAAGGGCTTTTTTTGCTTATTTTACAATTGATCGCCATTTTTGTTTTGATTGGCATTACGGCTGTTTTCGTTGCAGCGGAATTTGCGATCGTCAAAATCAGAGGTTCAAAAATCAATCAGCTCATCGAAAGCGGTGACAGCCGAGCGCTAGCCGCACATAAAATCATCTCCAATCTTGACGAGTATTTATCAGCCTGCCAGCTCGGGATTACGATTACTGCCCTCGGCCTTGGATGGCTTGGTGAACCTACATTTGAACGTTTTCTTCATCCCTTATTTACAATGACAGGCATGCCGGAACCGTTTAACCACATTGTCACATTTGTAGTTGCATTTATCATCGTCACTTTTTTGCATGTGGTGATGGGGGAGCTTGCTCCGAAAACGGTTTCTATTCAAAAAGCTGAAGCTGTAAGCTTATGGATTGCAAAGCCGCTGATCTGGTTTTATAAAATCACGTACCCGTTTATTAAAGCATTAAACGGCTCTGCAAGTTTTCTTGTGAAATTGTTTGGCTTTCATTCAGTAAAGGAGCATCAGGTTGTCATCAGCGAGGAGGAACTAAGACTGATCCTTTCAGAAAGCTATGAAAAGGGAGAAATCAATCAGTCTGAATTCCGTTATGTAAATAAGATTTTTGAATTTGACAACCGGGTAGCGAGAGAGATTATGATTCCGCGGACAGAAATTGCGGTTATCTCTCTGGAGCAGTCGCTTGAAGAGGCAATTCATCACATCATTAATGAACGGTATACACGCTACCCTGTCATCAAAGATGACAAGGATCATATTTTAGGGATCATCAACAGCAAAGATATGTTTAAAGCTTATTTTCTCGGCCAGCCGATAAAGCTGGAGCAAATCATGAGGCCCGTTATCAGGGTCATTGAAAGCATTCCTGTTCAGCAGCTTTTAATCCGCATGCAGAAGGAGCGGATTCACATGGCGATTCTCGTCGATGAATACGGGGGAACGGCGGGGCTTGTCACTGTAGAGGATATTATCGAGGAAATCGTCGGGGAAATCCGCGATGAGTATGATCAGGATGAAACACCGCACATCCTGAAAAAGGGCGAGCACCATTATGTGATGGATGGAAAAGCGCTAATAGACGAAGTGAATGACCTTCTCGACATTGCGATTGAAAATGAAGAAATTGATACGATTGCAGGCTGGCTTCTAACGCAAAAAATGGAGCTGAAAGCAGGGGATGTGATACACGCGGAGGGCTGTGAATTTAAAATCCTCGACGCCGAAGATCATCACATCCGTTTTGTAGAAATAAAAAAAACTGATTTTTGATAAAAAACAGCCGGGGAACAAACGGCTGTTTTTTGTGTCATCAAGTCATTTCTTAAAAAGCAATGCTGTAAAGACCTTTTTCTACATAGGATATATAAGAACGGTACACTGGGAAGGAGTGGCTGTATGAAAAAGGCTTGGTGGAAGGAAGCCGTAGTTTACCAAATTTACCCCCGCAGTTTTAAAGATTCAAATGGCGACGGAATCGGGGATATTCAAGGAATCAGATCCAAGCTTTCTTACATAAAAGAGCTGGGCGCTGACGTCATATGGATTTGCCCGCTGTATGATTCACCGAATGCCGATAATGGCTATGATATCAGGGATTATCAAAACATATTAAGCGAGTTTGGCACGATGGAAGATTTTGATGAGCTGCTTGGTGACATTCATGATCTGGATATGAAGCTGATTATGGATCTCGTTGTGAACCACACAAGCGACGAACATCCATGGTTCATAGAATCCCGTTCATCCATACACTCGGAAAAGCGCGACTGGTATATTTGGAAAGACGGCAAAAACGGAAAAACGCCCAACAATTGGGAAAGCATTTTCGGCGGGCCGGCTTGGGAGTATGATCAAAAGACAAGCCAGTATTATCTGCACCTTTTTGATAAAAAACAGCCTGATTTGAATTGGGAAAATGAAAAGGTGAGGAATGCCGTTTATGACATGATCAATTGGTGGCTTGATAAAGGAATTGACGGATTTCGGGTGGATGCCATTACGCATATTAAGAAAAAAGAAGGGTTTCCTGACATGCCGAATCCAAAGGGACTGGACTATGTCCCTTCCTTTCCTTATCATATGAATGCTGACGGCATTATGGATTTGTTAACAGAACTGAAGGAAAACACGTTTTCCCGCTATCCGATTATGACAGTTGGTGAAGCGAACGGCGTCGCTGCAAAAGAAGCAGCTGATTGGGCTGGAGAAAAAAACGGCATATTCAGCATGATTTTTCAATTTGAGCATCTCGGCCTGTGGGATGTAGAGATCAATGAAAGTATTGATATCGCTGCATTTAAACGAATTTTAACTGACTGGCAGGACAGTCTGGAAGGGATCGGCTGGAATGCTTTGTTTATGGAGAATCACGACCAGCCCCGTTCAGTTTCTGTGTGGGGAGACGACGGAGTGTACCTGAAAGAAAGTGCAAAAGCGCTTTCCGCTGTTTATTTTCTCATGAAAGGCACACCGTTTATTTATCAGGGACAGGAACTCGGGATGACGAACGTGGCTTTTCCATCTATTGATGACTATGATGATGTCGCAATGAAACGCCTGTATGAAACAAAAACGGCGAAAGGCACATCACACGAGGATGTGATGAAGATTGTCTGGAAAAAGGGAAGAGACAATTCAAGAACGCCGATGCAATGGAATGCAGGTCCATACGCCGGATTTTCTGAGGCCAAACCGTGGATCGGAATCAATGAGAATTACAAATGGCTGAATGCCGAGGCGCAAAAAAATGATAAAACATCCGTTTACCATTTTTACAAAAGCTTGATCAAGCTGCGCCAAACATATGATGTTTTTATTAACGGGACATACGAGCTCATTTTATCGGAAGATCAGCAAATCTTTGCATATCTTCGGAAAAACGAGAGCCATACTGCACTGATTGTGGCCAATCTGACAGGAACACCGGCGTTGTTCAAGCACTCTGGCTTGCCATTGTCATCAGATGCACTCGTCTTGTCAAATATTGAAGCAGAGCCGCACAAGCATATGACATCAGCACTCTTAAAGCCGTATGAAGCAAGAATATATCTATGGCGCTAAACTCCAGCCTTAGACTGGAGTTTTTTTGTTTTATAGGGTTTAAGAGAGCGGTTTAACAGGAAAAAAAGAACACAGAACGAATTAAGCGATGAGAGCGGACAAACGGAAGGAGAAACAAATGCTGAAAACACTGCAAATCCAAACAACCAAACGAGATGAAATGATTGATATCACCCGGGAGGTGGAAGCGTTTCTTCAAGAAACAGGTATAATGAGCGGCGCAGCGCTGATTTACTGTCCGCATACGACTGCGGGCATTACAATTAATGAAAATGCCGATCCGGACGTCAAAAAAGATATGCTCAGAAGGTTTGATGAGGTATATCCGTGGGAACATGAGCTGGACCGCCATATGGAGGGCAATACAGCTGCACACATGAAGTCGAGTACGGTCGGAGCTTCACAGCATGTCATTGTGGAAAACGGCCGGCTCATTCTTGGAACGTGGCAGGGCATTTATTTCTGTGAATTTGACGGCCCTCGCACCCGGACATGCTATATCAAAATGATGGGATAATAGGCTGTTTTTTTGACAAAAGCATGATCGCTGAACAAACGCCGATAGCCGGAGGGCTTGTCACACCCGCCCACGCTGTCGCTTTATCGAATGAAGGCGCGCTTGGCATTCGTCCATATGCGAAATAAAAAGCGAGGGAAAGAGACACGCGCCTCACCCTTTGTTTTCAGGAAAGCCTGCATGAGGGATAGTCAATCAATGGATGTAAACGTACCGAGCTTTGCCGAACGTAACTTGATAAACTGAGGTGACAGATATGAACATTCTTCAATATTCTTATAAAAAAAGAGGGAAAATTGAGTTTGTATTTGAAGGCTGGCCTCACTCAAAAGTTACAATGGCTCCTATCAAAGGCTACTATTTTGTCCGCTTTATCAAATGGAGCAGCCTGGATCCAATCGTGACAAGAAATGACCTTGAAAAAATGGAGTGGGCTGCGAACCAATATTTCGGCACAGCCCCCTTCTATCGAAAACGAAAGACATTTGAAACCCCATCGTCCCGAAAATAGGCGATGGGGCTTTTTAGCGGACGATGCGGAAAAGAGACGGAACATCCAGTCTGGTCGCCTGTGACAGAAGGTAGGCTGACTGTAAGGCTCCTTTTTTCCTAAAAGAATTCAGCTTATCAATAATTTGCTTTCCGTTTAAGATTCCAAGACCATGGGCAAAATATTTATCTTCCCCCAGTAAAATCACATTTTCGCCTCTCCATTGTGCTTTTTGCGGATCAAATTCAGGATTCTTAAAATACAAACAATCTCCAAGGAAAAAGTGGTGTCCTGTTTCCGTATATATCGGCAATTTCTCATAATGCCAGTCATATAAAATAATTCTGTCAAAGCTGGCATTGAATTTATCTTCACCGATTGTATCGATTAAGGCCAAGTAATAAATGATAACGATTGCGGTTGCGCATTCAAACGCATAAAACGGGCCGTTCTCAGCAATGTCCCGAATCGCTTTTGAAGGCGGCATTCTGTATTTCAGCTCCAAGGCGCCCTCCGGTGAAACCCTCCAATACGTTGTATTCCCGTATGTTTTTAAAAAAGTGGCAAACTTCGCCCCGCTTTTGTGCAGCGTCTTTGCCGCTGCTACAATATTCATCCGCAGTTTAAGCTCAAACATCAGTTCAGCAATTGAATGATAATCAAACTGAACAGGTGTCTCAATCATCTCTTTTAACAGCGGATTCAGATTTTGATCAATCTGCCAATTTTCAATATCCTGGGGACGGAGCAATTGTCCTGATACAATAATCATGTTTAGCCCCCCTTGTTTTTTATAAGATATGCAAAGGGCTTGGGCAATGAAAGTTAAAAAGACAGAAGACAGCCAAAAAGAACTTCTTCCATTTTTTATTTTAAAACTTTTTTAAGCAGCCGATATATACTGTATCAAACCTGAAGGAGCAAGTGACATGAAGACTTTTATCAATTGGCTGAAGAAACCGTCTATTTCAAAGAAATTAATCGTCTCATTTATTGCGATTCTCATTATCCCTATTCTTATATTAGAATTTAGCTCTTACCGAAGCGCCAGCGGAAAGCTGGATCAGGAAATTATGGGAAATGCGAAAAACAGTGTCGATACATTTAATACAACTGTTACAAATAATCTGGGAGAAAAAGCGAAAGCAGTCACCTTTTTCAGTGAATCTCTTAAAAGATCCGCATTCAAAGGGAAATCAAATCAAGAAGAGATCAAAGCTAAATTTTCACAATATGTATCTATTAATCAAGGAGTAGCCAGAATTTATGGGGGCGCAGATAACGGCACTTACGTACAAGCGCCAAAAGAGAAATTGCCGGAAGGATACGACCCGAGACAACGCCCTTGGTACCAGGATGCGATGAAGGCCGGCGGTGAAATTGTCGTGACAGATCCTTACGTGGCTGCGAGTGACGGAAGCATGGTCATTACCATTGCACAGGAGCTGAAGGACGGATCTGGCGTTGTCGCCATGGATATTACCATTGATAAATTGTTAGAACAAATGAAACAAATCAAGGTCGGAAAAGAAGGTTATGCTTTCATTGCAACAAAAAACAAAACCTATGTCGCCCACAAGAACCATAAGGCTGGAGAAAAGCTTTCAGGCGACTGGGTAGCCAAAATGTATGCGAATGACAGCGGTGAACTCCAGTATACTCTTAATAACGAAGATAAAAAGATGACCTATACTACAAACGAACTGACTGGTTGGAAAATAGCCGGCACAATGTATATGGATGAAATTAAGGATGCCTCAAAGTCTGTGCTGACAACAGGAATGATCGTGCTGATTGCTTCCATTGTGGCAGGCGGAATTTTAATTCTGTTTATCGTTCGTTCGATTACAAAACCGTTAAAACGTCTTGTTCAATCATCGAAAACGATCAGCAGGGGGGATCTGACCGAAACGATCGAAATCCATTCAAAGGATGAGCTTGGGGAGCTTGGGGAAAGCTTCAATGAAATGGGACAATCTCTCCGCTCTCTGATCAGCGCTATTCAGGACTCGGTGAACAATGTGGCCGCATCTTCCGAACAGCTTACGGCATCTGCCGGGCAGACGAGTAAAGCCACCGAGCATATTACGATGGCGATTGAGCAGTTCTCAAACGGAAACGAGGAGCAAAGCGAAAAGGTTGAATCCAGCTCTCATCAGCTGAACTTAATGAATGAAGGACTCCAGCAAGTCTCACAAACATCGTCAGATATTACAAAGGCATCTATCCAATCAACGGAAATCGCCGGAACGGGTGAGAAGTTTGTGCAGAAGACAGTCGGACAAATGAACTCGATTAATCAATCTGTTCAGCAGGCTGAAGCTGTTGTCAAAGGCTTAGAAGGAAAATCAAAAGACATCACAAGCATTTTGAGAGTTATCAACGGAATCGCTGACCAAACAAATCTGCTTGCACTAAACGCAGCCATTGAAGCGGCGCGTGCCGGAGAGTCAGGACGCGGCTTCTCTGTCGTAGCGGAGGAAGTGCGCAAGCTGGCTGTCCAATCAGCCGATTCAGCAAAAGAAATCGAAAAGCTGATCCAAGAAATCGTCGCAGAAATCGACACCTCTCTTCACATGTTTAAAGAGGTCAATCAGGAAGTACAGTCCGGACTTGTTGTCACAGACAATACAAAAGAAAGCTTCCAGAGCATTTTCAGCATGACAAACGAAATCGCGGGCAAGCTGCAGACGATGAATTCCACCGTCGAGCAGCTGTCAGACCGTTCACAGCATGTTTCAGCAGCAGTCAGCGGCATTGCAGACGTGTCGAAAGAAAGCTCGGCTAGCATCCAGGACATTGCCGCATCAGCTGAAGAACAGCTTGCTTCCATGGAAGAAATCAGTTCCTCAGCGACCACTCTTGCGCAGATGGCAGAAGAGCTTCGTGATCTGACGAAACAATTTAAAATCGAGTAAAAACCGAAAAACAGCGCTATCAAAGCGCTGTTTTTTTATATGGTAAACAATAATAAAGTCCTAGTTTAACCGGTGAATTTAGAACTATTTTTCATTTTTACCTTCATTTTCAATGTAATTTAAAGGAAGATCCGCCGATATAATTTGTAAATTATTGAAAGAAGGTTCAAAAGGAAATGAAAAAAACACTCACCACTATTCGCAGATCATCAATTGCAAGGAGACTTATTATTTCTTTCCTGCTGATCTTAATTGTTCCGATAACCGCCCTTTCGGTTAGCGCTTATCAATCAGCAGTTGCCTCACTTGATGTACAGATGACGCAAAGCGCAAAGGAAAATGTTCAGATATTAGATCACATCATTGATGATAAAATCAGTACGACTGAAAAAAGCCTCGCGTATTTCAGCGATTGGGCTACAGCAGAAAAATTTCAGGATAAAAAGAAAACAGAGCTGAAACAGGAATTTAAACAATTTATCCAAATGAATGATAATGTCGCTGCGGTATTTTCAAGCGGCAAAGACGGGGACTTCACACGTTATCCGTACGCTGACATGCCAAGTGACTTTAATGCTTTGGAACGAGATTGGTACAAAGAAGCAATGGCCAATAAAGGCAAAACAATTGTCACTGAGCCTTATGAATCGATTTCATCAGGAAAAATGGTCGTCACCATCGCCCGTCAAACGGTGGATGGATCAGGCGTTGTCGCCATTGATATGAAAATTGATGACTTAGTCACTACCGCGAAAGGAATCAATATCGGAAAAGAAGGCTATGCTTTTATCTTGAGCCAAAACAAGAAAGTCATCGCCTACTCCGGAGAAAAAGCGGGAACAGAGCTAAAAGGGGACTGGGTTGATAAGCTCTACAAGGATAAAAGCGGGGACTTTGAATATACGTACAAAGGCAAAAAGAAAAAAATGGCATTTGCAACAAGCGAAACAACAGGCTGGAAAATCAGCGGCACAATGTATGCAAACGAGATTCACGATGCTGCAAGCAGGGTTCTGATCATGGCTTCAATCGTTCTGGCGATTGCTATCGGAGCTGGAATGACGGCGATTTATTTTGTGATTCGATCCATCACAAAGCCATTGAGACGCATTGTCGCATCCGCTGAAAAAATTAGTGAAGGTGATCTAACCGAAACGATTGAAATCAATTCAAAAGATGAACTCGGCGTTCTGAGCGAGAGCTTCAATCATATGGCACACTCGCTTCGCTCGCTCATTCACGGGATCAAAGACTCAGTAGAACACGTTGCCTCATCGTCCGAAGAGCTGACTGCATCGGCAGACCAGACAAGCAGAGCCACTGAGCACATTACGATGGCTATCGAGCAATTTTCAAACGGCAGTGAAAGCCAAAGCGAGAAAATAGAAACGACAACCGAACAAATTAATGAAATGAATGACGGATTGGCAGAGCTGGCGCGGGCAGCAGCAGTGATTACAGAAACATCCGCAGATTCAACAGAAGTGTCAAGTAAAGGGGAGACACTTGTCCAGAAAACAGCCGGCCAAATGAACACAATTGACCATTCCGTAAAAGCAGCGGAACAAGTGGTGAAAGGGCTGGAGATCAAATCAAAGGATATCACAAATATTTTGCGTGTCATCAACGGTATTGCGGATCAAACCAATCTTTTGGCTTTAAATGCCGCCATTGAAGCGGCCAGAGCGGGTGAATACGGCCGGGGCTTTTCAGTCGTCGCTGAGGAAGTGAGAAAGCTCGCGGTACAGTCGGCTGACTCGGCAAAAGAAATTGAATCGCTGATCAGTGAAATCGTAAAGGAAATTCACACATCACTGAACGTGCTTCAGTCCGTAAACAAAGAAGTTGAAACAGGGCTTGTCATGACGGATGAAACTAAACAGAGCTTCAAACATATATCTCAAATGACCAATCAAATTGCTTCCGAGCTGCAAAACATGAATGCGACGGTTGAGGAGCTGTCAGCGGGAGCTCAAGAAATTTCCGCAGCTTCAAATGATATCACAGCCATTTCTAAGGAAAGCTCGGATGGCATCCAAGATATCGCCGCTTCAGCTGAGGAACAGCTGGCATCCATGGAGGAGATTAGTTCATCTGCACTGACGCTTGAAAGAATGTCTGAAGAACTCCGTGATCTGACAAAACAATTTAAAGTAGATAAATAATAGGTCTAAAATACTATTTATTTATGGGAAATTAGTTACTTTTGTTAAATTTCTTCTTTTTTGCTGTATATATTTACCCATTTCCAGCCGATATGAAGGGTAGCATAAAAAAGGAGAAATGAATGATGAAAAAAATACTCCAACTCATAAAACAAAGATCAATTACACGGAAGCTTCTCGTTTCCTTTCTGTCGATCCTCATCATACCGGTTGTCATATTGGCGATCTTTGCGTATCAATCGGCTAGCAGCTCACTCGACAGACAGATGATGGGGAGCGCATTGGAAAATGTACAGCAATTAAACGAAATCATCAACACCAGCATCGGCGAAAAAGAAAACAGTGCTGATTATTTCAGCGAATGGCTGACAAAAGAGAAATACAATGCAAAAAGCAATGCAAGCATAGCAGAGAAATTCTCACAATATATCAGTATTAATAAAGATGTAGAGTCCATTTATACAAGTGATGAAAACGGGCGATTTACCCGTTACCCGGATCTCCCGATGCCGAGCGGCTACAATCCGGTTGAACGCGACTGGTACAAAAAAGCGGTTGCGAATAAAGGAAAAGTCGTTGTGACAGATCCTTATAAAACTGCGTCTACAAATACGATGGTTGTGACAATCGCCCAGCAGACAAAAGATGGTTCAGGCGTTATCGCAATCAACATGACCATTGAAAATCTGTTGAAAACAACCAAAAAAGTCAACATCGGCACACAAGGCTACGCATTTATCATGACGAAGGACAAAAAAGTTGTCGCTCATCCTAATGAAAAATCAGGAACTGAATTAAAAGGCGACTGGCTCGATAAGATGCTGAACGCTGATAAAGGCGATTTTCAATACACCATGGACGGCGATAAGAAAAAAATGGCCTTTGACACAAACAAGTTGACGGGATGGAAGATCGGCGGCACCATGTATTTGGATGAAATCCATGAGGCAGCCCAGCCTGTCCTTCACCTTGCTTTAATTGTCTTGGCCGCAGCTATTATCATAGGGATTATCGTCATGACTTTGATCATTCGGTCGATTACAACACCGCTGAAACAGCTTGTCGGTTCCTCTAAGCGGATCAGTGAGGGAGATTTGACGGAAACCATTGATATCCGTTCAAAAGATGAATTGGGCGAGCTCGGCAAAAGCTTTAACAATATGGCGTCGTCACTTCGTTCTCTCATACACGCCATCCAGGATTCGGTAGATAATGTTGCCGCTTCCTCTGAGGAGCTCACTGCATCAGCTGCGCAAACGAGCAAGGCAACAGAACACATTACATTGGCGATTGAACAATTTTCTAACGGCAATGAAAAACAAAACGAAAACATTGAAACGGCAGCAGAGCACATTTATCAAATGAATGACGGGTTGACGAATATGGCTCAAGCTTCTGAAGTGATCACTGATTCATCTGTTCAATCGACAGAAATTGCAAGTGAAGGCGGCAAGCTTGTTCATCAAACCGTCGGCCAAATGAATGTCATTGACAAGTCCGTTAAAGAAGCGGAGCAAGTCGTACGCGGATTGGAAACGAAATCGAAAGACATTACAAACATTTTGCGTGTGATCAACGGCATCGCAGACCAGACGAACCTGCTTGCCTTAAACGCAGCAATTGAAGCAGCGCGCGCAGGCGAGTACGGCCGCGGCTTCTCCGTTGTAGCGGAAGAAGTAAGAAAACTGGCAGTACAGTCAGCAGATTCAGCAAAAGAGATTGAAGGATTAATCATCGAAATTGTGAAGGAAATCAATACATCTCTCGGCATGTTCCAATCTGTCAATCAAGAGGTGCAGACAGGCCTTGACATCACAGATAAAACAGAAATGAGCTTCAAACGCATTTCTGAAATGACAAACCAAATCGCCGGCGAACTGCAAAATATGAGTGCGACGGTTCAGCAGCTTTCTGCCAGCTCCGAAGAAGTTTCGGGAGCGTCTGAGCACATTGCATCGATTTCAAAAGAAAGCTCAGCGCATATACAAGATATCGCGGCGTCAGCCGAAGAGCAGCTTGCTTCCATGGAAGAAATCAGCTCGTCTGCAGAGACCCTTTCGTCTATGGCGGAAGAGCTTCGCGATATGACCAAACGATTCAAAATCGAATAATAAGCCTTAACACCCAAGCTTGTTGCGCTTGGGTGTTTTTTTTAGTTTTTTTATTAAACCTTTTATCCTAGTTTGACGATATTAGATTTATCTTAAAGGAGGAGTCAACAAGAATGGGAAAATTCATACATTGGATCAAACAGCCATCGATCAGCAAACCGCTAATCGCTGCGTTTCTGGCAGTGCTTATTTTGCCGGTTGGGGTTTTAGCATATTTCAGTTATCAATCAGCTTGGAACGCGTTAGACAGAGAGCTCATAAACAGTGCGAAGGGAAATGTTGAAGAACTAAACAGTACGCTGCAAAATAAATTAGAAGATAAAGTAAAAGCAATAGATTATTATAGTGAGACAGTCGATAAAGACATATTGCTAGGCAAAAACAAAACATTACTGAAAGAGAAATTTAAGCAGTACACGACACTTAACGACGATGTAGGCGCAATCTATGCTGCTTCAGAAGATAAGAAGCTTTATAAATATCCGGATAGCGGTGTTCCGAAAGGTTTCGATCCGACAGGACGTGACTGGTACAAACAGGCGGTTGCGGAAAAAGGACAAGCTGTTTTCTCAGAACCGTATACTGATGAAGCAACAGGAGATATCGTTGTCACAATTTCAAAACAATTAAAAGACGGTTCAGGGGTTATAGCGCTTGATTTAAACTTGGATGAAGTGCTTACTGCATCACAGAGAATCAAAATCGGTAAAGAAGGCTTTGCATTTATTACGACAGGCAACAAAAAATATATCGCCCATCCGACAATTAAGCCGGGGACAACCGGATCCGGCGATTGGACAAACCAAGTATATTCCAAAAAAGAAGGCTCATTTGAATATACATTCGAAGGCAAAGAAAAGAAAATGGCCTTTACGACAAATAAACTGACTGGCTGGAAAATCGCGGGCACATATTTTGTCAGTGAATTGCAAGATGCTTCAAGTCCGGTGCTGAACACTGCGGTTATCATTCTAAGCGTGTCAATTGTAATCGGCGGCATACTCATACTCTATATTATTCGTGCCATCACCAAGCCGTTAAGAAAACTTGTCTCAACGTCTGCAAAAATCAGCAGCGGAGATCTCACAGAAGTCATTGACATTCACTCGAAAAACGAGTTTGGCCAGCTTGGCGAAAGCTTTAATGAAATGTCTGCATCATTGCGTTCTGTAATCGGCGTTATTCAAACGTCTGTAGAAAACGTTGCTTCATCTTCTGAGGAGCTGACGGCAAGCGCAGCCCAAACGAGCAAGGCAACTGAGCATATTACACTTGCCATCGAACAGTTCTCAGATGGCAACGAGGCGCAAAGCGAGAAACTGGAAACAAGCTCAAATCATCTTTCTCAAATGAACGAGGGGATTTCAAAAGTGGCTCAGGCCTCTTCAACCATTACGAAATCATCGATTCAGTCCTCTGAGGCAGCGGGCAGCGGAGAAAAGCTGGTGGAGCATACAGTCGGCCAGATGAAAACAATTGACCAATCCGTTCAAAAAGCGGAAGCGGTTGTGAAGGGTCTTGAAACAAAATCGCAAGACATCACAAGCATCTTGAATGTGATTAATGGCATTGCTGATCAAACCAACCTGCTTGCATTAAATGCTGCGATTGAGGCGGCAAGAGCGGGAGAATACGGAAGAGGTTTCTCAGTAGTTGCGGAAGAGGTTAGAAAACTTGCTGTACAATCAGCAGACTCCGCCAAGGAAATTGAAGGATTAATTCAAGAGATTGTCAGGGAAATCAGCACCTCACTTTCGATGTTCCAATCCGTGAATCATGAAGTGAAAGAAGGCTTGCAGATTACGGATCAAACAGCGGAAAGCTTTAAACAAATCTATGAGATGACAACCCAAATTTCCGGCGAATTGCAAAACTTGAACGCGACGGTTGAACAACTGTCAGCCGGATCACAGGAAGTGTCAAGTGCTGTTGAAGATATTTCTGCAGTGGCGAAAGAAAGCTCAGCAGGCATTCAGGATATCGCAGCTTCGGCGGAAGAACAGCTTGCGTCTATGGAAGAAATCAGCTCTTCAGCGGAAACGTTGGCAAACATGGCGGAAGAACTTCAGGACATTACGAAAAAATTTAAAATTGAATCTTAATAAAAAAAGAAAGCGGCATATCTGCTGCTTTCTTTTTTGTCGAAAACAAAAATAAACAAAAACAATTCAAAAACAAACAGAAATCATATATAATGAAAACGGATACAAATAAAAGGGGATGGAGGAATATCAAATATGGTGAAGCATATATGGGATTCAGACCGAGCTGCAAAGCTGCCTAAAGGTGTAGAGGAATTGGTGTACAGGTCCAATCTGATCGGGTCAGACCGCACTGTCTGCAACTGGGGCGGGGGGAATACATCTATGAAAACAACGGAAAAGGATTTTAGAGGCCGTGAAATAGAAGTCATGTGGGTAAAAGGAAGCGGTTCGGATTTGGCAACAATGAAAACGCATAACTTTACCGGTTTGAAATTAGATGATATCCGCCCGCTGATTAAAAGGGACCAAATGCCAGATGAAGAAATGGTAGACTACCTGTCTCATTGTATGATAGACAGTAAACATCCCCGCCCTTCAATTGAAACGCTATTACACGCTTTTCTGCCATACAAACATGTTGACCATACCCATCCAGATGCGATTATCAGCATATGCTGTGCAGATAATGGAAAACAAATCGCTGAAGACATTTACGGAAACCGGTTTGTATGGGTGCCATACGTCCGTCCTGGATTTACTTTGTCTAAAATGATCGCTGAAGGCGTAGCAAACAATCCCCACGCCGAGCTTGTATTAATGGAGAAACACGGCTTAGTCACTTGGGGAGAGACGTCTGAAACATGTTATCAAAAAACGATATCCATCATTCAAGAAGCCGAGCAGTATGTTAACGATCGTATCAATCAGCATGAGGTATTCGGAGGCAAAAGGTATCAGCCGCTGCCGGAGGATAAAAGAAAACAAATCTTGGCAGGCATCATGCCTGTGATCAGAGGAGCAGTAAGTGAAGAAAAGAAAATGATCCTTTCCTATGATGATCATGACGATGTCTTGGAATTTGTAAACAGTGTCCAAGCGCCAGCACTTTCGCAAATCGGTGCGGCATGCCCGGATCACCTTGTTCACACAAAACGGGTTCCGCTGTACATTGATTGGAATCCGGAAACTCAAGATGTGCACAAGCTTGCAGATCTGATCAAGTCAGGAGTCGAGACCTTTACATCAGAGTATCAGGCTTACTTTACACGCAATCAGCAGGATGGGGATCAAATCTTTGAATCCGCCCCGCGGGTGATATTGATTCCTGGAATCGGAATGGTGAATACAGGAAAAAGTTATGCCATGTCTAAAGTAAGCGGGGCTTTATATCGGAGGGCCATCGCCGTGATGAAAGGAGCAACCGCTCTGGGGCAATTTGTTTCTTTACATGAAAATGAATCCTACCATGTCGAATATTGGCCGCTCGAACTATATAAACTCACGCTGGCCCCGCCGGAAGCAGAATTTTCCCGAAAAGTAGCGTTGATAACTGGAGGAGCCGGCGGAATCGGCAGTGCAGCTTGCCGCCGATTTGCAGCTGAGGGAGGGCACGTGATCGTAGCTGATCTGAATATAGAAGGCGCACAGAAAATTGCCGGGGAAATAAACGATGCATACGGAGAAGGACGGGCAATGGCTGTCAAAATGGATGTGACAAAGGAGGAAGACGTACAATCAGCTTTTGAACGAGCGGCGCTTGCTTACGGCGGCATTGATATCGTCGTCAATAATGCCGGGCTGGCCACATCAAGCCCATTTGACGAAACAAGTCTAAAAGAATGGAATCTTAATATGAATGTTTTAGGAACAGGCTATTTCCTTGTAGCCCGTGAAGCGTTTAAACAGATGAAACACCAAAATAGAGGCGGAAGCATGGTATTTGTCGGATCGAAAAATTCGGTTTATGCGGGCAAAAACGCCTCTGCCTACAGCTCTGTTAAGGCGCTTGAAACCCATTTAGCAAGATGCATCGCAGCAGAAGGTGGAGAATTCGGCATTAGGGTCAACTCCGTTTTGCCTGATGCAGTTCTTCAAGGATCGGCAATCTGGGGTTCAAGCTGGCGGGAGGAACGAGCCGCGGCGTACGGGATTGAACCAGATCAGCTGGAGGAACATTACCGGAAACGGACAGCATTGCTCGTCAATATTTATCCGGAGGATATTGCCGAAGCCATTGCATTCTTAACTTCTTCCAAAGCCGAAAAAACAACGGGCTGCATGATCACGGTAGACGGCGGCGTCCCTGCTGCTTTTACGCGTTAGAAATATGCTATGATAAAAAATATAAGACGAACTACGATATGAGGAAGGGCGTTACCGATGCTAGTAGCAGAACGGCAGCAAAAAATAGTGGAAATAGTAAATATGCGTTCAAGCATCCGCGTTTCCGAATTAAGTGACATATTTTCAGTCACAGAGGAAACCATTCGGCGTGATCTTGAAAAGCTTGAAAAAGAACATAAACTGAGCCGGAGCCACGGAGGAGCGGTCAGTATTCAGCAGAAGGAATCAGAAATTCATTTTTCTGAACGGGAAATCACGAATGTCATCGAAAAAAAAGCCATCGCTCACGAAGCGGCCAAATATGTAAAAAGCGGAGACCGAATTATTCTCGATGCAAGCACAACTGCCTGGTACATGGCGAAAATACTCCCTGACATTGAGCTCACCGTGATTACAAACTCAATGAAAGCAGCTATTGAACTCAGCAATAAAGAAAACATATCAGTCATTTCAACAGGCGGCATTTTGCTGGAAAAATCATTATCGTTTGCCGGCCCGTTAGCAGAGCGTTCACTTGAGACCTATCATGTCAATAAAACCTTTCTGTCATGTAAGGGATTTGACGTACACAACGGGATGAGTGATTCAAATGAGTGGCAGGCGCTGCTCAAAAAACGGATGATCGAAAGGTCGGACCAGACCATTTTGATGGCCGATTCAAGCAAATGGGGGAACCGCGAGTTTTCACATATTGCCTCGCTGCAAGATGTCAGCCGCCTTATTACGGATTCTGGACTTGATCCGGCATCGGTAAAAGCTCTTGAGGACAAAAAGGTGAAGGTGACAGCTGTTCCTCTTTCGAAGAGAGGGTGAAAGGATGATTTATACTGCCATTGATATAGGCGCATCAAGCGGGAGAATCATGGTAGGTGAACTGAATGAAGGGAAGCTTGACATACAAGAGATTCACAGGTTCGCTAACGGTTTCAGTCAAAGAGACGGGCATTGCTTTTGGGATATTGATCATTTGCTAAAACAAATCCTGCAAGGACTGCAAAAAGTAAAGACGCTTGGGTATGAACACTGCACCGTAGGCATTGATACATGGGCAGTTGATTATGTCTTACTGGACGAAAAAGGCGATCGGTTGCGGGAAGCAATCTCCTACCGTGATAGAAGAACAGATCACACAATAGACAAACTGGAACATACCCTCTCAAAAGCCGCAATTTATCAAAAAACAGGAATACAATTTCAGCCTTTCAACACGATCTATCAATTGTATGAGGAAGACCGTGAGCTGCTGATAAAGACAGACAAAATTATGATGATTCCTGATTATTTAGGCTATTGTTTAACCGGAAAAGCTGTAACGGAAATCACAAATGCGTCCACAACACAGCTTTTAAACGCCTCAACGGGAAATCTTGATCCTGAATTGCTTGAAGCCGTGTCCGTTCAGGAACAGCAATTTGCCCCGCTGACTGAACCGGGGTGTGAACTCGGGAAGCTAAGAAATGAGTGGTTCCCGGATTATGATCTCCCGGCGTGCAAGGTGATGACAGTCGCAACACATGATACGGCCTCGGCCGTCATTGCAGCGCCAGGAGTAAATGATGGCTGGGCGTATATCAGCAGCGGAACATGGTCGTTAATCGGGGTTGAAAACAAAACACCGATAATAACTGATCTTGCTTTAGAAAACAACTATACAAATGAACGCGGCGCAAACAACACCATTCGCTTTCTCAAAAACATTACCGGCATGTGGGTGATACAAGAAGTCAGACAACAGTTACAAGCAGATTACTCTTTCCAGCAGCTTGCAGAAGAAGCCGAAAAAACAGAACCATTCCAGCAATTTATAAACTTAAATGATAAACGATTCCTGAATCCAGAAAACATGATAAAGGAAATACAACATTATTGCAGACAAACCCGCCAAAAGATTCCCCGTACTGCAGGCGAACTTGCCTGCTGCATCTACAGCAATTTAGCCATCATCTATGCGATAGCCATCAAAGAGCTCGAAACAATCACAGAAAAACCGATCGAGCAATTTCATATCATCGGCGGCGGAGCCCGGAATGATTTCTTAAATCAATTAACGGCAGACATGAGTGGAAAAGCGGTATATGCAGGGCCGATAGAGGCAACTGCCACCGGAAATCTTTTGATGCAAATGATTGCTGCCAAAGAAGTCAAAGACATAAAAGAAGCCCGGCAAGTCGTCAGAAATTCCTTTTCGATCAAAGTGTTTACACCTAAAGACATTGACAGAAGCACGATCATTCAGTCATTTCAGCAAACTGTTTTGAAAGCGCTATCTAAATGATGAAGAGGTGAAAAGGTTTGAAAAGAAAAGCCAGTATCATGTTTGTCCATCAAGACAAGTACGAAGAATACAAACAGCGGCATGATGACATTTGGCCTGAGATGGCAGAAGCACTCAAAGCTCATGGAGCACACCATTATTCCATTTTTCTAGACGAGGAAACAGGCAGGCTTTTTGCATATTTAGAAATAGAGGATGAAGAGAAATGGAGAAAGATGGCGGACACGGAAGTTTGCCGAAGATGGTGGAAATCGATGGCGCCATTAATGAAAACAAATTCGGATTTCAGTCCTGTTTCGATAGATCTAAAGGAAGTTTTTTATTTGGATTAAAAAACTGATAAAGGGAGAGAGCCGTATGACCATAAAAGCCAATTATGACAGTGCAAAACAGGCATATGAAAAATGGGGAATTGATGTTGAAGAGGCGCTTCGGCAATTAGAGCAAGTGCCCATTTCGATCCACTGCTGGCAGGGTGACGACATTGGAGGCTTTGAAGTAAATCAGGGCGAGCTTTCAGGCGGAATTGACGTGACCGGCAATTATCCCGGAAAAGCGCAAACTCCTGAAGAATTAAGAAAAGATTTGGAGAAGGCTCTTTCTCTCATTCCTGGAAAGCACCGCGTAAACCTGCATGCGATATACGCAGAAACAAACAAGGAAGCGGTAGAACGTGACGAATTGAAGCCGCAGCATTTTGAAAACTGGGTGAAATGGGCAAAAAACCTTGGTCTCGGTTTAGACTTTAATCCAACCTTGTTTTCGCATGAGAAAGCGGCTGACGGACTCACCCTTTCACACCCTGATCCGGACATCAGAGAATTTTGGATCAGGCATTGCATCGCTTGCCGCCGTATCGGGGAATACTTCGGGAAAGAATTAGGAACACCTTGCTTGACGAATATTTGGATTCCCGACGGCTATAAGGATATCCCGAGTGATAGGCTGACACCGCGTAAAAGACTAAAAGAATCACTGGATCGGATCTTCGCAGAGGAGATCAGTGAACAACACAATCTTGATTCAATCGAGAGCAAGCTGTTCGGGCTTGGCTCCGAATCATATGTTGTCGGATCTCATGAATTTTATTTAGCTTATGCTTTGACGAATCATAAGCTTTGTTTACTTGATACAGGCCATTTCCATCCGACTGAGACGGTATCAAACAAGATCTCGTCCATGCTGCTGTACACAGACAAGCTTGCCTTGCACGTATCTCGGCCTGTTCGTTGGGATAGCGACCATGTAGTGGTTTTGGATGATGAATTGAGAGAAATCGCTCTTGAAATTGTACGAAATCAGGCTCTTGAGAAGGTCGCCATCGGTCTAGATTTTTTCGATGCCAGCATTAACCGTGTAGCCGCCTGGACCATTGGAACGAGAAATATGATCAAAGCTTTATTGTATGCCTTGCTTCTCCCGAACGGATATTTAAAACAATTGCAGGAAGAGGGCCGCTATACAGAAAGGCTGGCCCTGATGGAGGAATTCAAAACATATCCTTTCGGAGCCATCTGGGATTCCTACTGTGAGCAAATGGGCGTTCCGGTAAAAGAGGCATGGCTTCATGACATCAAAGAATATGAACAACAGGTGCTTTTAAAAAGGAGGGCATCTTCTCCGATTGCCTAATAAAAAATCCGCCGCGGCATTTGCACGCGGGCGGATTTTTTTAAGCTTGATCAGCAGGGTATATAATTCCCATTTGCTTTCTTGCTTCTTCCATAATTTTTGCGGTGGTCAAAGACCGTTCAAATGTATTTTCTTCAGATTCCAGCTTATTCTCTTTTATGAGCGTGACAAATTCTTCTGCTTCATAGAACATCGCCGGTTTAGGATCAGGAATCGCAATGTTTTCAAGGCGGCCGTCCCGGTAGCGGATTTCAACACGTTCAGGCCGATGAATCGTATCGATTACAATCGTCCCGTCTTCACCCTGGATTTCCGCCGGGGCATAGGAAGTAGAGATTTTGGAATGCATCAGAACAGCTTCGAACCCGTCGTAAGACAGAATGACAGTTCCTTCTCCATCCACTCCGGAGGATAAAGCATATCCGTTTGCTTTTACATCCTTCGGCGCGCCAAACAACACAACAGCCGGATAAATACAATAGACGCCAATATCCATTAATGACCCATTGGAAAGCTCAGGCTGAAACGCATTCAAAACAGTTCCGCTTCTGAACGCGTCATACCGTGAGGAATACTGGCAGTAGCTTGCGGTAAATCTGCGGACAGTGCCGATTTTATGCAGGTGTTTTTTCAGCTCTTTGAAATTCGGCAGGAAAGTGGTCTTCATTGCTTCCATGAGAACAACGCCGTTTGCCTTAGCCGCTGAGATCATCTCTTCTGTTTCTTTTGTATTCGAAGCAAACGGCTTCTCACAAAGCACATGCTTGCCATGGTTCATAAAGAGAACGGCTTGTTCCTTGTGAAGAGCGTTCGGGCTCGCTATGTATACGGCATCAAAGCAATCGCTCGCCGCCATTTCCTGAAGGTCTGAGAAGGCATGCGCAGCGTTGTGTTTAGCAGCAAACTCGCCAGCGCGTTCAGCCGATCTTGAATAAACAGCAGTCAGCTGAAAATCTTCGATATCCGCTGCTGACTCAAGAAAGCGGTCTGTAATCCAGTTGGTTCCTATTATTGCAAAACGTATCACTCGTATCGCTCCTTTTGTATGATATAGCTAAATTATAGCTTAAAAAGAACAAAATCACATGATAGATATAAATAGAATGTTAAAACCGTGAAAGCTTTTCCAGCAATTAACGGTTTTTATTTTTCATTATAGGGACGATAGTGTACAATTTAATTAAACTATGTATGACGGAGGAACGATAGTGGAGACGTTGCAAACATGGAGCGGCAGATTCAAGCGATTCTTCTTGGACAATAAGTTTGTTTTATTTTTGCTTGTGCTGCTGCTGATTGGTTTAAATATTCTAGTATTTACAAAAACATCATTTATTTTCACCCCGATTATTGTTTTGCTCAAAACGATATCACTTCCGATTATTTTGACAGGCATTGTTTTTTATCTGTTAAACCCGGTCGTCGATTTCCTTGAGAGAAGAAGAATAAGAAGAATCTATTCTATTTTACTGTTGTATCTATTGATTATCGGGCTGATCACGATCACAATCGTGTCGATCATTCCCTTCTTAAAAGAACAAATTATGAGTTTAATCGACAACATCCCAAGATATGTGGATATCGTTGAAAATCAGACGAAACAGCTGATCGGCAGCAACTTCGTCAATCAGGCCCAGCAAACGACGAACATCAATATATCTGATCTCGCAACAAAGGTTTCAGATCAGGCAGCGACAATTGTGAACAGTACCTTTACCGGCGTTGGGAATTTTATCGGCGCCCTGACTGAGATTATCATTTCAATCGTTACGGTTCCGTTTATCCTTTTCTATTTGTTAAAGGACGGAAAAAAATTGCCGGTCTACATACTGAAGTTTGTTCCGACGCAATTGAAAGAACAGACATACACAGTCTTAAGCGAAATGAATCATCGGTTAAGCTCTTATATCAGAGGCCAGATCATTGTCAGCTTCTGTATCGGGTTTTTGCTGTTTATCGGTTATTTGATTATCGGGCTGGATTATGCTTCATTGCTAGCCGTCATTGCGGCTTGTACTAGCATCGTTCCATATTTAGGGCCAACGATTGCCATTACGCCTGCGATTATCATTGCCATAGTGACATCGCCGCTTATGCTGCTTAAATTGGTGATCGTTTGGACCATTGTTCAGCTGATTGAAGGGAAGCTGATCTCTCCGCAAATTATGGGAAAAAACCTTCACATCCACCCGATCACGATTATTTTTCTGCTATTAACAGCTGGCAAGCTGTTTGGCGTTGTTGGAATCATTCTTGCCATTCCGGGCTATGCTGTTGCCAAAGTCATTACGACACATTTATTTGACTGGTTTAAAATGCGGTCACATTTATACGATGAAGAAAAAAATGAAAATACGCCGGGGCATAAAGTGTGATTTTCGTTTATAGTTATATAAGACGGGCTTTCCATTTATGGAAAGCTCCCGTTATGTAAAAAAATAAATGTCTAATGGGGAGAATCAAAATCATGACTCTATGGGAATTGTTTGTAGCCGCCATTTTAGGAATCGTAGAAGGATTAACAGAGTACGCGCCGGTTTCTTCGACAGGACATATGATCATAGTAGACGACATCTGGCTTAAATCAAGTAATCTGATGTCAGAAGAAGCTGCTAACTCATTCAAGGTGGTTATTCAGCTAGGCTCCATTTTAGCAGTAGCTATCGTGTTTAAAGACCGAATTTTAAATTTACTCGGCTTGAAAAAAAATATTACAAGCGACCAGGAGCAGGGACATAAATTAAGCATTGCCCAAATCGCCGTCGGACTCGTGCCTGCAGCTGTTCTCGGCTTTTTGTTTGAAGATTACATTGATGAATATTTATTTTCCGTCAAAACTGTGGCCATCGGTTTAATTGCCGGGGCAATCCTGATGCTTTTTGCTGACTGGGTCAATAAGCGGAAAACAGCGACAGACACACTCGACCGCATTTCCTATAAACAGGCGATAGCAGTCGGCTTATTCCAATGTCTTGCCCTTTGGCCGGGTTTCTCACGTTCTGGTTCAACCATTTCCGGCGGTGTTATTCTCGGATTAAACCACCGAGCTGCAGCCGACTTTACGTTTATTATGGCGATGCCGATCATGATGGGAGCCAGCTTTCTAAGCCTCGTGAAGCATTGGGACAGCTTAAGCTCGGATCTGATGCCATTTTTCATCGTCGGCTTTATCTGTGCCTTTATGGTCGCACTGTTTGTCGTCCGTTTCTTCTTAAGGCTGATTAACAAAATCAAACTTGTCCCATTTGCAATCTATCGAATTATTCTCGGTGTGATTTTACTTTTGATCATGATGTAAGTCGAAAAATAAGGCTCTTTTACGAGCCTTATTTTTTCTGTCAATTCAAGAGGAAACAGCTTGTTTTTCAAAATAAAATCATCTATAATAAACATGACGTTACATACGGGGCCATAGCTCAGCTGGGAGAGCGCTACGCTGGCAGCGTAGAGGTCAGGGGTTCGAGCCCCCTTGGCTCCATACCTTTAAACCCTTATTCTATAAGGGTTTTTTTGTTTTGAGGAAAAGGTTCATTCTCTGAATCCTCCAGTTGAGCGAAGTCAATGTGAGCAGTTTATCTGTCAATCATGAATTTTCCAATACCTCCTTTTGTTCCTCAAAGACCGTCATGTCTTCCAAAGGAGGGGAGTAGACATGAAGAGACACCATTCGTTCGGATGTTGGATTGGACATTTTGTGAATTAAACCTTTGGTTGAAATAAGGCATTCTCCTTCGTGGACAAAGTATGAATTGGAGAGTTCTGCGTGTTCGCCGGTTGAACGATAAATAGAATTAAGAAGCTTTCCTTCTAACACCATTGCACAACCAATGGATTGACCATGATCGTGTACTGTTGTCTCCTTGTTTGGCGGAATGTTAATCACGATAATTTCTAATTCATTATTTCGATAGATGGCATTTCGGCCGTAAGCGTACTGGTCTGGTTCCTTAATATACGGTTGACTCAATTTTGCTGCGTTTGGAATTTGTTTTAAAGACGTTGCTAAATCTTTAACCGATGGATTTTTCAAGCCGCTAAAAATGTCTTGGATACACTCATACAGTTCCATTCGTTTTTGCCTCCCGGAATATTTAGAATTTCCTTACATTGGTATTTCATAGGTTAATTCATGGTATTTACCCATATACAATTTAGAGGCGGCAAACGCCCAGTGAACACAAAAAAATGTGCGGCCAAAATGTTGTCTTATCACCAACTTATTCGAGTTTATTAGTTGGAATAGTGGATTGAAAGGATTAAAACGGCCTGATTTAATTCGCTTGAGGGAACGAGCAGGGATTCATAAGTGCAGTTCTAGACACAATATCGGGGAAAAGCTTTCAGACTTTTTATGTTGTGCTTGAAATTTACTCCATTGACAAAACACAATCGATTTGAAATAATATTTGATTATATGCTCATTCATTCACATAATTATAATAAAATAATATCATTTCCCCTGAAAGGGAGAATATTAGACTGAAAGCTAATGGTATGCAAAATCTATTAGCTTCTTTTGTTTTCAAAAAATGATGTGTTTCGCATGTATTCATATAGGAAGGAATGACAACATGAAGACAAAACACTATTGGGTGATTTCTTTGCTCGCCGTCTTAGCGGTCGGGCCGGGATTGATGTCTAACACGGCATTGTCGTCAGTTCAAGGCCTTGTTCAGAAAGCGGTTGGAACAAGTGGCTTCACATCAGTAAATCCAATATTGATCGGCAATATGGCCTTTGCCTTATTAGTTCCGGCAGGACCGCTGCTGAGGAAAAAATTCGGTGCTCGTCCCGTCTATCTGGCTTCATTACCTGTCTTTATACTAGGTTCACTGCTCATCGCATGTTCAAGCGATGTTGCATGGATGGCGGCAGGACGCTTTTTACAGGGAGCGGCAACAGGTGTCATGCTGATGATTATGATTCCAATGCTTGTACTGTCATTCCCGATTGAACGTAGGAATTATGCACTGCTTGTGCTGATCGGGGGATTCTATGGTTCTGTTATCATCGGCACAATCCTGGGAACCATTGCAACAAGCTGCGGGCATTGGAGATGGCTGTTTTTCATCTTTGGCACCTTGTCCCTGATCGGTGTCGCGGTGAGCTATTTCTTTCTCCATGACGAACATCACGGAGCGGCAGATCAAGAACAGCCGCTTGATCGTGCGGGAATTCTTTTATCTGTTTTCCTTGCCGCAGCCTCAGCGGTTTCATTCATTTTTCTGCAAAAATGGGGGCTGTCATCGGGTTATGTATGGATTGGTTTCGGGGTGACGTTATGTTTGCTCATTGGTCTATTGATTGTGGAATATAAAGTGAAAAACCCATTCATATCTATTAAACTGATGCTGCTGCCAAAACCGGTGCTTGGCTTATTGATCATAGCTGCAGGGACGATAACGGTAGCTGTCAGCCTGTCTGCTTTTCAAGGCTTGCTCCGTCAAATGTATGATATTTCTCAGGAGCATCTCATTCTTTTAAACTTGACTCTTTTAATCGGAGTGGCGATCGCGGCCATTTTGAGCGCTCTGTTTTATGATAAAGTCGGACCAGGGATGCTCGGTATTATCGGCGGACTCATTCTCGTCTTTGTGAATTTTCAATGGCTGCATATGCAGGATCGATCATCTCTTTATATGTTCGCGGCACTGTTTATCATGCTTGCAGCGGGAACAGGCCTGACAGTCGCCGCAGGGCTGATGGGAGCTGCCATGGGAGGCCCGCTGCCTGATTTGGTCAAGAGAATGACAGCTGTTCAGTTTTTAAGATTGTTTGTCTATATGGGAGTTCCTATTCTCATCGGCTTTTTCACGAAAAAAGATGCTGCCAGACAAAGCGGTTCGGTACAGGCTTCTATGATGACTGCTTATCATGATCTCTTCTTCATTTCTTTTATCCTTAGCGTGCTGCTCGTCTGCCTGTCATTTTGTATGAATGCCACTGGAATGGGGCACAAGCTGGCACATAAACCACATGATAAAGCGAAAACAGCTCCGGAAAAACCGGCCGTTTCAGCAGAAGGTTTGTCGAAGGCAACTGTCAAATCATATAAAGTAATAAATGATACGGAATATCGGAATGCACTCAGAAATTTACAAAAATAGAAACATGGTAAAAACCTTTTCATTGAGCGAAAAGGTTTTTATTTTGCAATCTTTTCCCAACTTTATCCCTAAAGAATTGAAAAATATTAGAAGTGCAAGTAAAATTCTAAAAGGTAGATTCTTTTACATTCGTAATCTTTTAATTCGAAGGAAGGTTTTCATGGCCCGTAAAAAACTTAAAAAACGTAAACTCTTGATTTCACTATTTTTCCTTGTATCGATTCCGCTAGCTCTGTTTGTTTTAGCGACAACTTTATCAAAACCGATTGAAACATCCAAAGAAACTGAAGAAATCGATGAACAGCAAGTATTTATAGACAGTCTGTCCGGACATGCCCAAATTTTGTATGAAAAATACCATGTTCTCCCCAGCATCACAATTGCTCAGGCCATTCTCGAATCGGACTGGGGGAACAGTGAACTGGCTGCTAAGGCCAACAACCTTTTTGGCGTAAAAGGGAATTATAAAGGCCATCATGTCACGATGGAAACGGACGAAGTTGAAAAAGGGAAAAGAAAAACCATTCGCGCGAAGTTTCGAAAATACAGCACATTTTTTGAATCTATGGATGATCACGCCCAATTGTTCGTCCGTGGCACATCGTGGAATAAAAAGAAGTATAAACCGGTGCTTGAGGCAGGGAATTATAAGGAAGCGGCAACCGCCCTGCAAACATCAGGATATGCTACAGATCCTGACTATGCTGACAAAATCAGCGCTATTGTGGAAAAATACGATTTAGATGAGTACGATGAGGTAAATCCATCCCTCAAATCTGTGGATTTAAACGCCTCTATTAAAGACAGTGCCGTTCAAGACGTATGGTCCAAGCCCTCTACTGATGATCGGTCCATAAGGCTTACCTCTGCCCAATCTTATGTCGGCAAAGACATAAAGGTTGTGTCTAGAAAACAGAAAGGCCAGTCTGTATGGTACCAATTCCAAATCAATGATAAACTTATCGGCTGGATTGATGATTCAGCTGTTGAAATAAAGGAGGCAACCTAAGCCCTTTTTACTGGTATTTTTAATTCTTTGTTCCATTACGGGGAATTTGAGGTATAATATTCCACGGAAGTTATCACTTTTTAACTATGCTTTCGGGAGGGAACAAAGGTGCAGAAATATAGACGCAGAAACACGGTTGCCTTTACAGTATTAGCTTATTTTACTTTTTTTGCGGGAGTATTTTTGTTTAGTATCGGACTCTATAATGCTGATAACCTGGAACTCAATGAAAAAGGTTATTACATCGCTGTTATGATACTTGTAGCAGTTGGTGCGATTCTTACACAAAAAGTAACCCGTGATAACGCGGAGGATAATGAAATCATCGCGGAACAGGAAAAAAGACAAAATCAATCTCATATCGAATCATAAAAAAATCCGGCGACTGCACGCCGGATTTTTTTGATATCACCCTGTAAACACTTCGCCATCAGGGTAACGGATATTTGATTGCTCTGTTTTTGCGAATGAAAACACGAACGTTAAAGGACCAATTCTTCCGATAAACATGATGACAATAATGATACACTTGCCAGCTGTTGTCAGTTCAGGAGTAAGCCCCATCGTAAGGCCGACAGTTCCGAATGCGGAAAAGGTTTCAAACACAATTTGAAGAAATGGCGCTTGTTCTGTGATCGTCAGGGCGAAAATCCCTAAAAACACGATGAACAAACTGGTGACGCTCACAGCTAAAGCTTTAATGATAATCGGATATTTGATGGAACGGCGGAAAATAACCGTTTCTTTTTTACCTCTCAAGTAAGCAATAACAGATGTTAAAATCACGATGAACGTAGTCAGCTTAATGCCGCTCGCCGTTGATGCGCTTCCTGCTCCGATAAACATCAATAATAAAGTAAATACAAT
This sequence comes from Bacillus sp. SN32, assembly GCF_002837495.1. NCBI lineage: Bacteria > Bacillati > Bacillota > Bacilli > Caryophanales > Bacillaceae > Bacillus > Bacillus sp. SN32. The sequence continues at coordinate 11,454 of NZ_PJCT01000002.1, read as the reverse complement.
TGTTCCTTCTCTCATGCTTCCAAAATCTAGAGAATTGAAGCCTGCGGTTCTCGGCGTCACTGCCTGAAAATAGGACGCCCACAGTTTATCCACTATATGCAGGTGGCCGAGCGTCCCAGGGTTGCTGTATTCTAAAATAAAGACCGTAAGCATAGCAATCGCATTCAACATCAGCGTTCCTGTAAGCATGAGCTTTGTATGTAAAGAAAAAGCTTTAAAACGCCGATTTTTCATCACATCAAACAGAACCGTAAATCCGATCCCTCCTGTAATAAATAAGAAAGTAATCACGAGGTTTACTGTAGGATCGCCAACGTAGCTCATCAAATTATCAGGCCACAACGAAAACCCGGCATTGTTAAAAGCAGATATTGCGTGAAACAAACTTGCAAACAAGCCGGATGACCAGCCGTATTGAGGTACAAGCCGGATGGATAAAATGAGTGCTGCTATCAATTCAATACTGATCGAAAACAGAAACAGGACTTTGACAAGGCCAATGACACCGCCGATTGTCGGCTGGTTTAAGGCTTCCTGGACGAGCATTCGTTCTTTTAATCCGATTTTTTTTCCTAATATCATGACGATCAAGACCGCAAACGTCATAAATCCAAGCCCGCCAATCTGAATCAGCCCCATAATAACTGTTTGCCCGAATACCGTAAATTGAGTACCGATATCGACAACAGCAAGCCCTGTAACAGTTGTAGCGGAAGCCGCAGTAAAAAGGGCATCTATCCATGACAATGGCTTCGTAGTGGAAATCGGAAGCATTAATAGGACAGCCCCGATGATAATGGTAAGGAAAAAACCAATGGCAAGCACTTGAGGCGGTGTAAACCGAACCCATTTGATCACTTTATCCTTTTGAAGTGTCACCTTTGTCTACATCCCTTCGTTTTCAAAACGTTTAATATCCTTTTTGTGGCCCATGATCACCAGGCAATCTTGCTCGTGAATGATGTCTTCAGGCGCGGGGGAAAGACAGATATCTCCATGATGTTTGATGGCCAGGATCGTGCAGCCGTACTTTGCTCTTACATTCAGGTCAATAATCGATTTTGAATCAAGCTTGCGCGTAGCCAACAGCTCGACAATACTGTATTCATCAGATAGATCAATGTAATTCAAAACATTTTCGTCTGAAAGGCTTTGTGCGATTTTAACTCCCATATCTTTTTCAGGATGAATAATCCGGTCAGCGCCGATTTTTTCAAGCACCTTGTGATGATAATAGTTTTGAGCCTTCACCCAAATATTTGGAATATCAAGCTCCTTTAATAATAGGGTGGTCAGCGTACTCGCTTGAATATTTGCTCCGATGGCAACAATCACATATTCAAAATTGCGTATTCCTAATGAAAGCAATTCGTTTTCTTCGGTGGCGTTGGCAATTACCGCATGAGTGGCGTAAGAAGCATATGCATTGACCTTTTCTTCGTTGATATCAACCGCAAGGACCTCATGCCCCATTCTATGAAGTTCTTTACAAATGCTGCCGCCAAACCGGCCCAGACCGATCACGGCAAATTGCTTATTTTTAATTCTTCCCAATGTTCATATCTCCCTTAGTGAATTAACGTTTCTGAAGCAAAAAAGACCATTGCAAAGAATGGCCAAATAATAGACCTCCTCTCTGTATACGCCTACGAGGTTAGCTGTCGGATTAGGGATTCAGAGTACCCCCTCTTACTTAGTAAGATTCACCCCAAGGCTGTTAATAAAACAGCCAATCGTTGGTTCCCCCGTTCGTGTTTGATTAAGCGGTAAAAGAGACTGTATGAAATTGAACACTCAAGAATTTACTCCTGTTTCTAGTGTTTGTCAATTTAAATTTTAAACCAGAAAAAAGATAACGGGGATTAGAGAAAAAGGGGAGGGTAAAACGCAAAAAAGACCGGCGTTAACCGGTCTTTTACATTAGTTGCAACCGCAAGGCTGAGTCGGAGGAGTGCTGCGCTTAGCCACGTCAATGCTGGCTTCTGCGTAAAATTTATTTCCGATGCTTAATGATTTATTCTCTGCACGGAAAGTATATGTACCAGCGGCAGGAAGTGTTTTGTTATTCAGTTTTAATTTGAATTCGCCAGCTCCTAACAAATCAAGTGCCAAAGGAACTCTTACTGTTTTCCCGTTATTGAGGATCTGTGTTGTACGCAAGGCATTTCCGTTCAATGTGTCTTTCGTGTTTGCAGTAAATCCGCTTGGCAATGTAAACTCCATAACGCCAAGGCTGAGAAGCGTGTTTGGACGGTAAGTCAATTCGATATCTGAGAAAGACCATTCCGTTTTGCTGGCGCCAGTGATTGTTGCGAACAATGAAGCTGTAGACTGTGTTCTCATAGTAGATTCAGTATGAGCTTTAGGTGATGTAGATTCAGCCGCGAAAGAAGCTGTAGGTGCAGAAACGAGTAATCCGAGACTTAATGCACTAATTGCCAAAGAAGATAATAATTTGCGTTTCATAACAAAATTCCCCCTAAAAAATGATAAATTAAACAGGCCTGCCCGCTTTTCACCTCCTCTGAAAGGCCAAATACAAATTTTACCTACATAAAATTACCATCAAATATTTTGGAAGTAAATGGGGTGTTTTTCCCGTATTTTTCAAATTTGTAGTAGTTACATCAAAAAAACGCCTGCTTTCCCAGGCGTTTTCTGCTTTACTTTGTTTCGATCGGTATAAATTTAAAAATTTCTCCGGTCTGCACCGATTCAGCAAGCCGTTTCAGCCAGTCATAGTAAGCTTTAGAGCTTTCCAGCTGATCATATAACTGCAGTGCTTCATTTTTGATATCCTCATCGAGATCTTCCTTGCATAAAACCTTTTGTAAATCAGCTTGAGCTTCCTCGATCGCTGCTACATTCACTTGAACCTCCCGCTCCCATTTAGGTGGAAAGAAATTTGTGAAAAATTTAAAGAAATCCTTCTCAGCCACAAATGTATGCTTACGGATGCCCCGGTGAAATGTTTTTTTCACTACATTTAAGTCTTGAAGCTTTTTGACGCCTGTGCTCATGCTTGGTTTGCTCATTTGCAACTCCTCACGCATTTCGTCAAGCGTCATCTCATCCCTCATATACATCGTCCCATATAAAATCCCGACACTGCGGGTAATTCCGTAAAGATCCATCGTTTCAGCAATGGAGTCAATAACAAGATCCCGAGCCTGTTCTATAGCTGCAAATTCTGGATTTTCATCCATACTGACCCTCTTTTCCTTTAGAAAATTAAATTCGTTAAGTTATTTCTTTATGTTCTTTATCTTAACGAAACATGAGAAAAAGTCAAAAAGAAAAATCAAAATGGGACTTTGACAGTTTAAAAACCATATGTTAGATTAAGGTTGTTAAAAACATTAAATTTTTATTTAACAAACTTTATTTACGTCAAGGAGGCTTATATGAGTCAAACATTATTCATTGACGGAGAATGGATCAGTGCCGAAAAAGAACAGATCCGCAGTATTATCAATCCATTTAATCAAGAAGAAATTGCAACTGTAAGCGAGGGAGGGCGAGAGGATGCCATCAAAGCAATCGCAGCCGCGCGCAGAGCATTTGACAAAGGAGAATGGTCTTCGCTATCCGGGCTTGAACGCGGAAAAATTGTTCTGAAAATTGCGGAATTAATCAGACGCGATCTTGAGGAGCTGGCTGAGCTTGAATCTCTTGATACAGGAAAAACACTCGAAGAAAGCAAGGCTGATATGGACGATATCGCCAATGTTTTTCAATATTACGCCGGCTTGGCAGACAAAGATGGCGGAGAGATCATTTCATCTCCGATTCCTGATTCAGAAAGCAAAATTATTAGAGAGCCAATCGGGGTTTGCGGCCAGATCACTCCATGGAATTATCCGCTCCTTCAAGCGAGCTGGAAAATCGCCCCTGCACTGGCTGCAGGAAACACAATCGTCATGAAGCCGAGTGAGATTACGCCGCTGACGACAATCAAAGTCTTTAAGCTGATGGAAGAAGCCGGTGTTCCAAAAGGTGTCGCAAATCTTGTTCTTGGACCGGGAGCCACAGTGGGCGACGAGCTTGCAGTAAACAGAGACGTCGATTTGATTTCATTTACGGGCGGAATTGAAACAGGCAAAAAAATCATGCGGGCGGCAAGCGGAAACGTCAAAAAAATCGCCCTTGAACTTGGCGGGAAAAACCCAAATATTGTTTTCAAGGATGCGGATTTAGAAGTTGCGGTTGATCAGGCCTTAAACGCTGTATTTTTCCACGCCGGCCAAGTATGCTCTGCAGGTTCCCGCTTGCTTGTTGAGGACGCCATTCATGATCAATTTTTGGCGGAGCTGGTCAAACGGGCAAAACGCATAAAACTCGGAAACGGTTTTCATGCTGAGACAGAAAGCGGTCCGCTTATTTCGGCGGAGCACAGGGCAAAGGTAGAAAAATATGTAGAGATCGGAATAGAGGAAGGCGCGAAGCTGGAGACAGGAGGCAAACGCCCGGAAGATCCTGCGCTTCAAAACGGCTTTTTCTATGAGCCTACTATTTTCTCAAACTGTAATTCTGACATGAGAATCGTTCAGGAAGAGGTTTTCGGTCCTGTATTGACAGTCGAAACCTTCAGCTCTGAAGAAGAGGTAATCGAGCTTGCGAATGATACCATCTATGGCTTGGCTGGAGCGGTATGGTCAAAAGATATTGAAAAGTGCGAACGGGTAGCAGCCCGCTTGAGAATGGGAACCGTTTGGATCAACGATTTTCATCCGTACTTTGCACAAGCGCCATGGGGCGGATATAAGCAATCCGGGTTCGGACGCGAGCTTGGAAAAATAGGCCTTGAAGAATACACAGAAGTCAAACATGTATACCGTAATACAAAACCGGCAGCGGTTAACTGGTTCAATTCATAAGAGGGGGAGATTGATGATGACATTAAACATGAAGGTAGAAAGCATGCAGAAATTCCACACATTTGAAATTCCGACTGTGATTAAGCATGGAATCGGAGCCATCAAGCATACGGGTGAGGAAGTAGCTGCACTGGGCGTTTCAAAAGCGCTCCTTGTCACAGACCCTGGGATTTATAAAGCCGGTGTTGCTGATCCCGTAATCGAATCACTTAAAGAAGCAGGCATTGAAGTGGTGCTCTTTAATAAAGTTGAGCCAAACCCGCCTGTCCGTCTGGTGAATGAAGGATCTGAGCTTTACAAAAAAGAGAACTGTAATGGTTTGGTGGCAGTCGGAGGCGGAAGCTCCATGGATACGGCAAAAGCAATCGGAGTAGAAGCGACTCACGAAGGAAGCGTGCTTGATTATGAAGCGGCAGATGGGAAAAAACCGCTGGAAAACCGCATTCCTCCGCTGACGACAATTCCCACTACAGCTGGAACAGGATCAGAAGTAACCCAATGGGCGGTTATCACAGATGAAGAAAGAGAATTCAAATTCAACACGGGCGGTCCGCTGATTGCAGCGCACTTGACCATCATTGATCCTGAGCTTCATGTTTCAATGCCTCCGCATGTAACAGCTATGACGGGAATTGATGCGCTCGCCCATGCCATTGAGTGCTATACAATGAAATTTGCACAGCCAATCACGGATGCGGTTGCCTTAATGGCGATTGAGTATGCCGCTCATTACATCAAGAGGGCATTTGCTGATGGAGAGGATCTGGAAGCAAGGTACGGAATGGCGCAGGCTGCGATGCTTGCCGGTCTTTCTTACGGAAGTGAATCAGCGGGCGCTGCTCATGCGATGAGCCAAACGCTTGGCGGTATTATCCCAGTCGCTCACGGCCAATGTGTTGCGGCGATGATGGGACCTGTCATGGAATACAACTGGAAGGGCTATCCTGAGAAGTTTGCGCGTATTGCGAAAGCGTTCGGTATTGATACAAGCAAGATGACAACAGAAGAAGCTGCGAAAGCATCTGTCAATTGGATGTATGATCTGGTCGAAGATTTAGAAGTGCCGACTTTAGAAGAGCAGGGAGTATCACCTGATATGATCGAACGCTTGTCTAAAGAAGCAATGAAAGATCCGCAAACCTTCGGAAACCCTAGAGATTTAAATGAAAAAGCATACAACTGGATCTACAAGCGCTGCTTTAACCTTACGCCTAAAACGGTATAATCAAAATCCCGCTCCTTTACAGAGCGGGATTTTTTGGGATAATGAAGCATAGGTGGAAATTTTAGATAAGAAGGAAGGTGCCAGCTGATGTGGAAGCGTATGACTGCAAAAGCGGAAGGCTTATATATCGCAGATACAGATAGCTTCGTAACAAAGCAAATGGACAAGCTTGATTTTGATTATGGCGGCATCCCCGGCGACTTGCATTTTGGCCTGACCAAAAAAGCGGGAGCCAGAGAACCAATGTTTTCAAGAGGGACTGAAATTTTCAACCGCAGACAAATTTCAATTGTTTCAATAGAGGAATGCAACGAAATCGCTTTAAAAATGGGAGTGCCAAGGATTTTGCCGGAATGGCTCGGGGCGAATGTGGCAGTCAGCGGTATGCCAGATCTTACTTCATTAAAAGAAGGAAGCCGGATTATTTTTCCGAGCGGAGCGGCTCTGCTGTGTGAGGGCGAAAATGATCCGTGTATCCAGCCGGGAGAAGTCATTCAGTCTTATTATCCGGACCAACCGAAGCTGGCGCCGGCTTTCGTCCGCCACGCACTGGGCATTAGAGGGATTGTCTGTATTGTGGAGAGACCTGGTGCTGTTTACACAGGTGATGAAATAGAAGTTCATTCCTATCAGCGAAAAGTTAAACGAAAAGCAGAAAGGGTCTGATCAAATCAGGCCCTTTCTATCTTTTCTTTAATTTCTTTCATTTGGCTGAGGTGCCGTTTTTCATGATGGCCGATAAAATCGATCCACTGTCTGACAGTCAGCTCTTGAAACACAGGATGCGGAAGCACTCTTTCAAAATCTTCTTCTTTCAGAGAGGCAATCGCAGCAGTCAGCTGCTCTCTTACCACATCAAGCTCACGTTTCATTTGGCTGCCTGAAATAAAATCATGCGCAGGCTCAAGATGACTCGGGGCTTTCCGTTTATTATTTCTGTCCTGTGCTACCTCAAGCGGTTTTTCTTCAATTTCTTTAATCGGAGCGTCCTTTACACGTTCCTTCAACATTTTTTGTGCGGTCATATCGATTTTTTTCAAATGGTCAAGAACTTCCCGTATGCTCCATTCTTCAGCAGAAGGCTTTTGGTTCAGCTTTTCGTCAGAAAGTCCTTTCAATTCGTTCCACGTTTCTAATCTGGCTTCATTAAAGATACTCATCATATCTCCTCCTAAAATGACATTACCATATATATAAGCAATTATCATTTATAAAGCACTTCAAATGGGTTATTTGTCTTAAAATTTTGAAACTTTTCCTGTGGTGTCTCGTATAAATGATAACGGCAGCCGTTCATCAATGCATTGATGAAGAAAGGATGAGGAAGTTGGAGTTATTTGGAGTACCTATACAAACAATGTATCTTTATACGCTTATTATTGCGGGCAGCCTTACGCTGTTATTCCTGTTTTTCGGAGATGTATTTGCAGGGCTGCCAGAAGGCATTCCGTTTCTTAATCCGACATTAGTGCTCTCATTTTTCACATGTTTTTCAGCGGGCGGATATATAGGTGAACTCGTATTGCCTCTGTCGAGCTTGCTGATTGCGCTTTTATCTTGCATCCTTTCAATCATGCTGGTGGTATTGCTTCACATCTTTGTACTGGTACCATTATCATCTGCAGAAGAATCATTGGCATATAGAGAAGATGATCTCAGAGGAAGACTCGGTAAAGTGATTACAGCTGTTCCGGTTGACGGGTTTGGTGAAGTGGTCATAGAAGGGATAGGCGGCACCATTTCAAAGTCAGCGGTCAGTTTTGATAATCAGCAGATCAGTTACGGGACAATGGTGTTAGTCGTAGATATTAACAACGGAGTTCTTTCGGTTACTCCGCATGAACCCATTTAACATAAAAGGAGGAATTTGATATGACAATGCCGATTATAATAATCATCGGAGTTGTATTCTTTTTATTAATTGCACTAATAGCTGTGTTTATTACGAAGTATCGTACAGCAGGGCCTGATGAAGCGTTAATTGTAACAGGGAGCTATCTGGGCAATAAAAATGTTCATGTCGATGAAGGCGGCAACCGTATTAAAATCGTCCGCGGCGGAGGAACCTTTGTCCTTCCCGTCTTCCAGCAGGCAGAGCCGCTAAGCTTATTATCAAGCAAACTCGATGTTTCGACACCTGAAGTCTATACAGAACAAGGAGTGCCGGTAATGGCCGATGGAACTGCGATTATTAAAATCGGCGGTTCTATAGGAGAAATCGCTACAGCGGCCGAACAATTTTTAGGGAAATCAAAAGACGACCGTGAGCAGGAAGCGCGGGAGGTTTTAGAAGGCCACCTTCGTTCCATTCTCGGCTCAATGACAGTAGAAGAAATCTATAAAAACAGAGAAAAATTCTCTCAAGAGGTGCAGCGTGTCGCTTCACAGGATCTCGCGAAAATGGGGCTTGTAATCGTCTCGTTTACCATTAAAGATGTTCGTGATAAAAACGGTTATCTTGAATCATTAGGGAAACCGAGAATTGCCCAAGTAAAACGCGATGCTGATATCGCAACAGCAGAGGCTGATAAAGAAACCCGAATTAAGCGGGCAGAAGCCGATAAAGACGCAAAAAAATCAGAACTTGAACGGGCGACGGAAATCGCTGAAGCTGAAAAACTCAATCAGCTCAAAATGGCTGAATTCCGCAGAGAACAAGATACGGCAAAAGCGAATGCCGACCAAGCATATGATTTAGAGACTGCCAGAGCGCGCCAGCAAGTCACAGAGCAGGAAATGCAGGTTAAAATTATCGAACGCCAAAAACAAATAGAGCTAGAAGAAAAAGAAATTCTTCGCCGTGAACGTCAATACGACTCAGAGGTAAAGAAAAAAGCCGATGCAGACCGTTATTCTGTTGAGCAGTCCGCAGCAGCTGAGAAAGCCAAACAGCTCGCGGAAGCCGATGCCAAGAAGTACAGTATTGAAGCAATGGCAAAGGCTGAGGCGGAAAAAGTAAGAATTGACGGGCTAGCAAAAGCAGAAGCAGACAAAGCGAAAGGAGAGACAGAGGCAGAGGTTATCCGCCTGAAAGGTCTTGCAGAAGCGGAAGCAAAAGAGAAAATTGCGGCTGCCTTTGAACAGTACGGGCAGGCGGCGATTTTCGATATGATTGTCAAAATGCTTCCGGAATACGCGAAACAAGCAGCGGCACCTCTTTCAAATATTGATAAAATCACCGTTGTCGATACAGGAGGAAGCGGTGAATCAAGCGGAGCAAACAAAGTAACCAGCTATGCGACGAACTTAATGTCAAGTCTGCAAGAAAGTTTAAAAGCATCCTCGGGAATCGATGTAAAAGAAATGCTTGAGAACTTTTCAGGAAAAGGAAACGTAAAACAAAGCATCAATGAATTAACAAATGAAATCAAAGAAGCCAAAACGGTCCAAAAGTCAGAGTAAGGAAAGGACAGAACCGTATGGTAACTGTACGTGAAGCGAAGTTAGAGGATATAAAGGGCATTGCAAAAGTGCATGTAGACAGCTGGAGGACAACATACCACGAAACTATCCCGATTGATTATTTAAACAGCCTGAACTATAAGGAATTTGAAGACAAATGGAAAAGTCGCTCGTTAAAGGGAGTATTTGTTGCTCAGGACGAAATGGGTTCAGTATTCGGCTTTGCTTCATTTGGACCTATTCGCTCTGAACAAGAAGGCTATGACGGCGAGTTATACGCTATTTATCTTCTGGAAGAGCGCCAGCGGCAAGGTGCAGGCAGGGCGCTCTTAGCAAAAGGAGCGGAGTTTTTGCTTCAACATGGTTTTTCAAGTATGTTTGTTTGGGTTATTGAGCAGAATCCCTCGATTATATTTTATCAGGCCTATTCACCTGAAAGAGTAGCGGAGGACAACTTTGAAATTGCCGGAGTAAGGCTGAAAGAAGTAGGTCTTGGCTGGCCGGATCTTTCAGCTTTAAAAACACTTCTTAACAGATAACGAAAAATCCCCCAGCGGAATTCGCTGGGGGATTGTTATTTTTACGCTTTGTCACTTTTAAGCAAACGGGGTGCTGTCATAAATAATAAACATAGGACAATTGCACAAATAATGAATGAAGGAACCATGTAAGTCGCATTATAAGTTAAAGAATAAATCCATACCGGCGTTCCTTTTGGAGCAAAGCTGCCGAAAAACACAGCTCCTGAAATGACATGCGCGGCATAGCGCAGCAAACTGCCGATAAAAACTGCGCTTACCACTGAAACAATCAATTTCCCTTTTGTTTTTGATACAGCGGCTTTACGGACTGAAGAAGCGAAACAGCCGCTTATGCCGATTGCTGCGAAAGCGACAATGTAATCTAACAATAGCTGTACAGGATGTTGAGCAAACAAGTTTCCGATTGCTATTTGTACTAGACCTGTCAACAAACCTGTAGTAAGACCTGCTTTGATCCCCCAGCGAAACGAAATTAAAAAGATCGGAATCATCATGATGGAGACCGAGCCTCCTTGAGGCATGCTAAGAAACATTCCTGAGACAATGTCTAAAATAACGGCTGCCGCTGTCATAATGGCAATTTCAATAAGGCGAACCAGTTGCTTAGATTGATTCATATCTATCTCCTTCCATTGACAGACAACCAAAAGGACAACAAAAAAGCAGCACGCGGAAGGATGAGAAAAGTTCCACGCACTGCTTTACGATCTGCAATTCATTTGACTTTGCCACATCCCTACGCCAGCGTTAACTAACAGGTTCAAAGGGTCAGAACGAAACCGCTCACTCTCAGCTTTAATGCTCCCCTTGTGGTCATCAGTATTTAGTTCGTTTCTACTATACAAGAAAACGAAAAAAACAACAAGATCACATGACTGATGTATATGTTCTTTTAAGAAAGTTATATGATACACACGCTTTAGAAATCATGGCGAGGATTATAGTTTATTTGTTTTATAGATTTTTTTAAAAAAACTATTGCAATAAATAAATACAGGTGTTATATTATTAAACGTCGCTGATGCACAGCGGACACAAACTAGATGCTTCAAAACAACTTGAAAAAGTTATTGACAAAAAAGAAGCTGAATGTTATATTAGTAAAGCTGCTTCATTGAGAAGTAACGAAATGATCTTTGAAAACTAAACAAGACAAAACGTACCTGTTAATTCATTTTTATAAATCGCACAGCGATGTGCGTAGTCAGTCAAACTAGGGCCTGCATGACGCAGGTCACACAGGTGTCGCCGCAGGATGCGGTGAACTTAACCTGTGATCCATTTATCGGAGAGTTTGATCCTGGCTCAGGACGAACGCTGGCGGCGTGCCTAATACATGCAAGTCGAGCGGACAGATGGGAGCTTGCTCCCTGATGTTAGCGGCGGACGGGTGAGTAACACGTGGGTA